>NZ_JBBOCJ010000001.1:3832397-4471129 GCF_038002345.1 Paenibacillus sp. FSL M7-0420 | reverse complement strand
GGGCGGCCCTGCGCAAGCTGGAACAGTTAAAAGCGATGACAAAGGAGCTTGATTATGTATCTTGACCGGATTGTTGCCACGAAAGTGAAAGAGGTAGAAGCGTTAAGCCAGCAATTCTCGCTCGCCGCGGCGGAGCGCTCCATTGCCGCATTGCCTGCTACCAGAGGCTTCCGCAGCGCTCTGACTGAACGCCGGAACCGGGAGATGGGGCTGATCGCCGAGGTGAAGAAGGCCTCGCCGTCCAAGGGGCTGATCCGGGCCGATTTTGATCCGGTGACGATTGCCCGGGGCTATGAAGCGGGAGGCGCTGATTGCCTGTCCGTGCTGACGGACAAGGATTATTTTCAGGGCAGCGGTGTGTATCTGCAGCAGGTAAGAGAGGCGGTGCAGCTTCCGCTGCTGCGCAAGGACTTCATCATCGATGAGAAGCAGATCTATGAGGCCCGCCTGCTTGGCGCGGATGCGATTCTGCTGATTGCGGCCATTCTGACCCCGCAGCAGCTCGCCGGGTTCACCGACTCCGCTGCCGCGCTTGGACTCGATATCCTGATTGAGGTCCATGACCGCACTGAACTGGAGACGGTATTGTCTACGGGTAAGGCTGAACATCCCGGGGTTCTGCTGGGCATCAATAACCGGAATCTCAAGACGTTCGAAACCTCACTCTCCGCTACGGAGGAGCTGGCAGCCTTGCTGCCCGCCGGTCTTCCCGTAATCAGCGAGAGCGGGATTACCGGTCCGGAGGATATTGCGTATCTCCGCAAGACCCGGGCAACCGGTGTGCTGGTCGGAGAATACCTGATGCGCCAGCCGGATGTAGAGCAGGCGGTCCATCAGCTGCTCGGTCCGCTTCCTGCCGGGAAGGACCGTGTGCAACGTGACTGAAACTCTCGTAAAAATCTGTGGACTTCAGGGCGTTGAAGTGCTAAAATCTATGAATAGTTTGCCGCTCGATTACGTGGGCCTGGTGTTTGCGCCCAGCCGCCGCAGGGTTACTATTGATGTGGCTGCGGAGCTGATTGCAGAGCTGGGCAACTGGAAGTCTGAGCCTGCGCCCCGCCCGGTGGGCGTATTCGTTAACCCCGGCCTGTCCGAGCTGGCAGAGCTGCTGAGAGCTGTACCGCTGGATGTTGTGCAGCTTCATGGACAAGAGAGCCCGCAGTTCTGCGCGGAGGTCAAGGAGGCTTTTCCCCAGGTTAAGGTCTGGAAGGCCCTTTCGGTTGCCGGACGTAATCCTGATGCAGGGGATGAGGTTCAAGCTCTGCTGGATAGCTATGCGGGCACCATTGATGCGCTGCTGCTGGATACCTATGATCCGCAGGAGCGCGGCGGTACCGGCCATACATTTGATTGGGAGCAGATTCCCTTATACCAGCAAGCGGCGGCGAAGCATGCGCTGCCTTTATTTATAGCCGGAGGCTTGCATCCGGACAATGTGAACGAGCTGCTGGACGGCTATGCCCCTTATGGCGTGGATGTCTCCAGCGGAGTTGAGAGTAACGGCAGTAAGGACATTGCCAAAATGACAGCTTTCGTAGAAAGGGTGAAGCAATCATGATACAAGTACCGGACAAAAATGGACGTTTTGGTTCTTTTGGAGGCCGCTTCGTTCCTGAGACCTTGATGACTGCACTGATTGAGCTGGAAGAGGCTTACAATAAATTCTCGGCAGACCCGGCCTTTCAGAAGGAAATCGATTATCTGCTTAAGCAGTATTCGGGCCGCGAGACCCCGCTGTATTATGCAGAGCGGCTAAGTAAGGAGCTTGGCGAAGCCAAGATCTATCTGAAGCGGGAGGACCTCAATCATACCGGCGCCCACAAGATCAACAACGCTATCGGACAAGGCATCCTGGCCAAAATGATGGGTAAAACCAAGGTGATTGCCGAAACCGGCGCAGGCCAGCACGGAGTAGCGACAGCTACGGTAGCCGCCTTGCTCGGTATGGAATGCAAGGTGTTCATGGGTGAAGAGGATACCCGCCGTCAGGCGCTGAATGTCTTCCGCATGAAGCTGCTCGGGGCAGAGGTTATTCCGGTGACCTCCGGCTCCAGAACGCTGAAGGATGCCGGGAATGAGGCGCTCCGCTACTGGGTGAGCAATGTGGAAGATACGTTCTATGTGCTTGGCTCTGCGGTTGGTCCCCATCCGTATCCGATGATGGTCCGCAACTTCCAGCGGATTATCGGGGATGAGACCCGCCGCCAGATTCTGGAGGCGGAAGGGCGTCTGCCGGATTTGCTGGTTGCCGCCGTAGGCGGAGGCAGCAATGCTATCGGCATGTTCTACCCGTTCATGGAGGATGAGCAGGTGGCGATGATTGGTGTTGAAGCTGCCGGTAAAGGCGTAGACACTCCATTCCATGCCGCAACCATGAGCAAGGGAAGTCATGGCGTGTTCCAGGGCTCGCTGAGCTATCTGCTGCAGGATGAGCATGGACAGGTCATCGAGGCCCATTCCATCTCGGCCGGACTTGATTATCCGGGCGTTGGGCCAGAGCATTCCTATCTCAAGGACATTCACCGTGCCCAGTATGTGCCGGTGACCGATGCGGAAGCGCTGGATGCGCTGAAGCTGCTCTGCGTGACGGAAGGGATTATTCCCGCTCTGGAATCGGCTCATGCCATTGCCCATGTGGTGAAGCTCGGCAAGACGCTGACTAAGGATGATATTGTGGTGATCTGCCTGTCGGGCCGCGGCGACAAAGATGTGGAATCCATTATGGCTTATACGGAAGGGGCGGAGCAGCAATGACAACTGAAACGACAAACCGGATGGACCTGACGTTTAACCGGCTGAAGGCGGAAGGCCGTACTGCCCTTATTCCGTTCCTTACCGTAGGTGATCCTGATCTCGAGACTACGCTAGATATTATTGCCGAGCTGGAGGCAGCCGGAGCAGATATCCTGGAGCTTGGTGTTCCTTACTCCGATCCGCTGGCCGACGGTCCGGTCATCCAGCGGGCGTCTGCAAGAGCCCTGCGCAGCAAGGTTCATCTGCGCACCTGCATGGAGACGGCGCTGAAGGCCCGGCAGGCAGGCAGCGGGCTGCCGTTCATCCTGTTCACGTATTATAATCCGGTGCTGCAGATGG
Source organism: Paenibacillus sp. FSL M7-0420 (assembly GCF_038002345.1). Lineage (NCBI taxonomy): Bacteria > Bacillati > Bacillota > Bacilli > Caryophanales > Paenibacillaceae > Paenibacillus > Paenibacillus sp. FSL M7-0420. Next base: position 4,468,036 of record NZ_JBBOCJ010000001.1, on the reverse strand, counting down.
GGCTGGATACGTTTTTTGCGGAGCTGAATACCCATGAGATCAGCGGGCTGATTATTCCTGACCTGCCGGTTGAGGAATCAGAAGACATGCGTGCACGCAGCCGTGCCGCCGGAGTGAATCTCATTCCGCTCGTGGCCCCGACCTCCAGCGAACGGATTGCCCGGATCGTATCCGGCGCCAGCGGCTTTGTCTATTGCGTATCCTCGCTCGGTGTAACCGGGGAACGCTCAAGCTTCCACAGCGGAGTAGATGAGTTCATTGCGTCCGTGCGCCGGTCTACGGACCTGCCTGTCGCTGTGGGATTCGGGATCTCCACTGGAGAACAGGTATCCCGTTTTGCCAAGATCTGTGATGGTGTAGTAGTCGGTAGCGCCATTGTCCGCAAGGTGGAGGAGGTTATTCCCCTGCTGTCCCAGCCGCAGACGAGAAGCGCCGGACTGTTGCAAATTCGTGAATTTGTGGCACAATTAAGACCTAATTAATATTTGGAGAGCGAGGATCACCCATGAATCCAAAACCGAATATCGTTGACCTTCCTGTCTACAAGCCGGGGAAGCCGATTGAAGAAGTCAAGAAGGAGCTGGGCTTAAGCGAAGTCATTAAGCTGGCATCCAACGAGAACCCTTACGGGGCTGCACCAAGTGCGAAGGCCGCTATTGTAGCGGAGCTGGATAATCTCTTTTTATACCCGGACGGCTCTGCCGCTGAGCTGACGGCGACGCTGGCTAAGCATCTGGGCGTGGCGGGTGAGCGTATTATTTTCGGATGCGGATCTGACGAGATTATTGCGCTGATTGCCCGTGCCTTCTTCCTGCCCGGTGACGAGACAATTATGGCCGATCAGACCTTCTCCGTATATAAGAGCAATGCGGATATCGAAGGGGCTGTGACTATAGAAGTCCCGCTTAAGGACGGAACGCATGATCTGGATGCGATGCTGGCGAAGATTACCGGCCGGACCAAGATCGTCTGGATCTGTAATCCCAACAATCCAACCGGTACCATTGTGCCCGAGGACGCGCTGATTTCGTTCCTGGATGCAGTACCTGCCGGCGTGATGGTAGTCCTGGATGAAGCCTATTACGAATATGTAACGGATCTCAGCTACACCGACGGCATTAAGCTGATCGACAAATATCCTAATCTGGTAGTCCTTCGTACCTTCTCCAAGATCTATGGTCTTGCGGCGCTCCGTATCGGCTATGGGGTGGCCAGCAGCCAGGTAATCTCCCTGATTAATCAGGTGCGCGAGCCGTTCAATACGACCCGCCTGGCTCAGGTGGCGGCGGTGGCGGCACTCTCCGATCAGGAATATGTGCAGCAGTGCCGTGCGCTTAACAGTGCAGGGATTGTGCAGCTTGAGGCGGAATTCGCGCGTCTCGGGCTTACGTCGTTCCCGGCTCACGGGAATTTCATTATGGTGGATGTACGCAAGCCGGCTGCTGAAGTCTTCGATACGCTGCTGCGTCAAGGAATCATCGTCAGAACAGGCTTCCACCGGTATCCGACCTACCTGCGGGTGACCATCGGCTCCGCCGAGCAGAACACAGCCTTCGTAGCTGCCCTGGAGCAGGCGCTGAAGGAGCAGGAAGTTCGCGCATAACCGTGAGGGCTCAGAAGCTGGATTGACGATACCACAGAAGGCAGGTAGTACTAAGAACATGACGACAAAAATAGCAATTTTCGGTGTCGGCCTGATCGGCGGCTCACTGGCCCTATGCTTCAAAGGCAAGGAGGGTCTGACCGTTGTAGGCCATGCCCACCGCCCTGAATCTGCTGCCAAATATGTGAGCAGAGGTGTGGTTGATCAGGCTACATTATCACTTGAGGAAGCTGCACTGGATGCGGATTATATTTTTCTGTGTGTGCCGGTAGGCATGCTTGAGGACTATCTTCAGCGGTTAAGCAAGCTGCCGCTGAAGCCGGGCTGCATCATTACGGATGTCGGCAGCACCAAGGCCAGCATCGCGGAGTGTGCCCTTACACTGGATATTCCCGGTGTACATTTCATCGGAGGCCATCCCATGGCCGGATCGGAGCGCTCGGGAGTAGAAGCTGCCTCCTCCTTACTGTTCGAGAATGCGTACTACGTGCTTACGCCCCCGCCGGGTGTACCTGAAGCGGCATATCAGGCACTGGAGTCGCTCTTGCTGCATACGAGAGCGCAGATTGTCCGGCTTGATCCGGAGCGTCACGATGAGATTGTTGGAGCGATCAGCCATCTGCCGCATATTATTGCGGTAGCCCTGGTGAATCAGATTCATGCCTACGATCATTCGGACTCCTTGTATAGCACGCTGGCTGCCGGGGGCTTCCGTGATATTACCCGCATTGCCTCGAGCGATCCGATCATCTGGCGCGATATTCTGCTGAATAACCGCTCTGTGATGCTGCGGCTGCTGAAGGACTGGAACGACGAGGTGTCCTCATTCATCCATCTGCTGGAGAGCGGGGATGGCGCAGGAATCGAGTCGGCCTTCCAGGAGGCGAATCAGTTCCGCAGCCAGCTTCCTGAGCGGCGGAAGGGAATGATCACTCCTCTGTTCGATCTGCATATTGATGTTCCCGATCACCCCGGCATTATCGGCCGGATTGCTACGGAGCTGGGCGACCAGGGCATCAACCTTAGCAACGTGCAGATTATTGAGAGCCGCGAGGATGTTCCAGGGATCATGCGCTTGTCCTTCCGCCAGGAGAACGATATGGAGCGGGCCAGAATTCTGCTGCAGGAGAATGATTATACCGTATATATGTAAAAGTAGAGCCGGGGCCGGATGCCTCGGTTCTTATTTATTTAATAGAGCAAATCCAACTGCTATCAGATGATGCCCCGGCTCCGGCAGTATACAAGCGGCGAGTAAATACCCAAATGTTCGTAAAAATGGACAAAAAAAAGACCGCTTACATAATAAGCGGTTACAGTTCACAATTTCTTGGAACCGTGTAGTGTTTGGATAGGAGTGGAGAGAAACCATACTGTACTTTTATTATATGTATCCGTTTACATATTGTCAACACTTTATTTAAAGAAAAAAAGACCGCTTTCATCGGACTGTCTGCGCATCTCTCAAAGTCTATTAATTTCCTCCCGTTAGAAACTATGCTATACTGGGTTAAGTATGTTTATAGATTCCTTCCAAGTATAGGTAACCGCTTGCTGAACAAGTGGAGACGGGCTGTGTTGTCCTGTAAGGAGAATGCTGCCATTCTTCTGTCTACAAAAGGAATTGAAGGTTGGAAGCCTTAAATAACGGTAAGTTGAATATACATAGGAAGATTGGATTTTTGTGCTGCAAAAAATGAAGGTATGCCGCAACTTTTTGTTACCTGCCCGGTATAAGTAGATACGGACCGGACGGGATTACACGTGCAAGGGCGAGGAGGGCCGACTCACCATGACGGATTCCCAGTTGATCCAGCTAATCAAGCAAGGCGATACAGAATTATATTCGGAACTCATGCGACGATATCAACGCAAGATATTGGCTTTTGTGTACCACATGCTGAAGAACTCCCATATGGAGCTGATTGCCGAAGACCTCTGTTCAGAGACCTTCTACAAAGCCTTCCGGAGTCTTCATTCCTTCCGGGAAGTGGATGCTTCTTTCTCCACATGGCTGTACACCATTGCCCGCAATACAGTGCTCAGTGAGCTTCGCAAGAACCGTGCCGGGAATGTGTCGCTTGAAGAGAGCGGCTATACACCTGTGGCACCGCTTGATGTTGCCCCGGAACAGGCAGCACTGCGCAAGGAACGGATGGAGCTCGTCCGCGAAGCGATTAACAATCTCCCGGAGAAGCAGCGCTCCGCGCTGATTCTGCGTGAATATGATCAGATGGATTACCAGGAAATTGCCGTGATTCTGGATCAGAGCGTCAGTTCAGTGAAGTCACTGCTGTTCCGGGCAAGGAGCAGTGTGAAGCTCCAGCTCGAATCCTATTTCTATGAGCCTGACGTTGAAGAGCAGGCTGAGAGGGTGTAAGGCCTATGAATTGCAGGGAAGCGCAGGATTCCATTCCACACTTGTGGGACGCTCCCCCCACAGATCCCAGGCGGATTAGACTTGAGAGACATATCGCAACCTGCTCCTACTGCAGTGCCGAATGGGCGCTGTGGCAGGAGACCAGTGAGCTTATGCAGGATACAAGATTCGATGTCAGCGATGAGCGGGCAGAAGCGATTAACAGTAAGGTGATGGAGCGGATCTATCTGGAGAGCCCCTGGCTTATGCCCGGTGACGGGAAGTCTGCGGGGAGTTCTACAGTATTCCGGCATCGCTTAAGCCTCTGGATTGCCTGTTTCTTAGCGGTGTTTATCTCAAGCTTCCTATATTTCACCGTGTTCAAGACCCCCTCGAATACGACGGCGGCACAGAGCGGGATCGTCGAGACAGGTGTGGCAGGCTTAACCCTGGACTGGTCTTCTTCCTATCCGGTAGAGTCTGAGGGCGGGATTATTGAGCCGCTGGTGGCCAGTATGGGCCCTGCACATCCGCAGTACTGGATGGTATTGTCGACGCTGGGCGTCGGATTATCCATATTCCTGCTGGTCCGTCTGAACCGGTACCGCAGACAATGAGAACCCCCTTCCCGAGCATGGAGAAGAGGGTTTTTGATTTGAATACAAGAATGTATGTGTTTCCACTTGTTCTAAAAAAGAAGACATTTGTTTTCATTCGTGTTACATTATTAAGCAAACATAAATAGGGAAGGGAACGGTGATAGGCGATGCTGATCGGCTTAATACGCCATGGGCTGACGGATTGGAATGCAGTAGGTAAAATTCAGGGACAAAGTGATATTCCACTGAATGATGAAGGCAGGCGGCAGGCTGAGATGCTGGGTGACCGGCTGCTGCAGGAGCCGTATCACTGGGACTATTGTATTACGAGCAGTCTGTCCCGTGCAGCAGAGACCGGCAAGATCGTAGCGGCCAAGCTGGGCATTCCTTTACTTGAGCCGGATGACCGTATCCGTGAGCGAGCCTACGGCCAGGTGGAGGGCATGACAGCCGAAGCCCGTGAAGCCAAGTGGGGCAAGGATTGGAAGCTGCTGTCTCTGGGACAGGAGAGCGATGAGGCGCTTCAGGTCCGGGGACTTGCGTTCCTGGAGGATATTACGGCCCGGTTCCCGGGTAAGAATGTCCTGGTCATCTCCCATGGAGGATTCCTTGCACAGCTCTACACCGCACTCTACAAAGACAAATATTCGGAACGGCTCGGCAATCTCTCACTCACGATTCTGGAGAAGAACGAGCAGGAATGGAATCCTTTATTGTACAACTGTACCCGTCATATTTTACAAAAACAGCATTAACCCGACCCTTCGGGTTATTTTTTTTGCGGCAGAAGGAATAAAAAGGGCTGTATTTCCCATAATGGTAGTAAAACAGTGAGGCGATGAGAGATGAATCTGGCGGATATGCTCACTTATGCAGACATTGGTCAGCTGACCGCCATTGCGGGACGCTATCAGTGTGAATGCAAACGGAATTCCAAACATGATTTGATTCAGAATATTTTGATCACCTTAGGCAGCCGGGAGTTCATGGAGTCCCATATTAAGGGGAGTTCCCCAGGAGAGCTGCGGTTGCTGAACAGCCTGCTCTTCGATGAACGCAGCCACTTCAGCCTGGAGGATCTGCTGGCTGCGGCCAGGCAGGCATCCTTCGATGCCCCGCCCGGCAAAAGCGGTGACTACCGCGAGCTGGTCAGCCGGCTTAAGAACAGCGGCTGGCTGTTCAGCGGAGCTTCCCAGCAGAGCCGGTATCTGTTCCAGGTGCCGCTGGATCTGAAGAAGCGCTTCCGTGAGCAGATGGGACAGTATTTGCAGGAGCGGATTGTTCCGGGCCCGGAGCCGGCGGTGTACAGGGGAGAGGGGGATTTACTGGCCGGAGATCTGCTGCTGTTCCTGCGGTATGTGAAGGAGAATGAGCCTGAACTGAACCAGGAAGGCGCGCTCTATAAGCGCAATCAGCAGGGAGTGATGAATGCGCTGCAGATTGCAGAGCCTTTACTCGGCAAGGGCGGCTGGAGGTTCGGCTACGGCAGGGCTTGTGAGCATTATCCGCCGAGATTTGCCCTGCTGTACGATTATGCCCGCCACCGCCGCTGGATCTCCGAGGAGGGCTACAGGCTGCAGCTTACAGCGGCAGGCGAGCATTTTCTGGCGGAGGGGAAATCGGAAAAGCTGATGCAGTTATTCTCCTTTTGGTTAAGACTGTATAAAGGGGCTATTCCCAATTTGCCTTCGCTGGTCTACTGGATTAGTCTAAGTGCCGGCAGATGGGTGACCACAGCCTCGCTGTCAGAAGGAATCGGCTGGCTGATCAAGCCCTTTTATTACGATGATGCCGCTTCCATTCTCGAACAGCGAATCTTGCGGATGATGCTGCATCTGGGCATGCTTAAGCTTGGTGAGGAACCCGCAGGAACAGTGGCCATGATGACACCCTGGGGATGTGAAGCGGCTGTGCCGAAGCATCTGCTCAGGTAAGGAGGAGAGAGATGCGGATTGCCTATGGGAGTTACATACCGCAGCTTGACGAAACGGTCTATGTGGCGGAAGGCGCTAAGCTCGTTGGCGATGTAAGAATAAGCAAACAATCCAGTGTCTGGTTCAACGCTGTACTTCGCGGTGACCTGGCGCCGGTGATCATCGGGGAGCGCTGCAATATCCAGGACGGTGTGGTCGGCCATGTGGCGGACGGATTGCCGCTGGTGCTGGAGGATGACATCTCGGTCGGGCATTCAGCAATCATCCACGGCTGCCGGATAGGCAAGGGCACATTAATCGGAATGGGTGCAATTGTACTGAACGGAGCAGAGATTGGTGAATATGCTTTAGTAGGAGCCGGCTCCATTGTAACCGAGAACACAATCATTCCTCCGTACACGCTCTCCTTGGGCACACCGGCCAAAGTGGTCCGTGAATTGACTGAGCAGGATCTGCTGAGGATGGCACGCACAAGTGAAAGCTATGTGAAAAAAGCATTGGAATACGGAATTTCTTAAACAGCGGAGGTGTATCGAATGGACAAAATGAAGGCTACTTATGAAGTGATGCTGGGGCTAGCTGCGGAAATGGTGTGGGATGAAGCGTTAAGAAAGCGTCGTACCGACATGTTGTACCGGAAGATCGACACGGCGCTGGCTGCTGGTGATGAGGCGGCTTTCCGGAATCTGACTGAAGAACTGAAAAGTTTGGCATAGAGAAATGCGCCTGGCGCATTTCTTTTTTTGGAAGATAAGAATTTATATGTTTTGGGGTCCCCGCAAAGTACCTGAGTCATCATCTAAGCTAAAGCCCCACTTTGTGGGGTTATTTTGCTATATAAGGATTGCCAAGCCGTATACACTTGTTTATGATGCTTTTAAAGTGAACATTCATGCTGCGGGATGCGGCTAGAGGGGGCGAATCTATGAAATTCAGTGATTTTGACAGTAGAGCCTGGGAGACCGATGGACAATACTATGATACCTGCATTATTCCTTATAGCGGACTTCAAGGCACGGAGACTCCGCCTGAGACAGTTAAGTTACTTGAACGGCAGCGTGATTTCCTGGAATTGGCCGAACAACCTTACAAGGGGCGGGTCGTGACTTATCCGGCGGTACAGTATGCAGGGCCTGGAATGACAGCTTTGTTGAATGAACTTTGCCGGAAAGTCAAATCCAGTGGCTTCCAGTACGCGATCGTGATGTCTGCCAATGAGGGGCTGCGCAGGGAGGAGGTATTTGAAAGCGATTTACTCCTTTGCCTGCCTGAGATAGCTGCCGATACGAGAGCCCCGGTAAGCGCATATGTGCGGAGTGAAATCCAGGCTCTGTGGCAGAATGAAAAATGAGTTAAATGTGACGGAAAATCAACAATTTATCAAAAAACGGCCTTAAACGCCTGTCACAATTTAGACAATATTCTTGACGGGTTTTAGACCCTAAGCTATGATTAGGATGAACTTATATGAACTGTGATATTTTTCATTGAAAACGGATTTTTTACCTAAAATACCTATGCAACAACTCTGCAGGTGCCTTCTCACATTTTGAAAAGGGGGTTACATACAGTATGAGCAGCCTTAATGAAGAAGAAGAGTCACTTCCGCAAGAACCGCCCAGCCGAAACGAGATGTCACGCAGACAGTTTTTGACCTACACACTAGGAGGGGCTACCGCCTTTATGGGTGCCGGAGTTATCTTGCCGATGGTCCGGTTTGCTGTAGATCCGATTCTGCAGAAAAAAGGCGAGGGAGAATTCATCAAGGTAGCAGAAGCGTCCAAAATTACAGAAGAGCCCCAGGAGTTCACCTTCGAGCTTCCGCAGCAGGACGGATGGTATGCCAGTACAGCGATGCTTACGGCGTGGATCCGTAAGGACGCGAACGGAGATATTTATGCGCTTTCACCGATCTGCAAGCATCTGGGCTGCACTGTAGGCTGGAATAACAACAAGGCGCATCCCGATGAATATCATTGCCCTTGCCATGGCGCCCGCTATACGAAGCAGGGCCGGCAACTGGCCGTGGCTGCCAAGCCGCTGGACCAGTACACCACCAAGATTGACGGAGGCTGGGTATATCTCGGTGAAATCGTCCCTAATACTGTTTCGGCGAAGGAGGCGTGAACGGCGTGTTCAAAAACGTATATAACTGGATTGACGAACGTCTGGATATTACACCGATCTGGAGAGATGTTGCCGACCACGAGGTCCCCGAGCATGTCAATCCCGCACACCACTTTTCAGCCTTTGTCTACTGCTTCGGCGGACTAACCTTCTTCATCACTGTAATACAGATCCTCTCAGGAATGTTTCTGACCATGTATTATGTCCCGGATATCATTAATGCCTACGCCAGCGTGGAATACCTGCAGACCAAGGTCGCCTTCGGTAAAATCGTCCGCGGCATGCACCACTGGGGCGCGAGTCTCGTCATTGTCATGATGTTCCTTCATACGATGCGTGTGTTCTTCACCGGTTCGTATAAGGCCCCGCGCGAGATGAACTGGGTAGTTGGGATGCTGATTTTCTTTGTCATGCTGGGACTGGGACTTACCGGTTACCTGCTTCCATGGGACAATAAGGCGTACTTCGCCACCAAGGTTACATTGGAGATCGCCAATTCGGTTCCGTTCATGGGACCGGTGCTCAAGGAGCTGATGCAAGGCGGCAGCATTGCCGGCGCCGAGACGCTGACCCGGTTCTTCGCCTTACATGTATTCTTCCTCCCGGCGGTTCTGCTTATACTGCTTGTCGGGCACTTCATTATGATCCGCAGACAAGGCATATCCGGTCCGCTGTAAAATAACGTATAGGAGGCACGGTCATGGCACACGGAGACGACTCCAAAGAGAAGGTGATATTCGTCGGGGATTCCCGGGTCCGCAGAGGAAACGGATTCATTACCCCGCCGGATTATACGGCGTATCCGGGCAAATCGGAAGCCTTTATCCCTAACTTTCTGCTCAAGGAATGGATGGTTGGCGTAGTGGTGCTGGTGGGAATCCTGGTTCTGACCATCTCGGAGCCGGCTCCACTCGGGTTCCCTGCCAATCCGGCAGCAACGGTAATTCCGATTCCCGACTGGTATTTTCTCTTTCTCTATCAGTATTTGAAGCTTCCTTATGCATCAGGTGACTATATCGTGCTGGGAACGCTGGGCGTGACAGGCGTGGCCTTCGGGGCGCTGCTGCTGGCGCCTTTCCTGGATACCGGCCCCGAACGGCGGTTCTACCGCAGACCGATTGCGTCCTCGCTGATGTTCCTGTCCCTCGCGGCAATCGTCTATTTGACCAACACAGCCTGGACAGAATACAAGCATGAGATGGCTGAAACCGGCCAGATTCCAGAGGATGTTCAGCGCGAGGAGAAAGCGGCCGAGAACAGGGCGGCGGGCTTGCCAACCACCAGCGCCGTCAAGCCGAAGGATATTGCCATTGTGGACAAGGATGATCCGGCGATGGCACTCTATAAGCAAGCAACCTGTATAACCTGCCATGCGGTAGATATGAAGGGCTCCGGCAGTTTTCCTTCGCTTCGGGGTGTAGGCGATAAGCATGATAAGGCGGCGATTCTTACTATTATAAAAGAAGGTAAGGGTCAGATGCCGCCAATGGTGGAGACAGCTATGGGAGCAGGGCTGACCGAGCAGGATATCGATGAGCTGGCCGGCTGGCTTGCCAAACAAAAAAGCGGACAGTAAAATAAAGTAACGCAGGACCTGATCGTGTATGCGCTCAGGTCTTTGTTATGTCATAAGAGTTCTAATGAAATCAGTGTTGTATTGAAATGAAGCTGCTACAGTCGGGGGGAAGTTGTACATATGCCGGGTCATTGGTTTGAGAAGTTATTTAGGGACCGGAGAATAATATGGCTGCTGTTTATCGTGAATCTGCTCGGAACGGTCTACGGATATATGTGGTACGGCAACCAGCTCACATTCACGGCGCAGAATGAACCGCTCTGGCTCCTGCCGTTCGTTCCTGACAGCCCTACGGCCAGTCTGTTCTTCACGGCTGCATTATTGCTGCTGCTGTATCCGCCAAGAGGGCTTACAGGGACGCTGGTGCGTGAGCTGATTGAAGCGCTGGCAGTCCTAACCTCTGTGAAGTACGGAATATGGGCGGTCAGCATCATTGTGGCCGGCGGTTATCAGGGAGATTCCCTCACCTGGAAGGACTGGATGCTGATGATCTCCCATACCGGAATGGCCGTGGAAGCTCTGATCTATGCCCGGTTCTTCACCTTCCGGAGAATGCTGCCTGTGGCGCTTGCGTGGACGTTCGCTAATGATGTAGTGGATTATTCACAAGGCGTGTATCCCTGGCTGCCTTCTGTGCTTGATGATGATCTTACCGCTGTTCAGTACTTCACCATGGGGCTTACACTGTTCAGTACGGCTGCTGCCTGGCTGTTCTGCGGCCGGACAAGACGTCCTGCACTTCCGGACAGAACTGCCATGAAGCACTGAGCCTCTGTTCTAACTCTTGTCCTTCCGCCATACATTAAGGTGGGAGGGATGTCTTATGCCGCGCAGAAAAGTAATCATACTGTCAGGAATCATGCTGTACTGGCTGCTGGCCGGTATCAGCGGAGGCCGTGTTCAGGCTGAAGCAGGGGATGCCGCTGCAGACCAGGGAAGTACAGCTTACATAGAAGCAGCCGGAAGTGTGCCCAGTGATCCCGCTGCTCTCACGGCCAGAAGCGGAGCGCAGCGGCTGGAGCAGGCTGCGGAAGCTCTGTACGGCTATGTGCTTGAAGGCGATGTGCTGAAGGCCCGCCAGGAGGCAGAGGAGGTCTCTCAGATCTTCATCTCTTCGTCCTTTGAAGGGATGACCTCAGTAGAGGGGGTCAATGCACTATCCTCTGTGATCCTGGACATGAAGTCGGCACTGGCTGCGGCCCAGCCGTCCCCGGAGAGATGGGAAGCGGCTGCGGCGAAGCTGCGGCTTGCCGCTAACAGCCTGAATCACCCCCGCCAGCCCATGTGGCTGCAGTACTATAAGCTGGTCCGTGAGGATCTGAACGATATGGAGCAAAGCGCCGCCGCGAATGATCTCAAGAGCTGGACAGCGGCGCTGGCAAGACTTCAGAGCCGGTATGCGAATATCCGGCCTGCGGTGATCATCTCCCGGCCTGCTGAGGCGGTGAGCAGCTTTGATTCCTGGATGTCTTACGCAGGTGGGGTTGCAGGCTCGGAGCAGCCCGTGGAACGGGCACGCCTGCTGGAGATTGTATCCTATGGGCAGGATGCAGCAAGAGTGATGTTCGGCAAGGACCGCAGCGAGCCGGTCCTGTCTCTGCCGCTGGCTCCGCAGCAATACGGGGGCTGGGCCCTGCTGGCAGGCGCGTTCATCCTTACGGTGCTCGTGTATACAGCTTACCGTAAGTACCGCGGCCAGAAGGGGAATTTAAAAACCGTGTAGGGTTGAGCGGCGGCAACAGAGGATACAAAGAGGGCGGACCCCACAAGCAGCCATTGCCGGCTTGTGGGGTCCGTCCTTATGTGTGTATAGTTCAGGTCTCCCGGAAGCCTTCGCCGTGAACGTCATGAACCTCACTGATAATGACGAAGGCCTTAGGGTCCACTGACTTCACCAGCAGGCTTAGCCGGCGGATCTCCTGTCTGGAGACCACGCAATAGACCATATGCTTCGCTTGCTTGGAATAAGCGCCGATCGCCGGGATTAAGGTAACGCCTCGATCCATTTCTACGGTGATCAGCTCTGCAATCTGCGGAGCCTCGTCGCTGATGATGGTGAAGGCTTTGGCGGCGTACGCCCCTTCCTGGATGAAATCAATTACACGTGAGGCGATGAAGACCGCCACGAGCGTATACAGTATTTTTTCACGGGGAATGTAGAGCAGGGAAGCCCCGATAATGATGATATCCACGGCCAGAATAATCTGTCCCATACTCCAGCCGAACTTGCGTCCGAGTATCCGTGCCACAATATCTACACCCCCGGTGGTGCCCCCGAAGCGGAAGACAATCCCCAGACCCAGACCCAGGGTAACCCCTGCATATAATGAAGCAAGAATAAAATCATGCTCGGTACTGAACGTCACAATCCAGCCTGCCTTAATCATCCGCTCGAATAACCAGAGGAAAAAAGACAGCGAGCCGATGCCGAGTCCGGTATAGACGATCTGATTCGCCCCGAGCACCTTCCAGCCGAGCAGAAAGAGCGGAAGGTTCAGCAGCAGTGTCGTTAAGAAGATCGGGATGTTAAAGGCGTAATTGAGCAGGATGGTAATCCCGGTAACTCCGCCCTCCATCAGCTGGTTGGGAATGATGAAATACAGGAGTCCGAATGCGTAGATGGCCGTGCCCAGCATGATGGGGGCCACTGTTTTGCTGACTGTGCTGATTTTAATGGTTGAACTCATAACATCCCTCGCCTACGCCTCTAAATGGGCAATTTATATGTAATGATCCCCCCGGAGAGCATGTTAGCTCCAGGCGGCATTGCAAAAAAGATTTGTCTTCAAAACGTCTTTACGATAACATAGGGGCAAACAGAAGGCAAGAACACACGGGGGTGAAACGACAATTTATGGATAAAAGTCTTGGTGACATTCAGCGTGAGGTGGATGCCTATATCTCACAGTTTAAAGAAGGCTACTTCAGTCCGCTGTCGATGCTGGCCCGGATGTCCGAGGAAGTCGGGGAGCTGGCGCGCGAAGTCAACCATCAATTCGGCGAAAAGCCGAAAAAAGCGGATGAAGCCGATAATTCGATTGAGCTGGAGCTGGGCGACATTCTCTTCATTACCGTTTGTTTCGCCAATTCACTCGGTATCGACTTAACTGAGGCCCATAATAAGGTTATGCACAAATTCAATACGCGTGATGCCGGGCGCTGGACGCCCAAAAACACCGATTAGGCCTATGCTACATATGCTGTACCAAACGAACGGGATTTAGCCGTAAGGATGGTGAGGATATGGACCATAATGATTATGTAAAAGCGGCCTACCGCTCGATACTCCGCAGTGACTTTGCTGAGGCCATCACCTTGTTTGAGGCGGCCATTGCCGCAAGTCCCGATGATGCGGAAGTCAGATACCGCTGCGCTATTACCTATGCCCGCAGCGGCATGCTGGACAAAGCGCTTGAACATGCTGTAGCCGCACGCAGACTGGATGGAACCAAACCGGAGTATCAGCTGCATCTTCAGCATCTGCAGGCTCTTAAGCTTGTGCAGGAAGCGAAGCGGCTGCTGGAGGATGAAGCAGCGGACAGTGTGAATCCGTACCATCCGATTACGCTGCTGAAGGAAGCCGTATCGCTTGACCCTCTCTACGGGGATGCTTATGTATGGCTGGCGATTGCGCACAGCCGGATGAATGAACATCTGCAGGCGATTGCAGTATTGAAGGAAGTCATGTCGCTGCACCCGGATGACAGCGGACTGCGTCTGCTGATGAAGGATCTGCAGAAATCGCTGCAACACTATATACAATAATAACAGAGCCAGGGAAAGCGGGGAGAATTCATTTGAGTGACAAGATCAGAGTTATTGTCTCCGGAGCTGGAGGCAGAATGGGCAAAGAGGTTGTGAAGCTGGTATTGCAGGATGATGAACTTGAGCTGGCGGCAGCGGTTGACCGCTCTGCACATGGCAGTGATGCCGGCCGGCTGGCTGGCCTTGAGGATTGCGGTGTAGTTGTGACTTCGGATCTGGAGACTGCGCTTGCAGACACAGAGGCCGATGTAATGGTGGATTTTACGATTCCACACTCTGCATATAGCAATACTGCGCTGGCGGTCAAGTACGGCGTCCGTCCGGTTATCGGTACCACAGGCTTCACGCCGGAGCAGATCGCCGGGCTGGACAAGCAATGCGAGGAGCAGGGAATCGGCGGACTGATTGCGCCTAACTTCTCCATCGGTGCGATTCTGCTGATGAAGTTCGCTGCCCAGGCCGCAAAGTATTTCCCTCATCTCGAAATTATCGAATATCACGGAGACCAGAAGCTGGATGCTCCTTCAGGAACAGCGATTAAGACGGCAGAGATGATCTCTGAGGCGCGGCAGGAGCTCCGCCAGGGACATCCGGAGGAAGAAGAGATTATTGAAGGCTCACGCGGCGGGTATTATAACGGCTTCCGTATTCACAGTGTGCGTCTTCCGGGTGTTTTTGCCCAGGAGGAGGTTGTATTCGGCGGGTTCGGACAGTCGCTGAAGATCCGTCATGACTCCTATGAGCGCGCGGGGTATATGCCTGGAGTCAAGCTCGGGATTCAAAAGGTGATGGGCTATACCGGCTTGATTTACGGTTTTGAGCATTTTATAGAATAGACGGGGAGAGAAACAGAATGTTGAAAATTGCTTTTATCGCACATGACCGCAAAAAAGATGAAATGGTTAATTTCGTAACTGCTTATGAGCATGTTTTTGAAGGTCATAAATTATTCTCCACCGGAACCACGGGCCAGCGTATCATGGAAGTGACCAAGCTCTCCATTCACCGTTACATGTCGGGGCCGCTTGGCGGCGACCAGCAGATCGGCTCGATGGTGGCTACGGATGAGCTGGATTTAATTATTTTCCTGCGTGACCCGCTGATGGCCCAGCCGCATGAACCGGATATTACAGCGCTGCTCCGTCTGTGCGATGTGTACGGGATTCCTGTGGCCACGAATATTGCTACAGCAGAAATTCTGGTGAAGGCTATTGACCGGGGGGATTTCGGCTGGCGTGAGCTGGTACATAAATACAAGCCGGGTGTGGACGAGTCATGAAGCTTGACATTCTGGTATTCGGCGCGCATGCAGATGATGCCGAGATCGGCATGGCAGGGACGATTGCCAAGCATACTGCTGCCGGCTTCAAGGTAGGAATGTGCGATCTGACCCGGGCAGAGATGTCCTCGAACGGCACGGTGGAGCTGCGGGAACAGGAAGCACAGCAGGCTGCCGCAGTGCTGGGCGCTGCGGTGCGGAGTAATCTGGGGCTGCCTGACCGCGGCCTGTATATGACAGAGGACCATTTGGCGGCTGTGACAGCGGAAATCCGCCGCTATGCCCCGTCTATGGTATTTGCCCCTTACTGGGAAGACCGCCATCCTGATCATATTGCCTGCAGTAAGCTGGTGGAGGAAGCGGTATTTAATGCCAAGCTGCGCAAATATATGCCGGACAAGCCCGCTATCCCCGAGCCGCAATTATATTTCTACTTCATTAATGATCTCGGACGGACGGATCTAATCGTAGATGTGACTGCGCAGTATCCGCTGAAGGAGCAGGCATTGTCCTGCTACCGTTCCCAATTTGGACTCGCTCCGGGTGATGATGCCGTTGCAACGCCATTGACGGAAGGGTATATCGAGCGCGTCCGTTCCAGAGACATGCTGCTCGGCCAGCGGAGGCTCATTCCTTATGCCGAAGGGTTCGCCGGTAAGGTACCGTATACTGTAGATCTGTTCAGTGCTGCACGCGGATAAGGCGCCACTCGACAAAGCCCGGAAAACAACTATAATTAATTCATATCGTTACTTGAAGTAATAGAGCTAAGTTAAATGAAGGGGCGGAGCTATGGAGCGGCTAAAGATAGGCATCACTTGTTATCCTTCTCTTGGCGGCTCGGGCGTGGTGGCAACTGAACTGGGCAAGCTATTGGCTGAAAAAGGCCATGAGGTTCACTTTATTACCCACAGCATCCCGTTTCGGCTGGGAACGTTTCAGAAAAATATCTTTTACCATGAGGTAGAGGTTAACGATTATTATGTATTCCGCTATCCGCCATATGATCTGGCGCTGGCGACCAAGATGGCGCAGGTAGCCAAAATGCAAAATCTGGATCTGTTCCATGTGCATTATGCGGTTCCGCATGCGGTATGTGCTTTTCTGGCCAAGCAGATCCTTGGTAATGATATCAAAGTGGTTACCACGCTGCATGGTACGGATATTACAGTACTGGGCCAGGATGAATCCCTGAAGGATCTGATCCGGCTGGGCATTAACGAGAGTGATGCGGTGACCGCAGTCTCCCGTGATCTGATCAAGGAGACTCGCAGGGCGCTTGATATTACGCGTGAAATCGATTTGACTTATAATTTCGTGGATAAGCGTGTCTATTATCCCCGGGATGTAACGGATCTGCGCGGCGACTTCGCGGCCCCGGATGAGAAGATTCTTATGCATATCAGCAATTTCCGCCCGGTCAAGCGGGTGAGTGATGTGGTGGATGTGTTCGCCAAGGTGAACCGGCAGGTGCCTTCCAAGCTGCTGCTGGTCGGCGAAGGCCCTGACCTGCCTAAGATTCAAGCCAAGATCAGCGAGATGGGCCTCGACGATCATGTCCGCTTCCTGGGTAAGCAGGACGAGATTGCCCAGGTGATCTCGCTGGCAGACCTGCTGCTGCTGCCTTCTGAGAAGGAGAGCTTCGGGCTGGTCGCCCTGGAAGCGATGGCCTGCGGCGTTCCGACTATCGGCTCACAGGCCGGGGGGATTCCGGAGCTGATTCAGCATGGCAAGACCGGATTCCTTGCGCCAGTCGGCGATACAGAATCGATGGCAGAGTATGCCATCCGGCTGCTCTCGGATGCAGCAATGGCTGAGAGCTTCCGGCGCGCTTGTCTGGAGCGGTCCTGTAATGATTTCAGCAGAGATATGATCACCAACCAATATGAAGATATCTATTACCGTGTGCTTGGGCGCAAGGTATCCGGATTAGACCCGATCCGGGGGTAAGGAGTCCGTTATGGAATGGAGAATGGCACCACCCGGCATGGCCGAAGCCGCCGGGACTGTTGTTGCCGGCCTGCTGGCAGGCGGTCATGAAGCTTATTTCGTCGGCGGCTGCCTGCGCGATGAGCTGCTGGGCCGTCCGGTGCATGATATAGACATCACTACCTCCGCACTGCCGGAGGAGGTGATGGCCCTGTTTCCGCGCTGTGTCCCTACCGGACTGGCACATGGCACGATCACTGTGCTGCAGGAGGGCTACAGCTTGGAAGTTACGACCTACCGGACGGAGAGCGGCTATGCCGATCACCGGCGTCCGGAGCATGTCGTCTTCGTCAGGGATGTGCGGGAGGATCTCCGCCGCCGTGACTTCACGATCAATGCCATCTGCTGCGGCCTTGACGGAGGGCGGATTGACCCTTTCGGGGGAGAGCGGGATCTCAAGCTTCGCGTGATCCGCTGTGTAGGCGAAGCGGAGGAACGCTTCGAGGAGGATGCGCTGCGGATGCTGCGCTGCGTACGTTTTGCTTCCGTGCTGGATTTCGCGATTGCGAAGAATACCTGGCGCGGTCTGCTGCGCCAGCGTGACAAGCTGGCGCATATTGCTGTGGAGCGGGTGCGCGCCGAGGTGGAGCGCATCCTGGAAGGCCCGCACCCGCAGCGCGGGCTGGGGCTCCTGCTGCGCAGCGGCCTGCTGCCGCGCGGCAAAGCGCCGTTCCCTTGGACCGGCAGGGACCTGGCGGCTGCCGCCGCCCGCCTCGCCGGTCTCGGGAACCTGGAGAGCGCCCGCCTGCGCTGGGCGCTCCTGCTGCATGCCCTGGGATCGTCGGCGCAGTGCGCCGATGAGCTCCTGCGGGCATGGACGTTCCCGGGGGCGACGCGCACTGGCGTCGTCGCCGTGCTCCGCGTCCGCGAAGCCTGGGACGCGGCGTTGCTCTCGGCGCGGCCGGAGGCTTCCGGCGCCGGGGAGCGGCTGCGGCGGCGGTGGATCGCCGCCGTGCTGGGCCAGGGCCAGTCAGCCGCCGAAGGGTGGCTGACGGTGCTTGATGCGGCGGGGGCTGAAGCCGCGTCTCCTGTCACCACCAGCCTCCTGCGGTCCTGGACCGCAGAGATGCCGATCCGTACGCTCGCTGAGCTGGCGGTGAGCGGCCATGAGGTGACAGCGGCGCTGGAGAAGCGTCCCGGCCCGTGGCTGGGCGTATTGCTGAACCAGCTTCTGCTGGCTGTCGCGGCAGGTGACCTTGCCAATGACAACCAATTACTGCTGCAAGCAGCGCAAAGGATGGATAGAGATGAATAGCGGTCATGCGCAGCATTCCGGCGTGTTGAAACGGGAGGCGTTCGTTCCCGGGTGGGCCAAAGGAATTCAGCGGCTGGATACTGTCGGTTCCACACAGGAGGAAGCCAAAATACTTGCCGAAGGCGGCGCCCCGGAGGGAACAACGGTCATGGCCGAAGCGCAGACCGGCGGGCGCGGGCGGATGGGCCGCAAATGGCACTCCCCCCACGGCAAAGGCATCTGGATGAGCCTGGTGCTGCGTCCGGATCTGCCGCTGGCTTTGACTCCGCAGCTGACGCTGCTCGCCGGAGTGGCTGTCTGCACAGCAATCCGTGAGGTTACCGGGGTGCCAGCCGGCATCAAGTGGCCGAATGACCTGCTTGCCGGCGGCCGCAAAATCTGCGGAATCCTGCTGGAATCCTCGCTTCGCGAAGGCGGGCTGCATTATTGCATCGCCGGTATCGGCATCGCTGCGAATTTGACGGAGGATGACTACCCGAAGGAGCTGCGCGGGATCGGTACATCGCTGCTGATCGAAGGCGGGGGCATTCCTGTAGACCGCACAAGGCTTGCGGAAGCCGTGCTGGAGGAACTCGAATATTTGTATCGTGTCTATCTGGAGCAAGGCTTCCAGCCCGTGAAGGAGCTGTGGGAGTCAATGTCGGTGACACTGGGGCGTCAGGTATGTGTGAATACTCCCCAAGGCCGCACCGGAGCCACTGCTGTCGGACTGAGCGATAACGGCGGGCTGCTGATACGTAACGAATCCGGTGAGGTCGTGAGTGTACTGTCCGGCGAAATTGAAATGATTTAATTTGATCCGCATACACCCTCAGCTTCTTTGCAGACATGTCTATAAGGCCGCTCCTCACGACCATGAGGGCGGCCATGTCACATTTTAAGGTTTTTATTTTTGTGTTTTTTTGGTATACTGTGCTCATGAGGCGGCATCGCATGGCGAGCTGTACTCTCGCAATTCAATCTTTTAACAGGAAATTGTTTACCGGATGTACCTTCATAACTGGATGTAACGGTTACGTTGGATTCTGCTCTGAGCCGTAAGGACCGAGACAGAAGGGACGATCGCGAGTGACTCTTTTTTGCCCTTCGGACCTTTTTAGCGGACCATGCTAAAAGGTTTTTTTGTTTGCGCGGATACCGCGTATTTTATGGAAAAGGGGAATGAGAGCAATGGCAGACAAACACGCACTGAATATTATCAAGATGAAAAAAATGAAAACGGACGGTGTGCCCCTGAGCATGCTGACCGCTTATGACTACCCGTCAGCCCTGCTGGCGGAAGAAGCCGGAATCGACCTGATTCTGGTCGGTGATTCCCTGGGAAATGTCGTGCTTGGTTATGACACCACGCTGCCGGTTACCATAGAGGATATGGTCTACCATACCCGGTCGGTGAAGCGCGGGGCGCCTAATACTTTTATAGTGGCTGATATGCCGTTCATGACCTACCACGGAAGCGTGGATGAGACCTTGCGCGGTGTGCGCAGACTGATGCAGGAAGGCCAAGCCCATGCGGTCAAAATGGAAGGCGGCCTCGAAATCTGCTCCGCAGTGTCCGCTGTTGTAGCTGCTGGCGTTCCGGTGCTCGGCCATATCGGCCTGACCCCCCAGTCGGTCAATATGATCGGCGGCTACCGGATTCAAGGGAAGGATCCTAAGGATGCGCAGCGGCTGATGGACGAAGCGAAGGCACTGGAAGCAGCCGGGGCATTCGGCATGGTACTGGAGCTGGTCACGGAGGAAGTGGCAGAAGCCATCTCCAAGGCAGTCAGCATACCGACCATCGGCATCGGTGCCGGGCGCTACTGTGACGGACAGGTTCTGGTGTTCCATGACGTACTGCGGTATGCCTCACCTTACCGGGAGAAAAAATTCGTCAAAACCTACGCCGATGTCGGCACTTTAATCCGTGAAGGCATCACCAGCTATGTTCAGGAAGTGAAAGACCGCTCATTCCCTGCGGAAGAGCATGTGTTCAGCGCAGACGAGACGGTCCTGGAATCTTTATACGGCAATGCCGGCAAAGGAGCGAAATAACATGAGAGTCATCCGAACGATTGCTGAAATGCGCGAAGCGCTTGAATATATGCGTCAAGGGGGCCATGGCCCCGTTGGTTTTGTACCCACCATGGGTTATCTGCACGAAGGACATGCCAGTCTGCTGCGTAAGGCAGGGGAGAAGAGCGGCACGGTGGTGATGAGTATTTTTGTCAATCCGCTGCAATTTGGCCCGAATGAGGACTTTGCTTCTTATCCGCGGGATGAGCAGCGTGATCTGGCGCTGGCTGAACGTGAAGGTGCGGACCTGGTGTTCATCCCCAGTGTAGAAGAGATGTATCCGCAGCCGATCCGTACAGGCGTATCGGTCTCCTCGCTTACGTCGCAGCTCTGCGGCGCTTCGCGTCCGGGACATTTTGACGGAGTAACTACTGTGGTCAGCAAGCTGTTTCATATCGTGCAGCCGGATTACGCCTTCTTCGGACTGAAGGATGCCCAGCAGGTAGCGGTTCTCCGCCGGATGGTGTCTGACCTTAACATGAATGTGGACATTATCGCCTGTCCTATTGTGCGCGAGGAAGACGGGCTGGCGCTTAGCTCCCGCAATGTCTATCTGAGCAGCGAGGAGCGCAGACAGGCGCTGGTGTTGTCCCGTTCTCTGCGCGAGGTGCGCCAGGCTATGGAAGAAGGCAGCATTCGTACCGTAGATGAAGCACGGGCCCTGCTGGTCTCGGTCATTGCTGAATCGCCGCTTGCGGTCATTGATTATGCGGAGATTCTAACCTTCCCTGATCTGGAAGAGCTGGAAGGCGGCAGCAGGCTGACGGATGCGGGCGGAGAGGTTATAATGGCTCTGGCCGTGAAGTTCGGCAGAACCCGTCTGATCGATAATAATGTATTTATTCCTAAGGAGGCACACGCTCTTGTTTAGACATATGATGAAATCCAAAATCCACCGGGCAACGGTCACTGAAGCCAATCTCAATTATGTGGGCAGCATTACCATTGATGAAGATCTGATGGAAGCTGCAGATCTGCTGGAGAACGAGAAGGTGCAGATCGTGGATAATAATAACGGTTCCCGTCTGGAGACTTATGTCATTCCGGGTCCGCGCGGCAGCGGCGTCATTTGTCTGAACGGGGCAGCGGCGCGTCTGGTACAGCCTGGCGATACAGTGATTATTATATCCTACGCTGTCATGTCCTCCGAGGAGCTGGCGGCGCACAAGCCGACTGTAGTGTTCGTTGATGCGGGCAACAAGCCGGTGAAGCTGGCGGATCATGAGATTCACGCGACGATTGCCTGAATTCTGAGCTTTGAGCCATGTAATCAATGGCAGGGATGAAGACCCCTGTACTTGCTGATAATGAAGTAAGGCAAGCTTAAGCTGACTTCATTATCAGTAAGGGTGGGATGTCCGGTGTTTCAACATTTATTTGCTGAGATGAACAAGATGCTCCAGGAGATCAAAGCCGACTATCCTACTGCGGAGGGTGCCCGCCGAAGCGATCTTTTATCCAAGTATAATATGCTCCACCGAATCAGTGATAATGTAATGGACGAATGGCTGGTCTTCGCCGAGAAGCTGAGCGAGTTCCGGGAACAGGCGGATTTTCAGGCTCCGCCAGACGAGCTGCCGGAAGAGGAAGCGCCCGAGCTTGGGATGGATGCTTTTGTCAGAGGCCAGGGCTATTACAAGCTGCTGATGTACCGCAAATGCATTGAACAGTTCAGGGAGGTTACGGCACAGTATCCGGACAGCCTCGCTGCCCGCCTGTATCTGGCCATGGCTTATCTGCAGGAGGGAGAAGGCGATACCGCCTGGGGACATCTGAATCACATGCTGGGCCTGATCCGTGAGGAGAAGCTGAAGGCGATGATCTATAATGCGCTGGGCTGTATCCGGGCTTCCCAGGAACGCTTCAATGAGGCCAGTGAGCTGTTCAGCCTGTCGCTGCTGCATGACCCGGATCTGCCGGAGCCGAATGTGAATCTGGAGGTATGCCGCAGACGGGGCGGGAAGCTGGAGTTTGGCCATCAGCTGGTTTCGCTTTTATAATTTATCCTCGGTTTCTTTAGGCGATGCGCCCCGTTTCCCGGGGTGTGCATCGCCTTTTTTCGTAACTTCTGTTATGCTGATAAAGAGTCTCAAGTGAAAGGGAATAGAACTTATAATGAAATTTGCCGTGCTTGATTTTGAAACTACGGGAACCCAATCTGTGGGAGAGATCATCCAGGTTGGCCTTGCCATTATAGAAGAAGACGGGACGATCTCCCGGGTGTATGGTTCCTATGTCAAGCCCGGAGCGCCAATTCCTCCTTTTATTACGGGCCTGACCGGAATTACAGACAGCGATGTACAGGATGCGCCGGAGCTCGATGAGATGATGATGGAGCTGGTGCCGCTGCTGGATGATGTCGTCCTCGTCGGACACAATGTCGCGTTTGATTTTCATTTTTTGCAGAATGCGCTGGACCGCTGCGGCTATCTGCCGTTTCAGGGGCGGATTCTGGATACGATCGATTTTCTCAAAATATGCTTTCCCTCGCTGAGCACCTATCAGCTTGGCGCGGTAAGCAGCCACTTCGGCATTACGCATGACCGTCCCCATCAGGCGGACAGTGATGCGCTTGCCACGGCTATTGTG
The DNA here is from genome assembly GCF_038002345.1 of Paenibacillus sp. FSL M7-0420. Taxonomy (NCBI): domain Bacteria; kingdom Bacillati; phylum Bacillota; class Bacilli; order Caryophanales; family Paenibacillaceae; genus Paenibacillus; species Paenibacillus sp. FSL M7-0420. The sequence goes on along the minus strand of NZ_JBBOCJ010000001.1, from coordinate 4,444,903 downwards.
CTGCTCAAATGTCTGGAAGAGCTGCAGAGTCTGCCGCTCTTGACGATTCAGCGGCTGAATGAGCTGTTCGCGGACGAAGACAGTGATTTGGCCTGGTATTTCGACGGTCTGCTGCGGGAGCGGGAGATGGAGACCTTTCAGCCGGAAGGTGAGCTGAGCTTCTACCGCCAGCTTGCACTGGCTGTGGGGGACTGGGCAGAGCTGGCTACGCCACGGGAGGAAGGAAGCGTCAATCCGCTGGATAATATTACCTTTGAAGAATATATGGATGAGGTAACCAAGCGGCTGAAGGCTGTTCTTCCCCAGTATGAGAGCCGAGAAGCCCAGGAGCTGATGATCCATGAGGTCATTACAGCGCTTGAGCAGGACAAGCATCTGCTGATTGAAGCGGGAACAGGCACCGGCAAATCGCTGGGTTATCTGCTTCCGGCCATCTACCATAGTGTGAAAAGTGATCAGAAGGTGATGGTCAGCACGCATACCATTAACCTTCAGGATCAGCTGCGGGAGCGGGATATCCCGCTCTTAACCAGCGTTGTGCCGTTCCCGTTCAAGGCCTCCATCTTTAAGGGAAGAGGGCACTATTTGTGTCTGCGCAAGTTCGAACATAGAATGAACAAAAAGGACTTTACGAGTCCAAGGGAAGAAGCGCTCACCGCTGCGCAAATGCTCGTCTGGCTGACCCAGACGACGACCGGCGATGATGAGGAGCTGAACTTAAGCGGGCGGGGCGGCGATTTCTGGGAGACTGTAGCCAGTGATACCGACTCCTGCCTGGGACGCGCCTGTCCCTGGTTCCGCAAATGCTATTACCACCGGGCCAAGCATGAAGCCGGGATCTCCGATGTGGTGGTCACCAATCACTCCAAGCTGTTCGCAGATGTCAAAGCCGGGCATCAGCTTCTTCCGGCGTACGACCATCTTGTTATTGATGAAGCCCATCATCTGGAGGATATTGCCGGCAAGCATCTTGGCATGCAGATGAAATATTTCACATTCGCCCATACCCTCACCCGTCTCTATAAGGATAGCCGGAGCGGGCAGCTGCCTGCCCTCCGCCAGAGTCTGCAGTCTTCGGGCAGTGAGCAGGCTTCAGAATGGAGCGGCGTGATCGACCGGATCTATCCAGATCTGCTGACGGTGAAGGAGTCCTGGGATGCGCTCAGCGACCGGCTCTTCAGCCTGCTGCCCGAGCGCAGCGATGCCGGGGCCGGTGAAGCAGGCCAGCTGGTGGCACGCCTGCAGCCGGGCAAGAAGCCGAAGGATTGGGAGGAGCTGGCTGCCCTTGAGAATACACTGAACCTCAGTCTGAGCGATATCATCCGCAAGGGCGACAAAATGCTCAGTGAGATGCGTGACACGGACAGCCAATCCTCCTCAGACAGCCTTGTGACCGATATCGGCGGGTTATTCAAGGATCTGGCATCCATTAGAGAGCAGATCCGCTTCTTCATGAGCCTGAACGATGAGAATATCGTGTATTGGCTGGAGGGAAGCGGTAATTATAAGGGTAAGTCGCTGCAAATGTATGCTGTTCCCGTAGATGTCAGCACCCAGCTTAGGGAGCTGTTCTTCGATAAGAAGAAGAGCATTATCCTGACCTCGGCCACCTTATCCGTGGATAAATCCTTCCAGTTCATGATCGATAACCTGGGTCTTGGCGAGGCTGCCGAGCAGCGGCGTCTGATGACTGCACTGCTTCCATCGCCATTCAAGTATCGTGAGCAGGCGCTCCTGGTCATTCCCCGGGACTTCCCGAGCGTCAAGGGAAGTATAGGGGATGCCCGCTTTGTGGACACCCTCGTGCACTCCCTTGCCGAGACAGCTGTAACAACACGGGGGCGGATGCTGGTGCTGTTCACCTCCTACAAGATGCTGCGCCAGGTGTATGAACCGCTGAAGGAGGCACTTGCCTCACAGGATATCGCGGTGCTGGGACAAGGCGTGGAAGGCGGCAGCCGGAGCAAGCTGATCCGCCGCTTCCAGGATAGCCCGGCTTCGGTCTTGCTGGGTACCAGCAGCTTCTGGGAAGGGGTGGATATCCCGGGAGAAGCATTGACCTGCCTGGCGATTGTCAGACTGCCGTTCCAGCCGCCGAATCACCCGCTGGCAGAAGCGAAGTCGGAGCTGCTTCAGGCACAGAAGAAGAATCCGTTCATGAAGCTGTCCGTGCCGCAGGCCGTCATCCGCTTCAAGCAGGGCTTCGGGCGGCTGGTCCGCACGGCGCAGGACCGGGGCATCGTAATTGTGTACGATACCAGAGTCATCGAATCGCATTACGGAAAGTACTTCCTGTACTCGCTCCCCGGTCCCAAGATGGAGCATATGCTCACCGAGCAGATGGTCCCGAGAATTGCCGAATGGCTGGATGACGGCGGGGTTTCCTAATTCATCTGCTATTGCTATTATTAATAAGTCATGATTAACCTGAAGATCCGTTCCCGCCTGCCCTGCCACTCCGGCAGGCGGCGGGGCACGGTTGCTATAATCGGCATTACATGAAGCGAATTTGTGATGTTACATCAACTTGAAGGAGGAGAATACATGAAATCGGATAAAATATCGGAGGCCGTCGTGCGCAGGCTCCCAGTGTACCTGCGTTTCCTGAACGATCTCCAAAAACGTGAAATCTCCACAGTCTCTTCCCAGGAGCTGGGCCAGAAGCTTGATCTGAATCCCGCCCAGATCCGTAAGGATTTGGCTTATTTCGGTGATTTTGGCAGAAAAGGCATCGGCTATGATGTATCTTATCTGATTGAGAAGATCCGCCATATCCTGAAGCTTGACCAGCAAATTAATGTTGCACTGGTTGGAGCCGGTAATCTCGGTCATGCCTTGTCTAACTACAACGCTTACTTAAAGGATACGATGAAGATTACTGCCATCTTCGATGCCTATCCGCCGAAGGTAGGCCAGCAGATCAACTCGCTGGTTGTGCAGCCGATGGAGGAGCTAAGCAGTACAATCCGCTCGCAGGGCATCCGGATCGGGATTATTACCGTGCCCGACAGCGAAGCCCAGAACGTAGCTGATATTCTTGTCGATTCCGGTATCGAGGCGATTCTGAACTTTGCACCGGTTATTCTCAAGACGCCTGCCAATATCCGGATTCATGCCGCAGATTTCACCACCGATCTGCAGAGCTTGGCCTATTATCTGCATGATGGAAAGGATGAGGCTGAAGATGAGCAGTAAGATCACGATAATCAAGAATGGGCACTTCCTGGTTCCGGGCAGTGACAAGCCGGTTCTGAGCGGGTACATGACCCTGGAGAATGATTTGATTACTTACATAGGTGAAGCTGAGCCGGCAGTGGAGGATGGCGCACAGGTCGTAGACGGCAGCCGTCTGCTGTTCATGCCTGGTCTGGTCAATACCCATGGTCATACTGCAATGTCACTGCTGCGCGGATACGGCGACGATATGGTGCTTCAGTCTTGGCTGCAGGAGAAGATGTGGCCGATGGAAGAGAAATTCACTGGTGATGATGTATATTGGGGAACCTCGTTGTCCGTGCTGGAGATGCTGAAGGGCGGGACAACCACCTTCCTCGATATGTATGATCATATGGACAGGGTAGCGGAAGTGACCGAGCAGTCCGGTATTCGTGCTGTGTTGATGCGCGGCGTAATTGGGCTGTGCCCGGAAGAGGTACAGCAATCCAAGCTCGCTGAGGCGATTGCTTTTGCCCGTAACTGGCACGGCAAGGCTGACGGCAGAATTACGACCATGCTCTCACCGCACGCACCGTACACCTGTCCTCCAGAGTTTTTCATGAAGTTTGTGCAGGCTGCCCATGATCTGGACTTGCCAATGCACACCCATATGTCCGAGACGCGCCATGAAGTGGAGCAGAATGTGGCCGACTACGGCCTGCGTCCGGTCGCACATCTGGAGAAGCTCGGGATGTTCACCCGTCCTTCGCTCATTGCCCACGGGGTTCATCTGAACGATGAAGAGATCGGGATTCTGGCCCGCCATAACGTTGGCGTGTCGCATAACCCCGGCAGTAACCTGAAGCTGGCCAGCGGGGTTGCGCGTGTTCCTGAACTGCTGAGAGCCGGGATTAAGGTCTCCCTGGGTACAGACGGCGCGGCAAGCAACAACAATCTGGATATGTTCGAAGAGATGAGGCTGGCGGCTCTGATTCACAAGGGCGTAAGTGGTGATCCCACAGCGGTACCGGCTCCTGAGGCGCTTCTGATGGCTACGGAGTATGGGGCGCAGTCTATTTTCCTAAGCGGGGTAGGCCGGCTTGCCGCAGGAATGAAGGCCGACTTCATCGCACTTGATATTGACCAGCCGCATCTGCTGCCGCATACCGATCTGCTCTCCCATGCCGTATATTCGGCAAGTGCCAAGGATGTGGAGCATGTATGGGTGAACGGCCAGCAGGTTGTGAAGCATGGACAATGCCTGACACTTGATGAGGAAGCCATCCGCCGCAAAGCACAGGAGACGTTCGAGAGCCTGCTTAAACGGTAATTCAGGGGAACGGGAAAGGAAGCAGCGTGGTGAAGAAGAAGAGGAGAAGATGGATCTGGCTGGGGATTACCGTGGTGCTGCTCCTTCTGTTCGGACTAAGCCAGTTCTATGCCTACATTATGAAGGACCAGTGGAACGAGCGGAGTGAGGCCAAGGAGCTGGCCCGGGCGCGTGCCGGACTAACAGAGGTTACCAAGGCCCAGAAATCTGTCTGGAATGAGAATGAGATCTACTGGGTGCTGACCGGTAAAAATGAAGCAGGGACCGATCTGATGGTGTGGGTCCGTTTCACCTTGGAGGGCAAGCCTGCCGGAGGCGACAACGACCTGTATGCAGAGGAACTGAGCAATGGCACCTCAGAAGAGAAAATGCGCGGAATCATAGCCGCTCAGCTGCCGGACATTACGATCGAACGGCTGCTGCCCGGTGTATACAACGGGGAATATGCCTGGCAGCTATTTTACAAAAAAGACGGGCGATTCTATTACAGCTTCTACCGCTTCAAGGATGGCAGCGCCATCGGTGAGGGGTACAGTCTGCCGAATCGCTAAGCTAAGCGCTCAGCGGAAGAATACATGCGGGGGAACAGTTTATCTGTTCTTCCGTTTTTTTAACAGATAAATTTATATGTTTTGAGGTCCCCGCAAAGTACCTGAGTCAACACCTACGCTAAAGCCCCACTTTGTGGGGTTATTTTATTATTTTGACGGTGAGGGATGAAGGAAATCAGTACCCCTTCACTTCTGAGATATATCAATTGATATATTAAAAGTAATCCCTAATCTGCTATCAATAACTTGCATGTTGAATGTAACAAGGAGGTTGATGAAATTGGAAATATTGGCATATTTGTATCAGGCGGTGGATCTGTTCAAGGAGGAGCTGGGGGAGAATCTGTCGGGAATTTACGTGCATGGCTCACTGGCGATGGGCTGTTTTCACCCCGATACCAGCGATATCGATCTGCTGATCGTCGTACATGACAAGCTGCCCGCAGAGGTCAGTCATAGACTTGCCAGGCGTATTGTAGCTTATCATGACAGTCTGCCGAATAAGCGCGGAATTGAACTATCTATCGTCCTTAAGACATACCTGCGCAATTTTGTGTATCCTACGCCTTTTGAATTTCACTTTTCGGAAGCACATTTAGAGCGGTACAGAACTGATGAGAATTATCTGTGCGGCGGCTTTGAGGATGCTGATCTGGCGGCGCATTTTACAGTAGTCTACCATCGCGGGTTTATCTTGTACGGGGAGCCGATCCGCGAGGCCTTTGCGCCGCTAGACAACAGGTACTATCTGGATTCCATTATCAGGGATATCGATGATGCGCCGCAGAATATTAAGAAATCACCGGTGTATTACACACTGAATCTATGCAGGGTAATCTATTATATGCAGAAAGGTCATGTTTCTTCCAAGAAGGAAGGCGGGGAGTGGGGGCTGCAGCAGTTGCCTGAAGTCTATCACGGCTTGCTTAGACAGTGTCTGAAGGAATATAGCGGTGCGGGGGACGCAGAAGGCTATGAACCGGGCGAATTAACTGATTTTGCGGAATATATGATGGCTGAAATCAAGCGGACTCCGAACTGAAGATTGGCCGGGCAAAAATGATAAGTGCATGAAACATCCAGAAATTAGTATCAAAAATTTTAAATATATTCACAACTTTATGTAAAATCGTATATACACCTGTGATATACTACTACTTGTATCAGGACATGCTTAAGAGCATGTCAGTCTCGGATGGGCGCTAGACACGCTGGATGGTCTTTATTATAGAGTTATGCTCGGTCATTTTTGAGAGGAGGACGTTTCTTGAAACTGCGTCTCATGCCTGTACTGCTAACGTCTCTGCTGTCTGCTGCATTATTGTTTGGCGGCTGGTATTCTTACCGTACATTCGCGGTGCAGGAGCCGCTGCAGAAGCTGGTATCATCCTACGAGGGAGTGAAGGATTCCCATATTACTATTAAACGCAATGAGGTCACTTTGAAACTGGATTTGCAGCCGGGCACGAAATTACGTGAGCTGGTGCAGTATGTATCAAGAGAAGGCAGCACTGCTATTGACGGACGGACCTTGAAGCTGGATGTGGAGCAGAAGCCGAGCGAGCTGCTGGATGAGTACTGGGATAAAGCGATGTTCTCTGTAGCAGAAGCGATGGAGAGCCGGAAGTATACATTGATACCAGCGAAGCTGGATGGACTGAAGGAGCAGGACAGCAAGTACAGCGGGGTTACAGCCGCCACAGAGATTGACGACAACAATGTGTATGTAAGCCTGAGCAACGGCACAGAGAGCAAATTCATTATTCTGCCGCGTGCAGCAGCCAAGATGGGAGTGTGGAACAATGCCTAAGTACTGGAAAGAGGTTGTAGCCGGATTCGTTCCGGTCATGCTGATTTTTATGGCTTTTGTGGGGATTAATATCTTCCCTGTAATCATAGCGCTGGGTATGGTTGCCGCGCTCCTGTTCATTGCCCATGCCCGTGGCGGTCTGACGGTTAATGCAGGTGCAGATAAGAAGCGCAAGAAGAACGGCCCCTCCAAGCTGACCTTTGAAGAGATCGGCGGACAGGACAATGCCAAGCAGGAGCTGCGTGAAGCGCTGGACTTCCTGATCCGGCACGAAGAAATCAGCAAGTTCGGGATTCGCCCGCTCAAGGGAATTCTGCTTACAGGTCCTCCGGGAACAGGAAAGACGCTGATGGCTAAGGCTGCGGCGCATTATACGGGCTCCGTGTTTGTAGCTGCCTCGGGCAGTGAATTCGTTGAGATGTATGTCGGTGTGGGTGCGGGACGCGTACGCGATTTGTTCAAGGATGCCCGCACACGCGCACTCAAGGAGAATAAGCAAAGCGCCATTATTTTCATTGACGAAATCGACGTCATCGGCGGGAAGCGCGAAGGCGGACAACAGCGTGAATATGATCAGACCCTCAATCAGCTGCTGACGGAGATGGACGGGATTTATAACAATGATACCCCGCGCATTCTGCTGGTAGCTGCAACGAACCGCAAGGAGATGCTGGATTCTGCGCTGCTGCGCCCGGGGCGTTTTGACCGCCATATTCAGGTGGATATGCCTGACAAGAAGGGCCGCAAGTCGATTCTCGACCTGCATGCCAAGAACAAGCCGCTGCATGATACCGTGGATCTGGATAAAATCGCCGAAGAAGCTTACGGCTTCTCGGGTGCGCAGCTGGAGAGCGTGATGAACGAAGCCGCGATCTACATGATGCGCGAGAATCTGACCCTGGTAGAGCAGCGTCATCTGTCGATGGCGATCGACAAGGTGATGATGGGTGAGAAGACCGACCGTGAGACCAACCATGAAGAGAAGAAGCGGGTAGCGATTCATGAGCTTGGACATGCTATTATGGCTGAGCTGCTGCGCCCCGGAAGCGTTAGCCAGGTAACACTGACTCCGCGCGGTCAGGCTCTAGGGTATGTCCGGCATAATCCGCAGACCGAGCAGTATCTGTACACGAAGGATTACCTGGAGAACCAGATTATGATTGCCCTTGGCGGAGCGGCTGCCGAAGAGATGTATTACGGCGGACGCAGTACCGGTTCCCGTGGAGACTTCGATCAGGCGCTGAATATCGTTGAGACGATGATGAAGTCAGGGCTCACCTCGCTGGGCATTGCGAATCTGCAAATGGTTACCACCGAAGAATTAATGAAGGAAAACAGTAAGATACTGGATGAGCTTATGATCCGTACTAAGGACCTGCTGGAGCAGCAGAGAAATATATTTGATTACTCCCTTGACATTTTAATGAAGGAAGAAGTTCTCTCCGGAGAGCAATTTCGTTGTCAATTTCGTGACAGTGTCCTTTTACCGGCATAATTCTTTATGCCGGTTATTTTTTTTTACTTTTCAGACATGCTAAGATATCATTATATGTCGGGCTACTTATTTTTTTCGACAGACAAGGTACAATACAGAAGTATAGATACCTGAAAGGATGGAGACTTTTACATGAATTTTAAGAAGATCGGTGTCATCGGCGGAGGCACAATGGGACAAGGGATTGCCGAAATGCTGGCAGCCAAGGGCCTGGATGTCATGCTGGTGGAGAAAACTGCAGAACGGCTGAACTACTCCTACGAAATGATCGAGACCAGTCTCGACAAGCAGCTGGAGAAATGGGCGATTACCCAGGCGGAGAAGAAGCTGATCCTGGGCCGTATCCAGAAGGTTACACATTTCGCTGAACTGAGCTCCTGCGATATGGTCATTGAGACCATCGTTGAAGATCTGGAAGCCAAGCAAAAGGTATTCAATCAGCTCGATCAGGTGTGTCCGAGCCACATTATTCTTGCCAGCAATACGTCAACGCTTAGCTTGACTGAGCTTGCAAGCTCTACAATGTATCCGGAACGCGTTATCGGCATGCACTTCATACACCCTGTAGGTAAGGTGGATCTGGTTGAAATCGTGCGCGGTCTGAAAACCTCGGACAGCACATTTGAAGATACCAAAGCCTTTGTCGATGAGATTGTTGAGAAAAAAGGCGTTATGATCTACGAATCCCCCGGATTTGTATCTTCACGCCTCATTTGCCTGTTCATTAACGAGGCTATGCATGTGCTCCAGGAAGGGGTTGCCTCTCCTGAAGATATTGATGACGCTATGCGCATCGGCTACCAGTTCCAGAACGGGCCGCTTGAAATGGCAGACCGCTTCGGTCTGGATTCCGTTCTTGCCGCACTGGAGAACATGTTCCGTGAATACGGCGAGCTCAAGTACCGTCCTTCGACCATTCTCAAGAAGATGGTGCGTGCTGGACAACTGGGTGCGAAATCGGGCGAAGGCTTCTTCAAGTATGACAAGGATGGTGACCGGGTATGAAAGTATTAGTAATTAACGCAGGCAGTTCTTCTCTGAAATATCAGCTCTATGACATGACGGATGAATCCGTACTTGCCAAAGGTCTGGTTGAGCGTATCGGTATGGATTCCTCCATTCTGACCCACAAACCAACCGGCAAACAGGAAGTTACCGAGGTTAGCGAAATTCTGGAGCACACTACAGCGATCCGCAAGGTTCTGGCGAATCTGACTGACAAGGAACACGGCGTCATTGCATCCATTAACGAGATTAATGCTGTAGGCCACCGCGTAGTACACGGAGGAGAGAGCTTTAAGGAATCCGCACTTGTTACTACGGAAGCCAAGTCCGAAATCCGCCGTCTGTTCGACCTGGCTCCGCTGCATAACCCTGCCGCGCTGCTTGGTATTCTGGCTGCCGAGAGCAATATGCCGGGTGTGCCGCAGACCGTTATTTTCGACACAGCCTTCCACTCCACCATGCCTGAGAAAGCATATTTGTACGCTATTCCAAGAGTACTGTACAGCAAATACAAGATCCGCCGTTACGGCTTCCATGGGACTTCCCATGATTATGTAAGCAAGGCTGCGGCTGAGTTTGTCGGACGTCCGCTGGAAGAGCTGAAGATCATTACCTGCCACATCGGTAACGGTGCCAGCCTCACGGCTATAGACGGCGGTATCTCTGTAGATACTTCGATGGGGATGACTCCGCTTGAAGGTCTGATGATGGGTACACGCAGCGGTGACATCGACCCTGCTATTGTTCCTTACGTAATGAACAAGGAAGAATTGACTCATGGTGAAGTCAACTCTATGCTTAATAAGCACAGCGGTATGCTGGCGATCTCCGGGATCAGCAGCGACATGCGGGAAATTATCGAAGGATACGAGAAGGGCGAGCCGAATGCTTCGCTGGCCTTCGAAATGTACGAATACCGTCTTCGCAAATACATCGGGGCTTACACCGCAGCACTTAACGGTGCAGACGTTATCGTCTTCACTGCCGGTGTAGGGGAGAATGCGTCCTTGCTTCGTGAGAAGGTCCTGCGCAACCTGTCCTACCTGGGTATTGAGCTGGACGCCGAAGCCAACAAGGTTCGTTCGGGCGATCCGCGCCGTATCTCTACTGCAAGCTCCAAGGTACAGGTACTTGTGGTTCCGACGAACGAAGAGCTGGTGATTGCACGCGATACCTATCGTATTGTGCAGGGAATTAACGGCTAAATTAGAGGAGAGATTACAGGCATGGCTAACAAGAGTGTAATCAAGAACGTGAATGAGCATGTCGGAGAGACTGTTGTCATCGGATGCTGGGTGAACAACAAGCGCTCCAGCGGTAAAATTCAGTTCCTGCAGCTTCGCGACGGTACCGGTTATATCCAGGGGGTTGTGGTGAAATCAGAAGTCCCTGAGCAGGTCTGGGATGATGCCAAGAGCCTCACCCAGGAAAGCTCGCTGTATGTGACCGGAATCATCCGTGAGGAGCCCCGCAGCCAGTCAGGTTACGAGCTGACGGTTACGGGCATTGAAGTTCTGCATCTTACCGAGAATTATCCAATCACACCTAAGGAGCATGGCGTCGATTTCCTGATGGATCACCGTCATCTCTGGCTGCGTTCCTCCAAGCAGCGGGCGGTAATGGTGATTCGTGCGGAGATTATCCGCGCAGTTCAGCAGTTCTTCAATGAGCGCGGCTTCACGAAGGTGGACCCGCCGATTCTGACACCAACGTCAGCAGAAGGCACGACCAACCTGTTCCACACCAAGTACTTCGAAGAGGATGCGTATCTTACCCAAAGCGGACAGCTGTATATGGAAGCCGCAGCCATGGCGCTGGGTCGCGTCTATTCGTTCGGGCCTACCTTCCGTGCAGAGAAATCCAAGACCCGCCGCCACTTGATTGAGTTCTGGATGATTGAGCCGGAAATGGCTTTCACCGATCATGAAGAGAGCCTGTGTGTGCAGGAGGATTTCATCAGCTTTGTCGTGCAGTCCGTGCTTACGAATTGCCGCGCTGAGCTGGAAGCGGTGGGCCGCGATGTCTCGAAGCTTGAGAACATCAAAGCACCATTCCCGCGTATCAGCTATGACGATGCGATTAAGTTCCTGAATGAAAAGGGCTATGAAATTGCCTGGGGCGATGATTTCGGGGCTCCTCATGAGACGGCGATTGCCGAGATGAGCGACAGACCGGTCTTCATTACCCACTATCCGGCTTCCTTCAAGGCTTTCTATATGAAGCCGCATCCTGATCGTCCGGAAGTGGTGCTGTGTGCGGATATGATTGCTCCTGAAGGCTACGGGGAGATCATCGGCGGATCACAGCGTATTGATGATCCGGCGCTGCTGGAAGCCCGCTTCAAGGAACATAACCTGTCTATGGACACCTACAAATGGTACATGGATCTGCGCACCTACGGCACGGTTCCACACTCCGGCTTCGGTCTGGGGCTGGAGCGTACAGTAGCCTGGATCTGCGGTCTGGACCATGTCCGTGAGACCATTGCCTTCCCTCGTACACTGTACCGTCTTTACCCTTAAAGAATAGGGAAAGGGGGCTTAAGTATGGACGGAAAAGGTTGGAATACCTGGGGCGAGGGCGTAGCCTTCGGCCTGGAGAACGGAATGGCCGTCATTCCTTATGCACTCCTGAAATATTACCGGAAGCTGAATCTGACCGGCAGTGAATCCATGCTGCTGATTCACCTGCTCTCCTTCAGACAGGTAGAGGGGATTGACTTTCCTTCTCTGGAGGAGCTGCAGGCAGTAACCGGGCGCAGTATTCCGGTGATTGCCGGAGAGCTGCAGAAGCTCATGAAGGAGGGGTTCATCAGCATCGACGGAGATAACGACGAGCTGAGAGACATCCATTATGAGCGCTATAACTTCTCCGGCTTATACGCGAAGCTGGGTGCTTATCTGGCGGAACTCTCCCGGGAGAATGCTCAGGAGAAGCCCAGCCAGAGCGGGCGGGAGCCAGGGGCCCGGGCAGTGGCTCATTACTCCGGGGCTACAGCACCGGATGGCGGCTATGGCCGCCCGGCTGTGCCGGGTGACAAGGAGTCAGAAGACGGACGCAGTCTGTTCAGCATTTTCGAGAAGGAATTCGGGCGTCCGCTATCCCCCATGGAATGTGAATCCATTTCCGGCTGGGTGGATGAAGACCGCTATCCCGAAGAGCTGATTCTGCTCGCGCTGAAGGAATCTGTCTTCGCCGGAAAAGTTCATTTCCGCTATATTGACCGCATCCTGCTGGAATGGGCCCGCAACCGGGTGAAGAATGCCCAGGATGTCAAAGCCTATTCCCAGAAATTCCGGGGCGGCGGCAGATGAGCGGAGCGAAATAGATATATGCCGGTCCAGGGCAATGCCCGGCCGGTTAAGGTGTCCCTTAAGTCATGTATGTGGCTTAAGGGGCATTTTTTTTTCATTTCCTGGTTGTGAGTGGGCTGAACGTGGGCCGGCAATGGGGCTGAGGGGCAGAAGTGCCCCTGAAATCAGCAAAAGTGTGCTAAATGAGTAGATGAGGGGTATAAATGCACTTGATTTGAGCAAAAGTGGCATAACGAGCAAAATGAGGGGTATAAATGCACTTGATTTGAGCAAAAGTAGCTTAACGAGCAAAATGAGGGGTATAAATGCACTTGATTTGAGCAAAAGTAGCTTAACGAGCAAAATGAGGGGTATAAATGCACTAGATTTCGGTCGAAGCCAGTCGAAGCGATGGCGGAATTATGCCTCACAACCAGCACACAGCCCGCAGTCCCTTCACATGGAAGGAACTGCGGGCTGTTATGTTGTAGTAAGAAGTTGTGGTAAGAATATCAATAACTAGGCCGAATAATTAGTGCAGCTCCTGCTCCAGAGCCGAGCCCATCTCCCGGGAACGTTCCGCACACCGGTTGACGGCGGAAATGACGGTCTCGAAGAAATCGCCGCGCTCCAGTACTTCAATGGCCGCCTGGGTAGATCCATTCGGCGAGGTGACCTTTTTGCGGAGGGAGGCAGGCTCTTCACCGGTCTGCTGCACCATCCGGGCTGCGCCAAGCACGGTCTGGACGGTCAGCTCACGGCTCTGCGCAAGCGGCAGCCCTCCGCGGATACCGGCAGCGATCATCGCTTCCATCATGTAATAGATGTAAGCCGGTCCGCTGCCGGAGATCCCGGTTAAGGTCTCCATCCGTTCTTCGTCAATGACCGCCGTCAGGCCGACCGCTTCGAAGATATTAAGCGCTGTGCGGCGGCTGTCTTCGCCAACCTCCTTGGAGAAGGCAATCCCGGTAGCACCAAGGCCGATGGAGCTGGAGGTGTTCGGCATGGTGCGGACCACAGGCTGCGGATTACCCAGTAAGCCTTGCATCGTACGGATGGTCAGCCCGGCAATGACGGAGATGACGAGCTGATCCGGCGACAGCAGCGGTCCCAGTGAACGGAGCGCTTCGGCAGCGTCTTTGGGCTTCATGGCTAGAACGATGACCGGCGCAGTGCGCAGAGCCTCGAGCTTGGACTCGGGAGCATTATAGCCGAGCACGCCGTAACGGCTGCGGAGCTCAGCCAGGCGCTCGCTGCTGCTGCGGTTCAGCATAATAATCCGGTCCGATTCCACTACATTCCGGGCAATCAATCCCCGTACAATGGCCTCAGCCATCGAGCCTGCGCCGTAAAAAACGATATTATGATTGATGAGCGGAATTGCTGGTTGCTGGCACATGGCTGGCAGTCCCCCTATAAGTTGAGTGAGTTAACCCCTGATTTGGCCGGAGCCGTGAATCATATATTTGCTTGAAGTGAGTGCAGGCAGTCCCATTGGCCCGCGGGCATGGAGCTTCTGGGTGCTGATGCCGATCTCGGCGCCGAAGCCGAACTCAAAGCCGTCCGTGAACCGGGTAGATGCATTGTGATATACCGCTGCAGCGTCAATCTCCTGCAGGAAGCGTGCAGCATTCGCCGCGTCTTCAGTTACAATACATTCGGAATGCTTGGTGCCGAATTCCGCGATATGTCCGAGAGCCTCTTCCAGCGTGTCCACGATACGAATATTTAGAATATAATCGTTGTATTCTGTAGCGAAGTCCTCTGGTGTGGCAGGCACAGCCCAAGGGATAAGAGCAACGGTATCCTGGCAGCCGCGCAGCTCCACACGGGCCTCGCGGAAGGCTTCGGCAAGTGCGGCGAGATGTTCTTCGGCGTAGGCACGGTGAACCAGCAGTGTCTCCATTGAATTGCAGACCGAAGGCCGCTGGGCCTTCGCATTCAAGCTAATACGCCGGGCCATTTCCGGATTGGCACTTGCATCCAGATAAGTATGGCATATGCCTGCTCCTGTTTCAATAACCGGTACGGTGGCATTCAAAACCACATTCTGAATCAGAGAGCTTCCTCCACGCGGGATGATGACATCCAGCAGTCCGTTCAGCTTCAGCATTTCATCCACGGAGGAACGGTTAGGATCTTCGATCAGCTGCAAGGCATCCGGCGGAAGGGCGGTACCTGCAAGTGCGCGGTGCAGCACCTCGGCGATGGCACGGTTGGAGGAGAGGGCGGAGGAGCCGCCGCGCAGCACCACGGCATTGCCGGTCTTAAGGCATAGTCCGGCAGCGTCAACGGTGACGTTGGGGCGTGCTTCATAGATAATGCCGATGACCCCAAGCGGAACCCGTACCTTCTCAATGTGCAGGCCGTTTGGCCGTTCGATCGTCTCCAGATTGTCTCCAACCGGATCAGGCAGAACAGCAATCTGCTGCAAGCCTTCGGCTATACTGTCAATCCGTCCCGCATCCAAGGCCAGCCGGTCGAGCATCGACTCCGGTGTGCCGTTCAACCGGCCGCGTTCCAGGTCTTCGGCGTTGGCGGCAATAATGTAATCAGCTTCGGCACGCAGGGCGGCAGCCATCACCAGCAGGGCTTCATTCTTCTGGGCGGTAGTCAGGCTTGCGAGTACCCCTGTCGTTGCTTTGGCCAGCGTTGTCTTGTTAACCACTTCACTCATGGCAATTCCTCCTCAAAAAATGATGTTGGCATATGGATATACAATAGGTTGTGCAAGATTAACGCAGTGTGATCCATTCGTCCCGGTGGATAACCTCCAGCCGGTGCACTTCACCGAGCTTGGGCACAATCTCGCGGCTCGGAAGCCCTTGAATGCTGCGGAGCTGGCTGTCATCATAATTGACGATGCCCCGCCCAAGCAGCTTCGCATCCGGGCCGAGCACTTCGACGACATCCCCTGAATGGAAGCTTCCCTCAATACGTCTAACCCCGACTGGCAGCAGGCTATGGCCCCCGTGGAGCAGCGCTTCAACAGCACCGTCATCGACATACAGTGATCCTAGCGGGGTAGACATGAAGCCCAGCCATTGTTTTTTGACCGGCAGAGAGGAGAGTGTGGTGGCAAAATAAGTGCCCTTGCCCGTCCCGGCTGCGGCCTGCGATAAATCCCCCGGCTCCTTAACCTGGCCCACGAAGACCGGCACGCCGCCCCGCGTGGCGATCTTGGCCGCATCGATCTTGGAGCGCATGCCGCCGGTGCCCACGCTTGAGCCCGCACCGCCTGCAATAGCGTAGATCTCAGGCGTAATCTCTTCTATGTGCTCATACCGCACAGCATCCGGGTGCTTGCGGGGATCGCCGCTGTAGACGCCGTCCATATCGGTCAGCACCAGCAGGTGCGAGGCCTTCAGCAGATTGGCAACCAGCGCCGATAAGGTATCGTTGTCACCGAACTTCAGCTCATCCACCGATACCGTATCGTTCTCGTTGAACACGGGCACGGCGCCTTGGCGGAGCAATTCTTCAACTGTCATCATGGCGTTGTTCATGGCCCGGCGGCTGCAGAAGTCCGTACGGGTCAGGAGAATCTGAGCAGTGGGTATACCGTGGCCTGCGAAGGCCTCCTGATAAGCCTGCATCAGCATAACCTGTCCTACCGCCGCCGCCGCCTGCTTCTCATGCAGCAGCCTTGGGCGGGAAGCATAGCCGATGCCCCGGAAGCCGGCTGCGACCGCCCCGGAGGTGACCAGCAGCACTTCACAGCCGTCCTTGCGGAGCGCTGCAATCTCGGCGGCGAAGAAGGCGACCGCCTCACGATTAAGGCCGCCTTCGGGACCTGTGAGTGAGCTGCTGCCGATTTTGACCACAATTCTTGACGTCATTGTCTTTCACTTTCCTCTCGAATTGAAATGCCTGTAACGCCCGAAAATGACAAAAAGCCCCCATCCTTAGACTTAGCAAAGGACGAAAGCTTGATTAACTTCCGCGGTACCACCTTCATTGATGAGGGTTCATCCGACTTCATTCTCATAACGGGAGTATCCGTCCTGCATAGCAGGCCGCTCAGGGGTAGGATTCGGAAAGGACCTTCGCGGTAAATTCTCCCAGCCTTCAGGAATTTACTCTCTGCACACGAATATACGTCCATTCTTACTGGTCCCGTCAGCACGTTTCACTATTTGTCACTTAGGATACCATGGGGCAGCAGGGTTTGCAAAGAGCCGCGGATAAATTTTTTCATGCAGTGTTGCCGGTGCGATTTATGTTTATCCTGCGGGGCAGGGGGTAAAATACTTATAATCTATTACACAGGAGGTGGATTGATTTGAGTAAGAACAGCGATGCAAGGCAGGAGCAGAATCAAAATGCCAAAGAAGCCGCCGAATTTCAAAACCAGGCGATCCGCGAATTTGTAGAAGATAAGGCCGGGGACACCCGTACGAAGGGGCCTGTGGATGAGAGTACAGCCCGCTTGCCAGATGATCAGAACCGTCTGATCTCACAGCATAACTTGCGTAAATAATTATGGATACCTTAACTTAAGTATAGAAGAAATGCCCGTCCTGCCGGTCTGCTAAGCAGGACGGGCATTTGTCATGAATAAGGCTGATTGTATGAGGGCTAGTTATCGGTCAGTCCGGCCACGGTTGCCTTGAAGGTCTCGATAAAAGCTTCGGCTGCACGGGACAAGTAACGTCCGCGCCGGTAGGCAATGACCAGCGTCCGGCCTGGCACCGGCTCAGCCAGCGGAAGGTAGACCGGTACGAATTCACTCCTGGCAGCGCGTGCGATAAAGTGAGGCACCAGAGTAACGCCCATCCCGGCAGCAACCAGCGACTGGACCGTCTCCATATTGTTGCTCTCGAAGACGATCCGCGGCTCGAATCCGGCTTCGCGGCATAATTCCACGGTCATTTTACGGAAGCCCTGGCCTTCCTTAAGCACGATAAATGCTTCATCCTTAAGCTCGGCCAGGCTGGTGCGGATGCCCTGCGGTTCGCGGGCGGCCAGCAGATGCCCCGGCGGAACGGCAAGATCGATCCGCTCCTCACCCAGCACCTCGTAGGCCAGGGTTGGAATTTCGAGTGGCAGGGAGAGCAGGCTGAGATCCGTCTGGCCGCTGGCTGTCAGCTTCTCCAGATTCATGGATGAGTCCTCCAGCAGGGTGATTTCAACCTCGGCGTATTTGCTCTTGAATACAGGCAGCACATGCGGAAGCAGATGTGCTCCGGTGATCGGCATGCTGCCAACCATTACGCGTCCAGTGCGAAGCTGGGAGATATCGGACATCTCCTGTCTCAGCAGTTCAACGGCATCGATAATCCCCTGGGCCTGTTCAACGAACTTCTCACCGGCATAGGTCAGCTCCACAGAGCTGGTATTGCGCTGGAAGAGCAGTACGCCAAGCTCCTTCTCCAGCTTCGACAGCTGCTGGCTGAGCGAGGGCTGGGCGATATGCAGCTTCTCCGCCGCACGGGAGAAATTCCGTTCTGCAGCAATCTGCAGCGTGTATTGCAATTGTCTGAGTTCCATACATAAGCTCCTTTAATGAGTAGATCATCTGTTTATAAGTATAACCTATAAACCCTATAGAAATCATATCTTGGAATTATAAACGTGGCGATGTTATATTTAGAACATTCAAGAGAGACTCCACGCTCTCGTCAATAGGAACGATTCTACTATTATGAGGTGAAATTCATGGGCAACAAGACAATGTTTGAGAAGATTTGGGATAATCACGTTATTCATCAGGAAGAAGGCAAGCCGAGCATTATTTATATCGATTTGCATCTCGTTCATGAGGTTACTTCTCCGCAGGCGTTTGAAGGGCTGCGTCTGAGCGGCCGTAAAGTCCGCCGTCCGGGACTTACCTTTGCGACAATGGATCATAACGTGCCTACCAAGGACCGTTACAATATTACCGATCCGATCTCCAAGCAGCAGATTGATACGCTCTCGCAGAACTGCCGTGATTTCGGCGTAAGATTGTTTGACCTGAATGATATTGACCAAGGTGTCGTTCACGTCATGGGACCTGAGATTGGACTGACCCATCCCGGCAAGACGATTGTCTGCGGGGACAGCCATACCTCCACACACGGAGCCTTCGGTGCACTGGCCTTCGGGATCGGCACCAGCGAAGTGGAGCATGTGCTTGCCACCCAGTGTCTGCAGCAATCCAAGGCCAAGACCATGGAAGTGCGCTTCACCGGCAAACGTAATCCGGGTGTGACTGCCAAAGACATGATTCTCGGCGTAATTGCCAAATACGGAACGGACTTTGCAACTGGCTATGTTATCGAATATACCGGCGAAGCTATCCGTGAGCTGTCGATGGAAGAGCGCATGACCGTCTGCAACATGTCGATTGAAGGCGGAGCAAGAGCGGGCCTGATCGCACCGGACGAGACAACCTTCAACTATCTGCGCGGACGTCAATATGTGCCGCAGGGTGAAGCGTACGATGCCGCCGTTGAGACCTGGAAGGGCCTTGTTAGTGATGAAGGCGCCCAGTATGATACTGTGGTCGAATTCGATGTAGAAACACTGATCCCGCAGGTTACCTGGGGAACTAGCCCTGGTATGGGAACGGATATCAACTCCACCGTACCTAACCCTGCTGATTTCACTACCGAGAATGAACGCAAAGCAGCCGAGAAGGCGCTTGAATATATGGATCTGGCTCCCGGTACACCGATCTCCGAGATCGGAATTGATTATGTTTTCATCGGCTCCTGCACCAACGGCCGGATTGAGGATCTGCGCGCTGCAGCTGAAGTAGCCAAAGGCTATAAGGTATCTGACAAAGTTACAGCTATTGTTGTGCCAGGCTCCGGGCGCGTGAAGATGCAGGCCGAGAAGGAAGGTCTGGACAAAGTCTTCACCGAAGCTGGATTCGAATGGCGTGAAGCCGGCTGCAGTATGTGCCTGGCGATGAATCCGGATGTTCTGCAGCCGGGCCAGCGCTGCGCTTCTACTTCTAACCGTAACTTCGAAGGACGTCAGGGACGCGGCGGACGCACGCATCTGGTCTCTCCTGCCATGGCGGCTGCGGCAGCCATCAAAGGACGCTTCACGGATGTGCGTGACTGGAACTACAAGACGGAAGCCGTCAACTCATAGAATAATCAAGAGAGCAGGAGGATTCAGCAATGGAAGAATTCAAGAAGTTAACAGGAATTGTAGCCCCGGTAGACCGGGTGAATGTAGATACGGACGCGATCATCCCCAAGCAGTTCCTGAAACGGATCGAGCGCACAGGCTTTGGACAATTTTTATTTTACGAATGGCGTTTTGATGAAGCAGGGAATGACAATCCGGCATTCGAGATGAACAAACCGCGTTATGAGGGAGCCTCTGTGCTGATCTCCCGCGCGAATTTCGGCTGCGGCTCCTCCCGGGAGCATGCGCCTTGGGCCATCATGGATTACGGGTTCAGAGTGGTCATAGCGCCATCCTATGCCGACATTTTCTATAACAACTGCTTCAAGAACGGCATTCTGCCGATCAAGCTCTCAGAGGCCCAGGTAGACGATCTGTTCAGCCGCACAGCAGAGCATGAGGGTTACACGCTTACAGTGGATCTGGAGAACAACAAGCTGAGTGATGAGTATGGTCTGGCCATCACCTTTGAGCTGGATGAGCACCGCCGCCAGTTCCTGCTGCAGGGGCTGGACGATATCGGCCTGACGCTTCAGCATGCTGATGAGATTGCCGCTTATGAAGAGCGTCATGCGGCCAAGCTTTTTGCCTAAGTGATAAGATAAGTTAACGGCTGAAGCGTATTTGTTCTTATATTTACACAAAACTTCTATTTCCGGGTGTCGGAAATAGAAGTTTTTTTGCTATAATCGAGATATTATTGCCTGCGAAGGCAACTTTTGGGGATTGTTGTCGTCTTAATCTTATCTGCAAATCTATCAATGGACCAAAGGAGAGGAAAGGATGAAGAAAGCCGGACAACGGGTGTTGCTTCTACTGCTGCTGCCACTGCTCCTCCTGTCATTCGCCGGCCACAAAGCTGCGGCAGCCGGAACAACCCCCGGTAAGATCGTGATGGACAGCAAGGAGCTTGCACTGCCCAAGGGGGTAATCCTCGAGAATGTGAATGGAAGCGTTATGATTCCGATCCGTGTAGTAGTGGAGAATCTGGGCTTCGAAGTGCTGTGGGAACAGAGCAGCCGCAAGGTAACTGTCCAGCAGGACGGCAAATCCGTACAGCTTGCAGTCGGCAGCACTACCGCACAAGCCGATGGGGTTAACCTGACGCTCAATGCCGCGCCCAAGCAGAACGGCGGGACGGTATTAGTGCCAATCCGCTTTGTCGGCGAGCAATTCGGTCTTAGCGTCGGGTGGGACAATACGGATAAGACGGTGTACTTGAGCGGAGGGTTAACAGAGACAGCGCCAATCGCTTCAGATCCGCTGCCGTCAGCTACTCCGGTTCCATCAGCATCAACAGAAGCACCTCCAGCGGCGGTTCCGAGTCCTTCACCGACCAATCCGCCTCAGAGCGGCACAGAGACTCTGGAGGAATTGGACGGAAGCGTTATAGCTACTCCGACTCCGCCAGCTACATCCCCAGTAGTGAAAGGGGCGGTATTCAGCGAGAACCGGCTGATTGTAGCCGCTGCCGGAGGAGCCAAGGCTACGGTTACGAGAGTTACCGGACCCGACCGGATTGTAGTGGATTTTGCCGGAGCGGCATTTGCCCCTGATTTCAGCGGGAGCTTCCCGGGCGTATCTACTGGAGGAAGTCCGCAGGGCAAGCTGGATGTGAGCGGCTACCCGCTTGTAACTGAAATACGTTATGCATTGTTCAGTACGAATCCCCCGACGGTCAGGTTCGTAATCCAGACTACGGGCTACCAGAATTATCAGGTAAGTACAGATGAGAGTACAGGACTAGTCACAATCGATCTCAATGCAACGGGCAGCGAAACGGGGGCACCCGTGAATCCGGGATTCACCGGAAGACCGATTATTGCGCTTGATGCCGGACACGGGGGGAAGCAATCGGGTGCGGTTAGTCTTACAGGCAAGCTGGAAAAGACCTTCAATCTCGCGGTCATCCTGAAAGCCGGAGCTATTCTGACGCAGGAAGGCTGGGCTGATGTCGTATACACCCGTACATCGGATATTACATTGGGTCTTCAGGATCGTGTGAAGATTGCCCAAGCGGCGAATGCTACGCTGTTCGTATCCCTTCATGCGAATTCACTGGATGTATCCTATCCGAACCGGAGCAAAGTTAACGGAAGTGAGACGTACTATAGCCGCAGTGAGAGCCTGCCGCTTGCCGAAATTATGCAAAAGCATCTGGTAGCGGGAACCGGCTTCAAAGACAACGGCGTCCGCTCGAAGAGTCTGCATGTTACCCGGGAGACCCGGATGCCTGCGGTTCTGCTGGAGGCGGGGTATCTGACCAATGCGGGGGATGAAGCAGGCCTGTATAGTGAACAGCTGCAGAATAATCTGGCCCGCGAAATCGTAGCTGGAATTAAGGAATATCTTGGTTTGTAACACTGCATCAGCGGAGTTGTCTGTAACCGCACTACATACCTTTTAGCTATAGGGAATACACAGACATTTCCACTTTGGTTGGGATTTATTCGCAACTTTTAAGTTCTAAAGGCGTCTACACTATGTCGAAGGTTGTCAGTTGGCATGCCATCAAGAACGCTCGATTGGGGGCGGAATACTAGAGTCTTAGAGGTGAAGAATGAAGAAATTTGCTTTTATGCTGTTGCTGCTGCTCTTTGTTGTGGTGCTGCCAGGGCATGGACAAGCCGCTGCTGGCCAGAACAAGATCTTCCTGGATGGCCAGGAACTGAATGCAGGACAAGACGTTCCGGTGGAAAATGTAAATAACTCCATCATGGTGCCGCTAAGAATGATCGCTGAGAACCTTGGATACAAGGTGGATTGGAATCAGACAAGCAAGACCATCAAGATTGAACAGCAGGGAAAGACCATTCAGCTGATCGTAGATCAGACTGCGGCATCCGTCGATGGCAAGACGGTAATGATGTCAACGGCCCCTCTCCTGCGGAACGGCACGACGCTCGTACCGATCCGGTTCATTGGTGAGCAGTTCGGACTTACGGTCAAATGGGATAACACGAAGAAGGTTGTAGATCTTATTACCCCGCCCGTTTCCGACCCTAACATTGACCCGGGACAAAGTAATGGAGACGGAGGGACGGTTGTAGTGCCGCCGG
Source organism: Paenibacillus sp. FSL M7-0420 (assembly GCF_038002345.1). Taxonomy (NCBI): domain Bacteria; kingdom Bacillati; phylum Bacillota; class Bacilli; order Caryophanales; family Paenibacillaceae; genus Paenibacillus; species Paenibacillus sp. FSL M7-0420. The sequence continues at coordinate 4,422,082 of NZ_JBBOCJ010000001.1, read as the reverse complement.
GAGAACCCTCAAGCAGCTTGAGCATGATCAACGGCATCAGCTTCAATGAGAACCGGTTCACGATTGCCATAGACGGCAATGCCGAGCCTAAGGTCTCTAAGATCAGCGGTCCGGACCGAATCATCGTTGATCTGCCGAATGCCACGTTCTCGGATATATTCGGAACAGGACAAATACTTGATCCTGACCTGAACGGGAACCTGACAGTTACGGATTATCCGGATGTCTCCGGTATCCGCTATTCGCTGTATAGCACTAATCCTTATACTGTCCGATTTGTAATTGATCTTAATACCCCCAAAAATTATAGCGTAGAGGTATCGGGGGATTCCTCCAAGCTCATTGTCATTGATTTGAACGCACAGGCTCCAGGCGACACTTCAACGCAGCCCGGCAACAGCGGGCGTAAGCTGGTTGTGCTCGATGCCGGACATGGCGCGAAGGATTCAGGGGCTGTAGGCGTTACCGGCAAATATGAAAAGAATTTCAACCTGGCTGTGATTCTGAAGGCGGCTGCACTGCTGAGGCAGGAGAACAAGATTGACGTGGTGCTGACGCGCAGCGATGATACCTTCCTGGAACTGAAGGAAAGGGCGGCAATGGCCAATAACCTCGGTGCAGATTTGTTCATATCCGTTCATGCCAACAGCAGCGGATCAGCGGCTGCGAGCGGAACGGAGACCTACTATCAGCGCGGGGACAGCAAAGCCTTGGCGAATGTGATGCACAAGTATCTTGTGCAGGCGACCGGGCTTAGCAACAGGGGAGTGCGTTACGGCAACTTCCATGTGATACGCGAGACGAAGATGCCTGCGGTACTGCTTGAAGTGGGCTATCTCAGCAATAAGAAAGACGAGGCTCTGCTGTTCACTGAAGCACTGCAGAACAATGTAGCCGCATCGATGGTCAGCGGAATTAAAGAGTATCTCGGGATTCAATAACAACGGGCGGCAGCAGGGGCCGCAGAGTCGGATAAAGACCCTATATTGCGGTCAAAAGGACTTTGCGGTCCCTCCTGCCCATATTCATCTGAGGGGGTTAATCAAATGAACAAGAAATTGACATATGCAGGGATCGCTGCGCTGCTGCTTCTCGTAATTTCGGGCTGCGGCGATAAACCTACTGCTGCACCGGCCGATGCGTCCGGTCAGGATTCAACCTCGGTATCCAGCGGCGCTGAAGGAAACAATGCCGGGAATGACAGTCCCGCTAGTCCTGCTAGTTCCACTGCCACACCGGCAGCTACAAGCACGCCTGAGCCTGCAGCAACGGTCACTCCGGCAGCTACGGAGGCACCGGCAGTGCCTGAGAAGCAGAGCCTTAAGATCAAGACGTATTATACAGACCTGCAACAGAACGACTTGGTTCCTGCTGATGTCTCCATCACCTTCAAGGATGCGGTGGAGAAATATACGGAAGCCTTCAAAACACTCCAGAAGAGCGATAATGCTGACCAGATTCCGCTGTGGAACAAGATTGAACTGAAATCACTTGAGTTCTCCAATGGACAGATTGTGATGGATATTCATAAGCCGGACGAGGCACAGCTTGGCGCAGGCGGCGAGGCTCTGGCAATCGGGGCATTGTCCCAGATGTTCTTCCAGTTCGATGAAGTGAAGAATATCGATGTGCTGGTAGACGGAGAACAGGTGGAGAGTCTGATGGGGCATGTGGATCTTGTACATCCCATCACCCGCGAGAACAACGGATTGTAGCATTAGGCAGGAATAAGCCGGATGGCTAACGAAATTAACAACATAGAAATCCAGATAAGCCATAGAGAGGGGAATATCGAATTGTCCGGTCCAAAACGATTAAAGCGTACGGTTCAATCTTATTCTGTAAAAGCGGTATCTGCCGTTCTGGCCGGTGCGATGGTGCTTGGCGGGGCAGGGGCTGCCTTTGCCGACAACGCTTCAACCGGGGCAACCGTTGCTGCAGCGGCTTCGCAGACGGCTGCAACTGGTTCAGGGATCTTCAGTGATGTCAAGACGGGGTTCTGGGCCGAAAAGCATATTTATAAGCTGGCAACCCAGGGAATTGTGGTCGGCAATAACGGCCTGTTCCGTCCTGGCGATTCTGTGACCCAGCAGGAAGCGGTGCTGATGGCGCTGCGCTTCATGAAGCTGCAGGGAAATGTGAATACCAGTACCGAAGTTGCGCTGCCTAATGATTTTGTGGTTACGAACTATTATAAGCCATATGTAATCCTGGCCTTCCAGCAAGGACTGCTGGACAAGACCACGGAGATGGCTGCAGATAATCTAAAAAGCTCGTGGGGCGAGCGAAAGGCCAGCCGTGAATGGGTTGCTGAGCTGCTGATCCGTGCGCTTGGCCAGAGTGCATCCGCTTCTGCGGCTGCGGGCCGGCCGACAGGCTTTGCCGATGATGCCAAGGTGTCCGCGAACAAACGCGGCTATATTAACACAGCGGTGGAGCTGGGACTGGCTAACGGGCTGACCGGCAACCGCTTCGATCCGCAAGGCGCTGTGACCCGTGCACAGCTGGCTACCTTCTTCAGCCGTGCTGAAGCGCATAACAGCCTGGAATACGACAATACGTTCAAAGGAACAATAAGTGCTCTCAAGGACGGCAAGCTGGGATTGTACACTAACGGCAATACGCTGGAATTCACTCTGAATGCCAATACTGCCTACTACACCAGTGCCTCCGAGAATCGCATCACATTGAACGAGATCCAGCCCTATACCAAAGTAACTGTAATTGGAGCCACCTATAGCGCAGCATATGTGGAGCTGACAGACCCGGCAGTTCAGATTGAGCAGGCGGAAGGTGTGTTCACCAAGCATACGCCGGGTATCATCTGGGTCGATTCCGCGAACGGATATGATCAATATCCCTACGATTCAGGCACGGCCTTCCTGGATGTGAATGGAGCCGTTATTCAGCCTGCTTCGATCACCGCCGGCAGCAAGCTTACGCTGCTGCGTGAAACCTTCACCGGCTCCCGCAAGGTTGTGAAGGTGCAGGTCACTTCCGGTATTGTGAACAAGACGGCTAAAGGCACGGTTCAAAGCGTTGACACTGCTGCCAAGAGCATTACATTCAAGAATGCCGACGGCACAGTAGAAACCTTCAAATGGGAAGAAGGGACTACGCTGTTCAGCTCCCAGAGCTCTATTATTCAGCCCGCAGAGCTGAAAGCCGGTGCTGCTGTCTCGTATACCATCAAGGATAATGCGATCCGTTCTGTGGAAGTAACCTCGGGAGTGGAGCGCATAGTGAAGGGCTTCATCTATGAGCTGACAGATTCAACGATTGTCTATCAGAAGAGCGATGGCACCCGTGAGGTTAATCTGCTTGCTACTAATCCGGCCATTGTGATTCCGAATGCTGTAAGTCCGGTGATGGCTGACCTGATTGCTGACAAAACAGGCGGAGACAATGTGCAGCTTACGCTGAACAGCAATGATCAGGTGACCAAGATTGAGGTGCTCAGCCGCCAGATTGAACAGTACGCGGCTGCTACCGTTGTAGATTATAACGCCAAGACCCAGTACCTGACCTTCACGGACAATAACGGCAAGGCTCATGTGGTCAAAATGGACGAGAAAACAAAGATGTCGTACGGCGGCCTGCTTACCACCTCGCTGACCACCATGGGGTCCAGACTGGTTGAGAACCGCAAGATTGATGTGACCTCCATTAATGAGCGTGCAATGTCTGTTGAATTGACGACCAAATATTCCGGCACTCTGACGGCTATCAATACTTCGGCCAGAACGATTGTGTTCAAGCTGGGCAATGGACAATTGCTGACGATGTCTTATCCGCAGGCCATTGAAATGTTTGGCAAAAGCGGGGCAGTCATCACCGATGTTCCGCTCAATGTGCCGGTAACGGCAGTGCTTGCCAGCAATCAGGAGCTCATCTCCGTGCTGCGGGTGAACGGCTCGTCCCAGTTCGAGATTGCTACCATCAATGCGGGCACTAACAAAATGACCGTGAAGCTTGAGGGTGGCAGCAACAGCAGCGAGCTGAACCTGGTGAATGTGCCGCTTACCAACGAAGCAGGCCAGAAGATCGCGCTGACTGAGCTGAAGGCCGGAGATTTCGTGAATCTCAGCTTCGACGGTTCCACACCGCTGTCCCTGCAGTCGGTGAAACAGGTTGCCGGACAGGTAACGGCAGTGGATGCCGCAGCAGGTACGTTCACCGTGAAGGATTATACGGGAGCCTCCCAGCCGTTCACTGCGGGCAGCGGAGTGAGAATCCTCCGGGACGGTGTTGCAACGAACGCCCTGAGCGGACTTACCACAGCAGACCGGGTATTGGTGCGTAAGGATGCCGGCGGTGTAGTGATCATCTCCGTGTTCAGTCAGTTGAACCGGACGTTCGCCCGTTATGAGAGCGCAACGAATGAAATATTGACCAAACGCGCCACGCTGACTGATAATTATACGTTTGGGCTTGCCCCAAATGTATATATTCATCAAGGTGACACGACTTTATCCGTGCAATCTCTCAAAGAAAATGATAATATTATAATGTATTTCAACAACGGCAAGGTTGTAGAAATTGTGAAACAATAATCGTTTTGGTGATTTTCCGTGTGAAACACCGTCTTGATCCTTGGTTTAGCCTTGGATCAAGGCGTTTTTTTTGAAATATAAGGGCAGCAGGGTGTTCGCTTGAACGCTATGAAAGTATACGATATAATGTATCTTTGCTTATATTTCTTCAGATTTGAGAAGATATGCTGTAAGAGAACTTACAGTCATACCTGCTCCGTGGAGGGGACGCTATGAAAGCTGCAGAGGTCCGCCACATCCTGGACACTATCGGAGGCATGTTCCCTGATGCACATTGTGAGCTGAATCACAGCAACGCTTTTGAGCTTACTATAGCCGTGCTGCTCTCAGCCCAATGTACGGATGCAACAGTGAACAAGGTGACCGAGGACCTGTTTCAGAAGTACAAGGCTCCGATCGACTATATCTCAGTGCCGCTGGAAGAGCTGGAGCTGGATATCCGGCGGATTGGTCTATTCCGCAACAAGGCCAAGCATATTCAGAACCTCTGCGCAATCCTGATTGAGCAGTACGGGGGTGAAGTGCCGCAGGCCCATGATTTGCTGGTAACCCTGCCTGGTGTCGGACGCAAGACTGCCAATGTGGTCGTCTCCAATGCGTTTGGCGTTCCGGCGATTGCCGTGGATACTCATGTGGAACGGGTAGCCAAACGGCTCGCACTTGCGGGCTGGAAAGATTCCGTGCTGGAAGTGGAGAAGAAGCTGATGAAGGCGGTGCCGCGTGACGAATGGACGCTGACGCACCACCGGCTGATCTTTTTCGGGCGATATCACTGTAAGGCTCAGAATCCCGGGTGCCAGATCTGCCCGCTGCTGGATGTATGCCGGGAGGGCAAAAAACGTATGAAAACTGCTGTAATCAGGAAAGCTAAGGATCATACGAAAGCTAACCAAGAATTAGAGAAGAAGAGGATGGGATAGAGATGAAGTGCATTTCTGTATATACTGATAATTTTGAAGCGTTCTCTGATATTTTTGACCGCGTTGTGGACAGCCCGATGGAAGAGAACGAAGAGCAGGAAGTGGAAGGCATCACAATCAGCCATTCCGGCGATGTGCCTGAGTTCTACCTGGAGCGTATGTCCGCGAAGCCAGAGGTTGTCGTAATGAAAGACAAATCCCGTGGCCTGACCATTCTGCAGCACGGCAAAGTCTTTGAAATCCTGCTTCCGGTGCTGGAAACAGCTTAATTCGGTTGGAGTTGATTAGAGAGGTTGTCCCATAGCCATGATATGGCTGCCGGGGCAGCCTCTTTTTTGAAAGATATGAATTTATATGTTTTGGGGTCCCCGCAAAGTATCTGAGTCATCACCTACGCTAAAGCCCCACTTTGTGGGGTTATTTTGTGCTTATAGATAAGCGAGGGAATGCAATGCAATCTGCAAAGTGTAGTTTTTCGTGAAGGATTATAGCTGATTTTGTAAATGTGGACATTTGATTTGTGACGATCTGATGATAAAATATAATTGTTCTATTCTTGCAGTGAGATAAATCATACAAATGTAATAATAATGAAAGTAGCTATAGATTGCAGCGGAGGCGGGGATGTTGTGGGAGCAGAACGGGAAAGAGTGAAGCAGGTTACAGCGGGGTCATCAGCGCTTAGGCTGCTTGAGGAGCGGCTGAGGCAATGGGGAGAACAGAAGAGTGCGCAGATCGTAGCGGATCTAAAGGTCAAGGAGCAGGCGGATGAGCTGACACTCGCATTCTGCGGACATTTCTCGGCGGGGAAGTCGAGCATGATTAACAAGCTCTGCGGTAAGGCCGTGCTGCCTTCGGGTCCGGTTCCAACCAGCGCCAATATTGTATCGATCCGCAGCGGAGCGCCGCAGGTGCTGCTTCATCCGGTGGACGGAAGCACCGGAGGGAATCCCGGGGTAATCCAGACTACGCCTGACCGGCTTCAGGATTACTGCCGCCAGGGGACTGAATATTCAGCGATAGAGGTGTGGGAGGATGTCCCGGTGCTTGGGAATCACGGGGTGCTGATGGATACTCCCGGCGTAGATTCGACAGATGAGGGGCATCAGGCGGCGACCCGCTCGGCGCTGCATCTGGCGGATGCCGTGTTCTACGTGATGGATTACAATCATGTGCAGTCGGAGAATAATCTGGCGTTTGCCAAAAGCCTTAGCGACTGGGGCAAGCCGCTGTACCTGATCATTAATCAGATCGACAAGCACAGGGAGCAGGAAATTCCGCTGGTGGAATACCAGCAGCAAGTGGAAAGCGCTTTCCGGGAATGGGGGATTCATTCTGCGGGACTGTTGTTCACTTCGCTTAAGGTGGAGGAGCATCCGCTGAATCAGTGGAAGGATCTGCTGGCGGTGATCTCCGGTCTGCTGGAGCAGCGGCAGGAGCTGCTGGAGTACAGCTTGTCCCGCTCCATGCATCATACTGCGGATGCTGTTCTGGCGGATTATCGTGAGCAGCAGGAGGAGGAGCGGGCGGCGCTGCTGGAAGAGACAGGCGGTTCAGCGGCGGAAGCTGTGGAAGCAGAGATCCGGGCAACGATGCAGGAGGAAGCATCGCTGGAGGAGCTGCCTGAAGAGGCGCGGCTTGAGCTGCGCAGCAGACTGGATGCCTTGCTCGGCAACACGAATCTGATGCCGGCTGATCTGCGGGACGCGGCGGGCGCATACATCGAGAGCCTCCAGCCAGGCTTCCGGCGCGGCCTGTTCTTCACCGCTGCGAAGCGGGAGAAGGAGCAGGGAGCGCGGCTGCTGCACTGGCACAGCCTTCAGCAGAGAGAGATCACTGCCCAGCTGGAGTGGCACACTCTCCAGCTGGTGCGCGAATGGGCGGAAGGCCTGGAGCTGTGGCAGGAGGAGGCAGAGCCTCTGCTGAAGCAGGCCTTCCCGGCGGTGAGCCAGCAGTGGCTGGCGGATCAGGTGAAGCCGGGTACCGGGGCTTCGGGCGAGGCGTTGCTTAATTTCTGCCGCACGCTTGCGGCAGAGCTTAAGGCGCAGTTCCGCCGCGCGGTCCTGGCCTTCGGCGAGCCGCTGCTGGCTGCGCTGCCGCCGCTGGTGGAGGAGCGGCGCGCGGAGCTCACGCGCCGCCGGGCGGCCCTGCAGCGGCAGGCGCACGCCCACGCCGCGCTGGCCGCCCTGGACCGCGCGGCTGCCGCCCGCGCGGACGCCCTTGCGGCGCTGCTGCCGCCGCGCCGCCCCCTCACCCCCGGCGCGCTGCCGGGGGTGCCGCCCTGGCGGCTGGCGCGCTCAGCGCCGCCAGCCCGGAACCGCCGCCGCGCGTGGCAGCGGCGGCAAGCCCTAACGCCGCCCCGGCCTGGGCGGCGGGTACGGCAACGCCGGCGGGCGGGCGCCGCCGGCTGACGCAGGCCGCAGCGGCGCTGCACGCGGCGGCCGGGGTGCTGCGGAGCGAGCCGGCCATGGCCTCGGCTGCGCGCAGCCTGGCGGCGCGGGCGGAGGATCTCGCCGGCGGCCGCTTTACGATGGCGCTGTTCGGAGCGTTCAGCGCCGGCAAATCCTCCTTCGCCAACGCCCTGCTGGGCGAAGAGGTGCTGCCCGTGTCGCCGCATCCGGCAACGGCTGCCGTCGGGCGGATTCTGGCGCCGGAGGGCAGCTTCGCCCACGGGACGGCGGCCATTACCATGAAGCGGGCGGAGGAGGTCTGGGAGGACATCCTCCATTCCTTCAGCGTGCTGCAGCTGGCACCGCCGCAGCACGAGTCGTGGACCGCAGCCGTGGCCCGGCTGCAGACCGGCGGGCTCCATCCGTCCGCGCTGCCGCATGCCGGCTTCCTGCGGGCAGCTGCCGCCGGATGGGAGGAATCCCGTCCGCTGCTCGGAACAGAGCGGACGGTCAGTCTGGCGGAATACCGCAGTCTGGTCGCAGACGAGAAGCGCGCTTGCTTTGTGCAGAGCACGGATCTGTATTATGACAGCCCGCTGACACGGAGCGGCATTGTATTAGTAGACACGCCAGGAGCGGATTCCTTGCATGCCCGGCACACCGGTGTAACCTTCGGTTACATGAAGAATGCCGATGCTATCTGCTTCGTGACCTACTATAACCACGCCTTCTCCAAGGCTGACCGCAGCCTGCTTGCCCAGCTGGGTAGAATCAAGGACAGCTTCGCGCTTGACAAAATGTTCTTCATCATCAACGCCGCAGACCTCGCAGCGGACGAGGCTGAGCTTGAAGAGGTGAAGCAGCATGTGGCGCAAAATCTGCGGGCCGGAGGCCTGACCTCGCCGCGGATCTACAGCGTGTCCAGCCTGCTTGCGCTGGAGGGCAAATCAAGCCGAGCGGTGGAGGCCTATGAGGCCTCCCGGTTTGGCAGCTTTGAAGCCGCCCTCTCCGCATTTGCCGGTGAGGAGCTGCCGGGATTGTCCCTGGCAGCGGCCAAGGACAGCCTAAGCTCGGTGCGTGGGCGCGCCGAAGAATGGCAACGGCTGGCGCTGATGGAGGCAGACCAGCAGGAGGAGGGAATGAAGCAGTTCCGGCAGCGCCGGGAAGCGGCGAATCTGCGGCTGTCCGCACTTGCTAAGGAAGACCGCCCGCTCAGGGACCTGCGCCGTGAAGGTGCGGAGCTGCTCTATCATGTCCGGCAGCGGATTGCCTTTTCCTTCGGGCGTTCCTTCCAGGAGTCCTTCCATCCCTCTATTCTCCGGGAAGACGGAGGGAACCTGAAGGACATTTTCATCGCCTGCGGGCGGGAGCTGGAGCGCAGTATTCTGCGTGAACTGGAACAGGAGCTGTGGGCAACGACCCTGCGTCTGGAGTCGGCAGGGCGCAGATTCGTGACCCAGGCGGCTACAGCGGCTGCAGCCGAGCTGTCCATCCCGGATCAGGAGCTTCAGCTGCTGGAGAATCCGGATGAGCGCTGGCCGGCACCGGCGAAGCTGGACTGCGTTCTGGCTCCGCTGGACTGGGCCGGACTGTGGAGCCGCTTCAAATCTCCGCGCCACTTCTTTGAGGGACCGGGCCGGGCAGAGATCCGCGCGGCTGCCGAGCCGTGGTTCAAAGAAGCGGTGGCTGCGGCGGCGCAAGGACAGGAGGACTCTCTGTTGACATTCTATACCGAGGCAGCGGCAGCCGCCTTATCCCAGGCCGCAGATCAGCTGCGTGAAGGCCTGTCCGAACAGGAGGCAGCCATGTCGGCACTGCTGAAGGGAGGTGATGGTGCGGAGCATTGGGGCCGGATCGCCGAAGAATTACGGCTTCAGGAGCAGGCCTTCGCCGTTGTATAGGAACCTATAGTTTCCTCCTGTTGTGGCCAAGGTGTGCTAAATTTGTGATTAGGAGTTTTTTGAATGATGCATAGATTGACTTTGTGGCTGAAGACTCGCCGTGAGGAGCAGGAGTGTATCTGATCTCACCTAAAGGCGGAATGTATGTGAAAAACAGCATATATTGTGTTCTCAAGCAGGCGTGTGGCCCGAATGTATGTGAAAAACAGCATACATTGTGCTCTCAAGCAGGCGCGTGGCCCAAATGTATGTGAAAAACAGCATACATTGTGCTCTCAAACAGGCGCGTGGCCCGAATGTATGTGAAAAACAGCATACATTGTGCCGGAGCGTAGGTAATCCTATTCATCCGTTAGGATGAATTTGTTCAATGCACTTGATAACATATCCTTGTATTTCTCAATGAAATGGTGCCGCCCCCTAAAAGGGATAGTAAAACCGTTTTCACTTGTCTGTTGAACAGCCATCTGTGAAGTTTGTAGGAAAATGTCGAAGAACGCTTGCAATCTGGTGGATGATGGATGAAAATAAAGAAGACTGAAAATTTACAATCAAACTGCGACATTTTACAGAAACAGAGAAGTCAGCAGACAAATTTGCGAAAAGAGGTTGGAGTCGACAATGTGGGGAGCTCCTTTATCAGCCCGGAGTAAAAAGCTGCTGCTGCTCGGCAGCGGTGAACTGGGTAAGGAAGTCATTATCGAAGCTCAGCGCCTTGGCGTAGAGACCGTAGCTGTGGATCGTTATGAAGCGGCACCTGCGATGGGCGTCGCCCACCGCTCTTATGTACTGGACATGCTGGATGCAGAGGCACTGAAGCAGCTTATCCGTGCAGAGAAGCCCGATTTGATTGTACCGGAGATTGAAGCCATTGCTACCGGTGCGCTGGTGGAGCTGGAGGAAGAAGGATTCCTGGTTGTTCCTACTGCCCGTGCGGCACGGCTGACCATGGACCGCGAAGGCATCCGCCGTCTGGCGGCAGAAGAGCTGGGCTTGCCTACAGCGGCTTACCGGTTCGCTGACAGTCTGGATGAACTGCGTCAAGCCGTGCAGGAGCTGGGAACACCTTGTGTGATTAAGCCGATTATGAGCTCGTCCGGCAAAGGCCAGAGTGTGTGCAGAACACCTGAGGATGCGGAAGGCTGCTGGAATACGGCGCTTGAGGGCGCTCGTGCGAAGGGAACACGCGTCATCGTGGAGGCTTTTGTTACGTTTGAGAGCGAGATCACACTGCTTACCGTCCGTTCGGTTAGCGGAACCGTATTCTGTCCGCCGATCGGCCACATTCAGCAGGATGGGGATTATGTAGAGTCCTGGCAACCGCATCAGATGAGCGGGGCGCAGCTGGAAGAGGCTGAGGCCATCGCCCGGAAGGTTACCGATCAGCTTGGCGGTTATGGAATTTTTGGTGTGGAGCTGTTTCTCACCGCGGATGGGGTTCTGTTCAGTGAAGTGTCCCCCCGGCCGCATGACACAGGTATGGTTACAATGATTACGCAGGATTTGTCGGAATTTGCTCTGCATGTCAGAGCCATTCTTGGATTTCCGCTGGAAGCGGTACGTTTGTTGACACCGGGAGCTTCGGCCACCCTGAAGACTGATGGAGCCGGACAAGCTTTTGCGGTGACCGGGATTGAAGAGGCGCTGGCCCTTCCCCGCACGCAGGTCCGGATATTCGGCAAGCCGGAGATCCGCCCAGGACGGCGGATGGCAGTAACACTCAGTTCAGCGGAAGATATTGAAATCGCGCGGATGACGGCCAAGCAGGCTGCGTCTAAGCTACAAGTGGAGGTATACAAGGATGAACAGTAGTACTCAGGAGCAGGTACTGCAAATTCGCAAATGCGGCATGAATGATCTGGAGAGAGTGACAGCCCTTTTGCGTGAATTCGGCTATCCGACAACGCTTAGCGTGATGAAAGAGAGAATGGAAGGCATGGAGCATGATCCGTTCCACTGCACACTGGTCGCAGAGCTCAATAACGAAGTTGTGGGAATGATCGGTTTACGGCAGGTGAAGTCCTACTACAAGCATGCCGATTGTATTACGGAGATTACCGCGCTGATCGTAGCAGAGGAGCTTAGAGGACAAGGCCTTGGCAAAAGACTCGTAGCTGCAGCGGAAGAATGGGCACGCCATCAAGGCTGCTGCCAGCTGTTCCTGCGGAGCGGCAACCGCGTTGAACGTGCACCTGCACATGCGTTTTACCGCCATATCGGCTTTGAAAAGACAACAGGCTACCGCTTCAACAAAGCCCTGCTATAATCCTATACGTGTACCGAACATCCCCATCCCGGCGTAATCGGGATGGTTTTTTTTGGTTGAAGGAAATAAGGTGCACTAATACCCCTGAATCCGCCGAACAAGTGCCCGCCGTGGTCCCTCTGGTAGAGCATCAGACCTAAAGAAGTTAATTCAGTTCAACTATGCAGTGCTTTATGGCGTGTAGTTCCAAGTAGACATTCAGGGCTAGTTGCAGAATGTACACTTAAAAACAGCGAAAAACAAGGCTTGCCTCTTCTAGCTGTAATCTGTACAACTAAATCTGCCCCAACGGGTGGAAACCAGGGAAAGCGGGGATTTTAAGTGTACGAAATACAGCTAAACGTCTACTGGGGAGCAAACCAGACGTTTTAGTTGTACAAAATACAATTAAGCTCATCGCCTATGAGTGGGTACGGTACTCGGGCGCTGCAACAAACGGTTTTCACTAATTTAAATCTGATGCTGTACTAGCTCCGCTGGCCCCTACTCTTCCCTCTCACTATTCTTATTTCCCAATAATCTTCTATTCGTATTTCCCAATACTCTTCGAATGCAAACAATATTTCCTTGCATAATATGTAGGCAGCCTATATAGTAAATTACCCTGCGTATGAGCTTAACCGGGAACGGGCTGCGGCCTTTTTAATATAACCATAGATCGGGCCATTTGAATCAGCTATTATAGTTCTGTGAACCTCCATATCCTATGCCGAAGAGGGATGAAGCATGTACAAACTAATACTCGCCGAAGACGAGGAAGATGTAAGAGAAGGCATTATCGCCCAGATTGACTGGGAGCAGTACGGCTTCGAGGTCGTGGAGCAGGCTGAGAACGGGCGGGAGGCGGCGGATGCGATCGACCGGCTGCTGCCGGATGTGGTCGTTACCGATATCCAGATGCCCTTCATGAATGGCCTGCAGCTGGCGGAATGGATACGCAGCCGCCATCCGAATACGAAGATTATCATTCTGACCGGCTATGATGAATTCGAATATGCCCAGAAGGCGATTAAGCTGCAGATTGATGAATATATCCTGAAGCCATTTTCGTCCCAGGAGCTGATTGATGTTCTGCTGAAGGTTCGCGCCACGATCGAGACCGAGATTGCCGAGAAGGAGAATGTGTTCGTGCTGAGCGAGCATTACCGCAAGAGCCTGCCGCTTCTGCGCGAGCAGTTCCTCTCTACCTTGGTGTCCCGCCGCCTGCGTTCCGCAGAGATTGCTGAGAAAAGCACAGAGTACGGCATCCCCCTCACCGGTGAATGCTTCCAGTCCTCTGTGATCAGTATCGATTATATCCGCCCGGACCATTCTTCCGCCGTTCAAGCTCAGCGGCCCGTGTCCCTGCGTGATACCGGCGACCGTAATCTCCAGCTCTATGCTGTGCTGAACATCGCGGAGGAGATCTGCCAGAAGCATGGCTTCGGCAAGGTATTCATCCACCGGGATGATGTTGTGCTGCTCTCGGTCAGCCAGAGCCCGGAGGAGAGCGACATCACCGCCAGAACCTTCGCCATTCTCGAAGAGATCTGCCAGAATGTGCAGCGCTTCCTCAAGCTTACCGTAACCGCCGGGGCCGGAACCGTCTGCAAGGCACCGTCCATGCTGTTCCATTCCTTCGGGGATGCGCTGCAAGCGCTTGATTACCGGCTGATCCTCGGCAACAACCGGGTCATCTGGATTGAGGATGTGGAATCGCGGTCCAGCCGGATGCTGGACTATGATGAGCTGACCCAGCAGTCGCTGATCCGTACGATCAAGCTGGGCACCGTCCAGGAGCTGCGCGAAGTCGTGGACGAGCTGTTCCGGGGACTGGATACGGAGCAGGTCTCGGCGCAGGATTATCAGATTTTCCTGCTGGAGATCATCACCTCCATTCTGCGGGTGGCGAAGGAATCCGGGAGCGGAACGAATGATTTTATCGGACCCGGCCTGACTTCGCTAAGCGATATGAACAAATTCAACAACCTGGAAGAAGCCCGGCAGTGGATTATTACCGTATGCAGCCGGCTGATGGATTCCATTGCTTCGGAGCGCCAGTCGAGCTACAAGCAGCTCATAGACCAGGCTAAGGAATATATCCGCAGCCACTATGAAGAATCCGATATGTCCATCGGCAGGGTGTGCCAGCAGCTGCATATCAGCACAGGCTATTTCAGCAGCATTTTCAAAAAAGAAATGAAGATGACCTTCGTCAGCTATCTGCTGCAGATCCGGCTGGAGGCCGCAAAGGAACTGCTGCGTTCCACCGAGCTGAAGGCGTTCGAGATCGCCGAGCGGATCGGCTTTGCCGACCCGAACTATTTCAGCTTCTGCTTCCGCAAGAAATACGGACAATCTCCCAAAGAGTATAAGAACAGCGCGCGGGGAGAATAGCCATGAACAAGCCGAGGGGTTATTTCTTCCCGCTGCGGCCGGGGTCCCGCAAGAGCGGCAGGCTGCGCCTGTCCTCGAAGCTGCGGAGCATTCAGCTGATCATCACGCTGACGTTCATGGCGGTGACTGCGGCGGTGGCCGTAATCGTTAGTATTATGCTGTACGGCAAGTTCGCCAACACGGCCGAGGAGAATGCCAATCTCAACATGCAGCAGATCATCGAGCAGGTGAACTATAACCTGGAGCTGTATGTGAAGGGGATGGGCAGTATTTTTGCGACCGCCGAGAAGCAGATTACCTCTACGCCCTCCATCGATTCCCCGCTGCTCTATGAACGGATGGATACCCTGATGAGCAGCCGCGAGGATCTGGTGTCCGTGGCTGTTTTTACACCGCAGGGGAAGTATGTGGTGGGGACGCCGGGGCAGACGATGCGCATGAACACGGGGCTTGAGAGCCAGAGCTGGTTCACCACAGCCAAGCGTACCTCCGAGATCTCCTATTCCGCCCCGCATATCCAGAATCTGTTCAAGGGCAGGTATACCTGGGTAGTCTCCATCTCCAAGCTGATTCAATACAGGGAGAACGGGGAGCTGAGAACCGGTGTGCTGCTGCTGGACTTCAACTTCAGAACGATTGACGAACTCAGCAAGCAGGTCAAGCTGGGCAAAAGAGGCTACGCCTACATCCTCGACCCGCTCGGCAATATCGTCTACCATCCGCAGCAGCAGCTCATCTACGCCGGGCTGAAGTATGAGAATGTGGAGCCGGTGCTGGAATACGCCTACCGCAGCTACTTGGACGAATCGACCGGGGAGAAGCGGTTTATCACCGTACGCACGCTGGCGCAGACCGGCTGGAAGATTGTCGGGGTGGCCTATTACGATGAGATTGTCACCACCAAGCGGGATCTCAATCAGTTTCTGGCGTGGTTTCTTGCGGTTGTTCTCGTCTGTGTTATTGCGGTGTCTGTCTTCCTGTCCTGGCTGATTGCCAGCCCGATCCGCAAGCTGGAGCGTACCGTGAAGCAGGTGGCGGAGGGCGATCTGAATACGCCGATTAACGTCAGCGGAGCCTATGAGGTAGAACAGCTGTCGAGGCGCTTCAACATGATGCTCCAGCGTATCCGCCAGCTGATGGAGCAGATCATATATGAGCAGGAGACGAAGCGGAAGGGCGAGCTTGAGGTGCTGCAATCGCAGATCAACCCGCATTTTCTGTACAATACGCTGAATTCTGTCATCCGGCTGGCAGAACGCGGCAAAACGGATGAAGTCGTCACCATGATCCAGTCGCTCTCCAGATTCTTCCGCATCAGCCTCAGCAAAGGCAAGAACATTATCACCATCCAGGAAGAGCTGGACCATATCCGCCATTACCTGGTGATTCAGAGCTTCCGCTTCAAGAATAAATTCCGTTATGAGATTACGGCGCAGGAGGAGGTCCTGGAGTGCCAGACGATCAAGCTCATTCTGCAGCCTATCGTGGAGAACGCGCTCTATCACGGGATTGAAATGCTGCCGGACGAGGGGCTGATCTCGATCACCGCCGGGCTTCAGGACGGGCTAATCCTCATCAGGGTCAGCGACAACGGCCTCGGGATGTCCAGGGAGACGGTGAACGGCATTCTAAGCGGAAGCGTCAAAAGCACCAGCGGATCAGGGGTCGGTGTCCGGAATGTGCACGAACGGATCGGCCTGTATTACGGGCGGGAGTACGGGCTTGCTTTTCAGAGTGAGCTGGAAGAGGGGACGGTTGTGACGATTGTGTTCCCGGCTCTCCCCGCGGGAGAGGCTATGGATAAGCAGAAGGAGGAGACGAACCTGTGAAAAGCCTGCGTGTATGGCTCACCGTGCTGCTGTGCGGCGTGCTGTGGATCTCTGTATCTTCTTGCTTTAACGCCTCGCCAGCTTATATCAGCACCAGCAAGACGCGGAATATCCACCTGATTGTCAAGATGAACAAAGGGGATTACTGGAACACCCTGAAGCTCGGAGCAGAGGCTGCGGCGAAGGAATTCAATGTCAATCTGACCTTCAAGGCGCCGGATTCAGAGAGTGATATTGAGGAGCAGGTCGTCATGGTGGAGGAGTCCATTAAGGAGAAGGCGGATGTGATTATTCTCGCGGCCAGCAGCTATATGGGACTGGCGCAGGTCGTGGATCAGGCGGCGTATTCCCGAATTCCGGTGATTTCAGTCGATGCGGAGGTCGGCTCTGCCAAGGTTCGGACTTACGTGGGGTCGAACGGCTACGAGGCCGGACAGAAGTCCGCCGAACGGCTGATTCAGCTGCTGGGGGGCTATGGCGAGATCGGGATCATTAACTTCACCAATTCGTCGCTTACCCCGGACTCCGGCAAGACGGGCAGTATCGACTATGGTGCGCGGGATGCAGATGAGCGGGAAAAGGGTTTTCTGAATTATGCCGCCCGCTTTCCTAACGTTAAGGTCGTACAGATCGCCTACACTTCCTCCAGCACCTCCGACGCCGAGAATCTGACCCGGGAGATGCTGAACAAGTATCCCGGGCTGCGCGGTATTGCCACTTTGAATGAAATTGCTTCACAGGGCGCGGCCAGGGTGATTCAGGGTCTGGAGAGGGATAGTGTGAAAATGATTGCTTTCGACAGCTCGCCCTCAATGATGGAATCGCTCCAGGATGGCACTGTGCAGGCGACCGTCATTCAAAATCCGTTCAGCAACGGGTATCTGGCGGTGAAATATGCCGTGGAGGCACTCGAAGGCATGGATATTCCCGAACGTGTGGACACCGGCACCAAGCTCATCGATCTGGAGAATATGCTGTGGCCGGAGAATCAGAAGCTGCTGTTCCCGTTTGTAAGGTAGCAGAAATTTAAGATCTATATAGATTGAACAAAAACTTAAGTTAAAGGAAAAGTGGCGGAGGGGAATTTTGGAACTGGAGGAGCGGTAGCGACCGCCTTTGTCTGCGGATTTCAACCGTTAAAAACGGGATAAATCAAGAAATCTGGAGACAACAGCGGCCGGAAGTCCAAAACTTCTCTGGAGTCACGGTTAATCCCAAAACATAAAAAACCATTAGTTCAATGTATATTGATAGTAGAATTTTCATGGAAATGAGTAGGATTTTATATTCGCAACCGTTTTCACGTAGGGCATAATAAGGATGTACCCGGGACACACCGGGATCATCCCAAATAAAGAAATATCCTCAGGAGGTCAATTAGACATGAAAAAAATCACTTCCGTTCTACTTGCAAGTGCATTGCTGGGTGCTGCTCTAGCAGGCTGCGGCGGCAACAATAACAAGGCGGCTGACCCAGCTAACACAGGAACTGCGGCTAACACGGCGAATTCCGGTTCTGCTGAGACTCCGAAGGTCGGTGTAGCGATCTACAAATTCGACGACACGTTCATGACGGGTGTCCGCAACGCCATCGATGCTGCTGCCAAGGGCATTGCCACTGTTGATATCGTAGACAGCCAGAATTCTCAGCCTACACAGAACGATAAGGTGGATCTGTTCATCACCAAGAAATATAACGGCATGCTGATCAACCCGGTAGACCGCACCGCTGCGGGCGTCATCATTGACAAAGCCAAGACCGCGAACATTCCGGTGGTCTTCCTGAACCGCGAGCCGCTGCCGGAAGATATGAAGAAATGGGATAAGGTCTACTACGTAGGCGCTAAGGCTGAAGAGTCCGGCACCATGTCCGGCCAGCTGATCGTGGACTACTGGAAAGCACACCCTGAAGCGGACAAGAACGGCGACGGCGTGCTGCAGTATGTCATGCTGAAGGGTGAACCGGGACACCAGGATGCAGAACTTCGCACCACCTATTCCATTCAGGCAATCGAAGATGCAGGCATCAAGGTAGAGAAGCTGGCTGAAGATACCGCGATGTGGGATCGTGTAAAAGGCCAGGAGAAAATGGCAGCGTTCCTCGGCTCCCACGGCGACAAGATTGAAGCCGTACTGGCCAACAACGATGACATGGCACTCGGCGCGATCGAAGCTCTGAAGGCTCAAGGCTACTTCAGCGGCGACAAATACATGCCGGTTGTAGGCGTGGATGCAACGGCTCCTGCGGTTCAGGCCTTGCAGGATGGAACGATGCTCGGTACCGTACTGAACGATGCCAACAACCAAGGTAAAGCAGCGATCACCCTGGCCGCTCTGCTGGCCAAAGGCGAAACGCCAACCAAAGAGAACGTAGGCTTCGATATCACAGACAACCAATTTGTATGGATCTCCTACAAAAAGATTACCAAAGACAACGTAGCAGACGCCAAGTAATCCGTTAACAGGTGCAAGGCTACAGATACAGATACGTATCATAGATACCAGTCCCGGAGGGCGCTGCAATGCGCTCTCCGGAATTCCTTACGGGTAGGGAGCAGGATGGAACCGCTGTGCCTCTCATGGAAAAAGAAAAAAAGCGTAGGGGGCGTAACAACATGGCAAATACGGAATTTTTGCTGGAAATGAACGGCATTACCAAAGAATTTCCCGGCGTGAAGGCGCTGGATGGAGTCAGCATTAAGGTTCGTCCGGGCTCGGTTCATGCACTTATGGGCGAGAACGGGGCAGGCAAGTCCACACTGATGAAATGTCTCTTTGGAATCTATTCACCGGATGCCGGTGAGATCTTCCTGGATGGCCAGAAGGCCTCCATCTCCAATTCGAGCGAAGCACTGAAGCACGGCATCTCGATGATCCATCAGGAGCTGCACCCTGTACCTTTCCGCAGCGTGATGGAGAACATCTGGCTGGGACGTTTTCCAACCAAGGGCATCGGGCCGCTTCAGTTCATTGACCACAAAAAAATGTTCACAGACACCGAAAACTTATTCAAAGATCTGGATATCGACCTGAATCCCGAAACACTGGTGGGCAAGCTGTCTGTATCCAAGATCCAATCCATCGAAATTGCGAAGGCGGTCTCTTTTCACTCCCGCGTGATTGTCATGGATGAGCCAACCTCGTCCTTAACCAGCGTGGAAGTGGAGCATCTGTTCCGGATCATCCGGGACCTGCAAAAAAGAGGCGTAGCTATTATCTATATATCTCACAAAATGGAAGAAATCCTGGAGATTTCCGATGAAGTGACGATTATGCGTGATGGTAAAAAGATCGGCACCTGGCCCTCCGCCGAGCTGACCACGGACCTGATTATCTCCAAGATGGTCGGGCGTGATCTGACGAACCGTTTCCCGGAGCGCACCAATGTTCCAGGCAAGGTGTTCATGAAGGTGGAAGGTCTGACCTCACCCGAGCCCAGATCCTTCAAGGATGTGTCCTTCGAATTAAGACGCGGGGAGATTCTGGGTGTCGGCGGTCTGGTCGGCGCACAGCGAACCGAAGTTATTGAAGCGTTGTTTGGACTGCGCGCGGTGAAATCCGGCTCTATCTCGATTGACGGCAAGAAGGTGAAGATTAACTCTCCGCAGGATGCGAAGAAGCACGGGCTGGCCCTGTTGACTGAGGAGCGGCGCGTGACGGGGATTTTTCCGGTGCTGTCTGTGCATGAGAACGGCGCCATCGCCAACCTGGACCGTTACAAGACGCCTTACCTGCTGCTGAACGGCCGCAAGAAGAAGGTTGAAGTCGATAAAATGATTGAAAAGCTGCGGACCAAAACGCCAACGACCAAGACACAGATTATGAATCTCTCCGGCGGGAACCAGCAGAAGGTGCTGCTGGCCAGATGGCTGCTCACTGAGCCTGAGGTGCTGCTGCTCGATGAGCCGACCCGCGGAATTGACGTCGGTGCGAAGTTCGAAATCTATACGATTATTGCCGACCTGGCGAAGCAGGGGAAGAGCATCATTATGATCTCCTCGGAAATGCCTGAGCTGCTGGGGATGTCTGACCGTGTTATGGTGATGTCGGAAGGACGGCTTACAGGAATATTAGAAGGTGCGCAGGCTACGGAAACCGAAGTGATGCGTCTCGCTGCACAGCATTAATCAGGAGCTATACTCACAGGACGGCGAAGACCATAGGGCTGCTGCAAGGCTGAAGAAGCTTAGCAATGAATGCTTAAACTTCGCGTAACAATTAAGGAGGAACACAATTATGACTATTAAAAGAGCGCAGTCCTTCGTGACTCAAAACGCAATCTACATCGTGCTGGTACTGCTGATTATGGGGATCATCATATACGAGCCAAGCTTCATGTCCATCAATACCTTGCGGGATGTCCTGATCCAGTCCTCCACACGCGTGATTATTGCGCTCGGGGTGGCCTTTATCCTGATCACCGCCGGGACCGAC
Organism: Paenibacillus sp. FSL M7-0420; assembly: GCF_038002345.1. NCBI lineage: Bacteria > Bacillati > Bacillota > Bacilli > Caryophanales > Paenibacillaceae > Paenibacillus > Paenibacillus sp. FSL M7-0420. Next base: position 4,401,413 of record NZ_JBBOCJ010000001.1, on the reverse strand, counting down.
TTGTCGGCAGGCCGGGTGGTCGGCTTCACTGCTGTTATCTCAGCGTCCATGCTGCAGATACCCGATTACTCCCGCCGCTTCTTCCCCGATCTGCCGCAGGTGCAGGTCTGGCTGCCGATTCTGATTGCCATTGTGGCCGGCCTGCTCTGCGGTCTCGTCAACGGGATTATCGTATCTAAGCTCAACGTTCCGCCGTTTATCGCCACTCTGGGCACGATGCTCATCGTGTACGGCTTGAACTCGCTCTACTTCGATATGGACCCGAACCAATCCCAGCCGATCGGCGGATTGCGTTCCGACTTCACCGACATCGGCTCCGGCTTCATTGGCAGCGGCCAGTATTCCATCCCGTACATCGTGCTCATAGCCCTCGGAGTCGCGGCGATAGTCTGGGTGCTGTTCAACAAAACCAAGCTGGGTAAAAACATGTACGCCATCGGCGGCAACATGCAGGCAGCCAAGGTATCCGGGATCAATGTCTCCAAGAACCTGATCTACATCTACGCTATCGCTGGTGCCCTGTACGGTCTAGCCGGTGTGCTTGAAGCAGCCAGAACCGGCGGCGCGACCAACAACTACGGGAACATGTATGAGCTTGATGCCATCGCAGCCTGCGTAGTCGGCGGCGTATCCACCACCGGCGGGATCGGTACCGTCCCAGGCGTCCTGGTCGGCGTTATCATCTTCACCCTGATCAACTACGGCCTGACTTTCATCGGCATCAGCCCGTACTACCAGCTGATCATCAAAGGCCTGATCATTATCGCGGCTGTATCGTTTGATATGCGGAAATATTCATCGAAGAAGTAGGCTTGGGTTCGGTGATTAGTCGTACCTGCGGGGCTTTTGGACTTCCGGCCGCTGTTGTCTCCAGATTTCTTGATTTAAACCGCTAATCGCGGTAGAAATCCGGAGACAAAGGCGGACGCTCCGCTCCTCCAGTTCCAAAATCCCCTCCGGTACTCCTATCACCTCACCAAGGGTGGGGAAGGCAGGACAAAGAGCGTTTGCGGTATCCACGCAAACGTTTTTTGGCTTACCCGGATTTGTCACAGCGTTGCTCCTAATCATGAGAATACATTTGCCTGCAGTGGTGAGTATTGGACCTCAAGATGCTACCGCTCCTTCAGTTCCAAACTCCCTCCCGCTACTACATCTCAACCCAATGTGAATTGTTGTAATAAATGCAACTCCGGCGGGCTGGAACAGGGTAACTCAGGGTGAATGTTGCACGAATTACAAGCGTGTTGATTTCCCAAAAAAAGGGACAAAAAAGGCCGCCATTTCGGGTAATGGTAAGTACGACCAAACCAAACCGAAATGAGGCGACCTCATGAATAAATATACCCCATTCTTAGCCGTTTTCAAACAAGTACTAACACCGGAAGAAGTCCAAATGGTGACCGGACAGACCGAGGACTACGAGGATACAGCAACCAAAATGACCGTCGAGTTGCTGCTCGATTACTTTGTCCAAGCCTGTTACCACAAATGGGACGGCTTCCGGCAAAGTGCCCGCTTAGGCCCAAGCGTTGACTTGCCCGAGATTCATTACTCCACGTTTTCCGGCAAGGCCGGTGAAGTCCCTTACGACATCTTCAAACGTATCTTTCAAATGCTCGTCCAGAAATGTAACCGGCACACCCGTCGGCACCTAAATCTGCCTAAAGATCTTCTACTGATTGACTCTACGACGGTTACGGCGGCAAACTCCCGGATGTCTTGGGCTCCGTATAAAAAATTCAGAGGAGGCATCAAGCTGCATGTCGCTCTTTCGCATGGACAGCATTCACCCGTGAATGTGGTCGAATCGATTGCCAGGCGCAATGACGCTCCATTTGGAGAAGTTTTGGCCGATAAGGACTACCTTTTAGTTCAGGATCGGGCGTATGGAAAAATCGGTCGATTGGATCAATATGTGCAGCAAGGTCAGTCCTTTGTGATTCGTCTGAAAGACAATCTCCATTTGGTGATGCCGCGAAAGCTTCAGCGACCGGCGGAGGGAGACACCAAAATTGTACGCGATATCACCTGTTATATTGGTCAAGGCAAACACCAATCCGCCCAGCGCCACCGCGTCGTTGAATTTGAAAATGACCGGGGTGAAGTGGTACGAATTGTGACCGATTTGAGAAAAGAGTCCGCTCATGTGATTGCTGAAATGTACAAAGCACGCTGGGAAATTGAAGTCTTTTTCCGCTGGGTGAAACAGCATTTGAATGTCCCTTGTCTATTTGGAACCACCGAAAATGCAGTATATAGCCAATTGTTTGTAGCCCTTGCCACGTATGTGCTTTTGAAATACATTTTTGATGAAATTCACCCGAAGGTACCGGTCTTTGCTGAGCTGACTCTTTGGGAATTTATGCAGCACTGGCGTATATTTAATCTTCCGCTGGAGTGGCAGGTTCAGTTTAATCTGCTCAGGCGTAAAGAACATTTAGGTGTTTTTGTCATCCCATAATATGGGTAATCAACACGCCTGCATTTTGTGCAGGATTTCGCAGCTAATAGTGACTAATTAATAGTTTTATTCTGTTCCAGAGGCGCAGATAGCAGGGAGTGGGCGGCAGGAGCGAGAGGTGGCAAGTGGCAAGTAGTTAGCAATCAGGTAGCAGGCAGTGGGAGACAAGCAGTTAGCAATCAAACAGCAGGCAGCGGGAGGCAAGTAGTTAGCAGTCAGATAGCAGACAGTAGGGGGAAGGAGTTAACAATCAGCCTGCGGACAGCGAGTGGCAAGAGGTTAGCAGTCAGGCCAGCGGTTAGGTGTGATACGTATGCGTATTTACTTATTTCTCCAATTTTATGAATAGTGTTTTATGCCTCTATCCTTTACAAAGTTTTTTTAACCCTTTGCCTGCCCAGCAAAGGGTTATTCTCATATTTCAAGGGCAGGCACAGCAGCCCTTGTATCCCCGGTACACACCCTCCAAAAGGGTGTGTTTGTGTTGCCCTTAAGGTTTACCAACAAAAAGGCAGCAGTAACGGAGGGGATTTTGGAACTGGAGGAGCGGGAGCGTCCGCCTTTGTCTCCGGATTTCTACCGCGATCAGCGGTTTAAATCAAGAAATCTGGAGACAACAGCGGCCGGAAGTCCAAAACTCACCGCAGTTACGACATCGCCTTTCTGTTTTTTAACGCCCAAGCACACCCTTTCCCCCTCACTCTCATAGTCTATAGGCAAAAGCCTTTGTAAAGGAGAACGACAACATGCTGAGGATTAAGCTGAACGAGCTGGGAAAAGGGAACGACAACGGTTTGATTCAGACGGAGGTATGGCGGTGGGACGGCATCGGCTGGAATGAGTGTATTCCGCAGCAGGAGGAGGATTTCATCCGTGCGGAAGAGGATTTGTTCGTGACAATCCCGGCAGAGGCGGGCTTATACCGTGTAGACTACTCCAAAAAGCCACTGGAGGCGCTCATTGTGCTTCCGGATGACGGCGGAGGCCTGCGGGCAGCGCTGCTGCATCCGGCTCCTTTTAAGCTTAAGGATGGGACGCTGTGGGGATATATCAACAACGAAGGCCGGATTGTGATTGAGCCGAGATATGATTATGCGGAGGAGTTTCAGGAGAATGGCCTGGCGGTGGTGCAGCGGGGGAATGTCAGCGGTCTGATTGACAGCTCCGGGCGGGAGCGGGTCAAACCGGTCTACAATTTTATTGGTCCTTTTTCCGAGGGGCGGGCCGTGGTGTCGGATGCGAAGGGCTATACTTTTATTGATGAAAAAGGTAAAGAGGTGACGTCCGCGCGCTATGACTATCTGAATTCGCTGCACGAAGGCCGTGCGCTGTTCTCCAAGCAGAATACTACCGGGGGGAACTCGCTGTATGGCTACCTGGATGCTCAGGGCAAAGAGGTGCTGCCAGCCGTCTATCTGGATGCCGGGGATTTCTCGAACGGGACTGCACTGGTCAAAATAGCCGAAGGGGAATATGCGCTGATTGATGTTCATGGCGTGGTGCTGCATACGTACAAACACCCTTTTGTCGGGTATCCGGGAGATGGGCTGCTGGCCTTTCAGGCGACGGAGGATGGAAAATACGGCTATCTCCACACGGACGGCACGGTTGCTATCCAGCCGCAGTATACGGCAGCTCTGCCGTTCTCGGAGGGCCGGGCGGTGATTAACACAGCCGCTGATTATGGCAACGCCTACGGTCTGATCGACAAGCAGGGGAAAATGATCATTCCCGCCGTCTATTATGAGGTGCAGCAGCTGGGGGAGAACCGAGTGGCGCTGGGGACCCCGCTGTATGCAGATCAGCCCTACAGAGGCTCCAGCTATGTCATCGCCGATGCGCTGACCGGAAGAATTCTCAGCACCCACCCGCTGCTGGGCGTGAACAATTATCAGCAGGGACTCGCGTCGGTGTATGATGCCAAGGATACGTATTTTATTGACACCAGCGGGAAAAAAGCCGCCCAGCCCCCGGTCATCGCAGGCTCAGGATCACTGTCCTTCAGCGGCAGCCTGATCCGCGCGGATATTGATCTGCGCACCTCCTATTATGACCGTAAAGGCAAGCAGGTCTGGCGGCAAAACGGGGTCATTCCGCTCAGACCGCCATACTCTGTGCTGGAGAAGAAATACAAGCCTAACCGGGATTATCTGGTCTATTATCCGGTCGTGGAAGGGATCGCGGTTGCCGAGGTCTCGAAGGCGGTGAATGACAAGCTGCGCAATCTGTCGCTCGCTTATGGCGCGGGGACGGGTGGAGGTACGCAGGATTTCAGCTATACGGGAGATTTCGCCGTATCCTTCTTCCGTAAGAATCTGCTGGTGCTGGAGCTTAGCGGTTATCATTTTCCGTTCGGCGCTGCGCACGGCATGCCTACCCGGATCTATGAGCATATCAACCTGCGCACCGGCAAGTTCTACACGCTCAGCGATCTGTTCAAGCCCGGCAGCAAATACGTGCAGAAGCTCAGTGACATTGTCGGCAAGCAGATTGCGAATGATCCGCAGTATTCCTATGTTTTCCCTGATACGTACAAAGGCATTACAGCCGATCAGCCCTTTTATGTGGATGCGGAGGCGCTGTACCTGTATTTTGCACCTTATGAGATTGCTCCGTACGCCGCAGGATTTCCAACCTTCCGCATTCCGTATGCTGAGATTATGGGCCTGATCTCGACCGAAGGGGAGTTCTGGCAGTCTTTTCATTAAAATAAGCGATAGAAGCGCCGATATATAGGATAGATACAGCCGTCCTGAAAAGGACGGCAATGCTGTTTTCTTTTGCCGCTGCTGGAGGGACAAGCCTTCCTATTCTATGAAATCCTTTCTATCTATAAAATGACAGAATTTAGAAGCGCACAGCTGATAGTTTTGTGTTACAATGACCTAGGAACAGATTACAACTTTGTAACATTTGTAGACCGACGCCCTGGCAGCACGATACATCACAACGAAGAATAAGGAGATGGCAGAATGAAAAGCAAGACTTTGAGAAGAGTGATAGGTGGAAGCGTAGCCGCTGTTATGGCGCTTGGCATTTCTCTTCCATTACAAGCAAACGCAGCAGCAGCCGGTGCCCCTGCGGCAGCCGGATCAGATATGAATTTCGCACAGCTCATGGACTATTTCACACAGAACAATTCGAAGACTTTTGTACTGGGTGGCAACACGTACACTGTCACTAAAACCTTTGTATACACAACGCCAGTTGCAGCTGCCCCGGCAGCACAGCCGGCAGCTCCGGCTAAGCCGGTTGCCACCGCAACACCCGTGGCTACAGCGGCACCGGTAGCCACTGCTAAGCCAGCCCCCGTGGCCACTGCAAAACCTGTGGTAACCCCGGCCCCATCTGCGGTTCCTGCAGTTGGCAATAACGCCTCCAGTTACACACAGCAAGTAGTCGCACTGGTGAACAAAGAGCGCGCTGCAGCTGGACTAGCTCCTGTCTCCGCACTGGACAGCCTGAACAAAGTGGCTGCGGCGAAGGCTGCGGACATGCGCTCGAATAACTATTTCTCACACACCTCTCCGACCTACGGATCACCTTTCGATATGATGTCGGCATTCGGCATTACGTATAAGGCGGCTGGTGAGAATATCGCTATGGGCCAGAAGACCCCTCAGGAAGTTATGACCGCGTGGATGAACAGCCCGGGTCATAAGGCTAACATCCTGAGCACGAACTTCAACTACATCGGCGTTGGCTTCGATAATAACTACTGGGTTCAGGAATTCATCGGTAAATAATATAAGCTAATCAAAGTAACTTAAAGTAACGTAACGTTAACTCGCCCTCCGGCATTGCCGGGGGGCGTTTTTATGTTTTTGTAGATGGTCTTGATACGATTAGCGCAGCGCCATCGTGCCGCAGTCCGCGGTCTTGCACGATCAGCGCAGCGCCATCGTGCCGCCCTTACTGCTTCCACCGTTTAGGTGTGAAGCGGCGGAGGGGATTTTGGAACTGTAGGAGCGATAGTGTCCGCCTTTGTCTCCGAATTTAAACCGTATAACGGTTCATTCAATAAATTTGGAGACAACAGCGGCCGTAAGTCCAAAATCACCGCAGCCGCGCCCCCCACCTAAACAAACCCTTTTCGTTTGCAAATTGTGCAAAGAAGAATTATGTTTATCTACATAGTTAATAATGTTGTGAATGATGGAAGAGGCAGAAGAGTACGGCAGATGGAGGGATAGCATTGAAGGATTCCAAATGGACCTGGAGGACAGTAAGCCTGGTGTCCATCCTGGCAACTTTACTTTTGATTACAGGATTTGTGTATGCAGTGGGCGATATCCTGAACCCGAAGGGGGAGCAGTTCCTCTCCTCCCTTCCGCAGGAGACGGCTGCACCGACAGCCGCGGCAAGTGACGAATACAAGATCCTGGCGCTTGGTGATTCTCTGGCCAAAGGGACCGGCGACAACTCCGGGCAAGGGTTTGTTAGACGGACCGTAGATGCCTTGTCGGCCAATGGAGGAAAGGCAGAGCTGCTGGGCAATATGGGCATTAACGGCTTGACCACCGCTGCCTTGCAGAGCAAGCTTCAGGAGGAAGGGGTGCAGTACGCGCTGCGTCAGGCGAATGTCATCCTGATCTCCATCGGCGGGAACGACCTGTTCCGGGGCTCGGATATTCTGGGGACCGGCGGGAGCAGCGGACAAGCAGCCGCCTCTGCGAAGCCTTCGGAGCAAGCGGTACCTCAGAGCGCGGAAGCCCCTGCCAATAACAAGGTAGAAGGCACCACCCCGGTTCCAACCGCGTCTGCAGGTGATCTGACCCCGGAATCGCTTCTCTCCGCGCTGCCTGGGGCCGCCAAACGGCTGGGCAGCATACTGGATACAGTTGCAGAAGTGAATCCGCAGGCCCAAGTCTATTACATCGGACTGTATAATCCCTTCGGAGATATCGAGGGGCTGCTAATTCCCGGTAATCAGGCGGTAACGGCGTGGAATAATGCGGCGATGGATATGATCAACAAGCATCAGAACATGACGCTGGTCCCGACCTTTGATCTGTTTGACCGCCATTTGGCGAAATACCTGTCGAATGATCATTTTCACCCGAACGGGGACGGCTATCAGCGGATGAGTGAGCGGATTGTTCAAGCGGTTCGCTGACAGAATAATTTTTTGAACAGAAATGACTGTGGCAAGGAGCTGTATAAGATGGCGAGAACCATTCATGAGGCACCGGGGGAAGAGGTCGTCCTGTCCGCCCGGGGAGTCCGCAAAAAAATCGGCCGCAAATGGATTATAGATGATGTCACGTTTGATGTGAAAAAAGGCGAAATCTTCGGCTTTCTCGGTCCGAACGGAGCCGGCAAAACCACAACCATCCGTATGCTGGTGGACCTGATCCGCCCGAGCGAAGGGACGATTACCGTCTGCGGCTATAATGTGAACCGGAATCCGGAAAAAGCGCTGCAATACGTCGGCTCCATCGTCGAGAATCCCGAGGTTTATACGTATCTGACGGGCTGGGAGAACCTGCAGCATTTTGCCCGCATGCAGCCCGGCGTGGATGAGCAGCGGATTGCCGAGGTCGTGGAAATTGTGCGGCTTGATCAGCGCATTCAGGATAAAGTCAGCACGTATTCGCTGGGGATGCGCCAGCGGCTCGGTATCGCCCAAGCTCTGCTCGGCCGTCCCCGGCTGCTGATTCTCGATGAGCCGACCAACGGCCTGGACCCGAAGGGGATCAAGGAGCTGCGCGAATTCATCCGTAAGCTGGCGGACGAAGGGCTGGCGGTCTTTGTGTCCAGTCATCTGCTGAGCGAAATTCAGCTGCTGTGTGACCGGGTAGCCATTATCAGCAAAGGCCGTGTACTCGCTGTTGGCGCTGTAGACGAGCTGGTTGCCCGTAACTCGCCTTATGTCCTGTGGGAGCTGGAGCCGCTTCAGCGGGCAAGAGACATCATGGCCGGGCGGCCGGATATCGCGCTGCTTCATCTGGACGAGGTTACCCTGGATGACTCGGTCATCGCAGGCATGGGCGTGAATTCCCTGGTTACGGCGATGGACGAGGAGCTGATCCCGGAGATTGTTGCCGTGCTGGTTGCACAAGAGGTGGAAGTCCGGGCTGTGCATAAAATCAACCCTACACTGGAACAGCTATTCTTGAAGCTAACGGAAGGTGAAGCCATTGACTAACCTGCTGCCGCTCATTCGAAATGAGTGCCTGAAGATTATTAAAAAGAAACGTTTCTATGTCATCCTGCTCATCCTGCTTGTGCTGGTGCCAATGTTTACCTATGCGCAAATGCGCATAGCCGAGCGCAGCCGTGACAAATTTAACTCTGACTGGAGGCTGGAGATCCAGCAGCAGATTACCGACAACCAGAACTCGCTCGGCAGCGACCGGATTCCGGAGGAATGGAAGTCGTACCGGCGGATTTTTCTCCAGCAATTGCAGTATTATCTGGACCATGATGTGAATCCGAACGAGCCGAGCGGAGTAACGTTCACCCGGGAGTTTGTCAATAATTCCGTCTCCCTGTTCATTCCGCTGCTAATCATGGCGGTTGCCTCCGACCTCGTCTCCGGGGAGCGGACGACAGGCACGATCAAAATGCTGCTGACCCGCCCGGTCAGACGCTGGAAGGTACTGTTCAGCAAAATGGTAGCGCTGCTGATGTTCGTCTCGCTGATTGTCCTGTCCGTATTCGTAATCAGCTATCTGATATCGGGGCTGGCTTTTGGCTATAAGGGGTTCAATGTTCCAGTCTTTACAGGCTTCCAGCTGAACGGTGATACTGTGGATATGACTAAGGTTCATGCTGTGGAGCAGTGGAAGTATCTGCTGATGCAGGGCGGGCTGATCTGGTATGTCAGCATCGTGGTGGCTCTGCTGGCCTTCATGGTGTCGGTGCTGGTCCGCAGTACGGCTGCTAGCATTGTAGTGATGATGGCAGCGCTGATTGCCGGAACGATCCTGACGAATATGGCTTCCGCCTGGACGGCGGCCAAATATTTATTTATGGTCAACATGGAGCTGACGACTTATTTAGCGGGCACTCCCGCGCCGATAGAGGGCATGACATTGGGCTTTTCGATGGCGGTTCTGGGCATTTGGGGACTTGCGGCCGTAATCATTTCATTCGCCGTCTTTACGAAACGGGATATTTTGAATTAGAATGTACAAAGTGAACGAAAACGTTTGTTTGCATTTTTAGAGAGACAGGAAGACAAGTGAAGGAGGAGCATGAATGCTCGAACAGATCGATATGTTTGCAAAAGTCTCTAAGAACGGCGAAGCAGGCCGGACTGGATACGATGCTGACGACATTCAGGTGCTCGAAGGTCTGGTTGCGGTCCGCAAACGGCCCGGCATGTATATTGGCAGTACGAGTTCCTCGGGTCTGCACCATTTAGTATGGGAAATAGTGGATAATGCCGTAGATGAGCATTTGGCGAAGTTTTGCTCGAAGATTGATATCACTTTGAAAAAAGACGGATCGGTAACCGTGATTGACAACGGACGCGGAATCCCGACCGGAATGCACAAGACAGGAGTCCCAACGCCGCAGGTGGTATTCACCATTCTGCATGCAGGCGGCAAATTTGGCGGCTCCGGCTACAAGAAATCGGGCGGCTTGCACGGGGTCGGGGCTTCGGTAACCAATGCGTTGTCCGAGTGGCTGGAAGTGGAGATTTACCGGGAGGGCAAGATTCACCGCCAGCGCTTTGAATACTGGGTCGACAAGAACGGCAAAGAGCATGTCGGTGAGCCTGTAACCGGTCTTGAGATACTGGGAAATACGAATAAAACCGGTTCGAAGATTACCTTCAAGCCGGATATTCGCGTCTTCTCCGCAGGCATTGCGCTGAGTTATGATACGCTGGCAGAACGGGTACAGGAGATTGCCTTCCTGAACTCCGGCCTGCGGATCATTCTGAGCGATGAGCGCAGCGGCCGTCAGGATGAATTCTTCTACGAAGGCGGCGCCAGCCAGTTCGTGCAATTCCTGAACGAAGGCAAGGATGTACTGCACGATGTAATCCATTTCAGCTCCGAGAAGGACGAGATCGAGGTGGAAATCGCGCTGCAGTATAATGCGGGGTATACGGAGACGATCGCTTCTTTTGTCAACTCCATTCCTACCCGCAGCGGGGGAACACACGAGACAGGCTTCAAGACAGCCTATACCCGTGTACTGAATGATTACGCCCGCCGCACGCAGCTGCTCAAGGAGAAGGATAAGAATCTGGAGGGCAATGATCTGCGCGAAGGCATGATGGCGGTCATCAGCATCAAGATGTCGGATGTGGAGTTTGTCGGACAGACGAAGGATCAGCTCGGAAGCGCATCTGCCCGCAGCGCTGTGGACTTCATCGTCTCCGAGCGGATGGCGCGGTTCCTGGAAGAGAATCCCCAAGTTGCACAGAGTCTGCTGAAAAAATCGATCCAGGCCTCCAAGGCCCGTGAAGCGGCCCGCAAGGCCCGTGATGAGATCCGCAGCGGCAAGAAGCGCAGTGAGAGCTCGAACCTGGGCGGTAAGCTGTCACCTGCACAGTCCAAGGACGTTACACGTACCGAGATTTTCATCGTCGAGGGCGATTCAGCCGGCGGCTCCGCGAAGCAAGGCCGGGATTCCAAGATTCAGGCGATCCTGCCGCTGAAGGGCAAGCCGATGAACCCCGAGAAGGCCAAGCTGCTGGATATCCTGAAGAACGACGAATACAAGGCGATCATTTCGGCAATCGGTGCGGGAATCGGGCCTGATTTTGCCGTAGAGGACAGCAATTATTCCAAAATCATCATTATGACCGATGCCGATACGGACGGAGCGCATATTCAGGTGCTGCTGCTGACCTTCTTCTACCGCTACATGAAGCCGCTGATTGATGCCGGTAAGGTCTATATCGCCCAGCCGCCGCTGTATAAGCTGACACGTAAATCGGGCAAGCTGGAGACGGTCCGCTATGCCTGGAGCGATGAGGAATTGCAGAATTATCTGAAGGAATTCGGGAAGAATTTCGAGCTGCAGCGGTACAAGGGACTGGGTGAGATGAACCCGGACCAGCTGTGGGAGACTACGATGAATCCCGATTCGCGTACGCTGCTTCAGGTGCAGATCGAGGATGCTGCCAAGGCGGAGCGCCGCGTCTCCACCCTGATGGGCGATAAGGTCGATCCGCGCAAGCGCTGGATTGTCGAGAACGTCGACTTCACGGAGATCGTGGAGTAACAAAGATCGTAAGTAGTAGTGGGAAGTGACGATACCTTCCGCTGTTTTTAATTTTTTGATGATCGGTTTAAGCGAAGCGGCTGGTTCTTGAATTCAATGGATTGTGAACTATGTTTTGATAAACTGATACAAGGGAAAGTAACGGAGGGGATTTTGGAACTGTAGGAGCGTCAGCGTCCGCCTTTGTATTTAGATTTCATCCGCTAGGCCTATGAATCAGAAATCTAAATACAACAGCGGCCGGAAGTCCAAAATCACCGCAGTTACGATCTTACCTGTTATCAAAATATTGTTTGGTTTTTGCATTCAATAACGCAAGAGCGCAGCGGTCAGATCATCAAGCTTTAAAAACGCGGACAGAATGAGGAACAGAAGGTGAAGAGGAAATGAGCAGTTTATCAGAGCAATTTTTGCCGGCTTTTCTGGAAGAGGTCGTGGGTGACCGGTTTGGCCGGTATTCCAAATATATCATTCAGGACCGGGCGATCCCCGATGTGCGCGACGGGCTGAAGCCCGTGCAGCGCCGGATTCTGTATGCCATGTACGATTCCGGCAATACGCCGGATAAGCCATACCGCAAGTCAGCCAAAACCGTTGGTGATGTCATGGGTAACTACCATCCCCACGGGGACTCCTCGATCTACGACGGGATGGTGCGGATGGCACAGCCGTGGAAGTTGGGGCATGTGCTGGTAGACGGACACGGCAACTGGGGTTCCATGGATGATGACCCGGCAGCGGCGATGCGTTACACAGAAGCGCGTCTGTCTCCGATTGCCATGGAGATGATGCGCGATATTGAGAAGCGCACCGTTCTGTTCAAGGACAACTTCGATAATACGGCCAAGGAACCGGTGGTTGTTCCCTCCCGTTATCCGAATCTGCTGGTGAACGGGACGAGCGGGATCTCGGCCGGATTTGCCACGGAGATTCCACCGCATAACCTGCGGGAAGTCATCGACGCCTGCATCGCTGTCATGCAGAAGCCGGACATTGCGCTGGAGGATATCATGACCTTCATCAAAGGGCCGGATTTCCCGACAGGCGGAACCATTATGGGCGGAGACGGCATTATGGATGCTTACCGCACCGGCAAAGGCCGTATCTATCTGCGTTCCAAGACGGAGATTGAGAACCTGCGCGGCGGGAAGCAGCAGATCGTGATCACCGAGGTGCCTTTCCAGATCGTGAAGTCACGGCTGGTGACCTCCATGGAGAACATCCGCCTGGAGAAAAAGATTGAAGGGATCGCCGAGGTCCGCGATGAGAGCGGCCGTGAGGGTCTGCGCATCGTGGTGGAGCTGAAGAAGGAGGCAGATGCACAAGGCGTCTTAGCCTATCTGCTCAAAAAAACCGACCTCCAAGTCACTTACAACTTCAACATGGTAGCCATCGTTAACAAGGCTCCGCAGCAGCTGGGGCTCAAAGCGATCCTTGAAGCCTACATTGCCCATCAGCGCGAAGTGGTCACCCACCGTACCCGGTTCGATCTGGAACGGGCGGAGGACCGTGCCCATGTCTTGGAGGGACTGGTCAAGGCGCTGAATATTCTGGACGAAGTGATCGCTGCCATCAAGGCATCCAAGAACCGTCAGGATGCCCAGAATAATCTGGTATGGATGTTCGGTTTCAGCGAACGTCAGGCTGATTCTATCCTTACTTTGCAGCTCTACCGTCTCACCAATCTGGAGATTCATTCGCTGCAGAAGGAGCTGGATGAGATGCTGGCCCGGATTGCAGTGCTCCAGGGGATTCTGGACAGCGATAAGAAGCTGATTACCGTTATCCGCAAGGAGCTGCTGGAGATCCGTGACAAATACGGAATCGACCGTCGTTCCCTGATTCAGGGCGAGGTAGAGGAGCTTAAGGTCAACATGGAGGTTCTGGTCAATGCGGAGGATGTGCTGGTTGCACTCTCGGCGGACGGCTATATCAAGCGGACCGGCATGCTGTCCTTCACCCGTTCAGGCGGGGAGCGCCACTCTTCAGGCGTCAAGGATGGCGATCATATCGTCAAGCTGCTGGATCTGAATACCCGGGAGAGCCTGCTCGTATTCACCCGCAAGGGGCAATACTTCCTGCTTCCCGTGCACCAGATTCCAGAGTTCAAATGGAAAGAGCCGGGGACGGCCATCGTCAACGTGATCGGACTGAATAAGGGAGACAGTGTCGTCAGTGTGCTGCCAGTCGGCAACCTGGAGGACCCGCTGGCAAGTCTGGTCTTCATTACCCGCAAGGGGCAGGTGAAGCGTACCGAGCTCAAGGAGTACTCTACAAGCCGTTCCGGAGCCGTTGCCTCCTGTAAGGTGGCGGAAGGCGATGAGATCATTACAGTGGCGCAGAGCAGTAATGACAAGGACATCGTGCTAATTACCCGTGAGGGCATGAGCATCCGTTTCCGTGAGAATGAAGTGAATCCTATGGGCCGGGTGGCCACAGGAGTTAGGGGAATTCAGCTCCGTGAAGGAGATGAGGTGGTCTCCTGCTTCTGGGTCAGCGAGGATGAAGGCGAGATCCTGGCTATATCCGACATCGGCTATGCCAAGCGCTCCCTGATGGTGGATTATCCATCCCAGAGCCGCGGAGGCAAAGGGATGCCAACCTTCGAGTTCAAGGAAGGCAAGCGTGTCCGCCCGAACGGCAGCAGGCTGGCAGGAGCATTCTATTGCAAGGAGCCGCTGGAGGTGACCGCCATCACCCAGAGCGGTGCGGTACATTCCTTCTCTTCCGAATCGGCACCGATTGCTGAACGCCGTTCTACAGGCAAGCAGCTGGTTGCTGTCGAGAAGAAGGACGAGATCGCTATTCTTTTTCAGGCAGTCAAGTAAAATATAATACCGCATGTAACGGTGCGGGCAGCTCAGAGTAACGGGCTGCCCGCGCTTTTATTTTCTGAGGAATTATGATTTTCTTCAATGGGGGCTGCTGTTTATATAGAAATCCTGCAAGAAGTGCAACAATACTCTATATTAGCGGCCGGTGAGCTCTCCGCTGGACAGGACGGAATGCTGCGGTGAACGGAGGAACCCAGTGGTTTTCTCTGGCCTGGGGAGGTCTGGAACCGGTCCAGATAAGATTTTATTTTTCGTCCTTGAAGGATTTGGAATTTTTCTGGCGAAAAAGTTAAGTATACCGGATAGAGATCCGCAGGAAAGGAAGGAATAAGTGTGCACTCCACTGAATTCAGTAAAATCTGGCATAAGATATTAAAGGACTATAAGCTACATATGGACAGCAAGCTTGCCCCTACACTGACTGATGCCCAGCTTACCGTACTGGAATTGCTGCAGGAGCGTGATGCGATGAAGCCTTCTGATTTGGCCCCTCATCTGGCAACCAGTCCGGCGGCCGTGACCATGCTGCTTGACCGGATGGAGAAGCATAATCTGATTGTCCGTGAACGCGATGCCTCAGACCGCAGAATTGTCTGGGTGAGCATCACCGAGACAGGCCAGCGGGAGACGCTGCGCGGACTGAAGGTCCGCAGTGATTTTTTTGCAGAAGCGCTGGACCCCATTTCCTCCCATAATCAGCAGCTGCTGCTCTACCTCATGGGCAAGATGGCGGTTGCCCCCGCCGTGGATGACACTGCTTCGGTACAGTCCGTATAAGCACCAACTGAGAACCTATATAATAATGCCAAAAAGCAGGCTGTCCGTTAAAGGATAGCCTGCTTTTGCATTTGTGGAGTCCAAAGATTCCAGGGATAGGAACGGGGAGGCAGGGAGAGCAGCTCGACTTCTTCTTTGGTCACCGGATGCGGGAACCGGGTGAGTGCAGACCATAAGGCAATCTGCTGTCCCGGTCTGTTCACGGCCGCACCGTACTTCTGATCTCCATATAGCGGACATCCAACGTCGCTGAGCTGGACGCGGATCTGGTGGGAGCGGCCGGTCAGCAGGTCAATCCTCACCAGCGAATAGCCTTCTGCCGTACCAATCACGGTATAATCAAGGATGGCTTGCTTGCCGCCTGGCGTTCCCTCCCGGACGGCCTGGACGGTATTGCTCTTAGGGTCCTTAAGCAGCGTATGCTCCAGCCGGGCCTCTGCGCCCGGAAGCTGACCATGCACCACTGTCAGATAGACCTTCTGGAAGGCGTGGGTGCGCACACTCTCGGATAGCCGGGAGGCCGCCTTCGAGGTCTTGGCGAAGATCATCGCACCGCCTACAGGCCGGTCCAGCCGGTGAACCAGGCCCATGAAGACGTTGCCCGGCTTCGCGTAGCGCTGCTTCACATCTTCCTTCAGCAGGGTCAGCAGATCCGGGTCGCCTGTAGCATCCTCTTGAACGGGAATATTCACAGGCTTCACAATGCCGAGCAGATGGTTGTCCTCATATAGAATCTCGAACCGGGAGGGGCTGCTGCCGGAATCTCCTGCTGCGCCGTTGTTCGTTCCGGTCATGGCTTACGCCTCCCAGCGGCCCAGAATCCCGCATGGCAGATTCATGCCGGAGGCTGTAATCGGCAATCCGATCTCACCGGAATTCAGCTTGCCGCCATAGCGCTTGCCCATCGTCATTGACAGCATGTTGCGCAGTACGCTTGGCGAGATGCCGGTCGTGTAGGAGTTAATCAGCATGAATAACGGACGGTCGCTCATAATCTCCATGCAGCTCTCCAGGAACGGATAGAGACTGGATTCGAGCTTCCACATTTCACCGCCCGGCCCTCTTCCGTAGGACGGAGGGTCCATAATAATTGCATCATATTTGCTGCCGCGGCGCTGTTCGCGCTGGACGAACTTGAATACATCATCGGTAATAAAGCGGAGCGGCTTGTCGGCAAGACCGGACAGGGCTACATTCTCCTTGGCCCATTGAACCATCCCCTTGGCTGCATCGACATGCACGACGGAGGCTCCGGCACTTGCTGCCGCAACAGTTGCTCCGCCGGTATATGCGAACAGGTTGAGGACGGAGATCGGCCGGTTAGCCGCTGCGATCTTGTCCATCATCCAGCGCCAGTTGGCCGCCTGCTCCGGGAACAGCCCGGTGTGCTTGAAGTTCGTCGGGCGGAGGTGGAACTTCAGCTTGCCGTAGCTGATTTTCCAGTCCTCCGGTATCGTCTTCTTCATCTCCCACTGCCCGCCTCCGGCGGAGCTGCGGTGATAATGTCCGTGAACATCCCGCCACTTGGCGCTCTCGCTGGCCAGCGGCCAGATGATCTGCGGGTCCGGCCGGCGCAGGATAATATCGCCCCACCGTTCCAGCTTCTCCCCGCCCCCGGTATCAATCACTTCATAGTCTTTCCAATCACTGGCTATATACATTATTAATCCATCCTTCAAAAAGTCATTTAGCCTTTATTGTACAACATTTAAGCCCGCAGCAACAAACAAAATGGTTGCAAAGCTGCGACTATTCCCAGTGTAGCCAACAAGCAATAGGCGTATAATATTACCAGAAAAAGCAGGGCAGATCATTTTGCAACATAATCATTCGGTAAGCAGGGGGCTTAGACAATCGAAAAGCAGGTGTTCTGGCGCTTCGTACAGGGATTGTGTATGATCTGAATACAAGGTTACAGCAAAGGAAGGAGGCTGCACTGGGATGTATAATCTTTCGGCGCTGTATCATCCGATAACGGCCAATCCGGCCGGGGGCGGCGAGTATCTGCCGGGCAGGATGCTTCAGCCGTATATCCGCTGCTACTGGGGATCAGGAGCACAGCCTCGGCTGCCGCAGCAGACGGAGACTATCATACCTGATAGCTGCATGGACATCATATGGGAATGGGATGGGCGGACAGGGGAGTCCGGCGGGATTTTTTGCGGGATTAACGACACTCCGTTCGAGACAGGACAAGCAGCACAGCCTGTTACGACAGAGCGTTTCGCCATCCGGTTTCATTTCTGGGCCGTTCACTTGTTCGCAGACGAGCCGCTGACGGAGGTATTGAATGTGCATGTTCCGGTAGAGTATTATTTCAGAACCTTCCGTAAGGAGCTGGGAGACAGGCTCCAGCATATCCGTACAATGACTGAGCGCATCGCTGCTGCTGAAGCTTTCCTTTTACGGAGATTGGAACGGGGAAACCGCAGCAGCGACGGGATGATGAACGCGGTCCACAGGCTGCTTACATCACGCGGAATCATGACGGCAGGGGCACTGGAGAGCAGCTCAGGCTTAAGCAGCCGCCAGCTTGAACGGCTGTTCCGGCAGCATATCGGCCTTCCGCCCAAAAAGGTGGCCGATCTTATCCGCTTCCAGAATGTCTGGCTGGACCTGTACCGTTCCTCCCAGACCAAGGGCGTAATGCAAGATATAGTCTTCACTTACGGGTACAGCCACCAGTCGCATTTGATCAACAATTTCAAGAAATTCGCAGGCAGAACTCCGCTGGATGCGCTGAGTCATGCCCGGCGCTGATGTCGTTTTTTTGCAATACAAGCCATACAGGCAGAAGTACAATGAGGATAGAACGGCTGACACCAGCCCGGTCACAATACAAGCAATGAAGGGAAGGATATCATTATGATTACAACGTTTGACGGCATCAATCTGTACAGTAAAGACCCGGCGGCCCTGGCGGCATTCTACTCAGAGGTGCTGGGCATTCCGGTCCCATTCGAGGGCTATGGAGAATTTGACGGCGCCAAAATAGCTTTTGAACGCAGCCAGCCCGGCATCATTATATGGAACGCAGCCAAGTGGGAGAATCTGACGACAGGAACTGTTAATCTGGTATTCTCCTGCGGCAGTCTGGACGAGACGTATGAGCAGCTGAAGGCGAGAGGACTGGATTGCCATCCCCCGGCAACCATGGAGTACGGCGGTAAAGAAATGAATTTCCGTGATCCCGACGGCAATGGCATTACCTTGCTGGAAGGCGGATATTAATTATTCCACACATCATATGATAATAGTAATACTGAGCAGCGTCAGCTCCGGGCAGCAGTTATGTCCTGGACTGGCGCTGCTTTTTATATATTGACAATGATAATCATTATCAAATAGAATGAGATTAGCACAGTATTAAGGTAAGCAAGATACGGTCTGCTTAGGGGACCGGATTATAGAGAATACATTTCATTTGGACCCTGGGAGGATAAAAGTCATGGCTAAAGTGCTAGTGGCATATGCCAGCTTGACTGGCAATACGGAGGAAATCGCTGAATTGATCGTGGAAGGAATACGCGCGGCAGGCGGAGAGGCCGTATTGAAATCGGTCATGGACTGCAATGCGGATGAGATAAAAGCGTATGAGGCTGTAATGCTGGGTGCGTACACATGGGGAGACGGCGAGCTGCCGGATGAATTCCTGGATTTCTATGAAGAGCTGGATGAGCTGGATCTCAGCGCCTGTAAGGCGGCGGCCTTCGGAAGCGGAGACACCGGGTATGCGATCTACTGTGGAGCAGTGGATCAGATTGAAGAGAAGCTGAAGGAGCGCGGGGCCGAGATTGTGCAGCCCAGCCTGAAGATTGAATATGGTCCGAATGCAGCGGAGAAAGAGGCTTGCCGTACTTACGGGCGCCAGTTCATCGAGATCTGCACGGCGGTCTCTTAAGGATGGGCGCGGCGGCAGGAGAAATCACAGGAACGAAGCCGGATGCTGAAGCTGGCCGGTACAGACGTCTGAATGATTACCGTATGGAACACATCATGCTGGGCGGGGCCGAAGCGGCCGGCAGCGGAGCTCCCGCTACCGGACTTCCCCGCTGGAGACAGCAGGTTCAATTTGCAGTCGGACATACGCTTAATGACTATTACAGTCTGCGGCCCGAGGTGCGCCGGGAGACGCCTGTCCAGTTTCTGCTGGAGCGCCGCTGGCCGCCGAAGGGCAATGCTTTTCCTTCCCTGATGCATTACTGGGATGTCAAGCAGGCGGTGGCCGATGAGCTGATGCGGATTGTCGCAGGCAGTTACACCGGCGAGATTCCGGTGATGCGGTTCGAACAGTGGCATGTTCCTGTCCGGGAGCTTGAGATTGAGCTGGCGGTGATTTTTCAGCTGGCCTGGAATTCGAAGCTTACGGGACGCAGTCTGAATATCCAGAAATTCATGGTACATGCTGACCAGCAGGTGATTACCGGATTTCTGCATATGGCGAATGTATTCTGCCATAAGGCTTACGGGAAGCCGGCGGAGACGATCGCCATCTACTCGCTGCTGGATGGCCGCAGGCAGCTGTATGACGGAGCAGACATGCCCCTGCAGGAATCGCTGGATTATGTGCGCCTGCTGTCTGTCTTCCTGGAACGGGAAGAACAGGGAGCAGGCTGCGTGAAATGCAGC
Organism: Paenibacillus sp. FSL M7-0420; assembly: GCF_038002345.1. Taxonomy (NCBI): domain Bacteria; kingdom Bacillati; phylum Bacillota; class Bacilli; order Caryophanales; family Paenibacillaceae; genus Paenibacillus; species Paenibacillus sp. FSL M7-0420. The sequence continues at coordinate 4,381,523 of NZ_JBBOCJ010000001.1, read as the reverse complement.
AACCGCCGCAGCGACCGGGATGAAGCTCAGGCGCGGGGCTACGGGCTAATGTAGAAGCAGACGATGAATTGAAATTGGAGACGACACAAAAAGCATCTCCTTCAGGGTCATTTGACCGTGAGGGGATGCTTTTTGATTGTTTAGGAATTGTATGCGAAAAACAGCATACATTGTGCTAGCCAGCAGGCGTTTGGCGCAAATGTATGTGAAAAACAGCATTCATTGTGCTCACACGAAGACGCATGGGCCGAATGCTATACGAAAAACAGCATTCATTGTGCTCACATGCAGGCGTTTGGTCCGAAAGTATGCGAAAAACAGCATACATTGTGCTGGTGCGCAGGCATATGGGCTAAATGTATGCTTCTTGAAATACTCGTTGCCAGGCTAGCCGTTCAAAGGATAGGTGTAATAATCCTGCTGGCTTTGAATGACGAAGCCGCAGCTCTCATAGAGCCGCAGCGCATTCGGGTTATCCAGCGCCACCTCCAGATTCACTCCGTTATAATTCCGCTGCTCCCGCTCGATGGTCTGCTGCAGGGCACTCCGGCCGATGCCGAGACCGCGCAGCTTCTTGTCCACCGTAAATCCGTAGATCCAGGTTTCGTTGTCCTCGGACCACAGACGCATTTTCCCGGCGGGCTGGCCGCTGAGCTCAATGATGATATGCTCCTGTGAGCCTTCCTGTTCGTGCAGCTCATACATTTCAGCGGCGTCCTCTTCGGTCATCTGGAACCCGTCGCAGTCGAAGGCGATGAGTAGAGGGGTCTCCTCCGGACGTGCAGGCCGGAGCATGACATTGCCTGAGGCCGAGCTGGCCTCTGAGGCTCTAACCCTGCTGCCCGCACCATCCCATTTCATCTGAAACTCCGAATGGCTGAAGGCAAGCGGCAAGGTCTTCAGATAGGCATTGCCTGAAGCCGAAGCCGCAGGGGTGTTCAGCAGCAGCGTCTTCGTCTTCCCTCTGCGGATGATGGCCTGGGCCTGCTCCCAGAGGGAGCTGAAAATCCCCCGGCGGCGGTAGCCCGGCCGGACCATGCCGCATACCTCCATATCACCGCCGATGCCGTACAGGCCGATGAATCCGGTCAGTACATCCTTTTCATAGGTTACCAGGTATTGCGCACCGCCTGCTTCTCCAGGCTGCCGGAGCATGTCCCAGTTCAGCTTCAGCGAGATTCCTTCATAGTGCTCGCAGCGCTGCTGGAGCTCTTCAATCTGTTTCAGTGTGTCTGTGTTCGTCAAACGGTCTTCCTCCTATTTGAGCACATCCTTGTATTCAGCGTGCTTCTCGAATTGATGCGCCGCATACGGGCACTCCGGTACAATCTTGACACTCTGCTCACGGGCCAGGTCAACGACCGCCCGAACAAGCTTTTCTCCCGCACCCTGGCCGCGCAGATCTTCGGAGACAAAGGTATGGTCAATCACCAGATTCCCTGTGATCTCTTCGGTTCTGTATGTAATCTCGGCCAGGTCTTTTCCGTCACCAGCGATATAGAAACGTCCTTCTCCCTTTACGATTTTATCCATCTTATAACCTCACTCCATTCCGGTATAGTGCCTTTATTTTACTACCCTGTGCGGCAAAAAGCGAGAAAGGGGAAGAGAGGCACCGTAGGTCATTTACAGCAGGTGATTTTAGCGTAATCATTTATAAATATGGATTGGATTTGAATTTTACCCTGTTTTGACTTGTTCATTTCCCGGTGCTATACTGATTCCATAGCAGGCAAATATGGTTAATAAGAGACTGATTAGACATAAGAGCTAATTGGTCTTGTTTTTTAATGCAGCTATGCTGACACTACTTGGCGTACGCCGCCCCCGGCAACTTGCCCGGCTTCTATAAGAAGGGCGTAGCGCTCAAAAAACTATTAGGAGGAAATATCATGAATACCACAGTACGCTTGACTGAAAGATCCGGATCAAATTCTTCCCAGCGCAGCAAAGGTTTTGTACCGGTTGTAGTTTACGGTGCAGGTTCAGATACCCAGTCCTTCTCAGCAGATGCCAAAACACTTAATGATATTCTCGGCAAAAACCCGCGTGCCATCCTGAAGGTGGAAATCCCGGGCTCCGGCCCGAAGAATGCGGTTATTCAGGAAGTGCAGCGCCAGCCGGTATCCCGTACACTGCTTCATGTAGATTTGCAGCAGATTGACATGAAGGCTGATCTGGATACCAAGGTAGCCTTCCACTTCATAGGTGATCCTATCGGCGTCAAGAGCGGCGGCGTGCAGCAGATTGAGCTGTATGAGCTGGATATCCGGACCTTGCCGGACAAGCTGGAAGCAAACCTCGAAGTAGATATCAGCGGCCTCGATATCGGTGATCAATTGCTGGTATCCGATCTGCCGAAGCATGAGGGCTGGGAGATTCTTACCCCTGAAGATACGCTGATCGTGCGGATTTCGCCTCCGCTCGTGATGGAGGAGCCGGCTGATGAAGCTGCTGCCGCGCCAGCTGAGGAAGCAGCCGAAGCAGAGAAGTCTGCAGAATAAGACTTTTCTGGCTGTAGCCATCGCATCTCTATATGCAGAGAACTCCGCAGACAGCCTGAGATAACGGCTGTATATGGAGAGTCATAATCTTTGATCAACCAGGAGCAGACATATCCTTAGCAGGGAATGGTCTGCTCCTTTTTGCAGAAGCGGGAATCTGGTACATCCTGGTACTACATATGAGAGAGTAGGAGAGTGCATTCATGAATCCTAATATAATCAAGCTGGTAAGCGGCTCCAATGCGAAGCTGGACGAGGCTTCCACCCAGGCAACCGTGAAGATATCCTGCAGCAGTTCTCCGGCGATTCTGGATATCAGCTGCTTCATGGTGGGCGGGAACGGGAAGGTGCCGTCCGATGATTTCTTTATCTTTTATAATCAGCCGGCTGATCCCAAGCACACGGTCGTATTCAATCCGATTGATAAATGCAGCGGAGAGTTCGCCATTGATCTGCGCGCGCTCCGTGATTCGGCCATTGAGAAATGCGTCTTCGCGGCTACGCTGGACGGTCCCGGAACCTTCGCCGATGTCAGAGGCTGCAGAATCAGCGCGGCGGGGAAGGGTACAGAGCTGGTATATGAAATTATGGACGGCAATGCCGAGACCTCGCTCGTGCTGGCAGAGCTGTACCGCCATGGCGGGGGCTTCAAGCTGCGTGCGGTCGGACGGGGCTTTCATGGCGGACTGAAGCCGCTGGCGGAAGCGCACGGCGTTGAAGTGGAAGACGAAGCGCCGGAGAACAGCAGAGCACAGCCACACGCACAAGGGGTGCCAGGCCATATGGAAGCAGCGGCTACATACAGCGGACCGCCTAAGGATACAGTCCAGGAGGAGGCTCCCCGGCCTGCCCTGAATTTGACGAAGATTGATCTTCTGAAGCAGCAGGTCGGAATTTCACTGCGCAAGAAGAATCTTGACCAGGAGAAGGCAAGAGTAGCCGTGGTGTTCGATGCATCCGGCTCCATGGCGCAATTATATGCGAAGGGAGTCGTGCAGCGGGCTTTTGAACGGGTGCTGGCTGTGGCTGCCAAGCTGGATGATGACGGAATGCTGGATGTCTGGTTCTTCGCCACCAAGAGCAAAAGAATGCCGAGCGTGAATGAACACGGGTATGAGGATTATGTGAAGCGGACCTATCCGGGACCGAAGATGTTCGGGGGACTGGGCATCGGGAACAATGAGCCGGTGGTTATGGCGGATCTGATCAAGAAATATACGAAGGAGGAGCCGGGTGACCTGCCGGTATATGTGGTCTTCTTCAGCGACGGGGGCATCTATGAGACGCCCAAAATATCCAAGCTGCTGATCCAGAGCTCGAAGCATAATATTTTCTGGCAGTTTGTGGGGCTGGGCAATGCGGATTATGGCGTACTCCGTGAGCTTGACGATCTGCAGGGCCGTTATGTGGATAATGCGGATTTCTTCGCGCTGGATGATCTGGACGAGGTCAGCGATGAGGACCTGTATGACCGGCTTTTCAACGAGTATCCGAAATGGCTGCGTGAAGCCCGGCAGAAGGGCGTTGTGCGTTCATAGAATGAAGTATAGCGGGCAGATCCGAAGCCGGTAAGGGCTAGGGTCTGCTCTGTTTTTTATGAAGGAGTGAATAGGAGGAGGCGCTGTTGCACTGGAGGGGAGCGATGTAGGTAGCTTGTCAGTTTACAACGTAACAGTGTTATGTTACGATGAGCGCAAGGAGTGGTGATATGGAAGAGGATTTAATCTCCAAAAAGGAGCTGCTCGATGAGACAGGAATCTCTTACGGGCAGTTGTACCGCTGGAAGCGGAAGCAGCTGATTCCTGAGGAATGGTTCATCCGCAAATCTACCTTTACGGGACAGGAGACCTTTTTTCCGCGGGCGCGGATTTTGGGGCGGGTACAGCATATTTTACAGAAGAAGGATGATCTCTCCCTGGATGAATTGGCGGATAAGCTGTCAGAGCCGGCATCCTCGTACAGCATAAGGTTAACTTTATCCGAACTAAAGGAACGTAACATTGTTTCGGTGGGTAGTCTGGAGCGGTTCGGGAGGACGGAGGCTGAGGGCTTACCGCTGAGCTTCGAGCAGATTCTTCATGTATTTGCGGCAGATTGGCTGCTCAGCAAGGGGGAGCTCAGCTGGGAAGAAGCAGACCGGCTCTATCAGATACTGGAGAGTCATGCGCCGGGGTACGGGGAGAAGGGCTGGGAGCTGTTTTTTGTGCGGAAGATGGGGGTTAGCTTCTTCATTATGGCGCTGCCGGGAGCGGGGCTGGCCTTCGAAGAGGGGGTACGGCTGGTGAGCAGGCTTCGCTCTGCCGATCTGGCGGAACTGCTGAATGGACGTTTGACTGAAGGCGGCTTATAGAGTAATGAACAGTAAACCATAGGAGGCTGGACCATGGAGAAGAATGAACTGCCGGATCTGGTGATGGATGGGGTCAACACGGCTGCCGGAGGCAGATATAACAAAGTGAATATCAACGGCGTCAGCAAGATTAACGGAGCGCTCAGCGCACATACCTATAGCTGTGACGGCGTAATGAAGCTGAACGGCGACCTTGCGGCGGAAGAGATGGAGATGGACGGAACCCTCAATCTAAAGGGCAATCTGCAGGTTGGTGAAATGAAGCTGAATGGAGTAGTGAGCGGAGAAGGCAGTCTGCGGGGAGAGCGCTGTGTAATGGACGGCATGCTGAAGCTGAAGGGCAATTGTGAGCTGGAGGAGCTGACCGGTGAAGGGGTATTCACGGTGGGGGGTCTGCTGAGTGCTGGCCGGATGGAGTTCGGGCTACAGGGTCAGTCTGAGGCAGGGGAGATTGGCGTGGAGAGCCTGGTGATCCGCAAAAAAGGTAACGCGGCCTGGGGCAGACTGCTAGGCGGGATGATTCCCAAGCTCAAAATCGGACTGCGTGCCAATCTCATCGAAGGCGATACGCTAGATCTGGAATACACAAGTGCAGATGTAGTGAGGGGCGGTACGGTCATTATCGGGCAGGGCTGCTCGATTGGCCGGGTAGAGTATAGAGCAGGACTGACTGTACATCCCGGTGCCCAGGTGGGAAAGGAGGAGAAGACCGGTGAATGAAACGGTAGAACGCCATGATCTGAAGATACTCGGGACGTCGAGCTCTGTCGGCGGAGTGTTTAAGGATGTGAAGGTGACGGGAGAATGTACCTTCGGCGGGGATGTGGACTGCCATAAGCTTACGCAGACCGGAGAGGTAGCGGTTGAAGGAAATCTTCGGGCACAGGATATCAAAATCACCGGGGAGTGCAAGGTGAAGGGCCGGGTAGACGCAGCCAGCCTGCGCGGACAAGGAGAGGTTACGGCTGGCGGCGGGCTGCGGATTGAGGATATCAAGCTGACCGGCGGGATCATAGTTACGGGCGATTGTGAAGCAGAGCAGGTGCAGCTTACCGGAGTCCTGGAGGTCAGCGGACTATTAAATGCGGAGAAGCTTGACCTGACATTATTCGGCCCCAGTAGGGCGGATACGGTCGGCGGCGGCAGCATCTCCATCAAGCGCAGCCGTTCCGGCGCGTTGCTCAGACCGGGGAAGAAGATGAGCTTCGCGGCCCGGCTGATCGAAGGAGACCGGATCGAGCTTCAGCATACGCAGGCGCAGACTGTCCGGGGCGGAAGTGTTGTGATCGGGCCCGGCTGCGAGATTGAGACGGTGGAGTACGGGGAGCTGCTGGAGGTGCATAAGAGCTCAACGGTAAGGAATGCGGTGAAAATGTAGCGTTAATCCTGCCGGGCGGCCTTGAACCGCAGTACGGTCCGCAGCTTCTCCGGGCGGACACGCCTGGCATCCGAGATATAGATTTCGCGGTGCAGGAGAGACTCCCGCACCAGGCCCTGAGCGGTGCAGAATTGCTCCATTCTGGCGAAACTGTGCGGTTCATCATCATAGGGGCCGATATGCAGCATTTGTACACTCAGGCCGTCTTCGCAGTGCTCGAAGACGGCCTTATCCAGCAGCGGGTGCGGTTTGCTGTGCTTGACCTGCTCCAGCACTTCTGCGGCAAGCAGAGGGGTCAGGAAATCCGGCTGCCGGATCATTAAGGTATATACCAGCTCGTTTTTATCAAGAGCGGCTAAGCGGCGACCGGCTTCGCTGAGATCCCATACCCCTTCCAGCGGGAAGACGGTGTAATCGTAATAGCCTTCCGGCGCGGGTCCTCGTCTCGGCAGCATCTTAACTGCATAGGACAAGGAATAGAGCACAGCGACTGCTTCTGCGAAGGCGCTCCTGTTGGGATTGCCTTCACCCCGCAGGGTGAAATAAGGGAAGGCGGGTACTTGAATCAGTCCCGGTTCGGCAGGGGGCAGGTATAGGGCTTTGTCTTGTTTTCTCCATTCGGCCTTCATGCGGGTCACCTCAGTTCATAGGATTGTGCTGTATTCAGCATAGCATGCGAACCGGACAGGTGTATGTCAGGTTGGCGGCGGCTGAAGAGCAGTAGTACATAGAAAGAGTATTTAGTAGAGGAGGATTTAGGTTGAGCGGAACGATGGAATGCGTGGTTGCTGCGAAGGCGGCCCTTGGAGAAGGTCCCCATTGGGATCACAGGAAGGGCAGGTTGTATTGGATGGATGTTGACAGCAATGAATTACATCTCTATGACCCCGGCCAGGGGACGGATGATATTCATTCCTTTGAGCGAAAGGTAAGTGCAGCTGTACCGGCTGAGCGCGGCGGATGGATTCTGACGATGGAGGATGGGATCTACAGATATATGGAGCATCAGCTCTTGGAGCTGTTGGCATCGGTGGAGACCGGAATTTCCGGTAATCGGCTGAATGATGCCAAATGTGACAGCCGCGGACGGTTGTGGTTCGGCTCGATGAACAGAAGGTTTAGGGGAAGAGAGGGCAGCCTGTATGTAATGGAATCTGCCGGTGAGGTCCGGCAGGTGTTGACTGGGATCGGCATCTCCAACGGCTTGGCCTGGAACGACAGCTTGGGGGTCATGTATTACATTGACACGTTGACCAAGGGGATCGATGTAATGGATTATTCGCTGGAAGATGGCTCGGTGAGCGGGCGCCGGACGGTCATCCGGTTGGCGGAAGGTGAAGGCTGGCCGGATGGAATGACGATCGACAGCGAAGGCATGCTCTGGGTCGCCCATTGGCGCGGCGGCTGTATCTCACGGTGGAATCCTCACACGGGGGAACAACTGGAGAAAATCGACGTTCCGGCACATTATGTAACCTCCTGTACCTTCGGCGGTGAGAATCTGGACGAGCTGTACATCACTACGGCATGCGGATACATGAGTGCAGAAGAGCTGGAACGCTGGCCGCAGGCGGGCGGATTGTTCCGGTTCAAGCCTGGAGTGAGGGGCCGGGAGGCTAACCGGGCGGCTTTTTAACGAGGGGAGCCCTGACTCCACCATTTTATATCTGATGCTCTACTATTACCTAATAGCAGAAACGGAGTTGCTTATACGGCGGATATTCTGCCTGTGAGCAGCTCTTTTTATGTTGCAAAAAATCATGTAATCCGGGGACAACAGCGGCCGGAAGTTCAAATGTTCACCGCAGCGGCGACCAAGCATCGAGTTCAAGCTTTAAGTGTATGCCTTTTTATTTTCAGAATAAACAAAATATGGTATTGTATCTATATATTGAAACGCTTTCACAAAGAGCGGTGAGAAAGACGGAACCCGGTATCCATCATTATTCCTATCAAAAGCAAGGAGGACTTCGATGATTAAGGCTGTTGTCGTAGACGATGAGCGTCTGGTGCGCAAGGGTTTCATCTCACTGCTGGATTGGCCGTCCTTCGGGGTGGTGATTACCGGAGAGGCCAGAGACGGGCATGCGGCACTGGAGCTGCTGGGTGAGCAGGAGGCGGATCTGTTGTTCGTGGATCTGTCGCTGCCGGGGATGACCGGGTTCGAGCTGATCCGGGAGGTGAGGCTGCGGTATCCGGCAGTAAGGTGCGTGGTGCTGACCTGCCATCATGAATTCGATGAGGTGCAGGAGGCGCTGCGGCTGGGAGCGGTGGATTACATTGTCAAAACGCTGTTGGAGCCGGAGAATGCCGATGAAATCATCCGTAGACTGGTGGAACGGATCAGGTGGGAGGACAGGAACAAAAGCAACCCTGCGAAGGCAGAGCAGAAGGTGATCGCTGAGGATAACGCGCTGCTCTATGTGCCGCTTACGCCGGAACTGAAGGAAGAGCAGCTGTATGCACTGTCTCTGGTGAGAAATTCCACGCTGCATGCTGTGCCGGGGATGTGGCTGTCTCCGCTGCCGTATCCTGTGGATGCAGCGCGGATCGGAGGAGAGCTGGGAGCGGCGCTTGGGACAAGCTGGACAGCGGCGCTGCTGGAGGGGGTGCGCGGTCAGCCGCTGAAGAGAATTGCTGCGGTGCTGGAACAGTCGGCCCGGCAGGCGCTGTTCTATGCGGCGGGCGGCCAGGCGCTCCCGAGGCTGCACTACGGTGAACTGCAGGCGCTGGCCGCTCGGCAACGGCCGGAGACGGGCGTCCCTTCCGCGCTGGTACAGGCGCAGAATCTACGCTGGACACTGGAGCGGAGAGAATGGGACCTGTTCCTCAGCGGGGTTGCGATGCAGCAGCCGGACCCTGCGGCAGTGGCGGACTTTGGCCAAGAGCTGCTGCAGGGCTGGAGCGGCCTGCTGCTTACAGCGGAGGAAGTGCAGCAGCTCGCGCTGGCGGCAGAGTGCAACCGGCACTGGCGGCACTGGCAAGTCTGGCTGCATCAGTTCACGGGGCATGTCCAGCGCCGGATGATTGAGCTGGGCTTGAGCCAAGAGATGATGCTCTGCCTGATCAGCGCTGTGCGTTATATGAAGAGCCATGCCGGCGATAAAATCAATCAGGGCGATGTTGCCGCTGCTATCCATATGAGCCGCGGCTATTTCAGCCGGTGCTTCGCCCGCTTTGCCGGTGAGACTTTCGGGGAGTGCCTGCGGCGCATGCGGCTGGAGCTGGCGAAAGCGCTGCTGCTGGAGACCCGTGCCCCGGTGTGTGAAATTGCCTGCCGGTCCGGCTTCGGGGATGAGCGTTATTTCAGCAAGCTGTTCCGGGAGCATGTCGGCAAGCTGCCGAGTGAATACCGCGCAGAAGGCCAGCTTCAAGCTGTCCACTTTGCGGCTGAACACAGGGACAGCAAGGACAGCCTGATTTTCTCCACTTAATCAATACACTCAGCTCTGCCCGTTCAGCCGGTCTGAGTTGCGGGTGACCTTGTGGAGCAGTTCTGTCAGCGTATCCAGCTCACTCTCGGTAAGGTCCATGGACAGCTTACGGTTGAAATCATCGAGCAGCGCCTGGAAGACCGGAGCGAATTCAAGCGCCTGGGGGGTCGGATACAGCAGGAAGGAGCGGCGGTCTTTCGGGTCAGTCCGGCGTTCAATATATCCCGAGGCCTCCAGAAGCTTCACGGAGCGGGTGGTTGTCGCTTTATCGCATTTAATCCGGCTGGTCATCTGATCCTGGGTGATCCCCGGATGACTCAGCACCAGCTTTAAGAAGCTATGCTGGCCGCCGCTGCCGATGCCGTAGGGAAGCAACTCCTTGGCCAGTATTTTTTGGTTCTGACGGTGAAGATGGGAGATCAGCTTCCCGATTGGTTCTCTGATCGGATCACTGATTGGTTCTCTAACCGGTTCTCTATTTGAAGTCACCATGGACACCTCGCTGAGGATTATAACGGCTGCCTGCCCTAAGGCATAGCGCCCTGTCTCAGATCTTACCGTAATTTTGTTGCGCGCGCAACTAATTTGCAGTACACTGTGAAGGATTAGTTTGTTGCGTGTGCAACTAGATTACATTTGAACCAAGAGGGTGTTAGCGGATGAGCAGCATAGAGGCGACCTATCAGGAGGATGCCGGGATACAGAAGAAGCGCTGGCTGATTCTGATCGTTCTTAACTTGTTTACTTTTATGTCTACACTGGATGGAAGTATTGTGAATATTGCGCTGCCGGTGCTGGTGAAGGAGCTGGGGCTGCCGGTAGCCCAGGTGGAGTGGGTGACAACCGGATATCTGATGGCGATCTGTTCAGTGATTCTGTTCTTCGGGAAGCTGGGGGACATCGCCGGCAAAATAAAGATGTTCAAGCTGGGCATGGTCGTCTTCACCATCGGCTCTCTGCTCTGCGGATTAAGCCACAGCCTGCCGCTGCTCATTGCTTCGCGCGTAGTGCAGGCGGTCGGCGCTTCGATGACCATGGCGAACAGCCAGGGCATTGTTACGGATATTTTCCCGTCTACGGAACGCGGCAAGGCTCTCGGCTTGATTGGAACCTTCGTGTCCCTCGGCAGTATAGCGGGGCCAAGCCTGGGCGGAATTATCGTATCGTCGATGGGCTGGGAGTATATTTTCTGGGTGAATGTGCCGATTGGAATTCTGGCGATTGCACTGGGCTGGAAGGTACTGCCGAAGGATCTGGTACGCGTGAAGTCAGGGATTGATGCTCCCGGCAGCCTGCTGTTTGCTGTCTTCATTGTCTCTCTGTTCGCCGGACTTCTGCTCGGCCAGCAGCTTGGATACGGGGATACCCGGATCATTGCCGCTCTTTCCGCTGCGGTTATTACCTTCATCGTCTTCCTGATCGTGGAGCTGCGCAGCGCCCAGCCGCTGCTTCAACTGGGCCTGTTCAAGAATCCCTTGTTCTCACTGAGTATATTCTGTGCTTTTCTGGTGTTCGTCTCGAACTTCTGCTTCAATATTATCGCGCCGTTTTATGCGCAGAATATGCTGAACATGTCCCCTTTTGATGCAGGCTTCCTGCTGATGCTCTACCCGATCTGCATGGTGATAGTCGCTCCGTTAAGCGGGGCATTGTCGGACAAAATCGGTTCGGAGCTGCTCACCTTCGCAGGGCTGATCGTGATGGTGGTTGCCCAGTTCGGGCTGGCCCGGCTGCATGAAGGCAGTCCGGTTATGCTGGTCGGCGTCTGGATCGCCATGCTCGGCATCGGCAGCGGGATGTTCGGCTCACCGAACAACTCGCTGATTATGTCCACGGTGCCGCGAACACAGCTAGGCTCGGCAGGCAGCGTGAATTCGCTGGTCCGTAATGTGGGGATGGTCGTCGGAATTACCTTAGCCACCTCGATTCTGTTCAATGTAATGAGCAGCAAGGCCGGCTACCGGGTAACCGGGCTGGTAGAAGGACGTCCGGAGCTGTTCCTCTCGGGGATGCATGCAGTCTTCCTGGCTTCCTCCGGGATCTGCCTGTTATCGGCGTTTCTGACCGGTTGGCGGCTGTTCTCCTCGCGCAGGGCCAGGAGCCTGAGCGCATAACATGAATAGACGGGCAGGGCTGCGGAATTTCGCTGTCCTGCTCTTAGTGTGTCACAATCTCCGTCCCTATCTTGTCTACAGTTATGAAGAGCAATACAACCCTAATGGAGGCGACCTAATTTGAGTCTAAGAATGAATTATCGTGAGGTTAACGGCCCGGCATTCCGGGCAATGATGGCGCTGGAGCAGCATGCAGGAAGCCGCAGTAAGGATAAGGTACTGTATGAACTGGTTAAAATACGGGTCTCACAGATCAACGGCTGTGCGTTCTGTCTGGATATGCATGCCAAGGATCTGATGAAGCTGGGTAACTACGCCGATCATATTCTGCTACTGAGTGTGTGGCGCGAAGTGCCGTTGTTCAGTGCCAAGGAACGTGTGCTGCTGGAATTCGCCGAGCAGGTCACGCTGATCAGCGAAGCTGGCGTTCCGCTGGAGCTGTACAATAAGATGCTTACGCACTTTGGCGAAGAGGAGCTGGTAGACTGGATTATGGCGATCAATACGATCAACAGCTGGAACCGGATTGCCATCACGACCGGGATGTTCCCGGGCTGCTTCGGCTAAGGAAGAGGATAGAGTGTAAGGAAGGAGGGCGGCATGAAGTGGACAGGGGGAAAATAAGGACTCAGGCCGAGACACCGGCAGCGGAGAATCCCGGTATGGAGGAGCTGTATCAGAGCTATAAAGGCTATGCCTTCTCCATTGCCTACCGGATGCTTGGCGTGATTGCCGATGCAGAGGATGCGGTGCAGGATATGTTCGCCGAGCTGCAGCACCGGGACCGGAGCGGCATTCAGAATATCAAAGCCTATGTGGCCAAGGGCGTGACCAACCGCTGCCTCAATCTGCTGAACTCGGCACGCAGCCGCAGAGAGACTTATATCGGAGAGTGGCTGCCTGAGCCGGTAAGCGAGGGATATGACGGCCCGGAAGCGGCGGCAGAACGCAAGGATAATCTGTCGTATGCTTTTCTGGTGCTGCTGGAGCGTCTGTCTCCCACGGAGCGTGCGGTATTCGTACTGCGGGAAGCCTTCGAATACGACTATGAAGCCATTGCCGGAATGGTAGGCAAGTCGGGCAGCAACTGCCGGCAGATCTTCAGCCGGGCCAAGCGTATCCTGCAGACAGAGCCGGCTTCCCGGTTGCCCTCGCTCAGCTATGGAGCAGTCACTGAGAATCTGCTGGTGCGCTTCACTGCCGCGTTCACCTCCTACGATGTGGGCGGCATGCTGGAGCTGCTGGCCGAGCATCCGGTACTGGTTGCTGATGGCGGGGGCCGTGAGGTGCATACCATACTCCGGCCGATGACCGGCCGCCGGGGAGTGACTGTACTGCTGACCTCGAAGCGGGTTATGCACTATTTGCGGGAGTGGAAGCCTTCCTGCGGGCTGCTGAACGGCGAGCCGGGTCTGATCTTCACCGATCAGGGAGTCGTGAAGTGCGTACTCTGCCTGAGTACGGATTCCAGCGGGGAACGGATTCAGAGCCTGTATCTTCTGATGGACCCTGCGAAGCTGTCCCATATTACCGTAACGCCGGAGCCGCCGCAGCGCTGATTCCCGGCAACAACCAATAAGACACGTTGCTCTCCCTGAGCGGGAAGGCAACGTGTCTTTATTAGTTGAAATGAAGAACTCCCAGTGAAATTCAGGGGTAGATATGCCACATTAAGCACACTCACTTAGTTCTTGAAGCTGTGAATCGGCGCGGGAATCCGTCCGCCGCGGTTGACGAAGCCCGCACAATTGAACGGGTTGACAGCCATGACTGGAGCATATCCGAGCAGACCGCCGAATTCGACTATTTCACCGACGTCCTTACCGATAACCGGAATGACGCGGACCGCTGTGGTCTTGTTGTTGACCATGCCGATGGCGGCTTCATCGGCAATGATGCCTGCGAGGGTCTCTTTGCTGGTGCTGCCGGGAATGGCAATCATGTCCAGGCCTACAGAGCAGACACAAGTCATGGCTTCGAGCTTCTCCAGCGTCAGCGCACCCCGCTGGACGGCCTGGATCATGCCGTGGTCTTCGCTGACCGGGATGAAGGCGCCGCTTAAGCCGCCGACATAGGAGGAGGCCATGACTCCGCCTTTTTTGACATTGTCGTTAAGAATGGCGAGTGCTGCTGTGGTGCCGGGAGCCCCGGCTTCTTCAAGGCCCATGACCTGGAAGATCTCTGCGATAGAATCGCCGATCTCGGGCGTAGGGGCCAGCGACAGGTCGATGATGCCGAAGGGCACATTCAGCCGCTTGGAGGCTTCCTGTGCGACCAGCTGGCCGACACGGGTAACCTTGAAGGCAGTACGCTTGATCGTCTCGCACAGGGTTTCGAAGTCCTGTCCCTTGACCTCTTCCAGCGCCCGCTTGATCACACCCGGACCGCTCACGCCAACGTTAATCACACACTCCCGCTCGCCGACCCCGTGGAAGGCACCGGCCATGAACGGGTTATCCTCGACCGCATTGCAGAATACAACCAGCTTGGCACAGCCGATGGAGTCGCGGTCCTTGGTGCGCTCCGCCGTCTGGAGAATGATGTCGCCCATCAGCTTCACGGCGTCCATGTTGATGCCGCTGCGCGAGGAGCCGACGTTGACGGAGGAGCAGACTCGCTCGGTCACCGCCAGCGCTTCCGGAATACTGTCAATCAGAATCCGGTCGCCCTTCGTACAGCCCTTCTGCACCAGCGCGGAATACCCGCCGATGAAGTTGACGCCTACCTCCTTGGCAGCCTTGTCCAGAATCTGGGCGACAGGCACGTAGGTATCGGTATGTACAGCTCCCGCAGCAATCGAAATCGGCGTTACGGAGATCCGTTTGTTGACAATCGGCACCCCGAATTGGCGCTCCAGATCCTCACCCGTCTTCACGAGCTTCTCGGCAGAGCGGGTGATTTTGTCATATACCTTCTGGTTGAACACCTTCATATCGGTATGGGCGCAGTCCATCAGGCTGATGCCCATCGTAATGGTGCGGACATCCAGGTTCATTTCCCGGATCATTTTATTCGTCTCCTGAACTTCTACTATCGAGATCACTAGCGCTCACTCCTCCCTCGCCGGTTAAATCCGGTGCATAATATTGAAGATATCCTCATGCTGCAGCTTGATTTCCACACCGATGTCTTCCCCTACCTGCTGAAGCTCCTCCACAATCTCCTCGAAGGACTTGCTGGGGGCAGAGATGTCCACGATCATCATCATGTTGAAATAATCCTGCACAATCGTCTGGGAGATGTCCAGAATGTTCAGATTGTGCTCTGCGAGGTATGTACACACTTTGGCGATAATGCCTACCTTGTCTTTTCCGAGTACCGTAATAATCCCCTTCAATTGAAAAGCCTCCCGTTATCCATGGTCTGAAATCTTCGCTCATTGCCGCATTAACGGAATGAACGATTTTAATTATTATGTCAAATCAAGGATAGGTTATCAACCAAAGCTTTTGTGTCGGGGCTGATCAGAGATTTGAGCCTGCATTTTCCTGAGCGTATAATAATGTTGACACTTGATGTGAAATATGATTTATTTGAGTTTTGAACGATAAGCTGGATATAAGGAGCTATTATGACAACGAGAAAATATAAAGAGCTGGTTGAAGAGCGCACGAGAGAAACTCTGCAGAAATGGTCGGAACAGTCAGCAGTCGAGGAGAAGGATATTTATCGTTTCCTGCATAATTTGAAGGGCACCTCGGGCACTGTGGGTCTCGATACCGTAGAGGCTTTCTCGGGCAATGCGCTGCTCTATTTCTCGGATGATCAACATAGAAGCTGGACGGAAGCAGAATGGGGCGATTATATCTATCCGGTGCTGGAGCTGTTCGAGGAGCGGGAATCATTGGGCGCGGTGCCGCCGTTGACTCCCGGGATTGCATTATCCCACGGCAATGTCCACCAGCAGTATGAGATTCTGATCGTGGACGATGATGTGGAGCTGGTTGCTTTTTTGCGGGAATCGCTGGAGCGGGAGTCCTATTATGTCAGCATTGCGTTGTCGGCAGGACGCGGACTGAAGCTTTTTTATGAGAACAAGCCGGATTTGATTCTCCTTGATATTCTGCTGCCGGACCGCAGCGGGATTGATGTGCTGAAGCAGATTATCGGCAAGGCTAAGAAAGAACGGATTCCGATCATTATGATCAGCGGCGAGCATTCGATAGAGGTTCAGAAGTATGCCTATTCGCTGGGTGTTATGGATTACATACAAAAGCCGGTGGATATCGATTTGTTCCTCGTCCTGATCAAGAACCGCTTCGAGCTGAAAAAGGAGTGGCAGGAATCGATCATTGTCGACGAGCTGACCGGGGCGTTCAACCGCAAGTACTTCAACCAGACGATGAAGCAGCTGATCTCCGATTTCAGACGGACAGGCCGGACCTTCTCCCTTGCTCTGCTGGACCTGGATCTGTTCAAGCAGGTTAACGACACTTACGGGCATCTGATGGGGGACGAGGTGCTGCAGAGCTTCTCGGAGGTGGTGAAGCAGTCCATCCGTACGGAGGATACCTTCTGCCGCTACGGCGGCGAGGAGTTTGCCTTGTTCATGCCCAATACCCCCGCGGAGCAGGCGCTGCTTGTGATGGAACGGATTCAGGAGGTCTTCGCCGCCCGGGAGTTCCAGGCCAAACGTGAGAGCTTCCATGTGACCTTCTCCTGCGGAGTGACCGAGGTTAACGGAGAGATGCAGGATGCCGATATATTGGTAGAGGAAGCGGATCTGGCGCTCTATGCCAGCAAGCATAACGGCAGGAACCAGAGCACCCTGTACAGCCAGGATCTGCTGCTGGGCCAGCGCGAGACGCTGCTGAATGTCATTATTGTGGATGATGATCCGTTGATCCGCAGAATGGTGACGACCCACTTCGCTGCCTGGCAGCCCGGGACTAACGCCAGAGTGAAGGTTGCGAGTTACGCGGATGGCGCGCTTTTATTGAAATCGGACTGGTATGCTCCTGAAGAGAAGTATGTGATTCTGCTGGACGGCGTCATGCCGGGGCTTGACGGGCTTGAGGTACTGGAGAAGATCCGCAGCGGCTATCCTGAGGTGAACATTCTCGTGATCATGCTGACCGGCCGCAATAACCAGCGGGATATTATCCATGCGCTGCAGATGGGGGCGGACGATTATGTCATTAAGCCGTTCCATCTGCCGGAGCTGCTGACCCGGATTGAGCGTCTGGCCCACCGGTTTCTGTTCTAAATGCAATGCATCCCAAGCAGGGATGACTGAAAGGTGAGAGTGAGCTATGGTGCAAAAGGTACTGATTGTAGATGATGAAGAGGTTCTGCGCATGCTGATTGAGGATACGCTGGAGGATCTCGAGAATGTGGAGACCCATACCGCCGAGAATGGGGGCGAGGCGCTCGCCAGGCTGGCGGCAGAGCCTTACGACTTGGTGATTCTGGATTACATGATGCCCGTCATGACCGGGATTGAAGTGCTGTGCGAGCTGGAGGGGGAGCTGAAGAGCCGGACGCCGATAATGATGCTGACCGCCAAGGCACAGGAGATGGACCGTAACCGGGCCAGGGAGGCGGGAGCCCGTTATTTCATGCCTAAGCCGTTCAGCCCGATGGAGCTGCTGCAGCTCGTGGAGGACATTCTGAGTGAGAAACCTTAAGGTTGCCGACCGGAGCATCAAAACGAAATATTACCGGATTCTTCTGCTGCTGTTCGTTGCCATTATGGCCGGAGGAATCGGGCTTGTCTTCTATATCAATGTCCAGCAGGAACAGCTGGATCAGAAACGTGAAGTGCTGCAACATAAGACGGCGACGATCAACGAGCTGGCGGTGACGCTCAGCGAGGTCTTTTTCCGGGCGAGAGGTTATGTGGCTACTCAGAGTGAGAATGAGCTTGCGCTGCTGAACGCTGCGCTTAAGGGGCTTGACGGCATTCTGGAGCAGTACGCCTCCCTGAAGCTGTCGCCAGAAGAAGTCCGGTACAGAGATGACCTCAAGGTGTTCTATGAACAGTACAAGAGCCAGACCCTGCCCGAAGTGATGCTCTTAGTGAAGAATAATGATTACGAGGGAATCCGGAACTTGTCCCAGAGCGGCAGTACCCGGGCTGTGAATGAATTCCTGGGCTACACGAAGCAATTCAAAGCCAATTCGGATGCGCTGCTGAATGAGCTGAATTCCCGCTCCATCAGGCAGGCGGATACGTTCACTTTTGTTGCTTTTCTGCTTAGCACCTTGCTGCTGCTGTTCTTCACGCTGCTGATCTGGCAGATGCTCAAAATTATCATCGATCCGATTGTGAAGCTGGAGGAAGCAACGAATTCACTGGCGGCCGGTGATGCGGTTCTGCTCGGTAAGCTGCATAAGCAGGATGAGATCGGGCGGCTCTATGACGCCTTTCTGAATATGGCCCATAGCATCCAGGACAAAGAGGAAGAGCTCATGATGCAGAATGAAGAGCTGCACGCCCAGCAGGACGAGCTGCAGGATCAGCAGTACAGACTGGAGCGGTCACTCAGTGAAATCGAGAGCATGATGAAGGCGCTGAATCAGACCTCTGCCGTCGGCATTCTGTCGAACAAAGGCGTGTTCACTTACGCGAACGATAATCTGAGCGTCTACACAGGGTACAAGAGCTCCGAGGTAATCGGATACACCTACCGGTTGTTTGAGCTGCATAATATTTCGGAATCACAGGTGGAGCAGATGATCCGCAAGCTGTCGACAGGCGGAGTGTGGAGCGGGGAGACGGAACTGAAGGCCAAGGAAGGTTCGCCGCTCTGGCTGCAGCTGACAATCATGCCTTATCTGAACGATGAAGGCCAGATCTACCAGTATATCCTGATTGCTAATAACGTCACCTCGATGAAGAATGTGCAGCAGGAGCTGGCGGAGACGCTGAAAAGTACGGAGCAGACGTCCATGATGCTGGAGCTTAACAATCAGCTGAACCATGAGATCACCTATACGCTGGACAAGCAGGAGTTCGCCGACAAGTTCAACAAATTCATGAACCGTCTGTACTCGTTCGACTCCAGTCTTTTCCTGCTGGTCAAGGATAAGATAGCGGTGGTCAAAGGGGTTCCGCCGGAGAATGTGGAGCGGTACATCGGTGAGGGCAGCAAGGAGATTCTGTACCGCCTGAGCGTGGAAAAGTCGTATATGGTGAAGCGGGTGGGCTCGGTCAGAGAGCAGGGGATCTCCGCCAATGAGGTGTATTGTTACGACTACTATACGACTGTGGTGAATGCTGAGGATGAGATTCTGGCGGTCTTCTGCGGAACCCGTATCGGGCACCCGTTCACGGAGGAAGAGACCAGCGAAATCCAGGGGATGATGAACCGGGTCGCCCTGGCCATTGAACGCCTGTTCATGTACGAGGAGATTGAGAATGGCCGCAAGCTGAATCAGGATATTGTGAACAATGTCAATGAGGGTATCCAGTTTGTCAGCACGGACGGTGTCATTCAGCATATCAACAAGGCCCTGAGCCAATTGTTCAGCTACGAGGACTGGACGGAAGGCATGCTGATTCCCAAGGAGCGCTGGATGGAGCACTTTACCCTACGGGTGAATGAATCGGAAGAGCTGGGGCGCTTCTACCAGAAGGCGATGTCTGAGCATACTGTTGACTCCAGTGCGATGAAGTATTCTATCGGCAAGGAAAATATGAAGCATGTGGATGCCTATGCCATACCGGTCTTCCGCCGGGAGGTCCGGGTGGGGACGCTGTTCGTCCACCGGGACATTACCCGCGAGTATGAGCTGGATCTGATGAAGTCGGAGCTGGTCAGCACTGTCAGCCATGAGCTGCGGACGCCACTGTCGAGTGTACTGGGCTTCACGGAGCTGCTGCTGTCCAAAACCATGAAGCCGGAGAAGCAGCTGAAATATCTGGAGACGATTCATAAGGAAGCCAAGCGTCTGACGGAGCTGATTAACGACTTCCTGGACCTGCAGCGGATGGAGTCCGGCACACAGCTGTATAATGTGGAGAAGGTCAACCTTAGCGAGACGGTCCTGAGTGTCATCGATCAGTACAAGCTGAGCGGTACCCACCATATTCTGCTGGAGGACGAGGCGCTGAATCCCGAGGTTGAGGTAGACAAGGATAAAATTATCCAGGTGCTGACCAACCTGCTAAGCAATGCGATCAAGTTCTCGCCGGGCGCAGGTGAAGTGAAGGTCATGCTTCATAACGAACCGGGATCGATTATGGTACGGATTCAGGACCACGGACTCGGGATTCCGAAGAATCAGATCGGGCAACTGTTCCAGAAATTCCGCCGAGTGGACAATAGTGCATCCAAGCGGATTGGCGGTACGGGATTGGGCTTGGCCATCTGCAAGGAGATTATAGAGAAGCAGAAGGGAACGATCGGGATTGAATCCGTGGAGGGCGAAGGCTCGACGGTCTGGTTCCGTCTTCCGCTGATGCAGGCGGAGACCGGCCACCCGGAGGAGGAACATTCGTTAAGATGGAGCGCCGGCAAGGAGCAGAAGCCGGATGTGATGATTGTGGAGGATGATTACAGCCTGTCCCTGCTGCTCTCGGAGGAGCTGAAGGGCAAGGGCTTCCGGGTCACCCATCACTATCATCCGCAAAAAGCTTTTGACCAGGCTGTTAAAACGCCCTTCGTAGCGATCATTGTCGATCTGATGCTGGGCGATGAGCTGGACGGCTGGGATCTGATCCGCATGCTCAAGAACGATCCCCGGACCGAGAAGGTGCCGATTGTCATCTCCTCGGCGCTGGATAAGGACGATAAGAGCATGATGGATAATGTACAGAAATATCTGACCAAGCCCTATCCGCCAGGCGAATTGTCGGGTACGCTTCAGGAGATTGTGGACATTCAGCTGAAGACGGGCGAGGTGCTGTTCCCTGATAACGGTGAGGCCGGTCATGGAGCGGCGCTTGGTGAGAGTTAGAGTGAGAGCTGAGTAAGTGCTGAGTGAGAGCTAGAGTGAGCGTATAGTGAGTGCTCAGTGAGTACATGGGTAGTGCAATAATAGGATTGATTAAAGTTATAGCGGAACAAGTCTCTTTCGGGGGGCTTGTTTTTTTGTAGGTTGAGGTGTTCTCCCAGGTGGGGGAAGGGGACGATGGGAAGTGAAAGGGCGAACAAGGGGACGGGGCTAAATGTATGCGAAAAAACCCACAATGTGCTTGGAGGAAGGCGCGTGGCCGAATGTATGTGGGAAACAGCATACATTTGCTGCTGTGCCAGCGTATGTGCCGAATGTAATCGGAAAACCGATTACAATGGACCGGGTGGAGGCACGTGGTCTAAATGTAATCGGAAAACCGATTACATTGGGCGTGACGGAAGCGTGTGGGCCGAATGTAATCGAAAAACCGACTACATTGGGAGTGACGGAGGCGTGTGGGCCGGATATGGTCGGAAAACCGAACACAATGTGCTGGCGTGAAGCAGTAGCTTATGTATCCGCTAAGGTGATTTAGTTCTGTTGCCAGGAAAACTTGCTTTAGAGTGGACTCTAAGGGTTATAGTGAATATGAAGCAGCCAATCTAGCAGGAGTGAAAGGGAGGAATTGCGATGAAGTACAGTTATTTGGGTAAATCGGGGTTAAAGGTCAGCCAGTTGTGTCTGGGGACGATGAATTTCGGACCGGAGACGGAGGAGAAGGAAGCCTTCAGAATTATGGATGCGGCCCTGGATGCGGGAATTAATTTCTTCGATACGGCGAATGTGTACGGCGGCCAGGACCGGCGGGGCTGGACAGAGGAAATTATCGGCCGCTGGTTTCAGCAGGGCGGCGGACGGCGTGAGAAGGTAGTGCTGGCCACCAAGGTCTACAATGACATGTTTGACGAGCAGGACGGTCCCAATTCCGGCTCAGGCTTGTCTGCCTACAAGATCAGACGGCATTTCGAAGGCTCGCTGCGGCGCCTGCAGACCGATCATATTGAACTATATCAGATGCATCATATCGACCGGAACGTATCGTGGGACGAGCTGTGGGGCGCCTTCGAGATCCTGGTGTCCCAGGGCAAAGCCGACTATATCGGCTCCAGCAACTTCGCAGGCTGGCATATTGCTGCTGCCCAGGCGAAGGCGAAAGAGCGCCATTTCCTAGGTCTTGTCTCCGAGCAGCATCTCTACAACCTGCTGGAACGGACGCCGGAGCTTGAAGTGCTGCCAGCCTCACAGGAGCTGGGCCTGGGTGTCATTCCGTGGAGTCCGCTGGCCGGAGGCCTGCTGGGACGCAATGCGCTCGCCAAGACCGGGGTGCGCAGCGCCCGTTCGGCCAAGCTGGAGCAGCACCGCAGCCAGCTGGAGCAGTTCTCCGCGCTCTGCAAGGAGCTGGGCGAGCATGAAGATCAGGTCGCTCTGGCCTGGGTACTGGCGAATCCGGCTGTGACCGCACCGATTATCGGGCCGCGTACGATGGAGCAGTTCGAGGACTCCCTGCGGGTGACCGAGATTACGCTGGATGAGGCCACGCTGAAGAAGCTGGACGAGATCTTCCCGGGACCGGGCAAGCCGGCACCGGAAGCGTACGCCTGGTAAGCGAAGCCAACGAATGTTAACCATGCCTGTGGTAGGCAGGGTTTGGAACCCAGCACATCCCGCAGCAGCTGAATGATACGGAATCATCTAACCAATAACGGCCGGACTGTCCCTGATGGGATGGTCCGGCTATATTTTTGTAAGTATCGAGATGAATGTGGTAGACTGATTCTGTGACAAACAGTGACCTTGACCACGGCCTTGACTATGACTATGACCCTGATCATGAGTTGAACAACTAGAGAAGATAGGGGAACTGCCGATGCTTTTTTATCTGATAGCTGTCCTCGTCCTGATGCTAGATCAGGCGACCAAGTGGATAGTGCGTACCCATATGGAGCTTGGGGAGATGCTTCCTTCCTGGACGCCGCATTTGCGGTTTATATACTATGAGAACAGCGGCGCGGCCTTCAGTTCATTCCAGGGGTTCGGGAAGTATTTTGCGATTGTGGCTGTGATTTTTGTAGCAGCAATCTTCTATTACCGGCGTCAGGGCAAAATCCGCGGCCCCCTGCTCGAAGCAGCCAGCGGCTTCCTGGTCGGCGGGGCAATCGGCAATGCCATCGACCGGGCAGTTTACCACCAGGTGACAGATTTCCTGGCCTTCGGGAATCGTGGCGGGATTATGAATCTGGCCGATCTGGCGATCAATGCCGGGGGCCTTCTCATTCTAATCTACCTGTTTGTGGACCATTTCCGGCACAGAGCCACCCGCAGACTATTATAAATGGCAGGCAAAGACGTCTCCGGTCTATCATTTTATCTAATGCAACTTATCATAATTAGTAATGAACCCGGCTAAATCAGAGCATTTTACTATGATTTAGCCGGGTTTTGTGCATTTTATGCAAGTATTTACCTTTTAAAGAACATGATTCCTGTTATAAGATTCGTTGATCGATTGCCGGTATTGTGTTAGCCTGAGTTCATGATAT
Organism: Paenibacillus sp. FSL M7-0420; assembly: GCF_038002345.1. NCBI lineage: Bacteria > Bacillati > Bacillota > Bacilli > Caryophanales > Paenibacillaceae > Paenibacillus > Paenibacillus sp. FSL M7-0420. The sequence goes on along the minus strand of NZ_JBBOCJ010000001.1, from coordinate 4,358,302 downwards.
TAAGAGGAAAGAAGATTGCACGCTAAGGAGAGGTCGATATTGTTGCAACTACAAGTTACAAACAGTCCTTTTAATGAGAACCAGGCAGAGCTGCTGAATCAGCTTCTGCCCACGCTGACACCTTCACAGCAGGTATGGTTAAGCGGGTACTTATCTGCCCTGTCGCTGCAGGGTAACCAGGGATCAGGCGTTCAGGCCGTATCCCCCGCTGCTCCAGCAGTAGTAGCAGAGCCGGCAACAGCCGCTTCGCAGCAAGCATCGCGTGAAGTGACCGTATTGTTCGGCTCCCAGACCGGCAACTGCCAGAGGCTGGCGGTGAGCCTCTCCCGCAAGCTGGAGGAGCAGGGCTTCAAGGTCACGGTGTCCGCGATGAACAGCTTCAAGCCGAATGGACTGAAGAAGACAGAGAACCTGCTGCTGCTGGTCAGCACCCATGGCGAAGGGGAACCGCCGGATAATGCCCGTGCCTTCCATGAATTCCTCTACAGCAAAAGAGCGCCGCAGCTTCCAGGCTTGCGCTTCTCGGTACTCGCGCTGGGCGATACCTCCTATGAATTCTTCTGCCAGACCGGCAAAGACTTCGATCAGAAGCTGGAAGAGCTGGGCGCACAGCGTCTCAGCCCGCGTGTAGATTGCGACCTCGATTATGATGAGCCGGTGGCTGAGTGGTTCGGCCAGGTCATCAGCGCGCTTAACGGTGCGCAGAATGCTGCAGGAATTGCGGATGCAGCGGTTCAGGCTGCGGAGAGCGCAGAGTCGCTGGAATCCGCCTATTCACGAAATCATCCTTTCCATGCCGAAGTACTGGAGAATCTGAATCTGAATGGCCGCGGCTCAGACCGCGAGACCCGCCATCTGGAGCTGTCGCTTGCCGGATCGAATATTACCTTTGAGCCGGGGGATTCTCTTGGTGTCTATCCCGAGAATCACCCGCAGCTTGTGGAAGATATCATTGCCGCTATGGGCTTGGATGCGAATGAACGTGTTCCGCTGAACAAGAAGGGGGAAGAAGGCACGCTGCAGGAGGCGCTGCTGCGGCATTACGAAATTACGGTGCTGACCAAGCCCCTCCTGGAACAGGCTGCCGGGCTTACCTCCGCACCTGCCCTTAAGGAACTGCTGGCCCCTGAGCGGCAGCAGGAGCTGAAGGAGTATATCCAGGGCCGGGATCTGCTGGATCTTATTCAAGACTACGGACCCTGGGAGGCTCCGGCCAGTCTCTTCGTGACCATCCTGCGCAAGCTTCCGGCCCGGCTCTATTCCATTGCCAGCAGCTACAATGCCAACCCGGATGAAGTACACTTCACGGTGCGGGCTGTGCGTTATGAGTCACATGGCCGTGAGCGTTACGGCGTCTGTTCGGTACACTGTGCTGAGCGTGTACAGCCGGGTGCCACCTTGCCGGTATATATCCAGAACAATCCAAACTTCAAGCTGCCTGCTGATTCCAGTGTACCGGTCATTATGATCGGTCCGGGTACAGGCGTTGCCCCGTTCCGTTCCTTCCTGGAGGAGCGTGAAGAGCAGGGTGCAGAGGGGCCAACCTGGCTGTTCTATGGCGACCGTCATTTCGTTACAGACTTCCTCTATCAGACGGACTGGCAGCGGATGCTGAAGGACGGTGTCCTCAGCAGGCTGGATGTGGCCTTCTCCCGCGACACAGAAGAGAAGGTATACGTACAGCACCGTATTCTGGAGCAGAGTAAGGAAGTGTACCGCTGGCTGCAGGAAGGGGCACATGTCTATGTGTGTGGCGATGAGAAGCATATGGCTCATGATGTGCATTCCGCACTGCTTACAGTGATCCAGGAGGAAGGCGGACTAAGCCCGGAAGCGGCTGCCGACTATCTGGAGACGCTTCAGCAGGAGCAACGTTACCAGCGGGATGTCTATTAAGCGGGACTTAAGCGGAAGAGGAGAGAATCAGCAATGGCAAACAATGAACCAGTGGTGAAGCCGATTGGCGGACCGCCGAGTGATGTTGAACATATTAAGCTGGAGAGCAATTATCTGCGGGGGGCGCTAGTAGAGACCCTCAGCAATCCGATTACAGGAGGTCTGCCGGAGGATGACAACCGGCTGCTGAAATTCCACGGCAGCTACATGCAGGATGACCGCGATCTGCGCAGTGAGCGGGAACGCTCCAAGCTGGAACCGGCTTTCCAGTTCATGCTGCGGATAGTAGCGCCCGGCGGTGTGGCGTCTGCGGCACAGTGGCTTGTCATGGATGAGCTGGCCCATAAGTACGGCAATGGGACACTGCGCCTGACGACGCGGCAGGCTTTTCAGATGCATGGGGTGCTGAAGTGGAACCTCAAGAAGACGATCAGAACGGTCAACGACACTCTGATGACTACACTTGCGGCCTGCGGTGACGTGAATCGTAATGTGATGAGTGGTCCGAACCCGTATCAGTCGGAGGTTCATGCCGAGGTTCAAGAGTGGGCCAACAAAATTAGCGATCATCTTGCCCCGCGTACCCGCGCGTATCATGAGATCTGGCTGGACGGGGAAAAAGTCGTGGACAGTAAGGTGGTTGAGCCGATCTATGGTCCGGTCTATCTCCCCCGCAAATTCAAAATTGGCCTGGCGGTGCCTCCTTCCAATGATGTAGATGTATTCTCCCAGGATCTGGGCTTCATCGCCATTCTGGAGGACGGCAAGCTGGCCGGCTTCAATGTCTCGGTTGGCGGTGGCATGGGAATGACGCACGGCGATACGAATACGTATCCCCAATTGGGCCGGATCATCGGCTTCTGCCGTCCGGAGCAGATGATTGATCTGGCGGAGAAGACGGTTACGATCCAGCGGGATTACGGCAATCGTTCGGTCCGTAAGAATGCCCGCTTCAAGTACACGATCGACCGGCACGGGCTGGAGTGGTTCAAGGGAGAGCTGCACGAACGGCTGGGCTGGACGCTGGAGCCGGCGCGCGACTATCATTTCGATCATAATGGCGACCGGTACGGCTGGGTGAAGGGGATGGACGGCAAATGGAACCTGACGCTCTATATCCAGAGCGGACGGATTCAGGATCAGGAGGGCTACCCGCTGATGACCGGCTTGCGCGAGATCGCCAAGATTCACAGCGGAGACTTTCGGCTGACCCCAAACCAAAATCTGATTATCGGCGGTGTGACCCAGGCGAAGAAGCGCAAGATTACGGAGCTTGCCAAGCAATACGGTCTGACGGACGGTGCCCATCATTCTGCACTGCGCAGAAGTGCGTTGTCCTGTGTAGCCCTGCCGACCTGCGGGCTGGCTATGGCGGAGGCGGAGCGATATTTGCCGCACCTGCTCGATAAGCTGGAGGTTATCATAGATGAAGCCGGGCTGCGCAATGAAGAGATTATCATCCGTATGACCGGCTGCCCTAACGGCTGTGCCAGACCGGCGCTCGGCGAGATTGCTTTTATCGGAAAAGGTCCGGGCAGATATAATATGTACCTGGGCGCTGGCTTTACGGGAGACCGGCTGAACAAGCTGTACAAGGAGAACATTGACGAGCGGGAGATACTGGACACCCTCGGGCCGATTATTCATGGTTATGCCAGAGAGCGCATTGCCGGTGAGCACTTCGGCGATTATGTGATCCGCAGCGGGTATGTCAAGGCGGTTACTTCGGGGCTCAATTTCCACGACTAACGGCTGATGCCTGGCGGTCTGCATATGCCGTAGTTAACAATAACTTGTACAGATTAGCCTTCACGGGAATGCAAATCATGAGCCTGTTTTCTGGTGTTTTTGCGGGAGACAGGTTTATTTTGTTTGTTTATTTGGATTTTCGGCGGTTTTCTTTCATAATATAGAGTAGTAATACCCCATTATAACCAAGAGCCATTATATATAGTGAGTAATGGATTCTGTACAGAAGAGGCGAATTGAATGATCATTATGAAATCGATGGAAGAGATTGAGAAGATGCGGGCAGCCGGTAAAATACTGGCGGAATGCCACCGGCAGATTGCCGGGTTGATCAAGCCGGGAATTACGACCTGGGAGATCGACCAGTTTGCCGAGAAGTTCATCCTCTCCCAAGGAGCAACCCCGGAGCAAAAAGGCTATCACGGTTACCCGTATGCCACCTGCGCATCTGTGAATGATGTCATCTGTCATGGCTTCCCTAAGCATGAGGAGCTGAAGGATGGAGATATTGTAACGATTGATATGGTAGTCAACCTGAACGGCTGGCTGGCGGATTCGGCCTGGTCCTACGGGGTGGGTACAATTAGCGAGCAGGCGGAGAAGCTGCTGGCGACAACCAAGGAATCTCTGTTCAAAGGCATCGAGCAGGCTGTAGCCGGCAACCGTATAGGCGACGTAGCGCATGCTATCCAGGTCTATGCCGAATCTAACGGCTACTCCGTCGTCCGGGACTTCATCGGCCATGGGATTGGCTCCGAGATGCATGAAGCGCCTGAAGTGCCTCATTACGGCCCGGCCGGCAAAGGCCCGCGGATTAAGGAAGGCATGGTGTTCACCATCGAGCCCATGCTCAATACCGGCAGCTACCGGACCAAGGTAGATGCCGACGGGTGGACTGCGCGGACCATTGACGGAGGTCTGTCGGCCCAGTATGAGCATACACTGGCGGTCACCCCGCAGGGCACGATTATTTTGACAGAGCTGTAAAGCTCTAAGCTTCAGCCAGATAAATTAATGAAGATTGTAAGGTTTAACCCGGACTGTGGTCATGTTTTCATGCCGCAGACCGGGTTTTTCTGTCTAACTGTGTCGGAATTCACGGCTTGAGTCTATTTTATTGACTATAATGGGAGGACTTTAAAAGCTGAACAGAATAGAGGCTTGTGCAATGGCAACTGTTAAACCGTGTAAGAATTTGCATCGCTCCCCCAGTCCGGCGCAGTGTATGGAGCATTATGGCTGCATCTATGAGAACAATCATCTCATTACGTTGCTGGTGGACCCGGAGAGTGGCGGAATTACTGATGCCAACCGGGCCGCCTGCGAGTTCTACGGCTACAGCATCCGGCAATTCAGGCAGCTCCGGATCTGTGATCTGGCAGCTGACCGGACTTCGGGAGTTCAGGAGTTTGTTGAGAAGGCGCTGCCTGAAGGTGCGGACGGGAAGAACCGTGTATTCATCGACCGGCATATCCTGGCCGGCGGGGAGCCCATCGATGTGGAGGTTCATACCGGCATGATGACGATGCTCGGCAAGAATTGCGTATACACCGTAATTCACGATATCAGCGAACGGGTCCGCTCGGAGCAGCGTCTCAGAGAAAGCGAGGAGCGGTACAGGGATCTGGTCGAGCTCTGCCCGGAGCCCATTCTGGTCTACAGCGGGGGGACAATCCTGTTCGCCAATAAGCAGACTGAACGGATGTTCGGCAATCCGAAGCAGGAGCTGATCGGCAGGAGAATCGAGGATTTCTTCAATGAGGTGTACTTTCAGAGTGCGGAGCATAACAAGCTGAAGACCACAGGCCAGCTGAAAGAACGCTTCCGCATTGAGCAGCGGCTGATCCGGCGGCAGGACAACCGCATCTTTGATCTTGAAATTTCCGGCGTACCGGTTATTTATGACGAGACCAAGGCGCTGCAGCTGGTGTTCAGGGATATCACTGAGAGCAAGAGGGAAATGGAGCGGGCGGTCCGGCTTCAGGAGCACCGGCATGAGGTATCCTTTCCGCTCTTCAGCAAGGCGGTTCTGGAGAAGCTCTATATTCCGGCCAGAACCTTAAGCGGTGATTTCTTCATCTTCCATAAAGTGAATGAAGAGCAGGTCATCGGCTTCATCGGGGATGTAACCGGTAAGGGGATTACGGCCGCGCTGAATATCTCGGCCCTGCGGGTACTGTTCATGGACAGCCTGTCCTGTACACAGGACCCCCTGCAGGTGCTGAACGATCTGAATTCCAAAGCGCTGCTGCATCTGGGTGAGGATTATGTCGCGGGCTGCTGCTTCCTGTTCGACTTCAAGACAGGACGGCTCAAGGCTGCCGGAGCCGGGATTAATGAATTTCTCTATGTCCCCCGGGACAGGGGCATAGAGAGGATCACCGTTAAGGGGGCTCCGCTCGGCATGTTTGAGAGCAGTGAATTTGAGGAGAAAACCATCCCGTTTGAGTCCGGGGACCGTTTTTGCTTCTATAGTGACGGAATGGAGCTGCTGTTCGGCACGGAAGAACTCGGGCGGGAGCACGGTTATCTTCTGGAGAGGTTTGCCGGGGCTGCTCTGCAGGATGACTGCACCTGGCTCAGTCTGAATATCAAATGACGGACGGGGATTGCTCTGCTGTAATGAGGAGGTAGAGTGTCAAGCAGGAGCATCAGCAAAGGAGCGATTACAGAACCTTTAAGGAGTGAGTCATGGAAGCTATTCATAAGGAAGTGATGCTTCACGGTCTGGAGCATCATCAGATGATCATTGACGGCATCATTCAGGAGCTTGACCTCGAAGCCTATGCTTTTGATATCCGCCTGATTCTGATCGAAGCGGTAACCAATGCCTATTATCACGGGAACCTCAGCGATTGCAGCAAACCGATTACCATCCGTTATCTGCTTATGGATCAGCTGCTTAAGCTTCAGATTGAGGATTCGGGGGCCGGGGACGGCAAGGTGGTGTTCCCCGAGGCTATCGGGAACCATGAATTGATGGATGAAGGGGGCCGGGGCTTGTATCTGATCCGCTGCTTCTCGGACAGTGCAGAGATGATACAACATACGATGTACATCAGCAAGAGTATCTGTTCCTCATAGACACAATAAGGGGAGAGTCCAGTGAAATTAAGTCTAAAAGTTAAAATGAGCATCCTGTTATTTCTGATTATCAGTATCCCGCTGGGCATATCCGGCTACGTATCCTACCAGCTGGCATCCGGTGCCTTACAGAATACAATTGAAGAGGAATTAAGCGGAACCACTACTTCTGCTGCGAAAGCGGTGGATGCCGAGCTTGAAGCGGTTGGCATGAATCTGGGGATCGCCAGCAAGAATAGCGTATTGGCCGATTTTGCCGGGAATCCGTCTGTGGGCTCCCTCAAAAGCTCAGCGTTTAATTATATTTCCGGTGTACAGAAAGATAACGCCAAGCTATTGGAATCGCTGATTATCGCAGATACAAACGGCAGGGTGCTGATGACCAGCAGCTCTGAGGCGCCCGGGGCTGATGTGAAGGACCGTGCATACTATCAGGAAGCGCTGCAGGGCAAGGACGCAGTCAGTGAGGTTATCCTGTCACGGGAGACCAATCAATACATCGTAGCGATCGCCAGACCGCTGCGGGTGAAGGATCAGATTACAGGCGTGCTGATCGGAACCGCCTTGTTTGAGAATATCGCCTCACCGGTGACAGAGGTGAAGATTGGAGAGCATGGATACGGATATATGATTGACCGTACCGGCCTCATCGTCTCGCATCCGGAGCAGGACAAGGTCCTGAAGGAGAATCTGGACAGCGGCAGCAATGCTGAATTAAGTGCGCTGGTCCAGCGGATGAAGGCGGGAGAAAGCGCACATGGCTTTTACACCTATGAAGGCGTACATAAATATGTTTCTTTTCAGCCCGCAGGCCATTGGGTTGTAGCCACAACGGCAAATGTGCAGGATTACATGGCTCCGGCGGTTGAAATCCGTAACTCTACGCTGATCCTTATCCTGGTCTGTATCGCCGTTGCTATGCTGGCAGCGTACTTCTTCACCACCCGGAATATTGTAAATCCGATCCTGAAGCTGGAGAGAGCGATGGGCTTGGCCGGTGACGGTGATCTGACGGTTCATACATCCATTCAATCCGGGGATGAGCTGCAAATGCTGAGTGAATCGTTCAACGCAATGATTGACAAGCAGGAAGCGATTATTGAGAAGGTGAGGGCGGGCTCCCTGTCCCTAACCTCCATGTCTGAGGAGATGGCGGCATCTTCGGAGGAGATCAGCGCCTCTATCCAGGAGATCAGCTCCAGTACCCAGGAGATTGCATCCGGTGCAGAGAACAATAACCAGTCGGTCCTCAATGCTTCCCAGGTGCTCGTGCAGCTCTCCAGTCTGGTGCAGCTGGCGCAGAGCAAGGCTTCGGCTACCTCCGGTAATGCGGACAATACCCATCAGGCAGCGCAGGAAGGCAGAGCCAGAGTCATTCATACCGTGGAAGCAATGAATACGATTCACAGCAGCACCAAAGAGACGGAAGCATTATTGTATACGGTCAGCGGGTTGTCGGAGAAGATATCCGCAATTACCGGTACCATCAATAAGGTTGCCGAGCAGACGAATCTGCTGGCGCTGAATGCGGCAATAGAAGCCGCGAGAGCAGGGGAGAATGGCCGGGGCTTCAGTGTTGTGGCCGGTGAAGTCCGGAAGCTGTCGGATGAGACCCACACCAATGCCGGTGAGATTACGGATCTGGTCAACGATATGATCTCGCGGATCACCCGGGCCGTAGATTCGATGAGAGGCGCTGCCGAGGCAGTAGAGAGTGGCGTGAGCATTGTGAATGAAACGGACCGCGCATTCGTCCATATCATAGAGTCCGTTGAGATGATTACGGATAATGTGCATGAGATTCTGGATATTACCAGAGATGAAGTAGCTACCTCAGACCAGATCATCAAGCTTATTGATTCCATGGGCACGATCTCGGAGCTCGCGGCAGCGAATACGGAGAATGTATCCAGTGCTACGGAAGAGCAGGCGGCAACGGTCAATAATTTTGCCGCCTCCGCCCAGGAGATCAGCGCCATGGCTAATGAATTGGAGATTCTGGTAGAGAAATTTAAAATCAGGGGTGAGTAGCTTGAGTGAGATGATCATAGAGATGCCGGAGCTGTTCTCAGTTGAGGAAGCCGGTCATTTCAGAGAAACAGTACGGGGGTATATTCTTGAGGGCCATTCCCGCTTCCTGCTTGATTTTGGAGCCTGCCAGTTCATAGACAGTACCGGACTTGGAGTGATTGTCAGCTCTTACAAGAAATGTGCAGAGTCTGGCGGCACCATCAGGCTGACGGGGCTCAATGACAATGTACGGAAGATTTTTGAGCTGACCCGGTTAACTAATGTGTTCGAAATTATATAGACTTCCGGCTCGAACAAAGGCAGGGCGCCCTCCAGAGGACAGCCCTGCCTTTGCTGTTGCTGCGGATGAATCCCTCGCCCACGTAAGCGGCGGTATGAGGCTAATCCGTAATATTGCGTGTGTAATACTCGATGATGTCCTTGCGGCGGATGATACCGAGGAAGATTCCGCTGTCGTCCACTACCGGAACGAAGTTCTGGTCTGCTGCCAGGGTCAGCATATCCTCCATCTGCGCGTGGATCTCGACGCTCTCGTTATGCACATGACGCTGAATGGTGCCGACGGTCACCTCGTTCATATTCGCGAAGCTTAGACCGTCGGTGTTCTTCAGCTTCCATAGCAGATCGCCCTCCGACAAGGTCCCAACATATTTACCGGCATCGTCAATAATCGGAATGGCCGAATAATAATGATTCTCCAGCTGTTCCAGCGCTTCCCGCATGGAGATCGAGGAGGTAATGTACGCAACCTGATCCTTGGGCAGCAAAAATGAGGAAATTTCCATAGGTTAGTCTCCTTTACAGTAGGATGAAGTACATAACGTTATTACAATTAAAACATAGAACAGGATGTAAGCGCATTAAAAATCAGGTTACAACTTTGAAATGTTACGGTTAGGCTGCGGTTATGAAGCCATACAAAAAAGGATATGCGGTCCTTCCAGGGGAAGAACCGTCATATCCTGAGTCACTTTTGTGAAAAGGAAATTCCCTAAGGGCTTCAGCCGTTCTGGCCATTGTCATGGCTGAGCTGCCAGTGGATACCGAATTTGTCCTTCAGGTTCCCGTAGGCCTTACTCCAGAAGGTCTGCTGCAGTTCCATGTGTACAGTGCCGCCTTCTTTGAGTTTATTGAACCAGAGACGAATCTTCTCTTCATCTGTATCCGTCACCGTTAGGCTGATATTATTCCCTTCCGTGAACGGCATGCCGGGGAATACGTCAGAGAACATGACCGGGCTGCCGGCAATCATCAGATTGGCGTGCATGACGAGGTGTTTGGCTTCTTCCGGTACAGGATGGGACGGATCTGGCGGAGCCTCGCCGAAGGTCATGATATGCGGAGGTTCGGTCCCGAACACTTCAGCGTAATATTCTACAGCCTCTCGGGTATTGCCATTGAAATTCAGGTACACATTGATTGCCACAGTCTTCACTCCTCTAAAGTTAATCATGGGACAAACACCACATTACGGTCACATTGTATCATGTGCCTGCACATTCACAAATATTCGGGGCGGGCTGTGCCTTCATCGTGCTGGCGAAGCCGGTGGATTCTCGGGGACTCCGTTGAGGATATGATCTACCCAAGCATAACACCGGTTCAGATCCTGCGCGGAGATGAGGCCTGAGCGATGCTCGAACATGATTTTCACTTCGCTGTTCTCCTCACGGATGATGCTCAGATAGTCCTCGATCGGGGCCCAGCCCTCCCCGGTGTTTAGTTCCGGTAGGACCGGGTAATGGCCGTGCTGGATGGCTTCGTTAATCTGAACATTCGACAGATGGATCAATGCCGCATACTTGGTGTATTTTCTCAGAAGGGCACGGGCATCGAAATTAGGGTCAAGCTTATCCTGCTGATACAATCGGCCGGTATCCAGACATAGCTTAATATCCGGATAGGCAAGCAAGAGCTGTTCCAGAAAATCATGCTGGTAAACGTAACTGTTCAGTCCGTCGAACTCCAAAATAGGTTGGAACCGGTACTCCCGGCCCTTCCGGCTAAGCCATTCAAAGAGATATTTACTGTGCTGTATCAGTTCATTCAGAGAAAGGTCAACCTCATGGATATATTCCCTCCGGTCAGCAAATCGCCAAGTACTCCAGTCCACCCGTGAATCTAAGATGACTGGCTTCGGATAATGAAATAATACGTAGTCCGGGCGTAACTTCACCATATAATCCAGCTCTTCCTGAATCTGCCGGAACGCTTCAGAACGCTCATAATCATCCGGTGAGAGAAACAGGGCATCTCTTAGTCTGGCAGGATTGGCGCGGAGCGGATAATGGACTCCTGTGTGGAATCTGTGCTTTTGTGCTGCTTCAATCAGCGTCTGACAATCTTCATCGGAGGGGAAAGAACAAGCCTCGATTCCATAGAATTCGGCTTTGAAATCCTTGTGGAACTTGCCGTAATCAAATCCTCCATATTGGCCTATCATAAATCGCTGCATCCATACACCCCGCATATAATTACATGAAGTACATAACATTATTACAATTAAAACATAGAACAGGATGTAAGCGTATCAGGAATCAGGTTACAAATTTGAAATGTTGCGTTTATGCTGCGGTTACGAGGCCATGCAAAAAAGGATACGCCGTCCTTCCAGGGGAAGAAACGACATATCCTAAGCCGCTTTTGAAAAGGAGAGTTACCATAAGGACATCAGCTTTTATAGCTCTTGCCTTATTACCTTTGAATTACAGGACCTGATAAATGCTCAAATTTGACCAAGTTGGGGGATTAAACTCGGCTGTGCCTGAAGCAAGAGTGATAGAAGCCGTCAAGGTTAACGTTGGATTAGGGCCGGCGCCAGTCTGGATTAAACCGCTGGATTCCTGGGTGAACGCGGCTAAACCAGCGCCACCTGCATTTCTCTGCGTACCAGTACTTATATTTTGTTGAACGCCGTCGAGATAAACCAATATTTGAGATGCAACAACGGGGATACTCCCATTGGATATCCGAATTCTCAAACTAAAAGAAACGAAGTAGAAGCTATTGGGTTGCAATTGAATACCTTGGCCGCTGTTCACAAGGGAGATACCTGAGCCATTATTAAAATTTTGTATAAATGTAATATTTGTAGGCGTTGCTGTTACTGGACCCGAAGGATGAAAACTGGCATTGTTGGCCACGGGGCCCGTCGGGCCCGTCTCACCGGTTACGCCTGTCGCGCCGGTTACGCCTGTCACGCCGGTAAGCCCGGTTAAGCCCGTCATACCCGTGACCTCACCGGTTGAACCTGTCGCGCCTGTCACGCCTGTTGCGCCAGTTACCCCGGTCGCGCCCGTCATGCCTGTGACCTCACCGGTAAGCCCGGTAGCGCCAGTTACACCCGTAGCACCCGTCACACCCGTCAAGCCCGTCATGCCAGTCACCTCACCGGTAAGCCCGGTCGCGCCCGTCATGCCCGTGACTTCACCGGTAGCCCCGGTAGCCCCCGTTAGACCTGTGGCACCCGTCAAGCCCGTCAAGCCCGTCATGCCAGTCACGTCACCGGTAAGTCCGGTAGCACCGGTTACGCCCGTCGCGCCAGTGACGCCGGTTGCGCCAGTGATTCCAGTGGCACCGGTCACGCCGGTAGCACCGGTCAGGCCAGTGGCGCCGGTGATCCCCGTGGCACCTGTGTCTAAGGTTGCGCCCGTCATGCCCGTGGCACCCGTCACTCCTATGTTGCCAGTGACGCCGGTTGCTCCGGTTACACCAGGCCCAGTCACCCCGGTTACACCTTGCACTCCAACTGGGATCCACCCGTCGGGATAAGTCACCCCGCCATTCTGACTGCTGCGATAGTATAAAGCCGAATCGGAAAAATACAGCTGTTGTACATAATCACCAACACGTGAGACATAAATCGTCCATACCGAAGGGTGTGCGACTCCTGGAGGACCATTCACTGGGCCAGCCGGATCGGCGGGGGTTCCCGAGCTGCTGTATACGCCAGCAGTCCTAAATTCATTTAGATCGTTGGTCGATGGTTCATCATTGCTGATTGGAAAAACACCGGCTGTTACGCCGAGCACCACATCTCCGGTTAACCCATTGACACTAAGTGCTCCACCCTCTGCTCCAGGAGCTCCGGCAGATCCAGCAGGACCAACAACCGGTTGAATGTCTGCAGCTGTCTGCAGCTTGGATTCCAGCATCATTTCATGGCGGATAATTTTTTTTAACATGGCTTGAGTACTGTCACTGACCTGATTTAACTCGGCAAGTGTAGCGGGAGTGGTTCCCGGAAGGGTGCCGACCGCAAACTGAATCTTCTCTCCTTCAGCATTGAGAATATGCGCCAGTCCTAATTCCTCCATGGCAATAGAGGAAAATAATAGACTGATCACATCGTCCCGCGATATGGATATCGTTGGGGTGATATTGGGCAGGTTCGGACTTGACAAGTGATCCCCTCCTTTACTACAAAATGGGCAGGGGGCTCTTGCCCCCTTGTTCATCCCTTAATCTTCTGCAAAAAGCGGAATCTGTTCGTTTAACCGAACCTGATAATACTCAGGTTGGACCGATCCGTAACATAAGTTCCCGTACCGGCGCTTAGAGTATAACTAGCATCGAGAGTCATGGTATTGTCAGTTGCGCCGGTCTGAAGAAAACCACTTCCTTCCAGAGAGAAATACACAGTAGCTCCGGTCCCGCCATTTTTTTGTCCGGTAATCGTTATAGGCTGGACATTACCGTTCAATCTAACTATAATTTCAGAACTGGTTACATTGTTTGTTTCTGCAGAGAGCGCAATAGTTATGGTAAACGAAACATAATATAAGCTGTTTGGGAACACCGTGATATTGCTTGGCGGCACGCCAAGTTGAATTCCGCTGCCATTAATAAATATTTCTTGAAATACAATAGGTGTTAAGGTCGAAGATACTGTAGCCGTTGCGGGCTCAAACATCGCATTGTTAGTTACAATAATAGGCCCGGTGACACCGGTAGCCCCCGTAACGCCGGTAGCTCCAGTGACGCCAGTGGCCCCTGTCAAACCAGTAGCTCCAGTGACGCCGGTCTCTCCGGTGACGCCAGTAGCCCCGGTGACGCCAGTGGCTCCGGTGAGGCCGGTAGCCCCGGTAGCCCCTGTCTCCCCGGTGAGGCCGGTAGCCCCTGTCAAACCAGTAGCGCCAGTGAGGCCGGTGGCTCCAGTGGCGCCGGTCTCCCCAGTGACACCGGTAGCGCCAGTAATGCCGGTAGCCCCCGTAACCCCGGTCTCCCCAGTGACGCCGGTAGCCCCAGTTAAACCAGTAGCCCCGGTGTCACCGGTAGCTCCAGTGAGGCCAGTCTCCCCGGTGACGCCAGTGGCTCCGGTGAGGCCGGTAGCCCCGGTAACCCCTGTCTCCCCGGTGAGGCCGGTAGCCCCTGTCAAACCAGTAGCCCCGGTGACGCCAGTAGCCCCCGTAACCCCGGTCTCCCCAGTGAGGCCGGTAGCTCCGGTAGCTCCGGTGACACTAGTGGCTCCGGTGGCTCCAGTGACGCCAGTGGTTCCAGTTGGCCCGCGAGCACCGATTTCTTGCCAATCTGACCAGCCCTGGCCACTGTCTGGACTGCTGCGGTAATATATTGCCAGGTTGGAAATGTACAACTGCTGGATATAAGGTCCTACCTGGGAAACGTAAATCGTCCATGAAGGAGGATGATCAACTCCTAGCGGGCCATTTTCCGGGCCTACTCCATTTGGATTTCCCGAGCTATACACCCCAGCAGTGATTAATTGGTTCAAATCTTGGGTTGATAGTTCATCGTTACTGATCGGAAAGACACCAGCCTCTGTACTCAACACAACATCGCCCGTCAATCCATTGACGCTATTTACTGCACCGGCAGCGCCGGTTACCCCCGTGGCTCCTGTGGGTCCGACTAATGAAGGAATATCAGAAGCGGAGGTGAGTTTTGAATCCAGCATCATTTCGGTGCGGAATACGGAATCGAGCATCGACTGAGCACTACTGTTAATCTGAAGAACCTCACCCAACGTAGCAGGTGTGCTCCCCGGAAGTGTACCCAAGGCAAATTGGATGTTTTCCCCTTGGGCATTAATAATATGAGCTAAGCCCAACTCTTCCATTGCAATGGAAGAAAATAGCAGGTTAAGCACATCGTCTCGCGATAAAGTGATCGTTGGCGTGATATTGGGCAGATTAGGCTGTGACAATATAACCCCTCCTTTTATATAAGATACATCACTATATTCAGGAGTACTGGTTGCAGTGTTAGGCATATCATTCATTTAAGTAGATTTTATGGATTTAATAAGATAGAATTCGCCGGAATCCAGTGGACACCTGCAACTATTAATGGGCAAATTTACCTGAATTATGCTATCCTTAGAGAGTTATAGCAACCAGTCACACTAAAGGAGAATGGCCGTATGACAGCAATCAGACAGTTATTGCCGGGCGAGGAGAAGCGGATCACCCCCTTGATCCGGGAGGCGTTTGATATACATATTGCCGCCAATTATTCGGCGCAGGGTGTTATAGAATTCTACAGGTACATTGAGCTTGCCGCCATTGCGAAGCGCATGCAGGAGGATCACGAGATCTACATTGCGCTTAACGGACAAGAGGTTACAGGAATTATAGAGCTGCAAATTCATCAGCATATTTCGCTGTTGTTCGTGAAGAATGCGTATAAGGGCACCGGGATCGGCAAGACCCTGCTGTGGCATGCGGTTAACCGGATGAGGACGGGAGGGAGCACGCAGATCACGGTGAACTCTTCCCCGAATTCTACTGGCTTCTATGCCTCCCAGGGATTCGTATCGCTTGGTGAAGAGGAAGAAGAGCACGGGATACGTTCACTAAGCATGAAGCTGGATTTGAAGGGATAATGGGTTCTGCTGCCCCGCACAGATGCTCCATACGTCATGGAAGTGGACGGTGGGGCATTTTTTTGTGTGCGTCCGGCAGGAATAAACTGGAGTGTTATCGAATATTAGCGATTATCAACAAATTTCGACTTTTCAACTACATACATAAGCGGGGTTTTGCACAATGAAAACATGGAAAAAGACAGCATTCTTGATCGTTACCTTCGGACTTATCTTTCTGCTTCCGTTACTCGGCAGTCTGGCGAAATGGAAGGGGATGCCGCCCGGTTATGGGGATTTCCCTGCTCAGAAGGTCGAAGCTGACCCCGGGTTCAGCCTGCTCTATTTCTCGCTCGCCTGCGTCGTGGCCCTGATCATCACACTGGTCCTGGTATTCCCCGGATGGTTCGGCTTCAAGAAGACGGAGGAGGCACCCCGGAAGGCGGGGGCGGCCACCCCTTTCCCTGTCTGGTTCTGGTGGAGCCTGCCGGTGTTTGCGCTTAGCTGGTTCCTGATGTGGGCCCGGGTGAAGCTGTTTATCTCACTGGAGCATTACACGTTTGTTCCCCTCTGGTGGTCCTTTATTCTGATTCTGGACGGGCTGGTCTACCGGAGAAATCATGGAGCCTCGATCATCTCGCGCAAGCCCCGGGTGATGCAGCTGCTGGCGGTGGTGTCCTGCTTCAGCTGGTTTGCTTTTGAATACCTGAATTTCTTCGTCCTGGAGAATTGGTATTACCCTAATAATGAAGTGTTCTCTAACTTCGGCAATGTGTTCTGGTTCTCCTTATCTTATACCACTGTCCTTCCGGCCATCTTCGAATGGTACTTACTCCTCAAGACCTTCCGTCTGTTCCGCAACCGTTACAGCCATGGGCCTAAGCTGAGGATATCACGCTTGTGGCTGATCATCTATTATATTCTGGGGCTGATCCTGGCCTTCGGCATGGGCTATTATCCGTACCTGCTGTTCTGGGTGCTGTGGGTTGCGCTGGTTCCAATGCTGTCCGCAGCGATGGCGCTTGCCGGTTACTGGACCCCCTTCACCCCGGTGAAGAACGGAGACTGGTCCAAGGTGATTCTGGTAGGGCTGGCTACGCTGTTCAACGGCTTCTTCTGGGAGTTCTGGAACTTTGGCAGTGAGTGGTTCCATGACGATGCCCCTACCAATCCGAATTACTGGAAATACTCGGTGCCTTATCTGGACAAATTTCATATTTTCTCCGAGATGCCGGTTCTGGGCTATTTCGGTTATCTGTTCTTTGGGCTGAATTGCTGGATTATCTGGCTGATCGCTGCCTATGTATTTAAATTCGATGCCGATATTGAAGTTACGGGAGAACAAGGCTAAAGGTGGAGTACAATGATTGCTAATGACCATTATCAGGTCCTGGAGACCATTTCAGATAATCCTATAAAAGCCGTATACCGGTGCGCGGAGGCTTCCTCTGCGGAAACGGTCATTCTCAAGGTGTTGAAATCCGAGTTTGCCGGAACCGAAGCGGTGATGCGCTTCAAGCAGGAATATAAGCTGCTTACTGAGCTTAGCACCACCACAGAAGGGGTTATCCGTCCCCTGAGGCTCGAGGAGCAGAACGGCCTCTATGTCATGGTTCTTGAGGATATTGCCGGACGTTCGCTGAAGCGGATTCTGGCGGAGGAGCAGCCGGGGGAAGAGGATTTACTGAGACTGGCGGTCAAGGTTGTGGATATTCTCGGCTCCATACATGAGCAGAACGTGATCCATAAGGATATCAAGCCGTCGAATATCATCTGGAACCGGGAGCGGGATATTGTTCAGGTGATTGATTTCGACCTTGCAGTGAAGCTGTCCAAGGAGAGACGGGATTTCCAGAACAGCGGCGTGCTGGAGGGCAGTCTGCTGTACATCTCACCGGAACAGACCGGCCGGATGAACCGGAATATTGATTACCGGAGTGACTACTATTCACTGGGTGTCGTCCTGTACGAGATGATGACCGGCCTTATGCCGTATCCATCGTTCGAGATGCTGGAGCAGATCTATTCCATTATTGCGAAGGAAGCCGTCTCTCCTTACAATGCAACCGGAGGCAGGGTCAGCAGGGGCTTGTCGGCGGTCATTATGAAGCTGATGGAGAAGTCGTCGGAGGACCGGTACCGCAGCGCTCACGGCATTAAGGCCGATCTGAAGAGATGCCTGGCCGGGCAGGCGGATTTCGTGATTGGAACGGAGGACCTCCTGAACACCTTCCGCATTCCGCAAAAAATAGTCGGCAGACAGCAGGAGCTGTCCACCCTGGAGGCGGCCTTCCGCAGCAGCGTTAACGGGAGTTCACAGGTTATGCTGGTCTCCGGTGATGCAGGTGCTGGCAAAACCGCGCTGGTCCATGAGCTGCACCGGACGATCAGCCGGGAGAAGGGGCTGTTCGCTGAAGGGAAGTTCGACCAGTACAATAAGAATATTCCGTACAGTGCGCTCATTCAGGCTTTCCGCAGGCTGGTCAGCCAGCTGCTGGAGGGCCCGGATGAGGAGTATAAGCGTGAGATTAGCCGTTCGCTTACCCGATTGCTTGGCGGCAACGGCGGTGTAATTACGGGATTGATCCCTGAGCTTGCTACCTGGATCGGGATTCAGCCAGAGCCGGAACCGCTGAGTCCGGCTGAGGAGACGAACCGGTTCTTCCTGACCTTTGCCAAGTTCGTGCAGGCCATAACGTATCCGGACCGGCCGCTGGTTCTCTTCCTGGATGATGTCCAGTGGGCGGATTATTCCAGCCTGCAGCTGGTGGAGAAGCTGATGCTGGATAACCATTTGCAGCGGATGTTTGTAATCTGCTCCTTCCGGCAGAATGAGATCCATGAAGGTCATCCCTTGTTCGCCGCGATGGTTAAGATCGGCAAAAACCGTGAGGTTGGACGTATTCATCTTCAGCCGCTGCAAGAGACAGATGTACAAAGCCTTGTAGCGGACACGCTATATAGCAGCATGGAACGCGTTGAAGGAATTACCGGTCGGTTATATAAGCGGTCCAAGGGGAATTCCTTTTTCCTGACGGAAATGCTGAAGGATCTTCACCGGCGCGGGATTATCTACTTCGATAAGCGGAACGGGGAATGGAGCTGGAGCCTGGAGGAGCTGGAGGCGCTGCCGGTCCACGACAGTGTGGTGGATTTCCTGGTTGGACAGCTGCAGCATCTGCCGGAGGAGGTCCGCCATATTCTGATGCTCAGCTCGGCGGCCGGCAGTGTGTTCGATTACGGGATGCTGACGCTGATTGGAGAAGAAGCGCCGGAGGTGATTGCGGCTGCGGTTACCCGGGCGGTCCAGGAAGAATATATCGTCCCTGCCGACCACAAGTACGCTATATTCTCGGCTACACTTGCTGAATCCGGCCGCGAGGCTGCGCAGGTAGGCATCCGGCTGAAATTCGCCCATGACCGGATTCAGCAGGCCTTCTACCAGCTGCTTGATCCTGAACGGGGGAAGAGACTTCATCTTAGTATCGGCCGGCTGCTGCTGCGGAATCTTGGAGAGGAGGAGATCGAGGACAAGCTGGTCGATATCGCCACCCATATTAATAAAGGGCTGGAGTTAATCACCGATAGCTCGGAGGCGCGTGAGATCGTCGCTCTGAATCTGAGGGCAGCCTATAAGGCCAAAGCAGGATACGGGTATGATTCGGCCTTCTTACTGCTTGAAGCGGCAATGGAATTGCTCCCGGAGCAGATCTGGAGTACAGACCCGGGGCAGGCGGCGGAGATCTACAGGCTGTATGCGGAATGCAGCTATCTCACTCATCATATCGGTCAGGGGGACCAGGCTTGCCGTCTGCTGCTGGAGCAAACTACGGAGCGGATGGCTATTGCGGAAATCTATGAGATGCAGACCAATCATTATATGTACCTCGGTATGATGCCCGAGTCGATTGCTTCAGGGAGACGGGGGCTGAAGGCGCTCGGAATTAAGATTCCGGCTAAGGTTGGAATGCCCGCCGTCCTTAAGGAGCTGCTGGTCATTAAGGCTGCGCTGCGGGGGAGAACGCCGGAGACGATTTTTGCACTGCCGGAGATGCAGGACCCGGAGATGAAGCTGGTTATGCGGCTGCTGATTAACTTTATACCGCCTGCATTTATCTCCGGGGAGACCTCACTGTTTGGTCTGGTGGTGCTGAAGAAGGTGGGCTTGACGCTGAAATACGGCAACTCCCCGGAGTCGGCGCTCGCTTTTATCGGCTATGCCATGCTCTTGTCCGGCTTCGGCGATACCCGGGGGGCCTTCGCTTATGGACGTCTCGGGATCAGAATTAATGACAAATTCAATGATCTGCAATGGAAAGGCGCGGCGCATGTCCTGTATACGCTGTTCAGCCATGCCTGGACCGAGCCTTGGGATACGTTACAGGACTGGTTCGGCACCTCCATTGAAGCCAGTCTGCGGACAGGCGATCTGCTCTATCTGGCCCATTCCGCCTTCTATGTGAATCTCTGGAATCCGTCGATGGACATCCCGGCTTTGCTTCAGGAAAGTGAACGAACGATCTCTATGATCGAGAACACGAAGTACAGGGAGTCGCTTGCCACAGCGCAGCTGGCCCGCCAGTATTACCTCAGTCTTGCCGGAGAGCTGCCGGACCGCACCTCTTTCAACAATGAAGCCTTCAGTGAAGAGGTCTATCTGCACGAATTGCAGGAAGCGAGGTATTACTCGGGAATTGCGATCTATTATATTTACAAAATGAAGCTGCTGTTTCTCTACGAGAAGCATGATGAAGCGCTGGAGTATATCGAGCGGGCCTATCCGATTATCGGGACGCTGGCCGGTTCGGCTTTTATGGAAGAATTCGCGCTCTACACCTTCCTGAATCTCGCTTATGCTTACAAGGATTTGGGTGTGAACGGCAAGCGGAAGGCCAGGTCCAAAATGCGCAAGGAGCTCGGCCGGGTACGCAAATGGGCCAGCAATGCACCGGGAACCTTCCGCCAGCATGAATATCTGATGAGGGCCGAATGGGCCCGGATCTCCGGGAACAGCACGCGAGCAGGCTATTATTATGATCTGGCGATTGAGGCCAGCGAGCAGGGAAGCTTCGTCCGCTATAAGGCACTCTGCAACGAGCTGGCGGCCCGGTACTATATGGACAAGGGCTTCAACGAGTTCGCCGCCTATCTGCTCAGACAATCCGAATACTATTATTCGGTCTGGGGCGCCAAGGAGAAGATCGTGTTCATCAAGGATCGATACCCTGCTCTGGACCAGAAAATCAGCACCAAGGAGTTCATGCACGGCAGGACGGTGACCGATTATACTGAGAGCATTGATCTGAATTCCATCATTCTGGCTTCACAGGCCATCTCCAAAGAAATTGAGCTGAACCACCTGCTGGAAGCGCTGATGGAGATTGTGATCAAGAATGCCGGGGCGCAGCGGGGCTGTATCCTGATGAGCTCCAAGGCCAATCTGTTGGTCGAAGGAGAATATAAAGCGGACACAGACCGGATCTCTGTGGCGATTCATGAGTCGCATCAGCTGGACAATCTGCCTGCTGCGATCATCAGAGCGGTCGAGGAGAGCCGGGAGAGTCTGATCTACAATGATGCCTATTCCGAGACTCCATTCGTGAATGATCCTTATATTGTGAGGCAGCAGCCGAAATCGATGGTCTGCATGCCGCTGATTAACCAGAATAAGACGATTGCGATCATCTATCTGGAGAATAATCTGGTGACCGGCGTATTCACCGAGGAACGGATGAAGATTATCAATCTGCTGTCCAGAGAGATGGTCTTCTCGCTTGAGAATGCCAGTCTGTATAACGAGCTTGAGCGCTCTGAGGAGAAATACCGCCAATTGGTCAACAACCTGCAGGACGGGGTGTTCGTGGTCCAGGATATGCGGTGTGTCTATGTTAATGAGGCGCTGGAGCAGATGCTGGGCTATGAACCGGGCGGGATGCTGGAGCAGCCCTTCGGGAATTTCGTTACGCCGCCGGAGCGGGAGAAGGTGATGCATTATTATGCCAGACGAGTCGAGGGCAAGCAGGCACCGGAAGAGTATGAGACTAGGCTTTTGCATAAGGATAAGTCGCATGAAGTTATCGTCATTCACAAGGTTGTCCGGATTATGTATCAGGATAAGCCGGCGATTCAGGGAACGATCAAGGATATTACCGAGCGGAAGAAGGCGGAGGAGGAGCTGCGGCGCCACAAGGAGCATCTGGAGGAACTGGTAGCCGAGCGGACGAAGGAGCTGGAGTTCAACAACGGGGAGCTGAGCAAATATATCGGACTGATTGAAAAGATCTCGATCACCGATGAATTAACCGGGCTGTACAACCGCAGATACTTCAATAAGCTGTTCCTGGATGAGGTGGACAAGGCTGCTGCAGGCAAACGGTATTTAACCTACCTGATGCTGGATATTGATTATTTCAAAAAATTCAATGATACCTACGGACATTATGAAGGCGATACGGTACTGCGCAGAATCGGCGGGGTACTGAAGGAGCTGGCTGAACAGGCGGATGGAACCGCGTTCCGGTTGGGTGGTGAAGAATTCGGCATTGTGGCCGCCGGACTTACCCCTCCAGAGTCCCGTGTGTTCGCCGAATTGATCAGACGAAGCGTTGCGGAGCTGGGGATACAACATGACCTAAGTCCGGAATACGGAAGAATTACCGTCTCTATCGGCGTAGCCGCCGTGCTGGTGGACGGTCTGCGTGAGGAGGATATCTACAAGCTGGGTGACGATGCACTGTATCAGTCCAAGGCGGAAGGGCGCAACTGTGTTACATTGTTCGAGCGATAAGATTCAAGTGATAAGAGATGTACATAAATAAATAGAATTAGGGAGCTGTTGAAGCAATGAATACCGAACACGAATCCGAACAGGAATCAGGACAAGCATCAGAAATGGACCAGCTGCGGAAGGCGCTTGAAGTATCTTTGCCCTTGGTGCAGCGGCTTTTCCCGCTGGATGTAATGTTTGCTTTGGCAGATCGGGACAAGTTCATTTATTATCTGCAAGGGAAGGAATTGAAAGCCAAGATTGAATTGGGTTCTCCAGTACCGCCCAGCGGAGGAATCCGGGCTGCTCTGGAGAGCGGGGAGGAAGTCAGCGCTACGATTCCAAGAGAGATCTACGGGATTCCTTTTAAATCGTCATCCATGCCGATCCGGGACCGGAACGGGGTGGTGACAGGTGTGTTCACGATCGGAATCAGCCTCAGTAATCAGGTAACGCTCAGCGATGCAGCGAATGCTCTGGCGGTAACCTCCGACGAGATCAGCTCGACCTCGGTAGAGATTGCGGGAACGGCCTCGGATCTGGCGAATACTGTAGGGGATCTGAAAGAGCTGGGCCAGAAGGTGGTTGAGGATCTGCAGCAGACGGACGAGATTCTCGATTTCATCCGCAAGGTGGCAGACAACTCCAATCTGCTCGGGCTGAATGCAGCGATTGAAGCGGCTCATGCCGCTGAGCATGGACGGGGCTTCGGTATCGTGGCCCAGGAGATCCGCAAAATGTCGGTATCCAGTGCTTCATCGGCGAAGGATATTGCCGGCATTCTGCAGATGATCAAGCAGAAGATTAACCAGATGGATGCCGTGCTTACGGATTGTCTGGCGCAAAGCGAACGCCAGGCCGCAGCCACAGAGGAGATCACCGCCTCGATGCAGCAGCTTGCAGCCTCCGCCGTGGAGATTGAGAGTATCGCTCGCCTGATCTAATCCGCACCTGACTCTAGTGTCAAAAGGTTCCTCCTCCGCATATAGTATCTGGACGAATGCCCAGTGTTACTTAAGGCTACAATCCAGTCTGAGGAGGAACAAATCATGCTAGATCCAGTATTGCAGGCACCGGACCTGAAGCTTGCCGCCGATTCTAACCAGGTGCTTAATTATAAGCGGGATGCGAACAATTATATTACCCAGCTTTTTGCCGAGCAGCTGCCGGCGATACGTAACGGGTTCTTCAATGCACATATGAGCAAGGGCTTCATTGTCCAGCCGCACTGGCACACGAACGTGACAGAGATGATCTTCGTGATTAGCGGAGAGCTGATTGCCTCCGTGTTCGATCCGTTCACCCAGAAGCTGATGACCTATCATCTGAAGGCCGGACAAATTGCTGTCTTCCCGCAGGGCTGGTTCCACTGGATTCTGGCCGAGAGTGAACAGGCCCATTTCCTGGCGATCTTCGATGCACCGACACCGGATATTGTGTATGGTTCAGACTTCCTGCAGGCTGTTCCCGCAGAGGTCATCCAGCGCGCCTATTGCATCAATGAAGAGGAGTATGCCAAGGCCGTGGCTCCGCTGAAGGAGTCGATTATTCTTGGACCGCCTCCGGGCTGCACCGTGGCAGGGTCTGCCGGGGGAATGAACATAGGCCCGCCCGCCAAAAGCATGCCCGCCTACGCAGCCCAGCAGCCCGCCGCAGCATTCTATCCTTATCCGATGTATCCCCGCCGGTAGGCGGCGGCTACATTATATTAATGATCTAAAAAGAAAAAGCAGGCCAGGGAGGAATTCCTTGGCCTGCTTTTCTAATGGATACAGGGTATGCGCGGTTTATTTCGCTTCTTCCAGCTTGTGGTTAAGGTCTTTATACTGTCTCAGCAGTCCGGACAGTGCCTGCTTAATGGCTGCTGCATCTGCGGATTGAGCAGCCTCTGCCAGTGCAGCCTGCTCTTTGAATAAGCCGTCGATATACGATGCATGTAAGGTTACCACATTGGCAAGCTTGCCGGATTCCAGATGGTTAAGCCCCGCTAATGTGAGGTTTACGGCTCCTAATTCAAAAGGGACTGCCTTAGCTTGGACCCCTGTTATTCCGGTTGCCGTCACAGCTGTAAGGGGAGTCGTTTCTGCGTCCGTCAATGTTCCAGGCATGGCTAATTGCACATCCACAATGCCAGCTTGTTCTGTCCATGGAGCAGCGGACATCGGCGTGGTGAGAACCACGTTAAGCGCCTTCGTGCTTGTCAAATCATGGTAGCGGCTGAGCGTATCCCGCCAGTCCTGGGATGTTTCCGGTGCATAGCTGTTCACCAGTGCCAGAACCTGCGGTTCAAGCAAGGGGCGCAGCTCACTGCCATTTGTGGATGCAGCGGCCGTGCTTATAGTGGCAGTGGGTCCCTGTACTGGGGGCGAAGTGATTCCCGTATCCGCGAAGACCGGGGTGGCGATACTGGACAGCAGCAGGGTGGATAGAGCCATTCTTTTTACGATTAGACGATTCATGTACGAACACTCCTTCAGGTGGTTTGTCTTACAGCTCTCACTATAGCGGGCTTCTGTGGCAGGAGAGGGTCAGCAATGTGGAAAAACAATGGCAGTGCCCTATCCCGCTCCGCCGCTTGCTATAATGGTGAAGAGACAAATCACGGAGGTTACCTGGATGAACAATCAAACGGTCATTGCTGTTGTGGACGATGACGAGAATATACGCAATCTGGTGGAAGCTTATTTACATAAGGAGAATTACAGGACAGTTGGTCTTGGAAGTGCCGAGGAGGCGTGGGATTTATGGAGGAATGATCCTCCCGCCATGTGGGTGCTTGATATTATGCTTCCGGGAATGGACGGTTATGAACTGTGCAGGCGTATCCGTGATGAGGCGGAGGTGCCGATTATTATGATCTCTGCCAAAGATAATGAAGTGGATAAAATCCTGGGTCTGGAGCTTGGCAGCGACGATTATCTGGTCAAGCCCTTCAGTCCCCGTGAGCTGGTAGCCCGGATTAACCGCCAGCTGAAACGGTGGGAACGCCTTCACTCTTCCCGGTCTGCGGCTGTTCTGCCTGCTGTGCATTCAGGGATAGAGCTGGGCAGTCTGCTGCTGCATCCCGAGGAGAGAAGATCCTTCTGGCAAGGAGCTGAAGTGGAGCTGACCAGCAAGGAATTCCTGATGCTGATGGTGTTTGCGGGAAGTCCGAACCGGGCCTTTACACGCGAAGAGCTGCTGGGCCATGTCTGGGGAGAGGATTATTTCGGCAGCGACCGTGCTGTCGACCATCTGATCAAGCGCATCCGCAAAAAAATGGACGGCCTGCCGCTGGAATCGGTCTGGGGCCACGGCTACCGTATGAGAGGGGTGCAGGAATGAAGAGGATGGCGGAAAGGCTAAACCTGCGGATGAAAAAGCTGAAGCTGGTGCATCAGATCAACGTTGCTTTTGGGCTGTCTCTGCTGCTGGTCCTGTCCATCACGGGAGTGATGATCCACTATGTGCTGATGGATCATTTCATCGGCACGGAGCAAGAGGGATTAAGGACGCTTGGCGCTTCCCTGACCGCGACTCTGCAGCAGCCTCCATTCGCGGAAGGGGGGGCATTCTCATTGGGAAAAAGCGAGCCGCTTACGGCTCCATATCCTACGCTCTCCAGCGGAGTACAGGCCATCGTAACCGACCAGCAGGGGAATGTGGTCTCGGGAATTCTCCCGGCCCTGCCAATGCAGTCCGGGGTAACGGTAGATATCACAGCTATGGAGCAGGGGAGCCTGCAGAGCTTATGGGATGGCAATGATCCGCGTTATCTGGTGCAGGTCAACACGCTTCCCCAAGGCAAGCTCACCCTGCTGACTCCTGTCAGCAGAATCAAGGCCATTGAGCAGTCGCTGCTGAAACGGCTGATCCTTGTCTTTGCTGCGGGTGCGGCAGCGATGCTCCTGTTCAGCCTGTTTATTACGCGGAAGCTGATTGATCCGCTCATCAGCCTGCGTCAGGAGCTGGGGAAAGTGAAAAACCGCCGGTTTGCCGAGGTGAATCTGATCCGGGCGGGCGGTGAAATCGGTTCTGTCGCCAGGGCGGTATACGAGATGGCCGGTGAGCTGCACCAGTTCAATCGGGTGCAGAAGCAGTTTTTCCAGAATGCCTCACACGAGCTGAAATCTCCGCTGATGTCGATAGCCGGTTATGCGGAGGGCATTAAGGACGGAGTATTTGAAGGAGAGGGCGTCCGTAAAGGACTGGATATTATTCTGAGTGAAAGCGGGCGCTTACGTGATCTGGTCAGCGAAATGACCCTCCTGGCGAAGCTGGACAGTGAAGAGGATATTTACCAGGCGGCGGATACGGATCTGGAGGAGCTGCTGAGCGAGGCGGTGGAGCGGGTCAATCCGCTGCTGGCAGCAAGGAAGCTGTCGCTGTATCCGGCAGTCTCCGGGGACCATGGGGGGATGGTAAGAGCAGACCGGGATAAGCTGCTGCAAGCTCTGCTGAACGTATTATCCAATGCGGTCCGTTATGCAGAGAAGCGAATTGATGTACAGGTGCATTCAAGCAGGGGAAGGATTACATTGACGGTCGCTGACGATGGTGCGGGCATTGCGCAGGAGCTGCTGCCCAGCCTGTTTCACAGGTTCGTCAAAGGGAAAAATGGCGAATCCGGGCTGGGACTCGCCATCGCACGTGCTATTGTGGAACGCTGCGGCGGAGAGCTTAGTGCCCGGAACCGCACGGAGGGCGGTGCAGTCTTCACCTTTGAGTTCCCGTCAGCTGCGGGCAGCGTTTAATACTCGTTGAACATTGCGGCAATTTCATCGTAGCCGGTGGTTTGCGTCAGCGCGAGGGAGAGCAGGATTCTGGCTTTTTGCGGGACCAGACTGTTGCAGGGAATAGAATTGGCAGACAGATCAATGTAGGAATCCTTAAGTGTAATTCCGCTGGAAATCCGCGAGCAGCGGACTACAGGGATGTTATTGTTCTTCAGCTCACCCACCTTGTCAATCCAAGGCTTGCTGTAGATCCCTCCGCCTGCTCCGGCAATGACAATCCCCTTGGAGACCGTAGCCAGATAATCCAGAATCCCGGGATTGGCATCCACATGGAAATAAGCTACGGACACTTCCGGCAGCTCCTGAATCACAGATACATCGAACTGGGTTGCGGTGGTATGCCGCTTCAGGGTGCGCGTATAGAAGAAGGCGTGGCTGTCACGCATATATCCCAGGCAGCCGAAATCGCGCTCATCGAAGGCGTTGGCCTTGAAGGTGTTCACCTTTTGCACATCCCGCCCGCTATAGATGCCCTCAGCGAAGACAACCATCACGCCCTGGCCGGAGGCCTCGGGATTCGCCGCCAGTGCTACGGACTGATACAGATTGAGGGGACCATCGGCGCTGATTGCAGTAGCTGGGCGCATAGATCCGGTAATAATTACCGGCTTGTCAGTCTTGATCACCAGGTTCAGGAAGTAGGACGTCTCATCCAGGGTGTCGGTGCCGTGTGTAATGACGAATCCGTGCACATCCTCCCGGAGCGCGAGCGTGTTAATGTACGTTGCCAGGGTAAGCCAGTGTTCGCTGGTAATATCGGCGCTGCACAGATTGCTGACCTGAACCCCGGCGCAGTTCGCCAGCCGTTCCAGGTGCGGTACACTATCCAGCAGATCCTGCACGGGCAGAGCGCCAGGCTCGTAATTCAAGGTTTTATGGGCTTCGCCGCTGCCGGCAATTGTACCGCCGGTGGCGAGGATGACTACATTTTTGAGGACGGGATTATAGTAAGGGGAAGCCGCGAAATTCACTTCGGGAATGGTATTCATCATAGGTCGTTTCCTTTCAGGTTGAGCCAGGATTCAAGTCATTCGCATGACATTGAATGTATTATAACATTCATTCCTCTATGGGCGACATAGTAAGGTATAATAAGTGGGAAATATAAATGGGAGGAACTGAATGTTCAGGGTAGAGGAAGTAACGCAGGGAGTGTGGGCCGCAATTGTTATTCCGGGCCGGGGCGCGGTAGGCAATGCGTCGATCATCGATCTGGGAGATTGTACAGTCGTAGTGGATACCTTCAACCTGCCGGCAGCAGCCAGGCTTCTGCGGGAAACGGCAGAGAATCTGACAGGGAGGCCGGTCAAATACATAATTAATACTCACTATCACGGGGATCATCATTACGGCAATCAGGAATTCCCGGGCAGTATCATTCTATCGTCAGAGCTCACCCGGGAGGTACTGACAACCCACGCGGCACCTGCACTGGAGGAATGGCAGGAAGGTCTGCAGAAGCAGATCATAGGATTGCAGGAGATAAGCAATGCTGCTACGGATTCCCGCCTACAGCAAGCGCTCGCTTATGAGATCTCGGACAAACAGGCGTTGCTGGAGGCCACACCTACAATCCGCAGAGTGACAGCAGCAATGACCTTCAAGGATAGTCTGGATATTCACGGTTCAGAGCGTTCCCTGCATCTGTTCACATATGGCGGCGGTCATACCCTCAGCGATGCTATGGTGTACGTTGCAGATGTTCAGGTGCTGATTGCAGGAGATCTGGTTCTGAACAGATTCCACCCGGCGATGCTTCATGGGTTCCCAGAAGCTTGGACAACTATTGTGGAGCGGATTGGCGGGGAGATTGATTTCACATGGCTGATTCCCGGTCATGGGGAGGTTGCCGGACGGGAGAGTATCCCTGACATGCTGCGCTATCTCGCAGAGATTCAGGAGTATGCAGCAGCAGCAGCCCGAAGTGGAGAAAGTGCAGAGCATTGGATAGCCAAGGGAATCCCGGAGCCTTTTGATACATGGGAGGGCTCTCATATCTTTGAGTGGAATTTCCGCTGGCTGTTCAATACCTATATGCAATCCTAAGAAAAGAGGAGATAAGCATGCTGAAGCTAGACAGTCGGGATTACGCCCTTGCCTGGCCGCTGTTAAAGGAAGTCAAGATCAACACGCTGTTCGCTGAAGGAGTTCTGAGCGGGCAGACGACCGGCAGTGTGTATGTGGATTCTGTAAATGACCCCCGTAGCTTCTATGTGGCTCATGAATACGGGATGTCGCTGGTCTATGGGGATTCGGGCAATGAGGAGTTTAACCGGAGCTTATCTGACTATATTACGAACAAGACGGGGCACCGGCATTCAGCAGAATGGCTGCAGGCTGATCCGGCAGGGGGCTGGGACCCGCTGATTGAAGCTATGCTTACTGAGCATAATGCACGGCTTGATGCGGCGGATTCACGCAGAATGTACATACAGACCCGGGTGAATTTCACGTTCGACCCGGAGGTCTATAACCGTGCGAAGGCGCAATGGTTCCGGCAGGATGCTGAGATGGTCCAGATGAACGGTGAAGGATTCGGTGAGCAGGAGGGTGCGGTCATTCCCCGGTATTTCTGGCGTGACGCGGAGCATTTCCTGGCTTCAGGCAAAGGATACACTATATTGTGGGAGGGAGAGCAGGCCTCCAGCGCATTCTCGGCTTACCGGACAGCGGATATGCTAGAGATTGGAATCGAATCGGCACCGGGTTACCGGGGGAAGCATTTTGCCTTCTCAGTGTGCTGTAAGTTAATCGATTACTGTCTGGAGCAGGGATTGGAGCCGGTATGGGGCTGCCGCCAAGAGAATGTGGGCTCTTACAGACTGGCGCAGAAGCTGGGCTTCAAGCCGCTATTGAACATCCCCTACTACCGTTTGTCCGAGCTTCCCGTTTAAGAAAGAGCAGCAAATCCCCGTAGATGAGGGCTTGCTGCTATTTTTGTAAAGAAGGGGCAGTATTAGTTTGAACCGTTGCGGATAAGTACTGAATCGGATTGGGCGAGTATGCTTTAGGCCGGTATGTGGGGGCATAGCGATAAGCCCGTTGGCTGCAAAATACAGGAAAGAAAAAATAGGTGGATTTTGTACACTTGCTGATGAACGGAAAAGGCTTGTCACGACAACAATTGGAAAAACAGCACTTAATTAAACGCAAATTATATAAAATAGAAAAAACAATGAAATTAGATGCTGTTTTTCCACTTGTTTGCCTGCAAATGCTGAAAATCGCAAAACTAAGATACGTTTTTCCACTTGTTTTATGAATGGAAGGGCGCGCGTGCCTCAGCGATCCCCGCCCCCGTTCCCTCGCCCGGAGATCTCCGCTTAATTCCCCGCTTAATTCCCCTCATATCCGCCGGGCATCCACAAAGCAGTGCAGGTGCAGCGGTGACAACACCTTCAGGCCTTCACCCAGCTCGAAGCCCCTGCCTTCGGCAAGCTGACGGCCTTGCTCGCGGAAATAGATCCGGTACATGGCCAGAATCTCCTCGCTGAATTGGCTGCGGTGCAGAGCCATGGCCTCGAACTTCTGCTCGAAGTGGGCGGTAATGTCTATTACCGTGTTCGGCTCTGAGGTGAAGTAGAATCCAATCGCCTGCGGCTGCCAGGGGCGGGTGCTTGTCCCCCTCGGATAGAGGGGGAGACCGGAAGACAGAAGCGCTTGGGCAGCGGCTCTGCCTGTGACGATATGATCATAATGAGCCTCATAGCTCAGCCACGGATCAGGGCAGAAGATCACATCCGGCCGCACGGTACGGATGACCTCAGCAATCTCTCCCGCCAGCGCCGGAATATGCTCCAGCGTGCCGTCACCGTGGGCGAGCTGGTGGAATACGGCAGCTCCCAGCTTCTGTCCGGCGGCTTTCAGTTCGAGCGCGCGGATGGCAGCGATCTCGGCGGAAGACACCTGCTCGTTCACCGCGCCCAAATCCCCGTTCGTGATCGTCAGATAGTGAATCTCGCAGCCCCTCTCGGCGAATGCGGCGATCGTGCCGCCCATGCCCACCTCATTATCGTCCGGGTGCGGCTGTATACATAATACCGTCCGGCACCCGCTAAGATCTGGAGGGGACATCAACGCCGCTAGTGTGGATATATCCATAATCCAAATACCTCCTTATTAATCTGTGGTAAGGGTACTGAGGCGCCCTTATTCGCTCCATAATCAATGTTACGGCGCAGAAAATCCGGCAATAAAGGCCATAGAGTCCGTAACTTGCTCCAATCGTAGCTTTTGGCAGAAATAAGCGCAACTGAGTCCGTTACACCCAGCCGCACCCCTGACCAGGAACGATTCCATCAGGGAAAAGCATCCTCCCAACAGCCCCACTACAATGACCGGCTGTGATTCAGATCGCTCAGGATCTGCACCCGCTGCTTCTCCGTTATATTATAGAAGAGAATCGGCAGAATAGCGGCCAGGAAGCAGAGAGCAGGCAGCAGAAACATCACGAAGCTGAGACCATGCTGGAGCTGCGGAGTTGCCGGCTGATTCTCCACATAGCTGAGCAGGCCGAGACTGGCTCCGATAATCATCCGCGATACCGCTCCGCTGAACTTGGTAATGAATGTGTTTGTTGAGAACACAATGCCCTCGCCCCGGAAGCCCAGCTTCCATTCCGAATAATCTATCGTATCGAGCAGCATTGAGGTACTGACAATCGTCGTCATGCCGGAGAAAAAGAAGCTGATCCCAAAGAACACCAGGGTGTTCAATACGTTATGGTCACCCAGCAGATAAGGCAGAATGCAGGCTACGCTCCCCAGAATGCAGGAGACAATGAATACCTTCTTCTTGGCGAAGCGGCGCAGCAGCGGCGGCGTAGCGATCATCCCCAGCAGCATACCGGCCACCAGACTGATCCCGACCTGCGTGGCATACCCCGCGTCCCCCCAGACATAGACCACATAATAGAGCTGAATACTCTGCCGGATGCCGTTCACCAGGTTGATAATCAGGAGAGAGGCGAGCAGGGTGAGCAGCGGCTTGTTTTTGTACACCGTTTGCAGGTTCTGGCGGAATGAGATCTTCTCAGCGGAAGGGACGACCCGTTCCTTGGTGAGCATCCCGGTCAGGACAATCGACAGTGCCGCGATGACCCCGATAATGATTGCCGAGTAGAGATAAGCCTGCGTATTCCGTTCACCGCCGAAGGCGAGCAGAAGCTGGATACCGCCGATGGTGATAACGACCGCGCCGAGCGTCCCGCCGATTTTGCCCAGTGTGACGAATAAGGTGCGTTCCCCCGGATCGGTGGAGACTACGGACGACAAGGCCCAGAGCGGTGTGTCACAGACCGTGTACAGCATTCCCCATAGCAGGTAAGAGACGGTAGCGATTACAAGAGTCACAGTCCGGGAACCGCCGAAGTCCCAGAAGCAGAGGACGGTCGCCAGCGCGATCAGACAAGGGGCGAACAGCAGATAAGGCCTGAATTTCCCCCATCTGGAGCGTGTTTTGTCGGTAATCATGCCCATGAGCGGATCAAGACAAGCATCGATAATACTTGCTGCGACCAGAATGACACTGGCGGTGGTTGCCGGAATTCCCAGCAGATCCGTATAGAAGAACAGGATGTACATCGACATGAAGCTGTAGAGCATATTCTGGCCCAGCAGACCGCCTGAGTACACCAGTTTTTCGGCCACAGGTACTTTTGCTGACATGACAAGCCTCTTTTCGCGGGGGATAAAATGGGAATGAATCGATTGCTAATTATGTCTATTTATAACTTATTTCTATGTTCTGTCAAGCGGATTCTGCATCAAGCTACGGAATAGTGAACATTTCAATTTGTGAAGAGGAGGATTGCACTGAGTTTGATGAAAAAAATATGAAAAACACAAATTAGAATATAATTTTTTTGATATAAAATGTCGAAATATAGCTAATGATGTCCCGCCGGCTGATGGGGGAGTGTTAGGATACCGCCGACAAGATGGACACGATGTTGTAACTACAGGGGGAAGCACTATGAAATGGTTCGGGAATTTGAAAACAGCTACAAAGATCGTCTCCGCTTTTTTGATCGTCTCTTTAATCCTGGCAGGACTTGGAGTCTATTCGGTCTTATCCCTGCGCACCAGCAATCAGAATATGAAGGAAATGTACAGCAATAACCTGATCTCGGTCAGAGATTTGTCTGCCGCCGAGATCAGCTATCAGCTTAACCGGGTCTATACACGGGATATGAGCAATACAACAGATACAGATAAAATTACCGATTATAAGCAAAAGATTGCCTCAGGCCGTCAGGAAATTGTCCAGAAGGTGGATAACTACCGTCCACTGGCGACCACTGCCCGTGAAAAGGAGCTGCTGGCCTCGTTTGACCAGGAGTATGCAAGCTATGAGAAGCTGTTCGATCAGGCACTGGTTCTGGCGGAGCAAGATGATGCGGCTGCTTTCAATACATTTCTGACTACACAGTTGACCGTCCAGGGGCAGAATGTGCTGAACAATCTGGATGGTCTGATCAAAGTGAATGTTGAGCTGGCAGATGAGGCGAACAACCATTCACAATCCGCTTATTCCTCGGCGTTCATCCTTACAATCTCGGTAGTCATTGCGGCGGTTATCCTCAGTATTATGATCGGCTACCTGATCGCAAGATCGATCTCCAGACCCCTGATGCAGATGCTGCATGTAGCTACAGAAGTGGCTAATGGAAATCTGACGCAGCAAGCGGATATATCTACTAAGGATGAAGTCGGACAGCTTGCCACAGCCCTGAACCGGATGGTTCATAACCTGAAGGATCTAATCAATGGAATTGTGATGAATTCACAGAGCGTTGCAGCCTCTTCCGAACAGATCTCAGCCAGCACCCAGGAGATTGCGAGCACCAGCACCAATCAGTCGGCGGCAGCGACCAATATCACCGAGCTGTTCAAGGAGCTGTCGCTGGCGATTGATTCTGTGGCCTCCAGTGCCGAGGAAGCGGCAGAGCTCTCCAATGATACCGTGCGGACCGCCCGGGAAGGCGGATATGTGGTGGAGACTTCGCTGCAAGGAATGCAGACGGTGAATCACCAGATGAAGCAGCTTGAAGACGATTCCAGCAAAATCGGGGATATCATCGAAGTGATCGACGATATCGCCGAGCAGACCAATCTCCTGGCCCTGAACGCAGCGATTGAAGCGGCGCGTGCCGGAGAACAGGGGCGCGGCTTCGCCGTGGTGGCGGACGAGGTCCGCAAGCTGGCCGAACGCAGCAGCGATGCCACGAAGGAGATTACGAAGATTATCAAGGTCATGCAGGAGAATACGAAGCAGAGTGTGAGGGCAGTCGCTGAGAGCGTAGAGCAGTCTTCGATGACCAGCCAGGCCTTCGAGCAGATTATTAAGATGGTCAACACCTCCTCACTTAAGGTCAACGAGATTGCTGCCGCCTGCGAAGAGGAATCAGCACAGGCTGCTGAGGTGATGGACTCGGTTCAATCCATTGCGGCCTCCAGCGAGGAATCAGCAGCGGCTTCTGAAGAGACGGCGGCTACCTGCCAGGCCCTGGCGCTGTTATCCGAGGATCTGGCCAAGTCCGCTGCCGCATTCAAGACCCATTAATTCAACAGACGGAAGGTGAAGCCATGTCATCCTTACAGAAGGAACAATACATCGAGCTTGCGGTAGGAGCCGAGACCTGTGCCATCCGGATTGAAGAGATTCATGAGATTATCAAAATGCTCAGCATTACAGATATCCCCTTCAGCCGGAATGAAGTCAAAGGTGTAGTCAATCTGCGCGGCAAGGTGGTCTGTGTCATGAGCCTGCGCAATCTGCTGGGAATGGCGGATGAGCCTTATACCCGGAGCACAAGAATTATTGTGGTTAACTACCGCGAGGAATTCGTCGGACTGATTGTAGATAAGGTGAACAAGGTGACTACGTACGCCGAGATTCATCCGCCGGCAGGCGGACATAACCGCAGCCGCGATGCGGTGTTCCACGGAGTGGGGCAGCGGGATGACCAGCTGATCGGTATTCTGAAGCTCGAAGAAATATTGGGCGGGTAAAAAGGGGAACAAGCAATGATGATGGAACTGTCGGCTTACCGCGATATATTCATAGAAGAGCTGAACGAGCAATTAGAGCGGATCGACCAGTCCCTGCTTGCGCTGGAGCATGCTCCAACCGCTGAGCTGATTCAGACGATCTTCCGCGCAGCCCATACGATCAAGGGCTCAGCCTCCACGATGGGCTTCCGCGAGATGAGCGATCTCACGCATGAGGTGGAGTATGCGCTGGAGTGGGTGCGGGAGAAGAAGCCGGAGATTACCGGCCATCTGATTGATACGCTCTTCCGGGCGCTGGATGCGATGAAGCTGCTGCGCACTCAGTATGTCAGCGGGGAGAGCTTTACAGACTGCTCAGCTGTGGTTGCGGAGATCAAGGCGCTGATTAATAAGCCGGCTGAACTTCAGCCGGTGCTGCTTCCGGTCTTAAATGCAGCGGAGCTGCTTCAGGCGGAAGAGGCCATGGCAGCGGGCTACTCGCTGCTGGCTCTGGTAGTCACCTTGAGAGAGGACTGCCAGATGAAGGCGGCCCGGCATTATATCCTCTTGCAGCGTATCGAAGAGGTCTGCGGGCCGGTGATTGCTGCTGCCCTGGCGCCCCCGGCGGCGCCGGGAGCCGAT
Source organism: Paenibacillus sp. FSL M7-0420 (assembly GCF_038002345.1). Classification (NCBI taxonomy): domain Bacteria; kingdom Bacillati; phylum Bacillota; class Bacilli; order Caryophanales; family Paenibacillaceae; genus Paenibacillus; species Paenibacillus sp. FSL M7-0420. Next base: position 4,322,548 of record NZ_JBBOCJ010000001.1, on the reverse strand, counting down.
GAAGATGCCCGCTACAGCCAATTTGCTGTAGTCGCTGCTTCCCCGCGCGAGCTCCGGCAGGTGTCCGAGCAGCTGGCAGGGGAGACCGATGTCGAGAGCATTGTCATTACGCCATTCGTGCCCGCACCTGCTGCCGGAACTGGCGTCCAGACCACGGCCGGACCGGTGTCTGCAGAACCTCCGTCCTCTACTCCAGGCAAGGGGAAATCCCATGAGGTACAGTCAACCGTCCGGGTGAGTGTGGAGCGGCTGGACCATCTGATGAATCTGGTGGGGGAGCTGCTGATCGAGCAGACCTCTCTGGCCGATCTGAGCGCTAATGGACAACGTACGGATCCCGCCAAGGTTCTGCCTGATATCGGCTCTATATCGGATCATATGGGCGGGATTATTAAGGAGCTCCAGGAAGGGGTCATGAAGACCCGGATGCTGCCGATCGACCAGCTGTTCAACCGTTTCCCGCGGCTGGTCAGAGATCTGGCCCAGAAGCTGGGCAAGGACATTGAGCTGCAGATTCAGGGAGGCGAGACCGAGCTGGACCGGATGATCATTGAAGAGCTGAGTGATCCGCTAATCCACTTGATCCGTAACAGCGCCGATCATGGAATCGAGAGTCCAGAGGTGCGCGTGCAGCAGGGCAAGGCTCCGAAGGGCAGAATTACGCTTACTTCTTTTCATGAGGAGAACCAGGTCGTGATTCGTCTGGAGGATGACGGACAGGGCATCGATGCCGCCCGGATTACAGCCTCTGCGCTCAGCAAAGGGATCATTACAGAAGAGCAGGCAGGGTATTTAACCGCGCAGGAAGCTGTTAGTCTGATCTTCGAGCCAGGCTTCTCCACAGCCTCCGAGGTCAGTGAAGTGTCTGGGCGGGGTGTGGGGATGGATATTGTCCGCAGTCAGATTGGACGTCTCAACGGAATCATAGATATTCAGACCGAGCCGGGGGTAGGGACTCTGTTTACAATCCGTCTGCCGCTTACACTGGCTATTATCAAGGGGCTGCTGGTCAAGGTGTCCGGGCGTGTTCTGATTCTACCGATGTATAATGTGGCTGAGATTGTGCGGATCTCCCCCGAAGAGATACAGGTCGTTCAAGGGGAGCAGGCGATTATCAACCACGGGCGGATTGTTCCGCTCTCCTGGCTCAGAGACAAGCTGCATTACCCGCGCACAGAGCGGCGTTCCAAGACGATTCCGCTCGTGATTGTAAGATCTGTTGACCGGATCGCTGCGTTCGCAGTCGATGAGATCATCGGCAACCAGGAGGTGGTCATCAAGTCCCTGGGCGCGTATCTGGGGACGATGAATCATCTGTCCGGGGCAACGATCCTGGGCAACGGCCGGGTCGCCCTGATTCTGGATGCTTCTTATCTCGTTAGCCATTGATTACTGGCCGGGAACACGCGATGAAGAACGCAGGACTGCTGTAACGGAATAGCAAGGCCAAAAAAACCGGAAAAGTTGCAGTAGCCTGCGGACTTCTCCGGTTTTTTGTGTTGTAGGCGAAGGCGAGACAGGTGTCTACTTCCAGCCTCTGATAGACCTTGGACTCTTGAACTGCAGCTCTATGGCCTGCTGGTTCAAATGAAGCTCCGCCATATACGCCTTGATTTTCATCTGGAGCGCATGCAGCATTTCAGTATGCATATCATCTATACGGTCCTCGTTACAGAACGCTGAACAGGCCAGATAGCCGTCTGTATAGGATTTGGTGTCATCCATTACCGTATTCAATTTTTCTTTGTAGATCCGTTTAACCGGTCCGCTCTCCGGCTTGATCTCGTAATAGCGGTTCGTTTCCACCAGCAGACGCCAATGGCTGACCTCAAGACCATATTCATCCTTTTCCAGCTGCACGGTCACTTTGAAGATCTTGATAGGACTGTTCATGTTGTTGTTCCATTCTCATTGCAGGATTCAGAGATTATAGCATGTACAGACCGCAATGCCCACTGGAAGATTATATAGATATCGTATAATTTGGCATCATAGCATACAATTAGACCATTATTGTCCTGAAGCGGCAATACGTTAGCCTACTATAAAGGAGATCTGAAATGAAAAACACTGCTGCACAAGGACATCCGCTCGTATACTCGCTGGTATGGGGAGTGGTCCTGACTCTGGCTGTATCCGTTGCCTCCGCTGTAGCCACGATTATGGAATTCGGCGATATGGGGATACGGAATGCCCAGGCCTGCGCCTTCCTGGTTATGGGCATTATTGTAACCCTTTATATGAAAAGAAAGGATTCTTCGCTCGTCAGCTTCGGCTTCCGCAGGCTTGAGGCCGGTCCGTCCCGGGCGGTGCTGTTCTACATCCCGCTGCTTATTATTGCGGTGGCCCAGCCGCTGATGAATGGAATCAACGTTGAACTGGGAGCGCCTGAAATCATCAGTATCGTCATTATGACCCTGCTGGTGGGCTATACCGAGGAAGCTATTTTCAGAGGTGTGATCTGGAATGTTCTGAAATCCAAAGGGCCGGTCTTTTATATTGTGTTCTCCTCCATCTTCTTCGGGGTTCTGCATATGGCCAACGCCTTTGGCGGAAATGATATCATACATACGATTCTCCAGGTTATCAATGCGCTGCTGCTGGGCTGTGTGCTCGCCTTGCTGATGGAGACAGGCCGGAATATTGTTCCGCTGATCGCGTTCCATTTTATCTACGATGCACTGGCCATGGTCAGCAATGAGAATCTCGAGCATGAGGTACTCATCGTCTCCATTCTTAATATTCTGTATTTGCTCTATGGAATTTATCTGCTGGTGGTATTCAGCCGCAAGCATAGAAATCATAGTCTCACCCTGTAGACATACCGGCCAGTCCGGGGAAGGAATTCCTCAGGCTGGCCATTCATTTTCATGTGAAATGATAGCGCATACATAAAAATTAGCAGCTAACAGGAGCAAATAATCCGTAAACGGAGCAATGTTTAGAGATGGGCATTTTATTTGCAATCCTACTGGAATATCGCAGATTCTGCGGGGATATGCAGGTTTTTGAAAGTTTAAATTTAAGCGTTTCTCAGGTATAATGTAGACATCACCACAGGAACCACAGCATCAAGAGCACCAAGCATTACAAGTGGTACCGCAGGTGATGGTCTCATTCCTAAATTTAGCAATGAATGAAGGAAAGGAGAGAGCCCCGATGTACTAGCGTTAGCGAAGCATGCCGGAATCGGCTGCTGATGAAGAAGGTGGATGATAACATCTTCTGGCAGATCGTGGGTATGCGGGAATCCAGGAACAAATCTTTTTTAGAAGAAGAACGAAGCTTATCATTCAAGCAGGAGAAGTCTCTTGCGGAAGAAAGAGCGTGATTCCAATGAAAAAGGTTAGCGAAGCGTACAACTGCGATTCCTCACAGTAGGGAAAACGTCCGTGAAAACGTTTTTCGTGAAATCGTGTACGCGGGAATCCACCCCATATGCAGGACATGGAGCAACACTCCGGAATGGAGCGAACGGGCAACACGGAAGCATGAAGTGAACATGAAATTGAGAACAATCACCATGTCAGGGATATGGCTTTTGTTACTTGGAGGAAATGATTGAATTGAATAGCGTAATCAACACATGAATCCCCGGGCCTTAAGCAATCAGGCAGCGGGGATTTGTGCGTCTGTATATAATAAGCTCTTTCTCTCTTGGCCAGGGGGAAGGGCTTTTTTTTGACTGGAAAAGCCGCTGCTTCGTGGTTTAGAAATAAACCCACTTAGGCAACACTGGATACATAACTATGCGACGATACAGCAGGGAGAGACTACACATGAAATTTCATGAACAACATCCCGGTCACTTGGATAATGAGCATCCACAGCGACTGAGCCGGGAGTCTCACATCAATACGGAGCTGATCAGCCGCAGACTGGGAAATAGCTCGGATGTTAGCGTCCGGTCGCTTCGTCTGGATTGGGCCGGTGTACAGCGGGAAACAATCATTCAGTTAATCTTCCTGGACGGGATGGTGAACAATCAGGTCCTGGAGGAGTCGTTCATTCCGGCGATTCAGTCCGCACAGCCCGCCCCGGACGGGCTCAGCCTGCTGGACTATTTCAGCAACCACATCCTGAGTGCAGGACAGGTCCGAACGACCGGGGACCTGAGCGGAGCGGTCAAGGATATTTTATCCGGCTGTGTCCTGGTGCTGATTGACGGCTGCGAAGAGGCGCTTGCGCTTGCCATTCAGGGCTATGAGAAGAAGAGTATCGACGAAACCAAGACGGAAACGGTGATCCGGGGGCCGCAGGAAGGCTTCACGGATGATCTGCGCACTAATATTACGATGATACGCAGGAAAATGAAGGATGAGCGTCTGAGAATTGTAACCCGCACCGTAGGGCAGGTCACGCAGACGGATATTTCAATCCTCTACATCGAAGGGCTGGCCGATCAGCAGGTGCTGAACCGGGTCTCGGAGATGTTCGATCAGATCGGACTGAAGACCGTACTGGAAGGCGAATTCATTGAAGAATATCTGCAGAGCAATAAATACACGGTGTTTCCGACTGTACTGAACACAGAACGTCCGGATAGCATCACGGCAGGGCTGGCAGAAGGCAGGGTAGCCATTATGGTGGACGGAACCCCCTTTGTCATGATTGTTCCCTCCCTGTTCCTGGATTTCATCCAGTCGGCAGAGGACAGCTACCAGCCTTATCTGTTCTCCAGTCTGATTCGGATCTTGCGGCTTACCGCTGTAATCGTCAGTATCTTTGCTCCCGGACTATACATCGCCATAACAACGTTCCATCAGGATCTGCTGCCCACCCGGCTGCTGCTGAGCATTATGTTCCAGCGCGAGGGCGTGCCGTTCCCGGCATTCGTTGAAGCAACGCTGATGGAGATCACCTTCGAAATCATACGCGAAGCGGGAATCCGCATGCCCCGCAACATCGGTCAGGCGGTATCCATTGTGGGAACTCTCATTGTGGGACAGGCCGCGGTAGACGCTGGGATTGTCTCCGCCGGGATGGTTATCGTGGTGGCGATCACCGGGATCTCAAGCTTCGTCATTCCTGCCTATAATATGTCGATCCCCATCCGGCTCATCCGGTTTCTGTTCATGGGTGCGGCGGCTTCGTTCGGCATATACGGGATTACTGTAGGGTTCGTCATTCTGACCGTGCATATCTGCAGCCTGGAGTCTGCGGGAGTTCCATACATGCGGCCTTATGCGCCTTATCTGAAGAACGAACAGGTAGACGGTGTCTTCCGAAGTCCTTATTGGTCCAGCTCGCGGAATAAACGCACCAGGAATGGGGCCTAGCCATGAGAAGGACGGTCATCCTGATCTGCGCACTGGTTCTGATGAGTATGCCGTTAACGGGCTGCTGGAGCCGCAAGGAGCTGGGCGATTTGGCGGTCGCCATCGGTCTTGGCATTGACCGTACGGACAAGGGCTACCGGGTAACCGTCCAGATTGTTGCGCCCAGTCTGGCGGCTGCCAGCAGCGGCGGCGCGGGAGGACCGCCTGCCCTTGTCGTTGCCACGGAGTCGGCAACGATTATGGAAGCTCTGCGTAAATTGACCACCATGCTGCCGCGTAAGGTCTATCTATCCCATCTGAGCATGCTGCTGCTGGACGAGGCTGTGGCCAGGGAAGGCATCCGCAAGCCGCTGGATTTCCTGTTCAGGGATCACGAGGTCCGGCCGGATTTCGATGTGGCCATCGTCCGGGAGGGGACGGCTTACGATGCCTTGTCGATCATGACACCTCTGGAACGGCTGCCGGCGAGAGACCTCTATGATTCGCTGAACGGGTCGCAGAAGAATTGGGCACCGACTTCGGCGGTACGCCTGCTTGACCTGATGAAATGGTTTGATCTGGATGGCCAGGAGGCTGTATTGACCGGTCTGAAACTGGTGGGCGATCTGGAGAAGGGGAAGACGAAGGAAAATGTAGATTCCATTAACAGCCCGCTCAAATTTGAGTATCGGGGCATCGGAGTGATGAAGGATGACATCCTGCTTGGCTGGCTGAATGAAGGAGACAGCAAAGCCTATAACTATGTGACGGGTAAAGTGAAATCGACAGTGGGTAAGGTGGACTGCCCGGACAAGGACGGGGATTTTGTAATGGAGGTACTGGATGCCAAGACCTCCATTAAGCCTGAGGTGCGAAACGGGGAGCCCTCGGCCACTGTCAAGGTAAGAATTGAGGCGAATGTGGGAGAGGTGGGATGTAACCTTGATTTGAACAGCCGGGAGACGCTGGAGAAGATGAAGGTGATGGCTATTGCACGGACGGAGGCGCTGATTGCGACTGGAATCAGGGATGTGCAGAACCATTTTGGTGTCGATATTTTTGGCTTCGGCACCAAATTCCATCAGAAGCATCCCCGGTACTGGAGTCAATGGAAGGATCAATGGAATGAGAAATTCAGCAGGATGGATGTGAAGGTGGTTGTGGAATACATCATTAAGGGCAGAGGAAGAATCGTAAATCCGCCATTTAAGGAACCGGATGCATGAATGCTTTTCTAATCTCAATCAATATGCTGTTATGGATGTGGCAATTCAGCCGGTACCGCAAGAAACGGGGCAGACTCCGGGAGAAAACGCTGGTGTATGCTCTGTACGCGATAGCACTGGGCTTAAATATTGTGTCGGCTAAAGACGGGTTCACCCCGGATCTGCTGCGGCCGTTCATTAACCTGCTGCAATTCTTGAAGCCGGGCGGCATTCTAGGCTAACTGGGGGTAGACTTAATAAAGGAGGGGATGGACAGATGAGCTCCCGCCAGTTAATGATGCTGCTGACGCTGCATTATTGGGGAAGTGCGCTGCTGGGGCTGCCTTCTATGGTCATCGGGCTGTCCGGTAGGGATTCCTGGGCACCAATCCTGCTGGGCATGCTGGTTCAACTGCTGATCATCCGGTTATTCGTGGCGCTATACACCCAGATGAGCGGCGATTCCCTGGGACAATTTCTAAGCCGTGTTCTGGGGAAGGCGGGCGGTAAAATCATGCTGGCCCTGTATATATTCTGTGTCCCCTTTCTTATCTTTGTCCTGACGCTCCGCAGCCTCGGGGACTTTACCAGCAACGACCTGTTTATAGAGACTCCGCCATCTGCAATATATGTCCTGATTCTGTTCGCCTTGGTCTATTGTCTGTATAAAGGGATTATTGCGGTCGGCCGGTCTGCTGAAATTACGTTCCCGGTTGCAATGTTCCTGCTGCTGCTGTTCCTGCTGTCCCTGCTGTACGGTGCGGAATGGTCTAACTTCCTGCCCCTCTTTGAGAAGGGGGTTCAGCCTGTATTCCAGGGCACAGTTATGTTCCTGGGTTATCCAAGCAGCGAGGTGGCCTTAAGCTTGTTCCTGGTTCCATTCATTAAGGACAAAGCCTCTTATCAAAAAGCGCTCGTCCACAGCACTTGGATTACCTGTGTCGCCTTGCTCCTGCTGACGGTGCTGATTATTGCGGTGCTGGGAGAAAGCCTGCCGCCCAATATGCCTTATGTCAGCCAGTTCGCGGCCAAAACGGTAACGATAGGCGGATTCTATGAGCGGATTGAGACAATCGTTACGATCATCTGGTTCATGGTCATTTTTTACCGGCTGATTCTTACCCTCTTCGTCTCAGCTCATGGCTGCGCTGAATTGTTCGGAATTAAGCATTATAAGGGACTGCTGATCCCCATGGCGCTGGTCTCCATACCCTTAGCGATGAATGTCTGGGATAATCCCTCGGTGGTTGCCGAGCTGAATGAAGTCTGGTATCTCAATGTATTCTTCTTCAACTTGTTGTGTCCGCTCTTGTGGTATGTTGCCAGCAGGGTCAGGAGCAAGCTTAAATAGATCCCAGTACAGGCACGATATAGTCACGGAACACATCCACCGGAGGATTATTCTTCCCGCGTTTGTTATCCTGGGTCAGCACAATAACAAGCTGAAGCTCCGGCACTACATATATGAATTGTCCGGCATACCCGCGGGCGTAATAGTAGTCTACCAGACTGGATTCTCCGGCGGCTGAGCTGCAGGTCAGGGCATCGGTCCACCAATGCCAGCCATACCCTCCGTGGCGGGGAGGCTCTGTGTGCATGACTGGCTGTACCGAACGCGCAGCCCAACTGCCGGAGATGATCTGCGAATCCTTCCATACCCCCGTCTGCAAAAAGAGCTGTCCGAAGTTCAGCAGATCTACAGGCCGCAGCTTCAGCCCGAAGCCGCCGGTATGGATGCCCTGGGGGTCCGATTCCCATTCATAGTCGCGGATGCCGAGCGGTCCGAAGAGGAACTGTTCGGCATAGCTGGCTGTGCTCTGTCCTGTGGCTTGTACCAGAATCGAAGACAGCAATTGCGAGATTCCCGAATTGTATTCCATCCGGGTACCCGGCTCATCCGCAATCGGCTGCTCCAGCACATAATTCACCCAGTGGGGGGAACGGGTCATCTTCGGGAAGGAATTGGCCCCGCCGAATTCCGTCCAGCGGAAGCCTGCTGACATGGTCAGCAGCTGTTCGAGCGTAATGTCCTGTTTCCGCGCATCCTTATCGCGCCGGAGTTGGGGGAAGAATTCGCTGAGCGGAGCCTCAGGGCCGGGCAGCAGCCCCTGGTCCATGGCGATGCAGATCAGGGCAGAGAGGATGCTCTTGGTGCAGGAATTGATCTTCGCCAGCTCGGAGGCCGTGCGCGGATCTCTATAATATTCGAAGATCAGCCTGCCTTGCTGCTGAATCAGGCAGCTCCGCAGATTCAACGGCGCAAGCGCGGCCGATAGGGTGGACAGGTTCATTGGGATTATCCTTTCTGTTTATACGTATATAGGCACGGCCAAAACGTGAATAGTGGCCGTGACCCTAACGATTATGGTACATGCGGCAGGCTTAATTGTATTTTGTACAACTAAAACGCTCCTTTTACCACCGCTGATCGGTTTAGCTGTACTTCGTACAATTAAAATGGCCTACCTGCTTTAGTTCGAACCCATTAGGGAAGATTTAGTTGCACAGACTACAATTATAAGTGTGAAGGCGTCTTTTTTACTGTTTTTAATTGCACGTAATACAACTATGACTTATGACTTAAATGTCTGTGTACTCGCTCGTTGAATTCCTCTGTATTATCTCAATCTGCCGCCGGGATGTCCAATTTGCTTATACACATTCATTACCAGCCGGGGCTTCCTCTAGTCAGTTATTATAAGATTAGTTGGCAACATATTAACTGTTACGGAGGGATTGTATGATTCAGGATCATGAACTGCAGATTCGTCCAATAGCTGAAGGGGATCTGCCCAGGCTGTGGGAACTCGCATATAAAGAGGAAGCGCCGGAATGGAAGAAATGGGATGCGCCTTATTATGAACACAAACGAATTACATGGGAGACGTATTACAGGAAGCGAGCCGAAATTATTGGCTGTGTGAACAATTGGGTAATAGAAGTAGAGGGAGTTGTTATAGGTGATGTCAGCTACTACTGGGAGCATGAGCCGTCATACTGGCTGGAAATGGGGATTGTCATCTATGATCCTGCCTATTGGAGCAGCGGTTATGGGACTAGGGCTCTCAAGCTGTGGATTGGTCATTTATTCACTACCCTTCCGCTAGTCCGTGTCGGCTACACCACCTGGTCCGGGAATGAGCGAATGATGAAGGCAGGAATGAAGCTGGGCATGACGATGGAGGCCAGGCTTAGAAAATGCCGTTATTATAACGGAATATACTATGATTCTATCCGAATGGGGCTGCTTAGAGAGGAGTGGGAGGATACGTTGAGAGAGTAAATATGAATGTTTGTGAAAAAAGACACAAATTCGTGAAAATTATCACGTTGTATTCATAAAATTTTAATATATAATAAAGTTAACTTAAAGAAACAGGGGGAATTAAAATGAAATTATTTAAAGTATTAGTAGTTGCAGGGGTATCGGTAGCTTTGTTGTCGGGTTGTGGATCGGATAAAAACAATGCAGACAAAGGGGCAGCAGCGACAACGGCACCAGCAACAGAACAGGCAGATGCAGTTACCTCCGCTTCAATCGTGAACCAGGCAGATGCTTTCATTAGTGCAGTGAGCGACAAAGGAACCTGGATCGTTGCTATTCTGAATGATCTGACTGTGGACAAGGATGTAGTGGTAGCAGGCGAATTCCACGACAAGAACGATACAGCTAAGCCAATCTACCGTAAGCTGGCCCTGTACGCACAGGATGCAGACCACAAAGTTACAGCTACTTACACCCTTACAGCACCAAAAGTAACTGTACAGAGCGAGAACTTCCGCGTTCAAGGCGGTACGATCAAAGGTGATGTATATGTAGAAGCTAACGGCTTCAACCTGTATAAGGATGCTACAATCGACGGCAACCTGTACTTCTCCAGCGAAGATGTGAAGGCAACGGCTGTGCTTGAAGGTAAAGTAACCGGAGCTACAGAAGTTAAATAAAATAAGTATATTGGAATCCATTCAATTACTATAAGGAAATACCGCCTGTAGACAGGGTCCCGGAGGGGCTTGCGCTACAGGCTTTTTATATGGTATGGGGGGATTTTGTAATCTGGACCGAAATCATCTATAGTTAAATGGAAGCTGTTGTAAGCGCAAACAATCGGGACAGGAGATGCACTCATGAAAACTACACGGAGATGGGGGATGGCTGCGGGAGTGATTCTGGCTTCTGTAGCGGTACTCTATTTATTGTTATATATGTATGAAAGACCCGGCGGGTGGTCGGACCAGCGGATGTCCCGCTCATTGGGAATGAATCAGTCGCTCCAGATTCCTCTGGGCTCAAGTCCGGAGGAGGCCGTACGGTTATTCCGTGAGTCTGATTCCATGACGGTGGTACATGAGGAGACTGTTGGCAGGGGGAAGCTTGTTTTTCTGACCCGTTCGGGTGATCAGGACCGCAGCAATCTTCAAGTCGAATATGTCCGCAAAACCTGGATCGGCTGGAAGTGGGTCTGGGGGGCGGGCTACGGGATGGACGGAGACCCTTCCGTGTCGGCAATGAATTATATGAGGCTGCCTGAGCTGGAGCAAATCTCCACTCCGTTTCCTATGGTGTTCGGTGAGGTGCTGGACCCGTCTATTCAGCAGATTATCGTTCAGCAAAAGCAGACCGGGACCGATAAGTCCGAGGCAAAGCTGATTCAGACGTCGCAGGGCCGGACGATTTGGTTTGCTTTTCAAGCGGCGACGGCGGGCGTTCCGTTCAAAATCGAAGGACTGGATCAGGCCGGGAAGATTATTGCTACCAAGGTTATTACAGATGTCCGGGACAGTGGGACAATAGATTCAAGCAAGTGAACCATTCATGTATAGGATTGGCGTAGAGTGATTAGTCCTGGTATTTATGATATGGAAGAATAATGAAGACTCCGGCTCTGCAGTTATGCGGACTGCCGGAGTTTTTGTCTGTAAAAAGCTTTATCAGCAGATGTGACAAAAATAAATGACGAAAATAAAATTCGAACCATAGCCTAGTGTTTTAGCGCATATTTTATAGGGGGATACGAGATTTTTGTATGAAAAAATCACCAATTTGTCGAAAATGTTCAGATTTTGTTCACATGCGCTTATTAACATGATTGGAGGCACTATTCTGTGTGCCAGTATGGCTTAGGTCCGGGAACGGGTTAAGTTAAATGCATGTGTGACCGTCTGCGTTCTTCCCCTGAGCAGTCTGACCCATTGTCAGCAGTTCTTAAAACAGCAGGTCAAAGGAGGGATTCATCAGAGCGATCTTGAAGTGCTGCTGCTGAAGCATGGCGGTATTGCCATGGACGGAAGAACGCTGAGCTTGCTGTAAGGATTCAGAGGTTAGCAGAGTTGAAGTTGCCGGATTTGTATTTACTACTACAAAGAGTTCTGTTTGGAGCTCGAGATGGCGATTAACACAAAGGAACCGTCTGCCTTTTTATCTCTTCGAGTTTCAAACAAGGACTATAGAAGGGGCGGAAGGTGAAAGATGGAATCTCATGCAAAACGAAAAGGCTGGTGGAGCAGGCCGGCGAAAGCCTTGCTGTCGCTGACACTGGTGGCTAGCGGTTTCTCTTCGGCAGTTGTGACATCGAAGGTGCACGCGGCCAGCGGAACTCCAGGCGGAAGTCTTCAGGCGCCGGTATTATGGCTGAAGGCGGATGATGGCGCAGCGGCTGCAAATGGAGGATTGACAGGCTGGCAGGATCGTTCTCCTAACCCTGTGGCGTTCACGCTCGACCTTCCTAATGGGGCAAAAGTTCCGCAGTACAATGAAAGCGGAGTGAATTTTAATCCGAGTGTGAAGTTTGCCAATCCTTTAGGCGCGTATCATTATAGTTCGTCGGCGAAGCTGCTGGGTGACAAAGCGATTACATTCCGGTCAGGGTATACGGTGTACAAATGGCCGGAGGATGGAAGTGCAGGGGCTCTCGTTGGCAGCTCGGATCAAAAGTCTTCCAACGGTGTAATTGTTATGGGCGGCTATGGTAACAGTGTAAGTACAGGTCCGGGTGAAACAAATGTATACACTTATGTCGCTTCGACGATTCGGGACAGGCACCAGCTTGTAAATTATCAAATAGGAGCACCGGGCCATACCGCCAGTATTGACGGGAAAAATACAACTGTTACAAGGAGTGTTTTTCCAGCCTTCTCCTTCACCCCGTCTATTGGAGCGACTAATGCGCCTGCCCAGTATAACTGGTCCGGTCTGAATGCGGAAGTAGCGGAAATTATTTTATATGACACCATCACAAGTGCTGATGCAGCGAAGATTGAGACATATCTTGCTGTAAAATACGGCATCACTTTAGACCATGACTACATTGGTACGGATGGTACTCTCCTGTGGAGCAAGACGGCCAACTCGGCGTATCATCACAATGTGGCGGGCCTTGGCAAAGACATTCTGGAGGAGCTGGACCAGAAGCAAAGCCGAAGCATTAATAAAGACACACAAGTCGCAATCGGTCTGGGCGGACTTGCTGAAGCAAACAGCGGAAATACGGCTGCGCTTGCGGATAAGCAATACCTCATCTGGGGCGATAATGGCAAACCTGTTAAATTCACTGAACAGCTTGGCTCGACGGATTGGTATCTGGCCCAGCGGATCTGGAAGGTTCAGAATAATGGGACTGTAGGAGAGGTGGAAATCGCCATTCCTGCATCGGCTGCCCCGGGAGCCGTAAAGCTGCTGGTGAGCGATACGGACACGGACTTCGCACAAGCCACTGAGTATGAGCTCAGTTCAATCACACTTGCCAATAAAGCTCACTATGCTGCGAAGGTGACGCTCAAGGATGGGCAATACTTCACTTTTGCGGCAGAGGCTCCTGAGCTTCAGAACTCTCTGCTGGAACAAATTGCGGAGGATGGACATGAGATCGTGCTGGCCTTCGACCAGGAGATGACCACGGACAATCTGGCAGGCTTCATTGTTGAGATTGGAGGCACAGCCGTGCCTATAAGCAGCCTCACCTACAGAGTGGACTCTGCCGATTCCAAGAAGCTGATTTTGACGCTGCCTGAGGGTACGGATGTTAAAGGGAAAACGGTGAACGTGTCCTATGATGGCACGGGTTCGCTCAAGAGCACTTACGGAGCCCCTGCTAAGCCGTTTGCGGTCAGTCCAAGGGATCAATTCATTGATTCACTTAAGATCACCCAGCCTGCGGGAAGTCCGGTCAATGTACCTAAACCTGAGATTACAGGAGAGGCTGAAGAGGGTTCTGCCGTAGCAATTGTAATCAGGGATAAAGATGGACAGATCGTAACTGGCGCAGGCGGAAATGCTGTCGTCGAAGCAGACGGGACATGGTCGTTCACCCCGGGCAGCGACTTACACGATGGGGAGTACACCGTTGAGGCGACAGCAACCAAAGGTGTGAAATCTGCAGTTGCCACCAAGGGGATTACGGTTAATCTTCCAGTGCCCGCAATTGAGGTCACAGCTCCGGGCGGAGAGACGGTAACCGATCCCAAGCCGGAGTTCCAGGGAACGACAGATCCTGGAGCTACAGTAACGGCAGTCATCAAAGATGAGGACGGTAAAACCATCGGAACTCCCACAGTTACTGTGAATGCGGATGGCACATGGAGCTTTAAGCCGGAAGCGGCACTGCCGTATGGCAAATACACGGTAGAAGTGACTTCGGCCAAAAACGGAAAAACCAACATGGCCTCCAAAACGATTACTGTAGTAGACAAGAGCAAGCTGCAAGCGGAAGTGGACTTGTCTTCCACGCTGGCCGAGGAAGACTACACACCTGGAAGCTGGACGGAATACGAGTCCAAGCTGACTACCGCGCAAGCGGTGCTTACGAGTTCCACGGCTACACAAGCGGAAGTGGACACGGCACTGGCGGAGCTGACCGCAGCACGTGAAGCGCTGGTGCTGAAACCAGTGGTGGACAAGAGCAAGCTGCAAGCGGAAGTGGACTTGTCTTCCACGCTGGCCGAGGAAGACTACACACCTGGAAGCTGGACGGAATACGAGTCCAAGCTGACTACCGCGCAAGCGGTGCTTACGAGTTCCACGGCTACACAAGCGGAAGTGGACACGGCACTGGCGGAGCTGACCGCAGCACGTGAAGCACTGGTGCTGAAACCAGACAAGAGCAAGCTTCAAGCGGAAGTGGATGTGTCTTCCACATTGGATGAGGAAGACTACACACCTGGAAGCTGGACGAATTACGAGTCCAAGCTGACCACCGCGCAAGCGGTGCTTACGAGTTCCACGGCTACACAAGCGGAAGTGGACACGGCACTGGCAGAGCTGACCGCAGCGCGCGAAGCGCTGGTGCTAAAACCAGTGGTGGACAAGAGCAAGCTGCAAGCGGAAGTGGACTTGTCTTCCACGCTGGCCGAGGAAGACTACACACCTGGAAGCTGGACGAATTACGAGTCCAAGCTGACGACTGCGCAAGCAGTGCTTACGAGCTCCACGGCCACGCAGGCCGAAGTGGACACGGCGCTGGCGGAGCTGACAGCAGCGCGCGAAGCGCTGGTGCTGAAGCCAGACAAGAGTAAGCTGCAAGCGGAAGTGAATTTGTCTTCCACATTGAATGAGGAAGACTATACACCTGGAAGCTGGACGAGTTACGAGTCCAAGCTGACTACCGCGCAAGCGGTGCTTACGAGTTCCACGGCTACACAAGCGGAAGTGGACACGGCACTGGCAGAGCTGACCGCAGCGCGCGAAGCGCTGGTGCTGAAGCCAGACAAGAGTAAGCTGCAAGCGGAAGTGGATGTGTCTTCCACATTGGATGAGGAAGACTACACAACTGGAAGCTGGACGAGTTACGAGTCCAAGCTGACGACTGCGCAAGCGGTGCTTACGAGTTCCACGGCTACACAAGCGGAAGTGGACACGGCGCTAGCAGAGCTGACCGCAGCGCGTGAAGCACTGGTGCTGAAGCCAGTGGTGGACAAGAGCAAGCTGCAAGCGGAAGTGGATGTGTCTTCCACATTGGACGAGGAAGACTACACACCTGGAAGCTGGACGAGTTACGAATCCAAGCTGACCACCGCGCAAGCGGTGCTCGGTAACGCCACGGCTACGCAAGCCGAAGTGGACACGGCGCTGGCGGAGCTGACCGCAGCGCGTGAAGCGCTGGTGCTGAAACCAGTGGTGGACAAGAGCAAGCTGCAAGCGGAAGTGGACTTGTCTTCCACGCTGGCCGAGGAAGACTACACACCTGGAAGCTGGACGGAATACGAGTCCAAGCTAACCACCGCGCAAGCGGTGCTGTCGAGTCCAACTGCTACGCAGGCCGAAGTAGATACAGCACTGGCGGAGCTGACAGCAGCACGTGAAGCGCTGGTGGAAGTGCCTGTGGTACCAGTGGTGGACAAGAGCAAGCTGCAAGCGGAAGTGGACTTGTCCGCTATTCTGGACAAGGAGACCTACACGCCAGCAAGCTGGGCGAGCTACGAGTCCATGCTGACCGACGCGCAAGCAGTACTGGCAAGCGCCACTGCCACGCAGGCGGAAGTGGACACTGCACTGGAAGCATTGCAGGCGGCTTACCGGGCATTGGTTCCCAAGAGCGGTCTGGCAAGCATTACGCCATCGGCTGGTGCGATTCAACCCAATGTGACGGCGAGCGTGTACGAGTACAGTCTTAATGTGGAGTACAAGGTCTCCGAGCTTCAACTGACATTGGCAGCCGCTCATCCGGACGCAGCCATTACGGTTAACGGCCAGGCGGCCGGGACGGGGCAAGCTAGTGCTGCGGTGACTCTGAATGTAGGCGATAATACCGTAACCATCGTAGTTCGGGAAACGGATGGCAGCGAAAAAACGTACACGGTTACCGTGAGACGCCAAGCCGCGCCTAATGAGCCTTCTCAGACACCTTATGTCCCTTCTAATACACCTACACCGGTCTTACCGGTAATAGAGAGAATAACAGTAGATGTTGAGGCCATAGGCTATGGAATTGTTGCCAAAACAGAAATTGAAAGAACGACAAACAACGATGGCAGCAAGAGCGATAAAGTGACGTTTACAACGGCCAAAGCTCTTGAAGCGGTTGAAAAGACCTTGGCAGCCCATTCGCCAAGCGTACGTATTCTTATTCCGGACAAACAGGATATCGTAAAAGATGTCCGTGTGGAGCTGCCGGATGCGGCAGTGAAGGCTGTACAAGACGCTGGCCTAAACCTGGAAATCTATACTGATAACGGCATGATTACCATTCCGAATGCCTCGCTCAGCGGCCTGAATCCGAACCTGTATTTCCACCTGATTCCTGTCAAACAGGAAAGCGAGCGCAAGCAGGTAGAAGAACGGGCCAGAACGGAGCAGATTGTCCGCAAGGCACTGAACAATGGCAACGTCTATGTAGTAGATCGTCCAATAACGATTGAAACCAATATGACAAGCCGCCCGGTAACAATCACCCTGCCGCTCGACAGCAGTCATGTACCGGCAGAGGCACGTGCAAGAGAAGCTTATCTGTCGAAGCTGGCTGTGTTCATTGAGCACAGTGACGGAGAACGGGAATTGGTGAAGCCCGCAGTTGTAGCTTACGGGGACAACAAGCTGGGCCTGACTTTCCCAATCGGGAAGTTCAGCACCTTCACTATTCTTAATCTGGACAACGGAGCAGACGGAAGCCACCGCGCTTATATGGTCGGTATGCCGGACGGAACGTTTAAGCCGGAGAACGCGCTGACCAGAGCACAGGTAGCCATGATTCTCTACCGGGTGCTGGCGCTGCAAGGTGCAGACGCAGCCCCATATTCGGATGTCTCAGGCAGCCACTGGGCAGCAGAAGCTATCCGTCAGGTTACAGGTGCCGGACTAATGAAGGGCATGACAGACGGAAGCTTCAGACCGGAGCAGAGCATCACCAGAGCGGAAATGGCAGTCATCATTGCGCGCTGGAAAGCACTCTCAGGTACAGGAGAACACAGCTATAACGATGCTCTTGGCCATTGGGCGGAGAAGGCAATCGGCCAAACGAAAGAGGCCGGTTATATGGAAGGGATGCTGAATGGCAGCTTCCAGCCGGACAAAGCCTTGACCCGTGCCGAGGGGGTAACTGTGTTCAACCGGATTCTGGAAAGAGGGCCGCTGTACGGTGAGACCGTGCCAGTATGGTCCGATGTGCCGATGATCCACTGGGCGTTCCATCAGATTGAGGAAGCTTCACGGGATCATAACTACACAAGCCGGCCGGAAGGCGGCGAGATGATGATCAAGCCATAAATAAATAAGGAAGGGCTGTCCAAGTCATGAGGATGACGGGGGCAGCCCTTCTTTTATTGGAATGCTTCATCAGATGATCTTTCGTATGGGCTCCGGCTTAATTTTGCAGATGCAGCCTATACTCATGGGCCGTGATGCCATACACACTTTTGAAATGCCGGTTCAGATGGGTCAGGTCCGTGAAGCCGAATTCGGCCACAGCGGCATAGATATCCTTATTCTTCTCGATAAATTGCTTGGCATGCTCGACCTTGCAGTTCAGGAAGAATTGATAGGGCGAGGTTCCGGTATGAGCTTTGAACTCGCGGATGAACTGGTATTTGGATAGATTGAACTCGCGCGCGAGATCGTCGAGTTTCAGTACATGGTCCAGGCTGCAGTACATCATTTCTTTGGCTTTGGTGGCAAAAGCATTGTTCATCCGCCGTGCGGTCTGTATTTCCGTATGGGACAAGCGGTTGGCGAGCTGGATAAGCAGTTCGCTGCTAAGTGATTCATCGGCACCGCTCTGGACAGCGTGACTGAGATTACAGATACAATGCGCCAGCTCCCTGTCATAGACGATAGGAGTGGCGAAGCGAAGTTCCTGTTGGCCCACAATCTCTGTCATCAGGTCCGGCTTGATATACAGCATGATGTAGTCAATGCCTGCCCGGTCATAAGAGCTGCCGTCATGAACCTGCTCCGGGTTAAACAGCATGACACCATTCCTGTGCGAAGCCTGCCGGGTGCCGTCCAGTGTATATTGCTGAATGCCACGCAGGGTAACGCCGACGGCGTATTCTTCGTGGCAATGTTTTTTGTAGGTGAAATCCGTCATGCTGGCCGATAAGGCGAGGATCTCGGCAGACTTCCTGTAATTGAATTGCTCCATCCTGACCACCGCCGTTCTATAAAATTCCGGATACCATTACAGCAGAGTATACTAGAAACAGAGCCATTATACTATTCATCAGCATCTGATGCCGCTCCAAAAAGCTCTTGAATACGGAGCCGAAGACGACCCAGGCTGTGAAGGCCAGGAAACCGATCACCGTAATGACGATGACGAAGATGGAGGAAGCTGCGGGCGAGCTATAGTAGGGCATGACATAACCCGGGATAACCGTCAGCGTGAACAGCAGTACCTTCGGATTGGCGAACTGCATCAGCAGCCCGGAGAGGAAGCCTGAGGCCTGCTGGCCTGCCGCTTCAGAACGGCCCATCCTGTACACCTGATAAGCGAGGTAGAGCATATACAGGCTGCCGATGATCTGCATGACACCGAGAATATGCGGAAGGATGTCAGCAAGCAAGCGGTTCAGCAGAGCGGATGCGGCAAGGAGCAGTCCGAAGGCGAGTGTGGCTCCGAGGACGTATCCCATTGTTTTCCTGGCCCCATGGTGTTGCACAGAGGAGAGGATCACAATATTGGTCGGGCCGGGTGTGAAGGTAACCACAATACAATAGATGATAAAGGAAAGGATATTCATGAAGACCTCCGGTGAAAGTAGTTCCATGAATATACACCGGGGCTGCGAATCGCTATAGTACATTATTGCAGTCCGCTATTCCTTTAACTAAGAGAACTCCACAGTGTCAATATCCCCATCACCATCACGAAAGATCCCATCCATAAGCCCACGGCCCCTCTGAAGCGCATGGAGCTGATATAGGCGTCACTGGGTTCACTATCACCTTTCATTTTCCAGCTTTCACTCGCCTGCCAGGTGAAGGTAGGGTTTTTGCGCACATATAAGCTAAATAAGTTAACTGCAATTCCAAATAACAAGATGAAGATTGCGCTAAAAGTTTCGATGATCATCAGCTCCTCGGTAGGTTCAAATTTGTCGCCGTTTGTATCTAATACGTTACTTGGTTAAGGGGAGGTTTCACAAATATAATAAACGTGAAGTATAATAGTCCGATAGTATTTCTTCTGAAGGAGAGTCCTTTGTGTTCAAAATAATGCTAATCGAAGATGATATCACCCTGTTCGGGGAGATCAGGGAGAGACTTGCCCAATGGTCCTATGAGGTGTACGGAATTACAAATTTCGGTAAGGTACTGCAGGAGTTCTCGGAGGTAAAGCCCGATCTGGTGGTGATTGATATCCAGCTGCCGCAGTTCGACGGCTTCCATTGGTGCCGGATTCTGCGAAGCCACTCCAAGGTGCCGATTATCTTCCTCTCCTCCCGGGACCATCCAAGCGATATGGTGATGTCGATGCAGCTTGGGGCCGATGATTTCATTCAGAAGCCGTTCCACTTCGAGGTGCTGATTGCCAAGATTCAGGCCATCCTCCGCCGGGTCTATAATTATGCCAAGGAAGGCACGGAGCTGAAGACCTGGCGCGGAGCGGCAATTGAGTTCGTGAAGAATACAGTCACGGGCAGCGGGGGAGCGGCTCTGCTGACCAAGAATGAGATGCTGATTCTCAAAATCCTGCTGGAGCGTAAAAACACTATTGTAGAGCGTGAGGAGATCATCACCAGCCTGTGGGACAACGAGCATTTTGTCAGCGATAATACACTGACTGTGAATGTGAACCGGCTGCGCAAGAAGCTGGAGCCGCTCGGTCTGGATGCCTACATAGAGACTAAGGTGGGGCAAGGGTATATGGCGACTGAAGAGGCGGCAGAATGATAAGGAAATACATCACCGAGAAGCGGAGCTGGCTGCTCCTGCTGGCCGCCCTCCAGCTGATTATTATATTCGTGGCCTATATTGATTCTGCCATCCCGCTGCTGCCGGTCCTGTACATTGTGCTCCTCAATACGCTGCTTTGCCTGGCCTTCGTCTTCCTGAGGTATTCCCGGGAGACCCGGTTCTACAAGAGCCTTGCCTCTTGGGATCAGATCTATGAGCTGCAGGCGGTCCTGGAGCCGGGCAGTCCGATGGAGCGGCTCGTCCACGAGGCGGTGAGCGCCCAGACGGACCGTTACAAGCGCGAATCCTCCGTGAATGTCGGGCTGCTGGAATCGGAGAAGGACGAGCTGCTGGCCTGGATACATGAGGTCAAGACTCCGCTGACTGCTATGCAGCTGATGATAGAGCGCTTGCCGGACGAGACCCTGCAAAGACAGATGATGTACGAATGGCTGCGGATTCACCATCTGCTCGACCAGCAGCTGCACCAGAAGCGGATTCCCTTCATCCGCAATGATCTGTTCATTGAGAAGGTCGGTCTTGCTCCTATTCTTAATAAGGAGATCCGGGCATTGAAATCCTGGTGCATCTCCAAACGCATCGGGTTCGATGTGGAGCTTGAAGCTGAAACGGTACTGACAGACGGTAAATGGCTGGCCTTCATGCTGCGGCAGCTCCTGACCAATGCTGTGAAATACAGCGAAGCCTCCGATATCTTCATCCGGAGCAGTGAGGAGGGCGGCCATGTTGTGCTTGTCATTGAAGACAGCGGACAGGGAATTGACCCCAGGGATCTGCTGCGGATCTACGATAAGGGCTTCACCTCATCGCGATTCCGCCAGGAGGGGGCAGCTACCGGCATGGGGCTGTACCTGACCCGGCAGGTTGCGGAGCCGCTGCTGATTAGACTTCACGCTGCTTCCGTGCTTGGGCAGGGGAGTGTATTTACGCTGACTTTTCCAAGGGAAAATGACTTTCAGCGGCTGACAGGTATGTGACAATAGTGTCACATGCCTGTTCCATTTGTTCGGCGAAGCGCAGGAGAATAATCATCCACCCGCTTATGATAGAGCTATAGAAAAGGAGTGGGGAACAGATGCTTATTATGCAGGCTAACAAAATCTATAAAACCTATGGTAACAAATTCAATAAACAGGAAGTCCTGAGGGGCATTGATCTTCAGGTGGACAAGGGCGAATTCGTCGGAATCATGGGTCCGTCCGGGTCCGGCAAAACGACGCTTCTGAACGTATTGTCCTCCATTGACCGGGTAAGCAAGGGCACAATCGAAATTGAGGGCAAGGAATTCACCGGGATGAAGGAGAAGCAGCTCGCCGAGTTCCGCAAGCATCATCTCGGGTTTAT
This sequence comes from Paenibacillus sp. FSL M7-0420, assembly GCF_038002345.1. Lineage (NCBI taxonomy): Bacteria > Bacillati > Bacillota > Bacilli > Caryophanales > Paenibacillaceae > Paenibacillus > Paenibacillus sp. FSL M7-0420. Next base: position 4,300,895 of record NZ_JBBOCJ010000001.1, on the reverse strand, counting down.
TTTCCAGGATTACAATCTGCTCGACACCTTGACCGTCAAGGAGAACATCATGCTGCCGCTGTCGATTACAGGCATGTCCAAGAAGGAGGCGCACCAGAAATTCGACCAGGTAGCGGGCGAGCTGGGAATCTATGAGCTGAAGGACAAATATCCGGCGGAAATCTCCGGCGGGCAGAAGCAGCGTACATCGGCGGCGCGGGCATTCGTGCATGATCCGAGCATTATTTTTGCCGATGAGCCTACAGGAGCCTTGGATTCCAAATCTGCGTCCGATCTGCTGAACAAGCTGGCCGCCATGAACAGCAAGCGTGAAGCCACCATTGTCATGGTTACGCATGATGCTGTGGCCGCAAGCTACTGCAGCCGTGTCGTCTTCATCCGGGACGGGCAAATCTACACCCAGCTGAACAAGGGGGAGGAATCGCGGCAATCCTTCTTGGGTGATATTATCAGCACTCAGGGCGTACTTGGCGGTGTCACACAATGAGTCTGAATTATATTATCCTGCGGAACCTCAAAAAGAACATTAAGAACTATTATCTCTACGTGTTCGCGCTTATTTTCAGTGTGGCCCTGTACTTCTCCTTCGTGACGCTGCAGTTCGACCCGGCCATGCACGAGGTCAGCGGTTCGATCAAAGGCGGGGCTGCCATCGGCGCGTCCTCCGTCCTGCTGGTTGCGATTGTGGCCATCTTCCTGCTGTATGCGAACACCATCTTCATCAAGCGCCGCAGTAAGGAGATCGGGCTGTTCCAGCTGATCGGGCTGACCAAGAGCAGAATCTTCGTGCTGCTGAGCGCCGAGAATCTGATTCTATATTTCGGATCGATGTTCGCGGGGATCGGTGCAGGGTTCGTGATGTCACGGCTGATCCTGATGATTCTGTTCAAAATCCTGGAGGTCGATCAGGTCGCTGCGCTGCGCTTCTCCCCCGAGGCCCTGCGGCGGACGGTGCTGGTTTTTGCCGCCGTGTATATGCTGATTATGATCATGAATTACACCTTCATCCGGGCGCAGAGCATTCTGTCGCTGTTCAAGGCTACGGCGACTTCCCAGACGCGTATTCAGAGAATGTCGCTGTGGGAGGTTGTGATCGGCCTGCTCGGGATTGGCAGCATCTGCGGAGGGTATTATGTGTCCGGGGAGCTGTTCAGCGGCAGATTCACGGGTATGAACGGGCTGATGTATGCGATGATTGCCATCCTCGCCCTGGTGATTATCGGAACCTATCTGTTCTACAAAGGCTCAGTCAGCTTTCTCTTCAATCTCATCCGCCGCAGGAAGAAGGGCTACCTGTCCATTCGGCAGGTGTTATCACTCTCTTCCATTATGTTCCGGATGAAATCGAATGCCCTGCTGCTGACGGTCATCACCACGGTATCCGCGCTGGCGATCGGCCTGCTCTCTCTGAGCTATATCTCATATTATTCGGTGGAGTCCTCCGCGCGTGAGAGCTCGCCGCATGATTACGGCTTCCTTCAGAAGGCCGATGAGGCAGGATTCCGGGAGGCGCTGGATCAGGCCGGCATAGGTTATACCACGCTGGAGATTCCAACGGTGCAGGTAGAGGTGGATCTTAAGGAGGTCGTGGATACTAAAAATTTCTCCAACAATGACACCAGTCTATTGGCTACCGTGATTAGTGAGAGCAGTCTGAAAAACATGGATTTGCAGCCGGGCGAGGTACGGATTATGGGTTACACAACTACGAAGCAAACCATGCTGAAGCTGAAGGATCGCGGTGAATTGGACTTGTATATCAAGGGTGGGGTCATTAAGCAGCAGCTTACAGGTTTGTCTGAGCAGTCTGTGCTGCCGTATTATTTTGGCGGAGGGATCCTGGGGGTGTTCGTGGTGGATGATTCAGTCTTCCAGGAATTGCTTCAGCATAAAGATCCGGATGAGCAAAAAAGAGTGAGCGGCGAAGGAATCTATTACGGTATCAATCTTACCGGGTCCTCGCAGGCCAAGCAGGCTTATGAGATTTATACACAGCACAAGCCGGAGCTGCAAAGCTTCTCGCAATATGAATTTGAGTTCAACCAGCGGACCAATATGGGCCTCATTATGTTCATTGTCGGATTCCTGGGCCTGACGTTCCTGATCACCTCCGGCTGTATTCTCTATTTCAAGCAGATGGATGAGAGCGAGGAGGAGCGGGAGGGATATACGATCCTGCGCAAGCTGGGCTTCACCCAAGGGGATCTCCTGAGCGGCATTCGGTTCAAGCAGCTGTTCAATTTCGGTATTCCGCTGGTAATCGGCCTGTGCCACAGTTATTTTGCGGTAAAATCCGGCTGGTTCTTCTTCGGGACCGAGATGCTTACTCCGATGTTCGTCGTTATGGGGCTGTATACCGTGCTGTATTCCATCTTCGGCCTTCTGTCGGTCCTGTATTACAAGCGGGTAATCCGGGAATCCCTGTAATTATATGCAATGAAGAGGATAGCCTTGGGGCTGTCCTTTTCTTTTTGCGTGTATGTAATTATATTGTTGCAAGTTCATAAGGGTTCAGCTCTTGCCTTACGCAAAACAGGCAGCGATAATGGTATAATAAGACCGAAACGGAGGCTGGACTGGATGGAGCTGCTTGATCCCCGAAATGATTTCTTGTTTAAACGGATATTTGGAAGTGAAGAGAACCGTGATGTACTGCTGGCTTTTCTGAACCGAACCTTTGCCGAAGCGGGTAAGCCCCCTCTAAGTGACATTATTCTCCTGAATCCTTACACCGACAAGGACTCTCCTCGGGATAAGCAGTCCATTCTCGACATTCGGGCCAAGACGACTGAGGGCGAAATTATCAATGTAGAGATGCAGTTGTTCAACAAATACGATACAGAGAAACGGACCCTCTATTATTGGAGCAAACAGTATTCCTCTCAGTTGCAAGAGAGCCAGCCGTATAACCAGTTAAAGCGATGCGTGACGATCAACATTATAAACTTTGCTCTGCTGCCGAATACTCTATACCATAACGTCTTTCACTTGCGGGAGGACCGCACGGGAATTCCTTTGCTTGACGACATTGAGATTCACTTTCTGGAATTGCCGAAGCTGGATGAAAAGGCGGTGTCCTTAGAACAAGGCGGACTGGTAAACTGGCTGCTATTCCTGAAGGGAGCAGACCAATCCAAATGGGAGGTGCTTACGATGAACGAACCTGTGCTGAAGAAAGCCATGGACACACTGGAGTTTCTGAGTCAGAACGAGGAGGCCCGCAGACAATACGAAGCACGCCAGCGGTATTTGCATGACGAGGCGTCGATGTATGAAGCGGCTAAGGTAGCCGAGGCCAAGGGATGGTCTGAAGGTGAGGCTAAGGGTATGGCCGAGGGAATGGCTAAGGGAATAGCAAAGGGAATAGCAAAGGGAATAGCAGAAGGGAAGGCCGACGCTCAGAAGGAAACAGCTCATAAACTGCTTGCTCTAGGTATCGAGCTATCTGTTATCGCCGAGGCAACAGGGCTTTCCGTAGAAGAGATTCAGAAGTTAAAGCCGCTACAGTAAAAGTAGCAGAGCTATCAGATTATAGACAGAAGAGGTGGGGGCGTGTCAGTTACAGTTGGGGAGATTAAATCGATTAACCGTTATCCGGTAAAATCCTTTGCAGGAGAGGCACTGGAGGCCTGTAAGGTTGTATCTTACGGAGTGGAGGGGGACCGGTATTGTTCCTTTTATGATATGACTAAAAAAGACTGGTCCCAGTATATCACTGCCCGCAAGATTCCGAAGATGATGTCTTATAAGGCGGAATATACAGGGGAAGATATCCGTGTAACGGCTGCGGATGGCCGCTTATTCGGCTGGGACGAGGAGCTGCTTAGGGAAATTCAGAGTCTGACCCGGACGGAAATTACGATGTCTGCGTTCAAGGCGCCGCACCCGGAGGAACAGTATCCTCAGCTGCTGTCTGTAGACGCGGCCAGCATACTGCTGGTAACCGACAAGAGTCTGAAGAACCTTGAAGCCATGTGGGGAAAGCCTGTAGACCAGCGCCGCTTCCGGGGCAACTTCCTGGTGGAAGTGAGTGAGGACTCGCTGGGGGAGGAAGAGTGGCTCGGCCGCCGTCTGTCGATTGGCAGTACAGTGCTGCAAGTGGATAGCTATTGTGAGCGCTGCGTGATGATTACGACCGACCCGGATACGCTGGAGCGGGACAGCTCGCTGCTGAAGCAAGTATACAAAGAGCTTAAGCAGCAGTTCGGCGTCTACGCTTCCGTTATCACTCCGGGAGAGGTCCGGCTGGGCGATCAAGTAGTGATGCTGGATAGCTAAGCTGGACAGAAGTCCTACGCTCTTGCCAAAGGTGAGCGGTCACCTACATAATGTCTTTAGCGACTATACTGTTGTAAGTTTTACAACTTTGATATCTCAGCAGCGGCACCGTTGGGAGAATTGTTGCACAGATTGCAGGAATTGTCCGGAATAACTGCCTTATGCGAAGGAATTGCTGCATTTTATGCAATATTCTCGGGTTAGCGGGAGTTCGATCCGGGGAATGTTGCAATTCGTGCAGGATATGTAATTACGGACAGCTAAATGGGGTGAAAGATATGCTGGAGTTGTCCATGGAGCATGCGGATGAGCTGGTGAAGGTGACACACGCGCTCTCTACGGAGCTAAGACTCAGAATGCTGGCGCTGCTTAACACGCGGAGAATGAATGTGGCGGAGCTGGCGGAGGCGCTGGAGATTCCTGTATCTACGGCAGCCTCCAATGTGAAGGTGCTTGAGCAGGCAGGGCTGATTGAGACGGAGCTGTTGCCCGCTTCACGCGGGGCGATGAAGGTATGCAGCCGGATTTATGATGACATCAAGATCACGATCAATGCTCCGCAGCGCCGCCTGCAAGCCGGTCAAGGCGAATATTGCTATGAGATATCCATGCCGATCGGCAATTTCACAGCCTGCGAAGTGGCGCCTACCTGCGGGATGGTCAGTGAGAACGGTCCGATTATTTCGGAGGATTCACCGGCGGGATTTTTTCATCCGGACCGGGTGCAGGCCCAGCTGCTCTGGCTGCGCAAAGGTTATCTCGAATACCGCTATCCGCTGGAAATTCCGCAAGGAGCGGTGCTTCACCGGATTCAGTTCTCCATGGAGATCTGCTCGGAGGCACCGAATTACGAGAATGACTGGCCTTCGGATATTACGCTCTGGATTAACCAGGTGGAGGTGGGGACCTGGACCTCGCCCGGCGACTTCGGCGGCAGATGCGGGAAGCTGAATCCCTCGTGGTGGATTGATACGGGAACCCAGTTCGGCGCACTCAAGACCTGGAGTGTAGATGACACACGCAGTACCATCGACCACCAGGAGCTATCCGCTGTTAATCTGGAACAGTTAGGTCTCACAAGGCAGAACCACGTGGATCTGCGGCTGGGCGTGAAGGAGAATGCAGTCTTCAAGGGCGGCATGAACCTGTTCGGCAAAAAGTTCGGCGATTATGAGCAGGACCTGGTGATGAAGATTTTTTATAGCGTGGAGCCTTAGGATGAATAACATAGGGATTAGCGAAGAACCTGGAGCTTTGGCTTCGGTTCTTTTTTTGCGTCGCCATTGACATCTCAGCGGATTCTGTAATAATTAATACATATTTATTGTATTAAAACAAAATTATTGTTCATAAGGAGCGTGCGTATTACCATGACAACCCGGCACTATATCAAGGATTATCCGCGGCCGCAGTTCGTCCGTGATGCCTGGCAGAGCTTGAACGGGGAATGGGATTTCCGGTATGACGATGACAACGCCGGTGAACGGAAGAAGTGGTACGAGGCGCTGAAGGGTGATCTGAAGATTCAGGTTCCATTCACGTATGAGACGGAGGCCAGCGGAATCGGTGAGACCGTGTTCCATCCGTATGTATGGTATGAGCGGGAATTGCAGCTGCAAGAGGGCATGGGCAACAAGCGGGTCCTGCTGAACTTCCAGGCGGTAGACCACGTGGCGAAGGTGTGGGTGAACGGCAGCTATGCCGGGGGGCACCGCGGCGGGTATGCGGCGTTCTCGCTGGATATTACCGATTATCTGAACACGGGTGCCGGAGCGGTGAACCGTCTGACCGTCAAGGCAGAGGACAGCCAGAGCTGCACACAGCCCCGGGGCAAGCAGCGCTGGGTGGATGACAATTTCGAGTGCTTCTACGTGCAGACGACGGGAATCTGGCAAAGTGTGTGGCTGGAGTATGTATCCCCTTCGTATCTCAAGTCTGTCAAAATCACCCCGGATCTCGATAACCGCTCGGTCCGCTTCGAATACGAGGCCCAGGTGGCAGCCCCGAATCTCCGCCTGGAGACCCGGATCAGCACGCAGGAGAAGACCTTCAAGCAGGTCTCGCTGCATATCGACCGGTCTTGGCAGCAGCTGGATGTAGAGCTGACCCATGAAGCGAATGGCCCGTGGAAGCTCCAGTCGTGGTCGCCCGCTTCGCCGGTGCTGTATGAGGTAGAGTTCCTTCTGTACGAGGGGGACAAGGTGATCGACCAGGTCTATTCCTACTTCGGACTCCGCAAAATCTCCATCGAACAAGGCAAGGTGCTGCTCAACAACACGCCGGTGTATCAGAAGCTGATTCTGGATCAGGGCTATTGGCCGGACAGCCACCTGACCCCGCCTTCGGAGGAGGCGCTGATTGCCGATATTGACGCGATTCTCGCGATGGGCTACAACGGTGTCCGCAAGCATATGAAGATTGAAGATGCGCGCTTCCTGTACTGGTGTGATGTGAAGGGGCTGCTGGTCTGGTCGGAGATGGCGGCCACCTATGAGTTCAATGATGAGGCAGTGGAGCAGTTCACGAACGAATGGACCGAGATTGTCCGGCAGCAATATAACCATCCTTCGGTCATTACGTGGGTGCCTTTCAACGAATCCTGGGGCATCCCGCAGATCTACACGAACAAGCGGCAGCAGAAATTCACGGAAGGCATCTATCATCTGACCAAGGCCATCGACCCGAACCGTCCGGTTATTGTGAATGACGGCTGGGAGCATACGGTCAGCGACATTATTACCCTGCATGATTATGAGGAGAGTGGAGCGGTCTTGCTAGAGCGTTATGCAGATTCCGGCAGCGTGCTTGGCGGCAGCTCCTCGTTCAATAACTGGAAATTCGCGATGGCCCAGGGCTACGAGTACCGGGGTCAGCCTGTCATAGTCAGTGAATTCGGCGGCATTGCCTTCGACACCGGCGAAGGGTGGGGCTATGGGGAGCAGGTCAGCAGCACGGAAGCCTTCATTGAACGGTTCCGCAGCATCACGCAGGCGATCAAGGACACCCCGTACATCTGCGGATACTGCTACACTCAGGTTACGGATGTGCAGCAGGAAGTGAACGGACTGCTGAATGCGGACCGGACCCCGAAGATTCCGCTGGACGAGATTCGTAAGATCAACCGGTAGAAAGGTCTATCCTCAGAGCGGAGATCAGGTGACCAGCTCCGGGACCGGACAGAACCCGGGGTTCGCAGCGCACAGAGCAGTGGTGAAGTCTGGCCGGGTTTTCCTCAGCACAGCGAAATAACTACGGATGACATGGTTCAGCTCAGGGCTGCCATTCTGGAAGGAGAGGGATTTAAGGGTCTGAACATGAGTGTAATAGTATTTGGTCTTCTGCTTGGGCAGCTTGTAGACGGTTGGCGGAACATACGTCGTGACGTCAAAAAGATTGGCATAGCGGTAGCTGCTGCGCACGTAACGGCTGAAGGCCTTGGCAAAATCCGGGTCCCCGACACGCGGAGACCCGTAGGTATACAGCCGCGGGGCGGTGAAGGCAGAATTGGCAGCAACATCCAGCGCACACAGAGTGGCCAGTGCCCCGCCAAGGCTATGGCCCGTTACAAATAGCGTCTTCTCCGGGGACAGAGTGCCAAGCACGGAGAGAATGGCCTCCCGAGCGGATGCATAGATATCGGTGAACCCCCGATGGGTCAGGCAGGGCTCTTTAATGTATTGGAACGGTTTTTGCGCGGCATTCATGTTGGAGAGCCAATCATTTGTGGAGATGCTGCCACGCCAGGCCACAATGATCTCCTGCGGGGATTCCAGAATGAAGCCGAACAGCTCCCGGACATTTCCCATCGATTTCGCCTGAAAGCTGTGCACGGCCGAGAAGTCCGCCGGCACCACGAATGCACCCTCTGCATTGGCAAATTGAGTATAGGTCTGTCCGCAGACAGCCGCCAGGAAGATCGCCCACTCTTCTTCATCTGTCCTGTTATTCATTCCGCATCCCGCCCTTCTTTTCTATCTGTGTATGATCAGAAGGCGGGATTGGTGCCTATTCGTCTGGTGACAGCATAGAAGGACCGCGTATATAATTAATCCATTGTCTGCCAAATACATATAAGGTAAAGCAAACGCAAGGGATTGCGGGAATGGAGGAGGAAATGGAAATGATTGAGGAACGTATTCCTTTGAAGAATTTAAGCATAAACGCCAAGTTTTCTTTAAATGACAAGCCTGTCGTCCTGTTGCTTCATTTCAGCGGCGGGAACCTGCATATGTGGGATGGAGTTCTCCCGCAACTGGAGCAGGACTACAGCATCCTTGCACCGGATCTCCGGGGGCATGGCCGTTCGGACAAGCCGGAGACTGGCTATCATATTGACGAGATGGCAGAGGATATGTATCAGTTACTGAGGCATTTGCAGGTGGAGAAGTGCCACGTAGTAGGAAGCTCCATGGGAGCGCAGGTAGCGGTCAGTCTGGCAGCAGCTCATCCGGAGCTTGTAGCATCCCTGGTGTGTGAAGGTGCGCTGAATAACGAATTTGGAGAATACGGTATATTTAACGGTACGGCGGAAGAGATGAATCAGAAGAAAGCGCAGCTCCGGGCAGAACTGGAGGAATGGAAGGAACCGTGCTATGACAGCCTTGAATTGTATGTAGCCGGGCAGAAGGATGAGCTGACAGCGGAGGGCCTGTGGAATGAATATTTCTGTGCGTTCTATACGCATAGCCTGGAGCAGCATCCAGACGGCAAGTATACCTATTGTTGTCCGAACCGTGTCAGAATCGAATACATAGAGAAGTATTGGGAGCTGTCCTTTGAACACTATTATCAGACAATACAATGTCCGGTCCTGTTCCTGCCCAGCGAAGCGGAATGGAACGATGAACGGGTCCGCAGCAGTCTGAATGCCTTCGCAGAGCTGCTGGACAGCTATGAAATTGCGCTGATCCCGGATTCGCTTCATGCGTATGTCTGGATGCAGCTTCCGCTTCAGGCGGGTCAGGCTGTGCGGGATTTTCTGGACAAGCAGCGCTAACCCTACCAAGCATATAAAGAAGCCCGGTTCAGAGACAGGACTCCGAACCGGGCTTTGCTGTGTGAAGGATGGTGCCTATTCAGTTCTTATTCGCCCTCCGGCGGACCTTCAACTACCCGGTCAGGCAGCTGAGTAACATAACTGTCGGACATGCGCAGCAGCTCCAGCGCCCGGGTGAATTCATCCTCTGTCGATTGAAGCAGATCCGTCCCGTCACCGGATAACGTATAATGCTGGCCGTCCTCGAACCCGCTGCCTGACAGGAACAGCTCTTCATTATTAACGAATGAACCCGTAGGCAGGTAATAGCGCTGCGGCAGCAGGTTATACGCTGTCTGGTTGAGCAGATCCTGTCCGAAGTGGATATGATAGTCCAGCGGGACACCAAGCAGATTGGCAACGGTCGGCAGAATGTCCACCTGGCCGCCTAATTGCTCCTTCAGTGCCGGTGCCGTAACGCCGGTGGCTGAGATGATCAGCGGTATATTAATCAGGTCACGCTCATTATACTCATGCTCCAGGATTTCCTGCAGCAGGACTTTATCCTCTTCCTTCAGTGAGAAAATCGGCAGTCCCCGGTGATCGCCGTAGAGTACGATTACACTATTGTCCCATACCCCGCTGCCCTTAAGCTCTTCTATGAACTGGCCAAGGGCATAATCGGCATAATTCTCCGCCCGGATATAGTCGCCGACCAGTGTCCCCTCATACCGTTCCGGCAAGGTCATCTTGTATTTGCTCTCCGGGATCGAGAACGGATTATGTGACGACATCGAGATGACATGGGCATAGAAGGGCTGTTCACGCTGATCCATCCGCGCAAGCTCCGCAGAGGTCTTTCGGTACAGAACTTCATCCGAGGAGCCGTAGAAGACGGCATCCTCTTCACCGAAGTAGGTTTTGTCATAATATTGATTGAAGCCCAGCGCCTTATACAGCTCCCCGCGGTTCCAGAACTCTACATTATTGGTATGAAAAGTCGCGGTATCATACCCCTGTGCCTCCAGCAGCTTCGGCAGACTCGGCAGCTCCTTCGGAGCATACTTATCTGTGGCTGGACCGTCCGGCGGCACATAAAAAGAAGTGTTGACGATGAATTCGGCATCCGAGGTATTGCCCTGGCCTACCTGCTGAAAGAACCGGGGGAAATAGTAGCTCCCGCCAGCCAGCTTATTCAGGTTCGGCGTGATTTCGGTTCCGTCCACCGACAGGTTGATCAGGAAGTTCTGGAGCGACTCCATCTGCAGGATGATCAGATTCTTGCCCTTGGCAGCTCCGAACAGGACTGGATCAGCCTTCTGCTGAATGCCCTTTGTCCTATCGATACCAGCCTGAGAGATTTGCGCAGGGTCCATAGGCTCCTCTGCGGGTTCACGCAGCAGGGCGTAAGCTTCATAATTGAGAATGCCCATCTGCTCTGCCTTGACATTCTCGTTCATACTGGCTTTATTGGGGAAGATATTCATCATGCACAGCGTAAGCGAGATACAGAACAGGATAGCTACCGCCTTGCGGTTGCTGGGGCGGGACATGGAATGCTTCCAGGCCAGCGCTTTCTTCCGTCTGAGCATGATCAGGCTGATGATAATGATGTCTACGAAGATAAGCATATATTGCGGATGCACGACAGCGAATATACTTTTTTTGACGGCGCCTACCTGCTTGACCTGACCGAAGACTTGGGACGTAGCAATCATTCCAAAATGATTATGATAGACGATGAGAGAGAAGAACAGGACGGTAATGAGCAGATTGACGAACAGATAGATCGCGACCTTGTGCTTCGTGGCGAACCATTCAATGAGGCAGAACAGCAGCAGCACGAACGGGATTTCCTTCAGCCAGGTGGTCCAGGTTGGACCGTCCTCGAATAAGTAATACCAGGCGAAATAACTCTTCACCAGCATGATCAGCGAGAAGAACAGAATCGACCTTTTTCGAAGCGGACGTGATTCCTTGTAAGGCATTGCGTATGCGCATCCTTTTCTATATAATCCATTAATTCTATTACAGGGCCGAGTTCAAAATCAACCGGATTTAAGGGCGGTTTGGTGAAAAATAAAGGTGAAAATTCGCCGCATATACGTTATTCTCTAAGAAGCATCCGGGAAGTTGAACCGTTGATAAACGAAGCAGGAGGAACAACCATGACAAAAGAATTCTCGCGCCAATATACAGACAGTGTGAAGCAGGAATTATTGAACAGACTCGGCCTGAAGCAGGTGTATTTCAAGGGACAGCAGGGAGAAGACCTGTTATATGAAGCAACGGGCTTTGACCGCGGGACCTCGCATAAGTTCTGTGTTAGAACGCGGAAGGGCACCGTCGACGAATGGGTGGGCGGGAAGTGGATGAAGGTCCGCAGCTTCTCGATTGCCGCCAAACAGGAGGGATTAGAATGAGCAGCTATTCCCATTTGCAGTTACAGGTACAGCCTTTGACAGAGATCAAGCATCTGAAGATTCATGGCAGAACGACCGGAGCGCTTAACCCCCTGACGTTATTCTGGACGGGCAGTGCGATAGAGGTGAACCTCCGGGCCGCCGAGCTGTGGCTTGAAGTAGAATCCGGTTACGATCATCACGAGTCCTGGATCAGTGTGCTGATCAACTCCGTTCCCGTCAGCAGACAGATGGTGAATGCCGGAAGGCACTGGATCTGCGTATTCAGAGGAATGAACCCTGAGCTGGTAAAGAATATCCGGATTGTAAAAGAGGTCCAGGCGATGAGCGGCGATCCCGGCTCTTATCTTCAGTACCATGCGGTCCGCACAGACGGCAGCTTCCTGCCTGTTGAAGCAAAGCCGTACCGGCTGGAGTTCATCGGTGACAGTATCACTTCAGGTGAAGGAGTCATCGGTTCCAAGAGCGAAGAGGACTGGATTCCCGCCTGGTTCAGCGGCGTGCATAACTATACAGCGATCACTGCCGATGCCGTGCAGGCTGAATTCCGGGTAATCTCTCAGAGCGGATGGGGTGTGCTTTCCAGCTGGGACAACAATCCGCGAGGCAATATCCCTGACATCTACGAGCAGGTCTGCGGTCTGCTGACCGGCTCCCGTAATGAAGCGCTTGGGGCGCATGCGATGAATGATTTTGCGGCCTGGCAGCCGGATGTGGTAGTAGTCAACCTGGGCACCAATGATGACGGCGCGTTCAACTCCCCCGAGTGGCTGGATGAGGACACCGGACGTATCTATAAGCAGCGGCTGAATGAAGACGGAAGCTATCATGAGGAGGATCTGGCCGCCTTCGAGGCCGCAGTCACGAGGTTCCTGGCGAAGCTGAGAAGCTATAATCCCGAAGCGCATCTTCTCTGGGTGTATGGAATGCTGGGCCTCTCTTTGATGCCAACGATATACCGTGCGGTGGATGAATATATGAGATCCACGGGCGACAAGAATGTGTCGGTGTTCCAGCTGCCGAATGTGACGAATGAGACGATGGGCGCGCGGACCCATCCGGGGCTGCCTGCGCATGAGCAGACTGCCGGGGAATTAAGCGGCTATATCCGCGGACTTTTGTCAGGGTCTTAACTGTAACGGCATATCCATTGAACAGTATAAGTTGCGGGAGCGCTCATCAGCTGATGAGCGCTTTGTGCTGCAATTCATCTGCTTGACAAACAAACCGTCTGGACGGTATAGTAAATGACGAGGTGATGATTGTGAACAGTAATTCCAAACGCAGTCTGATTCTGGCTGCAGCTTCAACGATTGTTAGGAATAGCGGAATTGAGAAGCTTACACTTGAAGCGGTGGCTGCTGAAGCAGGAGTGAGCAAGGGCGGTCTGCTGCACCATTTTCCGAGTAAAGACGCATTAATCTACAGTATGGTTTCGGGCATCACAAATGATTTCGTTGCAGATGTCCAGAAGAGGGCGGCCCAGGATACGCGGGAGCAAGGGAAGTGGAGCCGTGCTTATTTGCAGTCTACCGTGGAAGCTGATCAGGATGGGCAGGACATGAATGTTGCTCTTAACGCAGCGCTTTTTACAAACGGTGAATTGCTGGATGAATTAAGGAAGCATTACACCGTCTGGCAAGAGAACATCGAGAATGATGGGCTGGACCCGGTAATTGGCTCCATTGTCCGGCTGGCTGTAGACGGCCTGTGGTTATCGGAGGTATTCGGGATCGGCGAGATCAGCGATGACATGCGTGATAAGGTCATCCGGAAATTATATGAAATGATTCATTAAGGAGGCAACCCCATTGAATGCTTATGTGTTACTATCCTTAGCCATTGTGAGTGAGGTCTTCGGCAGCTCTATGCTTAAGGCATCGAACGGTTTCAAAAAGCTGCTTCCCTCCATTGCAGTGGTCGCTGGCATGGGCCTGGCGTTCTTCAATCTGTCACTGGCGCTGAAAGAAATCCCTCTCGGGACAGCTTATGCCATCTGGTCTGGCGTGGGAACGGCGTTAACCGCATTGGTTGGCGTGCTGGTCTATAAGGAACGTCTGAATGTGCGAAAAATAGCAGGCTTAATCCTCATCATTGGCGGTGTGGTTCTGCTGAAGCTGTCAACGGGGGTGTAGAGATGAGAGGTTACTTAGCGTTAAGCATTGCTATTATTTCAGAAATCTTCGGTACGACTATGCTTAAGCTCTCCGATGGATTCAGCAGTGTGCTGCCGTCGATCGGAGTAGTGCTTGGAATGGGCCTGGCTTTTTACTGCTTATCGATCAGTCTTCGCACCATACCTCTGAGCCTGGCTTATGCCATCTGGTCTGGCGTGGGGACAGCGCTGACAGCACTGATCGGCATCCTGATCTGGAATGATCCGTTCAATCTGCTCACCGGCATAAGTCTGCTGATCATTATCGGGGGGCTGGTGCTGCTGAATTCACCGGATAAGGCTGGCGGGGAAAACGCCCCTGAAGCTGCTGAGAATTAGGTCTTGCTTATCAAGCCTCCGGTATGCTGAAATGGAAGTAGGCAACGTGCAGGAAGTGAGCGAGAAGGAGCAACCGGAATGAGGAAAACGTACCTGATAGCCGCCGTATGGCTCAGCCTATTGCTGCTGGCGGCATGTAGCGATGGCGCCGGCAGCGGTTCTGGCGGGAAGCTTGCCGATACAGGTCTAAGTGCAGCCCCGGCAGAGGATTCGGTCATTCGTGTACCCGGAAGTACGGGTCAACCGCAGAGCAGCAGCCAACCCTACCTCGGCAGGGTCTATAAGGTTGTGGTAGATCCGGGACACGGCGGGGAAGATCCCGGGGCAGTCTCCGTCAGCGGACGGCTGGAGAAGGATTTCAATCTGAGCTTGTCAGAGAAAATCGCAGCCCAGGTGGAGCAGGACCCGCAGATTGAGATCCGGCTTACCCGGACCGGGGATGCTTTTATCTCTTCACAAGAGCTGTTCCGGCCCCAGTTCGCCAATAACCTGCCCGCAGACCTGTTCATTTCCATTCATGGCAATACCTATGAGGAGGTATCAGCATCTGGTACAGAAACCTTTTATTATCATGAAGAATCCTTGGCTTGGGCCGAGACAATACATAAGCATGTCATTCAAGCTACCGGTCTCAAAGACCGCGGCGTGAAGAAAGGGAATTACTTCGTTCTGCGCGATACGGTAATGCCGTCGGTGCTGCTGGAGCTGGGCTATTTAACGAATCCCGGCGACGAGGCGAAGATGTGGACCTCCGGGTTCCAGGAGAGCGTGGCCTCTGCTGTTGTGGATGCCGTTAGGGAGTATCTGGGGCTGGAGTGATGGATCACTATGATGTCAAAATGCACAAGGAGAAGCCTATGAACCGGATTTTAATTCTCGGATCAGGAGGATCAGGCAAGTCTACCCTGGCCCGTCAGCTTGGTGCTCTTCTACATCTGCCGGTTGTACATCTGGATACCCTTTTCTGGAACCCGGGCTGGGTCCCTAAGCCAGATGAAGAGTGGGATGAACTGGTACGGCAATATACAAATCAGGAGCAATGGATTATAGATGGTAATTATTCAAGGACCATGGATAGCAGACTGAGGCGTGCGGAGGTCATTATTTTTCTGGATTTACCCCGTTTATTATGTATTTACCGGATTGTGAAGCGTCGTGTCATGTACCATAACCAGACCCGGCCGGATATGAATGAAGGCTGCCCAGAGAAGCTGGATTGGGCTTTTGTGAAATGGGTCTGGAACTATAAGGCACGTAGCCGTGCTACTACCTTGGAGAGGCTCAAGCAGGCCGGAGCTCACCAGCAAGTGCTGATCGTAAATACAAGGCGGCAGGTCAAGGAGTTGCTTCATCGCTATGCAGAATGCTAATCAACGCCGCACTACAGTCCCTTGCGGTCCAACTGCAGCTCACTTGAGATTAGAAGCAGGATCAGTTCCTCGATTGCAGATAGAGTGGCCACTAAGCATACAATTATTGTCCAGATCGCCTGATTCACATAGGGAAGCAGCATCGGTGTAAGGAATAGCAGCAATCCGGCAAGCTTGTTACCGTAGGTATGAATGCTGCCGTAGGTGCTGAATTTGCACAGCGCGGTCAGGATGGAGGTTCCCCGGATGACGGCAATCAGCACGACCCACAGGATGAGGCCGAGGGTAAGACCAAGGAACGGATATAAGGTATAGAGTGCAGTGCCTGCCAGTGTCATGTCGGCCAGGGAATCGAGTTTGGCACCGAGGTTGCTATCCGTACCGGTCATTCGGGCAATAGGGCCATCCAGCAGATCGGTAATTCCGCACAGGAGGTAGACTATAGTGAAGCCCGTGCCCAGCGGCGCCAGGTACAGCAGCAGAAGAGCCAGTGCGATCCGGCTGAGCGTGATGCAG
Organism: Paenibacillus sp. FSL M7-0420; assembly: GCF_038002345.1. Classification (NCBI taxonomy): domain Bacteria; kingdom Bacillati; phylum Bacillota; class Bacilli; order Caryophanales; family Paenibacillaceae; genus Paenibacillus; species Paenibacillus sp. FSL M7-0420. The sequence continues at coordinate 4,284,839 of NZ_JBBOCJ010000001.1, read as the reverse complement.
TTGGGGACAAGCTTCATGGCAACCTCCCTTTTTAACCATGTAATGGGGATTTCCTGTTTAGCTTATTCGTATATATTCTATGCTTCATTATGCCTCTAAATTTGCGGATTGTCTTTAAATAAGAAAGTACCCGTTAATATGGTGCAGGAACTGTCGGATGCATTCCCTGCGTAGCTGTTAATCTGATGGTGAGGAAAGGGTGGTGCACGGTGAACCTGCTGGAAGATATGAATGCTGCACTCTTCTACATTGAAGAGCATCTGGAGGAAGAGATCGATGTAAAAGTGGCTGCGGGTTACGCATTATGCTCGGAGTATCATTTTACACGGATGTTCTCCTTCCTGGCCGGTATCCCGCTCTCGGAATATATCCGCCGCAGACGTCTTACGCTGGCTGCCTTCAAGCTGCAGGGAAGCCAGCACCGGATTATTGATGTTGCCCTGGAGTATGGATACACTTCGCCGGATGCATTCACAAAAGCCTTTCAGCAGCTTCATGGCGTAACGCCTTCAGAAGCAAGAACGGCAGGGACACCCCTGAAGGCCTTTCCTCGAATGACTTTTCAGTTAACCATCAGAGGAGGCAGTGAAATGAATTACCGTATTGAGGAGAAAGAGAGTTTTCGGATCGTTGGACTCAAGAAAAGGGTAGCTATCCAGTTCAGCGGGGTGAACCCGGAGATTGCTGCCATGTGGCAGAGTCTGAGCATGGAGATGATAGGGGAGCTGAAGGAGCTGTCGAATATCATTCCGGCCGGGATGATCAGCGCATCCGTGAATTTCTCGGAAGGACGGATGGATGAACGCGGGGAGCTGGATCATTATATCGGAGTAGCTACCACGCAGGAATGTCCGCCGTCCTACGCCAAGCTTGAGGTTCCAGCATCTGCATGGGCTGTGTTCGAAGTGGCGGGTCCCTTTCCGGGTACGCTCCAGAATGTCTGGGGCCGGATCTATTCCGAATGGTTCCCCTCCTCCAATTACGAGCAGGTCGAAGGGCCGGAGCTGCTGTGGAATGAAAGCAAGGATACCCACTCGCCAACCTTTAAAAGTGAAATATGGATTCCGGTGCGGGAAGCAAAGCGCCCTTAACGGTGCAGGTATACAGCCGGAGCGAACAGGTCTTCCTAACAGAATGAATAGTGTCTCCTACAATCGGGTAATGGTAGTCTAGTATAACTGACTAGGAGGCGTACTTCATGGAATGGACTTTGGAAGATGTGGAAGAGACGAGCAGGCTGCATCCTGAGTCGTTTTTTATTCCCTCCAGACAGGAGCGGGAAGCGCAGGGCACGGGGAGAATGGTGCGATTGCACTTCATGCTGACCCATCCGGCTGAAGGGCAGCCACGGGCTGAACGGATGTGGGTGGAGATCACCGGGAGAGATCCGCTTACCGGGCGGTACACGGGGCTGTTGACCAATACACCGGGGGTTATCCAGTCGCTCCAGCTCGGAGATCCGGTAGAGTTCGAACCCAGACATATCGCGCAGACCATCCTGCGACAAGGAGACCCTGCATGGGTGGAAGCCGGAGAGAAGGCGGCTATGATCACCAGACAATGCCTGACGCCAGGCAGCGGTGTGCGCTGGATGTACCGGGAGGCCCCTACCCGTGAGGAGGACAGCGGCTGGCGGCTGTTCACCGGAGAAGAAGATAACGCTTATCTGAGCGACCCGAAGAATACGGCCATCATGAATGTGTATGATCTGATCGACCGGGACCCGAGCTTGCTGGAGCCTTTTAAAGGAGCTGTGGGTACAGCGTTTGAACGGAGCGGACCGGGTGCCGCGTGGGTAGAAGTGAAGAATTGGCGGTGAGCATGATATACTAGGCTGGCGGACACAGGTGACTGTGGCCCCGGCTTTTTTGCCATATAAGCTTAATTCGTAATCATTCTGTTAATTACATACAGTATTAATAGACATATTGGAGGTGACCAACGTGAGGCCCATATATTACTTGCTGCTGGCCGTACTGCTCATAGTTGGCTGTAGCACCAATAAGGATGCACATCCCGCTCCGGAGCAGCCGGAGGTATTGGGAGAAATGCCTGAAGAGATGCCTGCGGATTTCGATTTTCTCGTCCGTTACGGGTATGGGGAGGTCACTAAGAATGAGATCAATACGTATCAGGATACCGTGGTCAAAGATCTGATCATGAACGGAACGGCCACGGCGGATATTACGCTGACTGAAGATGAAATGCGCAGCATCTATGAGCGGATGAGAGGCATTCACATCATGGGGAAGCTGGAGCTTGTACCCCTCAAGCAGAGCTGCGCGAGGGTACCTTACCAGGAAGACAGCTGGAGGATCACCGTCAACGGCTTCACACGGAATTGGTCCTGGTCTGGCGAGAATTGTGAGCTAACGGAAGATGCAGAGCAGCTGCTGGAGCTGCGGAATTTCATTGCAGACATTGTAGCAGGTAAAGAAGAGTACCAGGCATTACCCGAAGCTGAAGGCGGCTATGATTAAGGAGAACAGCATATAGAGTGTACGACTGCAAGCGTACTCCGCAAGTCCGATCCCAAAGGATCGGATTTTTGGTTTAATGGGATAGGGTAACAGCAACCGGACAGAGTATAAGGAGGTTTAAATTCAGTTTAAATATGTCGGTTACTATCCTTATAGATTCAGCAATCAAGGAGGAATAAAGCATGAAGCAGACACAATCAGCAGGCCAGAGCGGCAGCTACGCCATTGAAGCGCAAGGATTGGTCAAAATCTACGGGAGTAACCGGGCCGTGGATGGTGTGGATCTCAAAGTAGGCACAGGAATGATCTATGGGGTGCTGGGTCCCAATGGTGCCGGGAAGACAACCGTAATTCGCATGCTGGCGACCCTGCTTCGGCCTGACGCAGGTTCGGCGCGTATCTTCGGACATGATGTGGCAAAAGAACCGCAGATCGTGCGTCAGTTAATCGGAGTGACGGGTCAATATGCATCGGTGGATGAATCGCTTAGCGCAACGGAGAACCTGGTGATCTTCTCCAGGCTGCATGGCCTGGGACGTGCGGAGTCGCGCAGCAAGGCTTCTGACCTGCTGGAGGAATTCGGCTTGACGGAAGCGGCGAAGCGCCCGCTGAAGAATTTCTCCGGCGGGATGCGCCGGCGGCTGGATCTGGCAGCCAGTCTAATTGCGCAGCCGCCGCTCATTTTCCTGGATGAGCCGACAACAGGGCTTGATCCCCGGACGCGCAATCAGATGTGGGAGACGATCCGCAGGCTGGTGAATACGGGATCAACGGTCCTGCTGACGACCCAATATCTTGAAGAAGCAGATCAGCTAGCGGACCGGATTGCCGTTATTGATACCGGTAAGGTGGTTGCAGAGGGAACAGTTGATGAACTCAAGAGCTCGGTGGGCAACTCCTCGCTTCACCTGAAGGTGGTCCAACCGCAGCAGTTGCTGAAGGCACGGCAGATTGTGGAGCAGGTGCTTCAGGTACGCTCTAACCTGTCTGCAGAAGCAGCCAAAATTATCGCACCGATGGGGAACGTGGACCGGGTAACCGATCTCTTGATCGCCCTTCGTGAGGCAGGCATACCGCTGCTTGAGATGAGTGTGCAGAAGCCAACGCTGGATGAAGTATTCCTGACCCTAACCGGCCATGGTGTCAAGGAAGACGCGGGGTTTATCCCGGATAGTACACAGAAGAAGGAGGGAGTATTAGCATGAGTACTTTAATTAAGCCGGGTGCAGTCCGTAATTTGAAAAACCATACCAGCTTCGGCCAAGTGGTACGTAATTCCTTTACGATGGCCTACAGAGGACTGCTCAAGATCCGGCGTACACCGGAGCAATTGTTTGACGTCACGTTTCAGCCGATTATTTTCACTTTGATGTTCACGTATATTTTCGGCGGGGCGATTGCCGGTGATGTGGCCAGTTATCTGCCGGTAATCATTCCGGGAATTTTGGTGCAGACCGTAATCACGACCTCTGTCGTCACCGGTGTCCAGCTGCGGGAGGACATGGAGAAAGGGGTGTTCGACCGCTTCAAATCGCTGCCGATTGCCCGGATTGCCCCTCTCGCTGGAGCACTGTTAGCAGATACTATACGTTACACGATTGCTACGGTACTCACCTTCGTAATGGGCTACATCATGGGCTTACGGCCGGAAGGCGGCATCGGCGGGGTTGCCCTGGCAGCGGTTCTGGTCATCGGATGCTCCTGGGCCATCAGCTGGATCTTTGCCTTTTTCGGTGTGATCGCCCGCACGGCTTCCAGTGTACAGGGGATCTCAATGATTGTGTTATTCCCGCTAACCTTCCTCTCGAATGCCTTCGTGCCGGTTGATACGATGCCGAAATGGCTTCAGTGGTTCGTGAATAACAATCCGATCTCGCATCTGGTTACTGCTGTCCGTGAACTGGTCAACCATGGAACGGTAGGCAGTGATCTGGTCTACTCCCTGATCGGAGCCGCTGTGATTGTGGCGGTCTTCGCTCCGATTACCGTACGTGCGTATATGCGCCGGACGTAAGTCTGGTTCGGTAATACGTCAACGAATGCAGGGATGCATCTGTTGGCGTTTTTTTGTATGCGAAAAACCGAACACAACGTGACCAGTCACGTTCAGGAATTTTGAGTCCATTCCGTTAGGGATAGCTCATAGTCAATAAAAGTCTGTAATTCACCATGCTGATCTGCCCAGGCATTCTTTCGTACCGCTATTTTCCGGAAGCCGAATTTCTCATATACATGCTGTGCTCTGGTGTTCTTAAGATTCGTATCCAGTATGATCTTGTGAAACCCCTGTGCTTCAAACAAATAGCGGATCAGCATTCCCAAACATCGTGTGCCTATCCCTTTGTTTTGTTGGTTGAAATCACAGATTTTGATACCAATCTCCGCCACATGTCCAGAAACCGCACTGTAGCTCATTTCTCCTGCAGGAGTACCATCGATTTCCAGAATCAGACGTCCTTTACGTTCAGAATCTGTCCCGGTCTGCAATTGGATTAACACCTCTTGTTCAGTGATTCCTAAGCCCTCAGGAAATCCGGCATGCGCCATGACTTCTCCGTCGTTCCACCAGTTGCATAACAGCTCTGTATCGGCCATAGTTGCTTCCCGTATGATCAAGTTTCCTTGTTCCATATACATTTTGTACACCTCCTTGACTCCGGATCATCATAGCTTCATCGTAGCATGCCATGATTTCTGCGAGAATGGAGAGTATTGTTTTATACAAATTGTATTAGGTTTATGAGTATTAGCAGCGATAGATTCAGCAGCAGCCCCAGTATAGATAATTTGTTCCGCTTAACAATTCCAAGCACGCTGATGCAAACAGCGAAGAGCAGAAGGAAGTACACGAGGTACAGGGAAGTGTCGGCGTAGAGTGTCAGGACCTTGGACCCTGCGTCATTCACAAACTCGCCATCATACAGGTTCTTGTACCTACGGTTAGCATAAATTAATACACTGGTGATAAAAACTGAGGATAATAACACAGGAATAGCAGTTAGACCTCTTGTTTTTTTCTCATATCTACCTGCTGTAATGGACCATACCCCTTAGATGGCAAATCCCGCAATCAGGCAGATCAAGTACATCTGATAGAACATCAGCCCTTCCTCCCGGTCCCCGGTTCCGCCCCCATTTGGTCCTGAAGCATATAACAATAAGTTTGTTATGACCAGAACAAAATTCAGGAGTGCGTATTTAACTGCACTGATTCCTATTTCCTTAAATTCTAACATTCTTACCTCCGCTAACTTGGGTTACTCTCCAGATGTCCCATTGTCGGTTTGTTTATTAATTGTGACTTCATTTCTATCGATTTCTACTTGATAATTGATTACTTTACCTTGTTCGAATTTATCACTGACTTCTTTACTTACGGAGTAGTTCTTTTTCGGATTGAGTGTGATCTTGAAATTATGATTCCCATTCTTGATCCTGAACTTTGCGACTTCACCAACATTAATATTACTATCAATTTGAGAATTAATGTGTGTGTCGTCTTTTTCATCTACAGTCACAACTACACTTTTCAAAAATAATGGGCTGTTATTAGTAATTGTCAAATTATACTCTTCATCATTTAAAGTTTTATTATTTGGTGAATCAGAGTTTTTACCTTCACACCCTGAAAACAATGTTAAAGATATTAAAATTATAGAAAACTTCTTAATAAATGACATATTTATCTTCTCCAATTTTATTTTATTTTGATTATTCATTAAAATTAAAAAAACAAATTGGTTCAAAAGGGGCCAAACTCTGTTCTTTTTGATCAAAAAAGAGCTTGATTTCTGGTTGGAAAACAATATTTCCTCGTTTCTTAATAATATATGTACATAGAACTTCATAGACTGCAATATTTTCTAATTTTTTTTCATCTACACTATCTTTAAATTCCTCTTTAATTTGATCCTCTGAATATTCATCACGAGTAACATTAACATTAATAATCTCAATAAATTCTCTTGCTTCATCAGGATAAATAATTTCTGATCGAATATCATTAGTTATAATTTTATTAGAATCTAAAATTTTATATGCGTAAGAGTATTCCTTTCCTATTTCTATTTTGTTTTTGGGTGCAAATGGTGATTCCATTATAGAGAGACCGTTTTGCTTGCCAGAATAAAATTGTAAATAAATTGGATTGATATTCTTTTTTATTTTTTTATTATCTCTGTGTTCAATTAAAACTTTATTAAGTAATGATTCTTTTAAATCTAATATATTGTTAGAAACTAGTCTTACAGAAAATCCTTCTTCTAACAATTTAGGATCATAAATTTGCCATTTTATATTTTCTGTATTGAATTTTATGGATTCTTTTTTTTCATTTAATAAGGTTATTGAAGTGTTTTGATTATTTAATTCGTTAAGCTCATCATTTCTCAATTTGTTTGTTTTCCCAACCAATAAAATTGAAGGAGTCATGTCCTTCGAATGCTCTAGATCAATAGTATATACTCCGATAGCTTGGTTAAAATCTAACTTTTTCGTTAATATCTCTGTGTTGTTATTCTCACATCCTGATATCAATGTGATAAAGAATATAAGTATAATAATTGCAGACTTCCTCATATATTTCCGCAACCCTTCTAGTAGTAATACAAAATGAGAGTGAATAGTAAGTATTCACTCTCATTTTTAATTCATTACTTAATTCTACTTTTTGTAACAATTAATCATCATAAATTAATTAAAGTGATACGGTTTGTAAAGCGTAATACTCATCGTACGCTTGTGTGAAAGCGCTACCTGGGTATTTTACGCCTAACTTAGTGATAGTATACGTATATTGATTTTGCGAATATCTTAAGACGATTCTTCCTTTGGTACCTGGAGTAGAATTGGGATAACTAATGGTTTGGGTTGTTGTAAATGCCACACTTGCACCAATGGTTGCTGCAATGTTAGCCTTCAAGAACTTTATATCTACTCCTCCACCGCCTGTAACAGAGGCGTTAACAGTTGTTGTAATTCCCTGTGCGGCTGAAACGGAGAGAGGATAAGCTACATAACTTGAGACAGGTGAAAATAAATTCCATCTGCTTGGTTGACTAATATTAGAGATAGAATATGTAGCTTGTGGAGAAATCTTATCTACACTTAAGTCATTTGCAAGAGTGTCGTCTAGCTCAGATGTAATAATACTTTTGGTTGCATAATTACCGATATATGTTTCTACTGCGCCATCTTCGTTAATTGTAATAGTGTCATTATATTCTGAGGAAGCAAGGGCTGTAGAACTTAGTCCGAAACATAAAGAACATGCCATTAGTACCGATAAGATTTTTTTAGTAACTGGAGCATTTCCTCTTTTTATTGAATTATTCATTATCAACTGCACCCTTTCTCTTTGTATCAATTTTTTGTGGACAAGACTAACTTTTAATTTGAATCTAACTAAATTGATAAACCACCTACTTTCGGGAAAATTGGTAATATAAATAATAATATAGAAAATATAAACACCTTACATCAATAAAAATACCATTATTATACTATAGATGTCAATCAATAATATATTTATATCTATAAAAGTATTTTTGTTTTTCCTTTCCATTTAGATATGCTTACATCTAATGCATAAATAATAGGACAGGTTATAGCTATGCAATTACTATTAAGCAGGAGTAGTGAGTCGTTAGAGTTATTAACTAATAGGTTGAAAATAGTCTTCCAACTAACCTTCAGCACAATTCAGAAGATGTGGCAGAGATGGGTGTCAAGATTTATGGGTTTCTTTAACTGAATAAAGTGGCGCAGTTTTTGGGGATACTGATTCGCTATTTATTAAAACTCAGGGAATCCCCAAGATTGTACTCGACACCAATCTTAAGAATATTAGAGCACGGCATGTCTATAAGAAACTCGACTTCCATAAAATCGCAGTGCAAAAAATATATGGATAAATCAGGATGGTGAACGATTTTTAATGACTATGAAATAGCTCTACCGGAAAGGACTCTATGTAACTGTTTTCCGCTTTTTTCATAAACCTTCTGGAGTTGTGGCGCGTTAGCCTTTATAATATGACGAGAATATAGAATAAAGGAAAAGGTGTAACTTCATGAGCATATTAAATGTAGAAAAGCTAAGTCACGGCTTCGGCGACCGGGCCATCTTCACAGATGTCTCTTTCCGTCTGCTGAAGGGCGAGCATATTGGTCTGATTGGTGCCAATGGTGAAGGTAAATCCACCTTCATGAATATCATTACCGGTAAGCTGCAACCGGACGAAGGCAAGGTGGAATGGGCGAAGCGGATGCGCGCCGGTTATCTGGATCAGCATGCGGTGCTTCAGCATGGGCAATCCATCCGGGATGTGCTGCGCGGGGCCTTCCAATACCTGTTCGATATGGAACAGGAGATGAACGACATGTACGGCAAGATGGGGGATGTGACCCCTGAAGAGCTGGAGCAGCTGCTGGAGGATGTCGGAACGATTCAGGACATGCTGACCAGCCAGGACTTCTATATGATCGATGCCAAAATCGATGAAACCGCACGCGGCCTCGGTCTGACCGATATCGGTCTGGACAAGGATGTCAACGACCTCAGCGGCGGTCAGCGGACCAAGGTGCTGCTGGCGAAGCTGCTGCTGGAGAAGCCGGACATTCTGCTGCTCGATGAGCCTACGAACTATCTGGATGAACAGCATATCAACTGGCTGAAGCGTTATCTGCTGGATTATGAGAATGCCTTCATTCTGATCTCGCATGACATTCCGTTCCTGAATAGCGTGATCAACCTGATCTACCATATGGAGAACCAGTCGCTGTCGCGTTACGTGGGCGATTATGAATATTTCCAGCAGGTGTATGAAGCGAAGAAGTCACAGCTGGAATCCGCGTTCAAGCGCCAGCAGCAGGAGATTGCCGATCTGAAGGACTTCGTAGCACGCAACAAGGCGAGCGTAGCGACCCGCAACATGGCAATGTCCCGCCAGAAGAAGCTGGATAAGATGGAGGTCATCGAGATTGCCAAGGAGAAGCCGAAGCCGCAATTCAACTTCAAGCAGGGGCGGACCTCCGGCAAAATGGTTTTTGAGACCAAGGATCTGGTAATCGGGTATGATTCCCCATTGTCGCGTCCGCTGGACCTGAGCATGGAGCGGGGTCAGAAGATTGCTCTCGTCGGTGCGAACGGTATCGGTAAAACCACGCTGCTGCGCAGTATTCTCGGCCAGATCCAGCCTATCTCGGGCACAGCCCGGCTTGGCGATCTGCTGGAGATCGGGTATTTCGAGCAGGAAATGAAGGAATCCAATTATAACACCTGTATTGAGGAGATCTGGAACGAATTCCCTTCCTACTCCCAATTCGAGATTCGTGCAGCACTGGCGAAATGCGGCCTGACCACCAAGCATATTGAGAGCAAAATCGCTGTCTTGAGCGGCGGCGAGAAGGCCAAGGTACGTCTGTGCAAGCTGATTAACCGGGAGAGCAATCTGCTGGTACTCGATGAGCCTACCAACCATCTCGATGTCGATGCGAAGGAAGAATTGCAGCGTGCGCTCAAAGCGTATAAGGGCAGCATTCTGCTGATCTCGCATGAGCCTGAATTCTACCGTGATATCGTGACCGATACCTGGAACTGCGAATCATGGACGACCAAAGTCTTCTAGAGAACCGAGCCGGCAATAACGCCGGTGTTGAGCTTGACCCGTAGGAGGGTACTTTGCGAAAAGTGACTCTTGCGGGTCATTCGTATTACAGTGGAGTAAGAATGCAGGGGGATCATATGAACGTAGTGAATGAGGAGACAGTCGTGAAGCCATCCAAACGCAGTCTGGTCAATATCATTATTGACGGCATTTCTGGTATTTTTCTTCCCATAGTTAATATATTGAGCGCGGCAGGAATCATGAAAGGGCTTCTGGCTGGTGCAGTGGCGCTGGAGCTTCTAAGCAAGACGGAAGGCACCTATACGGTGCTGAATGCTATGGCGGACAGCCTGTTCCATTACCTTCCGCTGCTGCTGGCGTTTACGGCAGCCCGTAAATTCGGGGCGAATCCTTTTACGGCGGTCGTTATAGGCGGGGTTATGCTATATCCCAGTCTGACTACACTATTTGCGAACAACGAAGTCATTGAGTTTATGGGCATGAGCATCAAGCCGGTGAATTATCCTGCAAGCGCTATTCCCATCATCCTGGCGGTAGGCCTGCTGGTCTATGTCGAGCGATTCTGTGTCAAAATATTGCCGGAGGTCATCCGCGGCTTCTTCACTCCGCTGATCTCCGTGATCGTGGTATCGTCGGTGACGCTGCTGGTATTCGGACCGATGGGGGCGCTGGCCGGGGACGCCCTGGCAGACGGGTACCGTACAGTGTATAATCTCAGCTCAGTCGGCGCCGGAATGGTGCTGGGGGCGATCATTCAGCCGATGGTCATCTTCGGACTGCACTGGAGTCTGGTGCCGCTGGCGATCAATAATATCAGCACGGGCGGTTCAGACACCATCCTCGCGCTGATGGGTCCCGCCGCATTTGCCCAGGCAGGAGCAGCGCTTGCGGTATTCATCAAAGCCAAAGACAAGCAGTTCCGCACCTTAAGCCTGTCAGCATCGATATCGGCCTTGTTCGGTGTCACCGAGCCTGCAATGTTCGGGGTCAATCTGCCGCTGCGTAAGCCGATGATTATTGTCTGCATTGCAGGCTCGATTGGCGGCGGGATGGTCGGGATGTTCGGCTCGTCTGCAATTTCATTCGCTTTTCCGGGGCTGGCTACGCTGCCTGCTTATCTGGGGGAAGGGTTCGGCGGCTTCCTGATCGCATGTACCACCGGGTTCCTGATAGCCCTGATTGCAACGTTGTGCGTGAAGCTTGGACCGGAGCCAGCCGTCGAACCACTTGCCAAGTCCTAGCTAAGGAGGGTTTCACATGAGGGCAATTAGAAGAATCAAGACGGTGGAAGGGACTTCCATTCCCGGAATCATCCATAACGGAGGAAGTTACTTCTATATTAATGTAGATGTGTACGAAGACGGCATGGTCAACTGCTGGGAGCTTACAGATCTTAAGGGCTTATCCGGCAAAATAAATTCAGGCTGGTTAACGCCGGCAGTCCCCTCCGGGAAGCAGCTGTCCATTCATGGACTGGGTGCGTATACGGTAGAGTCGGCGAAGTGGATTTACAATGAAGCGGGTTATTACCAGCATGTGAAGGATACGGTGGCCCGTCTGAATCCTGAGCTTACGAATATCTATGACATTTCTCTTAGTGAGCAGCAGCGCAATGAGGCGCGCCGGATCGCCCTTTCGCCAACAGCCACGGAATTCTATGTCAACAGCGAAATGTTCTACCAGACGACGGAGGGCAAAAGTATCCATCTGTTCATGAAGTATAGCGGCGCAGTATACCTGGTCGATGTTGTAATATACAAGGACGGAAAGGTAGCGGTCTATAACCTGCCTGCTGAAGCAGAATATACGTTGGAGGAGCTGGACGAGCTTGTTGCAGATAAGACCTTCTTCACGACAATGGATACACCTGTTAAGGTGCAGATTCTGCAATTGGGCGAGGTGACGCTTGGCGCTTCGCTGTATTCTGCGGATGCGGAAGAGAAGCTCAAAGAGCTGCACAACCTCCACAAGCAGCTTAATGGCGAACAAACGGCGCATGAAGCGTGCCGGGCGGCATATTATGCTTATCTGGAGAATCCAAGTGAATACTACCGGGAGCAGCTTAGAATCAAATATGAGCTTGTCCCGGAGCATGAACGGATGTATCTGGGCGATATGGATACGAAGGATTGGGATTACCAGCGAATCCTATATCATCCCGAAGAGACACGCGAAGTGTGAACAGGACAGGATTTTCTACGCGTTGGATGCTATACTACTATAAGTGATGAAGTGAAGAGATAGAGGGTGGCAGGATGGAGACAATCAGCTTTCATTATGGACGGCATATTTCCAAGGTGGCACGGGCATTATATTTCCACTCGTGGAAATCCATACTGTCCATTGGCGTTCAAGCGGTATTTATAGCGGTGTGCATGATTCTGTATACTCAGAACCAATCGGTTATTCTGCTCGGCATATCGATTACGCTGGTTCTGACCATGGGAATGTCAATTGTGATGCGAACCTTGCTTTTACCGAAGATATTGTCGGCAGATACAAGGTACAATAAGGACTTTGAATATCTGTTCGATGCAGAGGGGATCAATTTCAGTCCGGAGAAGGACGCTTCCGTCATGACATGGGGCTCTTTCACCCGGGTATGGGAGAACCAGAGCTACTATCTGCTGTTCAATGGGCCACAAGAATATTGGTTCGTTGCCAAGCAATCGTTCGAGGATGCCGCACAGGAGCATAAATTCAGAACGTATGTGTCAGATCACCGCAAGATTGTCAGTGGCGTGATTTGGTGACAAAAAAGAAGGACATGCTACCCGCGCATGTCCTTTTCTGTATCCGGGAGCGGATAACTAGCTGCAGCTATACCCGCCAAAAGCTTGTGCAATCCGCCTTGTCGGCAATATTGTACTCGATTAGCTGTCTCAGCAGGCCGTAATCCACCGGATTCGTCCATTTCATGCGGATCAGCAGCTTGGTGTGATCTACTCCGCCTTGCTTGAGGATCTCATCGAAATGATCCATGCCTGCTTTTTCCGGGGCGACAGCCATATGCCCTTTGGCTACACTGAAGCCGATAATGTATGTTCCGTGATCGGTGAACATCGGCTGGTTCCAGCCAATTCTCGGTTCGAGCTGCGGGAACTCCTGCAACACCCAGGCGAGTACTTCCTCCACTGTTGCCTGATGGACCGGATTATCGATTTTCGCCAGATACTCTGCAAACACATCCATGGTTCGTCCTCCTGATCTATGTCAGCCCTTATGCCCTCCATAATATCTTGTAGCCGCAGGATAGTCAAAAATTTTAATGAATAAATTTTAGTGTACTTTGCGAGAGTAGAGTATGAATGAGGGAACATCCTATGGCAGATGGCTCTCATTCATTGTTGTTTAGAAAATTGCTGCAAGAAATGCAACAATGCTGCTTAATAAAAGTGGTCGATGAGAGTCTAAACCCTTAGACTCTGATCGTGTGGCTAAAAAAGCATATATGGGCTTGATAAATGTCGTCAGCCCTCCTACCCTTCCTCATTCCAGCATTTCCCTGTATGATAGAAGAAGCTTGTTGTTCTTCAGGATAAATGAGAAGGGGGATAGGGATGGAGAAGAGGATCGTGTTCAAGGGTAAACGTCCTGCTGAATTGCCGGCGACTATAAGCGTGGTGGCCCTTATGGTATTCTGGATATGCTATTTTCTTCGCTTTGACCGAACTACTCCGCTGGAGTATTTTTGGGTCTATCTCGTCGTCGGAATCGCAACCGCCGTTGCAGGAATTATGATCTATCGTTTGCTGACCTTCAGCAGAGTGTTCAACATAGGGATAAGGCCGGAAGCCCTGCAGATCAAGAATGTAGAGATTGAAGCCTCTGCTATTAAGCGGATTTTCATCAAAGGACACCTCATGCCCGTGATCGCAGTAAAGCCTAAAGCGCACCTGTTGGTTCCTTACAAATACTGTTTTCGCTTCCCGGAGCAGGAAGATCAAGGGATAAAGGCGCTAAAGGAATGGGCAGATCGGCATCAGATCGAAGTAGTACATAAGAAGTTTGTGAGATGGTTGTAGTGAACTAAGGAACGTATGATAGGAGGAGATGATCAAATGAAAGTCACCGGATTCAGTCACATCACACTTAAGGTACGCGATCTTAAGGCATCTCTGGAGTTCTATCAGGGCATTCTGGGTATGAATGTCAGACACCGCGGCCGGATAGATGCCTATCTGGAGTGGGGCAGCGCCTGGGTCTGTCTGCTTGAACGAACGGTTACCAAGGAGCCTTTAGACGAATTCGCCGGGATGGATCACGTAGCTTTTTATATCGCAGAGGAAGATTTCAATGATGCTGTAGACATCCTGCAGAAGCATCACGTTGAGATCGTCAGAGGACCTGTTCAGCGGGGAACCGGCTGGTCGGTGAATTTCCTGGACCCGGATGGGATTCAGCTGGAGCTGCATACTTCCACTCTGGATGAACGGATGAAGGTCTGGCGTTAGGCGGAGTACGGTTAACATAATAATCAGAAGCGGGGTGCGGGATGAATAAACCTTTTCATGACATGCTGACATCGGAAAATGAGCTTAGAGAGCTTCTGGGCTATCCGAGTGAAGTGGTGAAGCGCAAAGCGATCCATCAGCTGGATCATCACTGCCGTGATTATATAGCGATGTCCCCTCTATTATTTCTGTCCACAGCAGATGAACACGGCTCATGCGATGTCTCTCCGCGCGGGGATGCGCCCGGTTCGGTGCTGGTGCTGGATGAAGGACATCTGGTCATTCCTGAACGTCCGGGCAACCGCAGATTGGACTCTTTGCTGAATATCCTGGCTAATCCGCATATCGGTCTGATTTTTGTGATCCCGGGACTTGAAGAGACCCTGCGGGTTAACGGGCAAGCCTATATCATTAAGGATGAGCCTATTCTGGATCGGATGAGAGCCAGAGGCAAGCGGCCTGCGCTGGGGATCGGGGTGAAGGTGGAGGAATGCTATATGCACTGTGCCAAGGCCTTCAAAAGATCGCAGGTCTGGGACCCCGGCACCTGGCCTGCTGAAGCCACGCTCCCGTCTGCTCAGGCCATCATCGCCGCTCATGTGAATGCAGCGGAGTTCACAGAGGAAGTGGTGCGGCGCGGGATAGAGGAGAGCTACCAGAAGCGGCTGTATTAAGAAGGAGAGTGAACGGTGGGGATGGATACAGAGCGGCTGATACGGATTTTTGACAGGCAGGCCACGGACTATGACCGTAAAAGAGAAGATCCGAAGCAGCGGCGCTGGCGCCAGAAGCTAATCGGTTCTGCGAAGGGTGAGCTGCTGGAGCTTGCCGTCGGAGCCGGGGCGAACTTCCCGTTCTATCCTCAAGGCGTCAAGATCACGGCTGTGGACTTCAGCGGAGCTATGGTTGAGAAGGCTAGACGGGCCGCCGGACAGTACCGCCTGGATGCCGATTGTATATGTGCAGATATCGAAGACATGAGCTTTGCCGCGCATTCGTTCGATACGATTGTCTCCACGCTGTCCTTATGCAGCTATAAGAACCCGCTGAACCTGCTGGTGAAGCTGAACCGCTGGTGTAAGCCGGACGGCACCATCCTGCTCCTGGAGCATGGACTCGGTTCTAACCTAATGGTTACTTCGCTGCAACGGGCGCTGAATCCGCTCCTGTACCGCATCTATGGATGCCATCAGACCCGGGATGTTCTTGGACTGGTGCGGGAGTCGGGGATGCAGATCCGCAGAGCAGAGAGCTATTCGCTGAATATGGTGCATTTGATCTGGGCGGGGCCTCTAGAACAACAACTATGATCTGAAGGTGAGGGGAATGCGAAATGGACAGTATTATTTTTGATCTGGACGGTACGTTATGGGACCCGACGGAGACTGTAGTGGCAGGATGGAATCATGTGATTAACAGCTACAATGGAGCTGCAAATGAAGTAAGTATAGAAGATTTACAAGGCATTATGGGGCTGCCGGTGCCGGAGGTTGGTCGAAGGCTGTTCCCTGATACGGATGAGGATACCCGGCAGAGGATGCTGGATGATTGCTGTGACATGGAATGTGATGTGCTGGCGAGACAAGGCGGAAGATTATACGAACAGGTGGAAGAGGTGCTTCAGGCATTATCGGCTAAATATAAGCTGTTCATCGTAAGCAACTGCCAGGCGGGGTACATTGAGGCCTGTTATGCGTATCATGGGTTGCAGAAGTATTTCACAGACTACGAGAATCCGGGGAGAACCGGACTGTCCAAGGGAGAGAATATCAAGCTGGTCATGGACAGAAATCATCTGATGAGTCCTGTCTATGTAGGCGATACAGAAGGGGATAGGAAGGCGGCCAGGTTCGCGGGGATTCCTTTTGTATATGCAAGATACGGCTTCGGTGAAGTGAGCAGTCATGATTACGTGATTGACCGGCTGGATGGGATGTTGGATTTGTTCTGATTCGCCCTCCATATAAGGGACGTCCCTTTCTGTAAAAGCTAGAGCTGCCCTCCAGCCATTCCAAGGCTAGGAAGACAGCTCTTTATGCTAGGATCAGACGGCTGTCCAGCCCCCGTCCACATACAGCGTCTGGCCTGTCGTGTAGCTGGAAGCATCCGAGGCGAAGTAGAGGACAGCGCCGTTCAATTCATCGGGGTTGCCGGGCCGGCCCATGGGGCATAGCGTATTATACTGCTCCAGAAATTGGTCCTGGTACAGTGCGCGGGTCATCCGGCTGGGGAACAGGCTGGGTCCGATCGCATTCACTGTGATTCCGTAAGGAGCAAGGGTCGCACCCATGCCGCGGGTCAGATTCACGACAGCGCCTTTGGAGGCATTATAGGCATGCAGGGCGGCCAGCTTGCTGCCCTTCACACCGCAGATGGAAGCAAGGTTGATAATGCGGCCCGCCTTGCGTGCCTTCATGGCCGGGATCACAGCTTTGGACATGAGATAAATACTCTTCACATTGGTATCCATCACCCGGTCCCATTCCGCTTCCGCCAGTTCCTCGACAGAGCCTGCGGAGGCAACTCCGGCATTATTCACCAGGATATCTAACCGTCCGAAATGCTCCAGCATCCTTGCTACCACCGATTCAATCTCCGTGCTGCGGGTTACGTCGCATTGGAGCGGAAGCGCCCGGCGGCCCTGGGCTTCAATCTGTTGCCGCGCCGCTTCCAGCTCGTCCACTCTTACATCCAGCAGGGCAACATCCGCCCCTTGCCCGGCCAGAGCTTGAGCCAATTCCGCGCCTATTCCCCCGGCTGCGCCTGTCACCACTGCTACTTTTTCGCTCAAATCAAATGGATTTCTCACAGGCACACCTCCATTAATTCCACCAATCCCAGCGCAAGTTGGAGTAGGGAAGGAACTGTTCAGGATCTACAGCAGTCAGAACCTCACCGCGTTCAAGGACGGTATTGCTGACCGTGTAGATGCCGCCCAGCATACGAACGACTTCCAGCTCGGCCCAAGGATCATGCGGAGAGTCATGCAGGTGAATCTCAACTTCTGCCGCTGTGCGCACACTGATATCCATTGAGGCTGTCTGCCGGATCAGCAGCGGTCCAAGATCAAATCCGCGTCCATCTGGAGACTTAGAATACTTCATATTGAAGACAGGCAGGCCATCACCATAATGTTCAGAAATGATGCGCTGTCCGTCTACGGCATTCATTTTACCGCTAAGTGCAGCTTCTACATGGAAGAATTCAGTGCCCCGCCGTGAGACGCTGCCTGCTATATGCTGATCCTCCTTCTGGAGACCGATGTCGGCCATCTTCTTGGGGAAGCCGTAAATCTCACGCCCCAGGCCCATCGCGATATCATCGCTGATCGGCATGGACAGGCAGTAGGTGCCCGGTTGCCCGTTGTACGATGCCAGAACGAAGACCGCAGCTTCACGGTAAGGCTCGCAGAAGCTGGTGCGGGGATAGTTGGCTACAAAAGCATGCACAAGCGGTCTTGGACCCGGCGTAAGCGGGGCAGGCAGAATGCTGCGGATCACTTCGGGCGAAGTCTCCCAATAGACAGTTAGTGTCTCGGCATTATAGAAGGTCGTAGGTGTATTGATTCTTTTGGTAATCTCATTCACATCTTTTACGAAGCTGCTCATCTGAATCTCCTCCTGTGATATAGGGTCACGAATAATGTAACATGACTATTCCAGTGATTATATATATGGAAAATATAAAAATAAATGGGAATATTGTGCGCGGCGCACTATAATAATCAAGGGGGGAGAGCGATGAATGTAACCTTTGAACAGATTAGCAGACAATTTAGTAAGCAAGCCCTACATATCCAGTGGAACAAAGCAATAACGACAGCATATTCAGATACGATGCTGATTACGAAGAGCCTGACGCATTTTGCGCCTGAATTTATTTATGTAGGCTACCGGTCCGGATTACCGGATCACGCAGAAGGGTTGGAGCAGGCCAGCCTGATGCTGATTAATGATACTGTGGAGCCAGCTTCAGGCCAGCATCAGCAGATGTATAGCAGACAGAACCGTATGGAATTCGGGGCAGGGGAAGATGTATTCGAGCTCTATAATCAGATCCGGGGGCTGTTCCTGGAAGAGGCTGAACGGGAGCAGGCTAAGGGCCGGATGCTTGAGGCCTGTGTCGCCGGCAAAGGACTGGATGCAATCGTCTGTGCGGCGGCAGAGCTGATGGGCAATCCGGTAATTATCATCGATGTAAGCTATAAGGTTCTGGCTTCTTCGGATTGTAGCGGGGTTAGCGATCCCATCTGGAGCGATAATCTGCACAAAGGCTACTGTTCCTAT
The DNA here is from genome assembly GCF_038002345.1 of Paenibacillus sp. FSL M7-0420. Classification (NCBI taxonomy): domain Bacteria; kingdom Bacillati; phylum Bacillota; class Bacilli; order Caryophanales; family Paenibacillaceae; genus Paenibacillus; species Paenibacillus sp. FSL M7-0420. The sequence continues at coordinate 4,265,992 of NZ_JBBOCJ010000001.1, read as the reverse complement.
GATTTCATAGCTGCCGTCCACCAACTGAAGAGTGTGCAGACCGGCATAGAGTCGCTGGAGGCTTACGAAGTGGAATGCAGCGGAAGCCGGGTGACCAAGCTGGTCGCCAAGATTAGGATCGGCAGCAAGCCTGTCGGGAATGTGATTGTGCTGGGCGACACACGCCCGATTGAACAGAAGGATCATGAGCTGGCGGGTTTTACGGCCGGGCTGGTGGCAGCGGAGCTGGCTAAGAACAGCTTTTACAGGAATTCAAGCCAGGCGGAATATGAAGAGCTGATCTATGAATTGCTGGAGAATGAGGAGAACGGACCGGTACTTATTCAGGAGAGCCTGCGGAGCGGAGTGCATCTGCCTAAGGGCAGATTGTCTATTCTGGTGCTGGAGCTTACGGGGTATGAGGCTTCCGCTTCCGGCAAACACACTGGTTATTTAAGGGATCAGCTGCACCTGCATTTCGGGGAAGAGCGCCTGATTTTTTACCATGAATATATGGTAGGGGTCAGTGAGGGTGATACTGCATCGTCCAGGTCAAGAGAGTATGATCCAAGCTTGCGGGAATTTCTCGTCAGCCATCAGCTCCGTCTGGGGATCAGCAGGGAATTCACCGACCTTACGGACTGCCGCAAATATTATCTGCAGGCGCTCAAGGCGCTGGAGATCGGGCGGATCGTCTGGCCTGCGGAGCCGCGTGTGCTATATGCTGATGTGCAGCTGTATGACCTGTTATCCCCGCATGCGCAGCATGATTCCCGGGATGTCACCCATCCGGCGCTTACGGTCCTGCGTGTATTCGATGAGAAGCATCATGCCGACTTGTATCATACCCTCTATTGCTATTTGAATAACAACCAGCAGCTGCAAAAGACCGCCGACGAACTATTCGTCCACCGCAACACCCTGCGGTACCGCTTACGCCAGATCGACGAACTGATTCAGCTTGATTTGCGCCAGATCGATCAGGTACTAAGGCTATATATGTCCTATCAAATGACAGATTATCTGGAAAAGCTCAATGGGGGAGGGAGCAGGGCCTCCGACATATAACCTTGCCCCCAATAGTCCTTCCAGATGTCATAACCGATCTCCACCTGCTTCCGTTCAGCGTCCCAGTAATGATAGCCGCAGGTGCCAATGAAGGAACCGGTCTCCCGGTCAAACATCCCATAGCGATGATGGCCTTTGCCTTCAGGCTGGGCGTAATGCTCAATAATCTCCACAGCTTCGTTATAATCGCAGGGCGGCTCACTGAAGTATCTGCACATGTCCGGGTCCGAGAATTGCTTGTAGACGGCATCGGTGTCTAATTGATTCAGTAAGCGGAAGTATAGACGGCTGGTTGTAAAAGGTTCGGATAAGTTCATTGATGATTCTCCTATTCATGGGCAATATTTCATAATATTATTATGCGATCATATAATCGGGTTGTCTATGACAGTGAAACCAGATGTTAATGTATGGTAAAATATAAGCACTACGTCTATTTATTGAAGGGGTGTGCTTATGAGGCCGAAGAGATTAACCAAAAACCTGGCAGCCATGCTTGCCTCCGCACTGTTATTGACTAGCACCGGAATTACCGTTCTTGGCGCTTTCCCGCAGAAGATCGAGGCAGCGGCGGTGAAGCCTACAACAGCCTTCGCTTTATTCGAACAGAGATTGCAAAAGCCGTCTTCCATTGGCCTGGCCCAAGCTACGCTGGTTAACCGGATCGGCCAGATGACGCAGCTCGAAGCGAATCTGGCGGTGCTGCATCTGGAGAATGCACTAAAGGCTTACCTTCCTACAGCAACCAAACGTATGAATGCGCCTGTCGTTCAACTGGATATCAAAAATATATACACCCCCGGCATGTCCATGGCGTTGGCACGCTCCAAGGTGAAGCGGTCCGAGTCACGGATTGTACTGCAAGACTTGACGGCCATGAACTATAAGCTGGAGAGGGGCGGCGGCGGGTTTGTTCCGGTCATTCAATACAAGAGCTTCAAAGGATTCAAGCCGTACCTCAGCAAAGATCTCCAGGTATATATTGACCTGATGGCCGCAGAGTCGGAGCAACCCACTATGATCAACAGAACTTTACAGGTGGACTGGTACCAGGTCGTGGAACGGGCGGTGCAGTATGAAGCCTTTGTGCAGACGTATAAGACCTCTAACCGTGCCGCCGCCATGAAGGAAGCCTTTGAAGCTTCCAAGCAGATTGTGTTTAACGGAGCCCCCAACACACCGCTGTTCGACAAGAAGACCCAGGTCATCCTTCTAAAAGCGGCAATTGCGTATGAGAATACCCTTTCTGAGGCAGGTCCTGAGCAGATTGAGGCCAGCAGGCTGCTGACTCAGCTGGATGATTTCCTCCTGCTTGTGGAGCAGAATGGCGATAAGAAGACTCAGGCTGTGATGGATTATCTGGAAGCTATGTAGTCAAGACCACTTACATCTTGTGGAAGAAACCGGGCTGTTGCCGAAGCAGCCCGGTTCTTAGTGCGCAGAACCCGGGCGCAAAGACCCGCAAAGCATATCTTCCTATAGGCCCGAAGCGTCATTAATCACAGAAAAGGAAAACGATTACAATTATAATGTAAGCGTTATCTAAATGCTGTGTACGTTTTTACGCAGGAGGGGGAAGAGGCTTGAGTATTCACAAGGTTTCCTTTAACATGCTTGTAATTATGGGTTTTAGCATTCAGTACGCATTGATGCATCTGTTTTCTGCAGGCGAGGTCATCGCCATTTCATCGGCTGAGCTTATTATTTATATGGCATTCACTTTTGCCGGACTCGGCAGATTCTTTCGGCGCAGAAGACAGGTCCTGAACGAGCAGGGCTGCGGGTCTGCCGGACTATTTTTCAGCGTATTATGGACGGTCTCCCTGTGCTCCCAGTTCCGCAAAGAGAGCTACCCGGATGCACTGACGATTATTAATTCGCTGGGTGTATCGGCCGCCGGGCTCGTTCTGCTTACCGAGATCATTATATTGTTTAAGGTCTAAACAAACCGCTTGTCAGTGAAGTTCAATCGGCATCGTCCATGTAATGTCTGCTGATCTCGCGGGCTCTGTCCTGAATCAGAAGCTTCAGCGCAAGCGGCTCCCGGATACGGATCGCTGTACCGAACGACAGCAGATACTTGGGCAGGTACTTGTTCATGGACGGAACATCGAGCAGGAACCGCGCCTCCCGGTCGTTCCGTTCCGTCAAGTAGTGACGCAGATGCCAATTGCTGCATAGCTTGTTCAGCGTATCAGGCTCCCCTTCAATGCGGATAACCGCAAGGGGGCCGGCTTCTTCCTGCTCCTCTTCCGCTTGGCTGCGGAAGTAGCCTTCAGCTCTAACGCGTTGAAGAACAGAGGGGTCTCGCTGAAGCTGTCCAGAATATACACTCCGCCGTCATGCCCGGATTCCGCAACCACCGGTACACTGCTGGCACCAAGCGCGTCGATATTACCGTTACACGGTCCGGACGCTGATCTCCAGACTGTCCGCAATCTGTGCGGCAGTGAGTTTTTTGCCGGACTGCAGCATCCATAGCATAGCCAGCATATTATCCCATTTTGCCATTTGAAGTCCGGTTCCTGACTAACAATAGTGGATGACAAAAGGAGCGATTCTGCGTTAGGGTTGATGGAGGCGTAAAGGGGAATTATAGAAGAAGGAAACATGAACAAGCTCCTGTGTGCATCGCAGGGGTTTGTTTTTGTATGTGTTCAATTCCTTATTGATATTTAATTTTAATAAAATAATAATTATGTTGAAATAATATTTCAGTAATGGTATTCTGCATTTAGAGAGCGATTTCATAAACGGAAAAGGATGATGGAAATCATGTTAGAGCATTTGACAACGGAGACCCGCAATAAGAAGACCATGAACCTGGATGAGTTAACACCGCTTGAGCTTCTGGAAGTGATGAATGAAGAAGATCACAAGGTCGCACAAGCTGTGAAACAAGTCATTCCGCAAATTGCGCAAGCTGTGGAAGTGATTACAATGGCGATCAAACAAGGCGGACGCTTAATTTACATGGGGGCTGGAACAAGCGGGCGTATCGGCCTGCTGGATGCTGTTGAATGTCCGCCAACCTTTGGAACAGCACCTGAGGAGGTCATCGGGCTAATTGCCGGGGGAGAGAGGGCGTTTATCAAAGCCGTCGAAGGCGCAGAGGACAATGAACAATTAGGGGTGCAGGATCTACAGGATATTAAGCTGACAGCGAAAGATGTTGTCGTCGGCATTGCCGCCAGCGGACGCACACCCTATGTGATCGGCGGATTAGAATATGCCAATTCTATTGGAACACCCACTGTAGCTGTGAGCTGCAACAAAGATTCAGCGATTGGCAGAATTGCCGGGATTGCGATTGAAGTCGTAAATGGACCGGAGGTATTAACCGGGTCAACACGTTTGAAGGCGGGGAGTTCGCAGAAATTAATCTGCAATATGCTATCAACCGCTTCGATGATTCGTACGGGCAAAGTATATGGAAATTTAATGGTGGATGTACAGCTGACCAATGAAAAGCTTGTAGAACGTGCCAAACGGATTGTGATGGATGCGACAGAGTGTGACGCTGAAACAGCGGAGCGTGTTCTGAAGCAGGCAGATCAGAAACCGAAGATTGCCATTGTGATGATTCTTGCGGGGCTAACTAAGGAAGAAGCTGTGCAGCGGCTGGAAGCATCACAAGGCTTCGTCCGTCAGGCGATTCAATAATACGATAAGAAGAAGGGGGCTACAACATGAGTAAATATCATGATTTAGCGGTCAAAATATTAGGGGCCATCGGTGGCCGTGCGAATGTATCCGAGTACACCCATTGCATGACTCGTCTTCGTGTAACTGTTGTGGACCGCAGCCGGATCGCTGAAGCGGACTTGAAGCAAATCGACGGGGTTCTGGGAGTAGTGGATGATGAAACCTATCAAGTCATTCTCGGACCTGGGGTCGTGACCAAGGTAGCTGAAGAATTCGGTAAAGTGTTGGAAGCAAGCAGTCCTGGGGGCGATCCTTCAACTTCGGCTGAACAATTACAGGCCAAAGGCGCACAAATGAAGGCGCAGCTAAAAAAGAAGAATGATACGCCGTTCAAAAACTTTTTGCGGAAGATCGGAAATATATTCATCCCGCTTATCCCTGCATTCGTTGGAGCCGGATTAATTGCGGGTATTGGCTCTATTCTGGCGAACAATATTACAGCGGGTAATTTAGACACAGCAACCTGGCAGCAATATGTGACGATATTAAATGTCATCAAAAATGCGATTTTCAGTTACCTGGTGATTTATGTCGGTATTAACGCTGCCAAAGAATTCGGAGCTACGCCTGCTCTCGGGGGAGTAATCGGCGGGGTAACACTGTTAACAGGGGTTACAGCAGACCTGACCATTACTAATATATTTACGGGTACACCTCTGACACCGGGTCAAGGCGGGGTGATCGGCGTTCTCATCGCCGTATGGATTCTGTCCATCGTTGAGAGATATTTGCGTAAAGTGATTCCTGATGCGGTTGATATTATCGTTACACCTACAATCGCCTTGCTGGCTGTAGGGCTGGTAACCATCTTTTTCATCATGCCGTTCGCCGGATTCATCTCAAGCAATTTAATCGGAGCGATTAACTGGACGTTAGAAGTGGGCGGAGCATTCTCAGGCTTTGTGTTAGGAACTGCGTTCCTGCCGCTTGTTATGTTAGGGCTGCATCAGGTGTTGACGCCGATTCACATTGAGATGATCAATGATTCAGGGATGACGCTGCTGCTGCCGATGCTGGCTATGGCCGGTGCAGGCCAGGTTGGGGCTTCCATCGCCTTATGGATTCGCTGCAAGAAGAATAAATCATTGACGAACATGATTAAAGGTGCTCTTCCGGTGGGGATTCTGGGAATCGGTGAGCCATTGATTTACGGGGTTACTTTACCGCTAGGCCGGCCGTTTGTTACAGCTTGTATTGGAGGCGGGATTGGTGGTGCGGTCATTGGTTTATTCGGCAACGTTGGAGCCATTGCTATTGGTCCTTCCGGAGTTGCCTTAATTCCCTTGATTGCGGGTGGATTATGGCTGAAATACGTAATAGGCTTAATTGCAGCTTACGCTGGCGGATTTATCGCCACTTATCTCTTCGGTACACCCAAAGAGGCTATGGCAGAACAGAATTAAGCGACCCTGAGATATTGAGGTGATTCCAGTGCTCGGAATTTCAATTTTTGTGGCGGACCGCACGTTAGAAGACAATGTGAAGTATATGGAACACATGAAGGCTGCAGGCTGTACCGAAATATTCACCTCTCTTCATATGCCGGAGGATGAGTTCGGAGCATTGAAGGAGAAATTGCTGGAGACCGCAAAGGTTGCCCGGCGGTTAGGAATGGACCTGATGGCGGATATCTCCGGGCAGGCATTGGAGAACTTTTCGTTACCCTTTCTACTAGAGGCTGGTGTTACAGGTTTGCGGATGGATTTCGGCTTTGAAGCCCGTGACATTGCCGCCTACTCCAACAAAATGAGAATCGCCTTAAATGCCAGCACCTTAACCCCGGAATTCTTAGCCGCATTGAAGGAGCATCCGATGTGTCTTGAGAACATTGAAGCCTGGCATAATTATTATCCCCGCCCGGAGACAGGTCTGGATAAGGAACCGTTCATAGCGAAGAACAGGTGGCTGCAAGCGGAAGGGATTACGACGATGGCCTTTATTCCGGGAGACGGGCTGAAGAGAAAACCGTTATTTCAAAGCTTGCCTACCCTGGAGAAGCACCGGAATCAATCTTCTTTTCTAGCCTACCTGGAATTAGAGCAAGATTGTGCAGTGGACAAAATTTTCGTTGGCGATTTAACCCTCTCAGAAGGATCTCAGATTCAATTTCAGCGGTATGAGGAAGGGGTTATTCCTTTGCGGGTAACCCAAGAATTACCTTATGCCTTATGGGATAAGGTCCATCGGAACCGCCTTGACTCTGCCCGTGATGTGATTCGCTCTGAGACGGCACGGACAGATCAGGAGCGTTTTGGAATGACCCGAAGGATTGCGCCTATGCATACGAACAAGCGGCCCAGAGGAACAATTACCGTCGATAATTATTTGTATGGCCGCTATGAACATGAATTACAGATCGCATTAAGAGATCTGCCGGCACATGAGGCTGTTAATGTGATTGGTCATGTGATAGAAGAGGACCTTCCTCTATTGGACTACGTCAGACAAGGCGGAAGGAGCTTCAGCTTCACGGCTGCTACTTAATGATTACTCCCTTCTATTTTGTTACAATAAGGAGAATAGACTGAGGAGAGGAGTTTAGAACTTGGCAGCAGGAAGTATGATTTCTCAAATTGAACTGGTATTAAATGAACTGCCGGAATCCGAAAAAAAAGTAGCGGAGTACATTCTTGCCAATGCTAAAGAAGTGATGCATATGAGCATACATGAGTTAGCGGCTAAAGCGGAGGCAAGCAGTGCGGCGGTTGTCCGTTTTTGCCGTTCATTGGGCATCGAGGGCTTCCCCGCCCTGAAGATCCGTTTATCCGCAGAAGTAGAGAATACGAATTATGTCGGCTACTTTGATGTAGAATCCAACGAGACGGTGCATTCGATCATTGATAAAATGTTGTCCAATACCATATTGACCTTTCAGAATACAGCCAGTCAACTGGACGCGCATTCGATTGAGCAGGCCGTGAGCCTGTTACAGCAGGCAGAGGTTATTTATGTTTATGGGATAGGCGCCTCTTTTATTATTGCAGAGGATGCGGCACAGAAATGGCTGCGGCTCGGCAAAAATGTATATGCTATTTCAGACCGTCATTTATTGGCGGCAGCTATGGCTACGAAATCAGAGAACGCTGTCTTCTGGGGAATTTCGTATAGCGGGGAGACGGGCGAGGTCATTCAATTAACCAAACGGGCCAAGGAGCACGGGATCAAAACAATCAGCCTTACCCGTCCTGGAAATAACAAGCTTTCCCAGCTGGCGGATGTTTCTTTATTTACATCACGTGCCCCGGAAGCCACACTTCGCAGTGCGGCAACCAGCTCAAGGTTTGCCCAATTATTTGTGCTCGATATTGTCTTTAGCGTATATGCTTCTGCCCAGCATGATTTAACTGTGGAGCAGCTGGCGAAGACAAGGCAGATGATTGAAGTTTTGAATGACTAATGTTGAACCTCTCTATAAAAGGGGCTGTCCTAAAAGCCATGATATGGCTGCTTGGGATGGCCCCTGTTTGGTAAGTAGCATCAACGTGTGGATGCTCATTCTTTACTTTCTCAAAGAATGGATCTCCTGCTCTGTTAATCCAGTGGCCTTTACAATGGTCATTATGTCCAGATTCAAGTCCAGCATATTCTTCGCTACTTCTTTGATACCTTCCTTGATACCTTCCTTCATACCTGCCAATTTGGCACTTCCCAGCATGGAGGCCTCATCATGCAAATACTTCTGTCTCGCTTCATACAATCGTCTGGCCTCTGAATCCTGACTCAGATATTGCAGAGTATCCATCGCCTTCTCTAATCCCGGCTCATTCATCTTCAGCACCTCCCAGTGTGATGTATCCGCACCTTTCAGGAACAATAGCCAATTGATCAGTCCACCTTCAGTTGGCACACTAAGTTCATCAAGCTTCGGTAATTCCAAGAAATGAACCTCGATGTCGTCAATCAAGGATATCCCTGTCCGGTCTTCCCGCAAATGAAATACGTTATGATATTGCTTATTCTTCAAGAACGAATAATTCAAAATATTGATCGTTACGCATTTCTTCAATTCTGGATACTTTTCACCCTCGCTGAGTTGACTCGCATATCGTTTACTCCAATAAAAAAGCGTTCTTTTCTCTATGTCGTACTTATTAAACAGCTGCATCTCTATATCAATCAGTTTACCTTCTGACGTTCTGGCATAAACATCAAAGATGGACTGTTTATCCAGTGGATCGTCTTTATCCGTATATGGATTCATTAAAATAATCTCAGTCAACGGCGGCTCGCCAGCTTCGGTGAAAATGCGGTTAAGAAATGCCAACAGTACATCCTTGTTGTTCTCGCTGCCAAATATCCGTTTGAATACAAAATCCACACGCGGGTCCAGTAATTCCATCGGCCATCAACTCCATTCAATATTATTATATCATTTTTCAAGGGTTCGAAGCCCGTCCTCAAGCCGGAGATTGTCGATCAGGAACCGGCGCAGGCTGCTGATGAAGGTATGGGTGGCATGGCTGATGTAGCGGTCAGCCCGGTAGATCAGTCTGAGGTTGCGGCAGGGGGCGGTATTCAGGATCGGAATGGAGCGCAGTCTGCTGTTCTCCATGCCCTCAAGCAGTCCGCGCGGTTGTATGGTACCGCCAATCCCGGCCTTGACCAGCTGAAGCAGCGAGGTGGCTGATCCGGTCTCCATGATCGGTTCCAGCTCGAAGCCTGCCTCCCGGCAGGTATTCTCCACCAGCTCTCTGCCGATATAGGTGCGCGGGTACATTACAAGCTGGATCTGCTGAAGTGATGACAGCTCAATGTGGCTCTTGGCGGCATAAGGATGATCCTCGCGGACAATCAGATGATAAGGCTCCCAGCCCAGGTCCACTTGAGTCAGCATGGAATCACGCGGACCCGGAAGGCAGATGCCGATGTCCAGCTTGTTCTCCAGCACCTCCTGCTGAATAAGCGTTGAAGCGAAGACCTGGAGCCGGATATTCGGAAAATCGGAATGGAATTTAACCAGCATCGGAGTTAGGCGGTAGTCCAGGTCAGAGGGCAGCACCCCAAGCCGGATCATGCCGCGGTTGTCGGAGCGCAGCTCATTAATCGCTGCCTTGGCATTCTGCTCATTCTGAATCATCCGGGCTGCGTAGTCCTTCAGGAGGGCACCAGCTTCGGTAAGGGCAATCTTTTTGCCGATCCGGTCGAACAGGGGCATGCCCATTTCACCTTCCAGTACTTTAATCTGCTGGCTTAGTGTCGGTTGGCTGATGCCCAGTCCCTCAGCGGCGCGTGTGAAATGCAGTTCTTCGCAGACGGCCATGAAATAGTGCAGGTGGCGGGTTTCCATGGAATTCACTCCTTTCAGGATAAGATCATAGTCAATTACTATTATAATAATATAAACAATAGTATTGATCAATATATGACATCGCCGTATACTCAGGCTAAATACAAAATACTGATATGGAGTGATGGAAATGCCTTTCTTACTATTATTCGTTGCCTTGCTGGCAGCCTCATTAAATATGCGTCCGGTAATCACTTCGGTCTCACCGCTGCTGGGTAACATTCAGAGTGATCTGGGGATGAACAGCCTGCAGGCCAGTCTGATGACAACACTGCCAGTCCTGTGTATGGGAATATTCGCCCCCCTTGCCGTGAGCATCAGCCGGCGCTTCGGTCTGGAGCGCACGATCTTCGGGGCTATGGTGCTGATCGGGGCGGCGACAGCCGCACGCGGGTTCCTGTCTTCATCCTCCGGTCTCATTCTGACGGCGCTGGCAGCAGGCGTAGGGATCGGAATTGCCGGACCGCTGCTGTCCGGCTTCATTAAGCGTCATTTTCCCGGCCGCTCGGCTATGGTCAGTGTGTATTCCGCCTCAATGGTGATGGGTGCTTCACTCGCAGCCGGGCTGGCTGTTCCGGTCTATACCTGGCTGGACAATTCCTGGCAGCTGTCCCTGGCGGTATGGGCAGTCTTGTCGCTCGCCGCTCTCCCTGTCTGGTGGAGGATTGCCGCGCGGTCCAAGCCGCTGAAGGAGCAGACTGCACATGCCCGGCTGCCCTTGGCTAACGGCAGAGCCTGGCTGCTGACCATATTCTTCGGCCTTATGGCGAGCATCTTCTATTCGCTGACTGCCTGGCTGGCGCCGATGGCCGCATCCATGGGGTATAGCAAGCATGAAGCGGGCAATCTGCTCACACTGTTCACCTTGATACAGATTCCGGTAAGCATCCTCGTGCCTATCCTTGTGGCCAGATTCCAGCGGCGCACGTTATGGCTAGTGCTGTGCAGTCTGTTCGAGCTAAGCGGACTGCTGCTCCTTCTGGGCTCAGCCTCACCGCTGCTGAGCGCAGTGCTGCTCGGCATTGGCGCCGGCGGATTATTCCCGCTGGCTCTAATGCTGCCGCTCTTAATGACGGAGCGGGCGGAAGAGGCCAGCTCCTGGTCGTCGCTTAATCAGGGGGGCGGGTATTTTCTCGGAGCTTTGGGACCGCTCGCGGTTGGCCGTATCTACGATGCCTCGGGTTCCTTCCAGCCCGCGCTGATCGGCATGGCTGTGGTTACTGTACTTATGATCGCGGTACAACTGATGATAGGCAGAAGCTCACGCGAGAGCAACGCTCTAAGGAACGGATAGGCTGACGCTGCGGGCTTCTTGATCCATACGAGTCGGCGCGGCAACCTGTATTTAGCTTCCAGTCTTCGCATAAGGCAGAACAACAACCGTTTCGTACTTCCCTGGCTTGACGGTGGTTCTCAGGTGCCCGCCGTATTTGCCCGTAACCTGTTGAATAGTACTTAAGCCGATTCCGTGCATTTCAGGATGGGCCCGGCGGCATGGCGCTGCTGTGCTGGCGGGAGCGGCCATGGAGTTGCCAATATAGATAACGAGGGCATTGTTGTTCGAATGGATATGAAGCTGAATGGATCTGTTCTGAGCCGGCCGGACCTGTCTCGCAGCATCTATGGCATTATCCAGAAGGTTGCCAAGTACTATGCACAGATCGTAGTGTTCAATGTTAACAGGTGCACCGGAGAGCTGTACCTTATGCTGCATGGCAATGTTCAGGTCAGAGGCGAGGTTAAGCGCATGGCTGACCAAGGCATCCACCGCCAGGTTGCCGGTAGTGATGGTGTTGCAGGAGGCCTCGATCTGTTGCAAAATCCCGTTAATATGATCTGCGCCCTCTGCCGCATGACCTGCTTCAATACAGGCGCGTATGTATACCAGTTGCTTGTTGATATCATGAATGATTCGCTTGATGTCCATGAAGGAATGTAAGGTATCCTGATAGCTGAGCTCCTGGGCTTCAAGCTGTCTGTGCAGACGGCCATTCAACTCCGCCAGCCGGGCGGCCTCATTCCTCCTCCTGAACCATAAGACCATCGTTATCCTCTCCCTTGAATTTCTTCCAGCACATACCCGGCATAGACATCCTTGAAGGCCTTCGACTGGGAACGTCCAATAGGATATTCTTCATCACTGGACATAACCACGGAATTCGCGTTGAATCTGCGGACATGCTCCAGATTGACAATTATGGAACGGTGAATCAGCAGGAACGGATTGCCCAGCTTATCCGAATAGCTCTGCAAGGTGCCATTAATGAGGTACTCCCGGGAGGCAGTGATGAGCTTCAGCTTATTTTGGGCAAGGGAATGCTTAATTTTGACAATAGCAATAATATCGGGCCGCCGCAGCACCACCTGATCATCCTCTACCTTAATGGTGAAGAAGCGGTTCGGGCTGGAATGAATATAGCTGCACAGCTTAAGTATTTTGTCTTGGAATAATTCATAGGGGACTGGCTTGAGCAGGTATTGGAAGGTCTGAACGTCGAAGCTGTCCATGATGTATTCAGGATAGCTGCTCAGGAAGATAATTTGCACATCGCGGTCAGGCAAAGACCGGATAGCCTGAGCGGTTTCAATTCCGCTGATCCCGGACATTTCCACATCCAGAATCAACAGGTGATAGGTGTATTCTCCCTGCATGGCTTTATAATGCTGCAGCAGCTGTTCGCCGGAAGAGAAGCAGTGGACATCAAATGAATAGTTGGTCGACAGCGACAGCAGCTTGAAATACTGCTTCACCTTGCTCAGAACCTCGGCATCATCATCGCACACGCCTACATGAAACAATTCGATCTCTCCTTTTAAATGTCGTTATCCCTCATAGACTAGCAATAAAATGAACCAGGGAATGCGTTTGCATGCCTTATTATACCATTAACATACATAATGTTCCATAAAGTGAAAGGATGCGTTATATTGAATTCAGAAGAGATGGAAGAGATCAATGATAGATTCAAATGTGAAACAAATCACGTTATGCCGTGGCTATCCAGCAACACAATCCGTTATTTCCCGTAAGGATGTGAGTGAATGAACGCAAGCACGTTATTGTCCAAAGTCAATGTTATCCATGAGGATCTTGGTGAGGAATCACTGGTGATGGACCGTAATCATGAGATGTTCTTCTTGAATCAGACCGCCAAGTATTTATGGGAGCACTGCAATGGAAGAACGGTATCAGAGGTTGCCGGTATGCTCCATGACCAGTGTCTGGAGAAGGACCAGCTTGAATTAAGCGATATTATTACGGACTGTATTGGCGCATTTGAAGAACTGGAGCAGAGAGGTTTCGTGAAAATAAGGAAATGAGGTGCTTGTGTGGAATTGTTATCCCCAGCCAAGAGCTTTCGATTAGGCGGTTGCTACCTGGAGATCACTTCAAACTGCAACCTGCGCTGCCTGCATTGCTATAACGAATCCGGCGTCCTGCAGGATCAGATTGATATGCCGACCTTCATGAACATCATTAATGATCTGCCGGATCATCCCGATACAAGCATCACCATCTCCGGGGGAGAACCAACCTCGCATCCTGAATTCTGGAATTTCATGGAGGCACTGCAGAAGAAGCAGTTCGGCATGGTGCTGGTCATCACGAACGGCACCTATATCACCCGGGAGGTTGCTGAGAAATTCGCGGCCTGCAAAGTGGCCATACAGCTAAGTGTGAATGGTTCACGCGCGGAGATTCATGATCAATTATGCGGACGCGGCAGCTTTAACCAGACGATGCGGGGCCTTACGCATTTACTCGATGCCGGCATGAGCGAACGTATCCTGATCCGCAGCGTGCTTACGGGCTTCAATAAGGATGACATCGTTCATCTGCTGAAGATGGTCGCTGAGCTTAAGATTCCCCAGGCTGAGATCGCAAGCCTCAGCAACCTGGGCCGCAGTGAAGATAACCGGAACAACCTATACCTGGACATTCTGGAGAAGTCGGCACTGGTGGAGCGTCTGGAGCGGGAACCAGAGATTGTGAAGCTGATGGACAGCGGTATGAAGATCACACTGCCCGATGATTTTACAGGAGCCTGCCCGTTGTTAAATGGAGTGACCGCAGACGCTGACCGGATTCCGTTAACACCGAGAATAGATTCTTCCGGTAATGTGTTCCTGTGCCAATTGTTCACGGACGCGCAGTATGCCATCGGCAATGTCAATCAGACGAGCCTGTCCTCCATGCTTGAATCTCAGGAACTCGTGAACCTGGTCAAGTTCTTTCAAGTGGGACAGAATTATATGAACCAATGCCAGAGCTGTATATGGAATGGGACTTGCGGCAAGGGGTGTGTAGCGCTCGCAGTAGCCAACGGAGGCTCAATTCAGGATACGGATGGCTGCTGCAAGGTAAGAACGAAATATTATGTCTCTGAGCTGAAGAAGAACAGAAAAGCGCTAGTGCCGCAGTAATCCGGCAGACAGCGACTTGAAGGGAGGTGAGAACATGAGCTATATCAGACCTATGATTGAAAAAGCAAGCACTGATTCTATGATCACTCCTGCAGCGTGTACTAATGGCTTCAGCTGCCCGAAAACCTTTAACTGCGGAAGCTACTCCTGTAAGAAAAACTTTAAATGCGGAAACTGGTAAACCCTGATCCTCGGCATACTTAACAAGTTCAATACTACCCGACAAGAACATGGTTATTTCATATAATCATGTTCTTGTCTAACAAAGGGAGGGGGAGCGCTTGAAGGAATATAAATGGGTTCTGTCCATCTTTTTCAGACAACAGCCGGTAACGATGGTATCCATCCTCCTGCTCTATATCCTAATGTACGCCCTGCAGCCCTTAGAGCTGCTTCTGATCGGGCGGATCATCGTCAGCCTTGGGCATCCGTCCGGGGTGATGTCTATTGCCATCCTCATTATTGCCTATATCCTCGTATACTCATTGAAGAATATCCAATATTCCTTTTCGCTGCTGTTCATAGAATTGCTGGAGAATAAGGTCGGCGCACTGCTGCAAAGACAGATGTTCACCGCTATTGCCCAGGCAGATTTAGACAAGCTGGATCAGGCGGATTATCTGCTTCGAATCGAGCGGGCGAAGGATACCTTATGGTATAAGCTCACGAATGCCGTTAACGATGTATTCCATTTCTTCGGGTCCATTGCCGGCTTCTGCATGTCTGTATGGATTATTGTCAGGCTGGGGGCTATGTATGTAGCGGCCTTTATTGTGCTTGGGCTGCTCTATAACTATTTTGTGAAGCGCAACACGGAGGAACATATTGCAGTAACGAAGAGGCAGGAGCATGAGGACCGCAAGCTGAATTATTTGAGCCGTCTCATGCAAGACCGGAGCAACCAGAAGGAGATTAGGAGCTTTCAGATTTTTGAGTGGCTGGAGTCGAAGCGGCTCTCCAAATTCGATGAGATCAGAGACATGAATATGGCCTTCAGCCTGAAATGGACGGTGATTGGCTGTATATGGTCCGGGCTGATGCTGGGCCTGGAGAACAGTACGCTGCTGGTGATGTGTTATGCTGTGGCGCTGACAACGCTGAGCCTGGATCAGCTGATCGTATTAACTCAAGGGCAGGGACAGATCATCGAGGGAGTCAATTCCTTCGCCGAGTTCTTCTCCGAAGCCCGCAAGAATACCATCTACATCAAGGAATTCAGAGATTTGATTACACCAGAGACACAAGCAGCAGAGACTCCTCACCAGCCTTCTTCGGTGTTAACCAGAAACAGGATGGCGATGGAGCTGCATGATGTCTCTTTTGCATACGGTAATTCGTCCGCAGTGTTACAACATATTAATCTGCACATCGGCAGAGGGGAGAGCATTGTGCTTGTCGGTGAGAACGGCAGCGGCAAGAGTACTCTGGCCAAAATTATGGCCGGTCTGCTGAAGCCGACGGAAGGCAGCGTCCACAGTTACTGTAAGACCTCGACCGCAGCTTTTCAGGATTATGCCAAATTCGAATTCTCGGTCCGGGATAATGTCGGTCTGGGCGATGTAGCGAGTATCAACGACAACGATAGAGTCACAGAAGCAACGGTGAAAGGCCAGATTCACCAGGTCATTCAGCAATATCCCAAGGGACTGGACACGATTCTGGGCAAAAAATTCGATGCCGACGGAATTGAGATGTCGGAAGGCCAGTGGCAGAAGGTGGCGATCAGCCGGGCGTTCATGCGCGAGGCCGATTTTATTATCTTCGATGAACCGTCTGCCTCCCTGGATGCGTTGTCGGAGATTCAGCAGTTCCGCAATATCGGCAAATATTTTCGCGGCAAAAGTGTTGTACTCATCTCCCACCGGATCGGAATTGCCAAGCTCGCCGACAGAATCGTATTTATGAAGCAGGGAGAGATCGTGGAAGTAGGCACCCATGCTGAGCTGATGCAGCTGAAGGGAGAATATTGCAGCTTCTTCAGGAATCAGGCCAAATGGTACGATACGGGAGATCAGGTCATATGACAACGAAAATGCTGGTTCATGTCCGCAACCTCAAGCTGATCATTAAGCTGTTCTGCACCAAAGATCTGTACCTGTCACTGGCGCTTATGGCGCTCAGCGCATTGCTGGCCCCGCTTGGAGCCTGGCTCTATAAGCTCCTGATCGATGGCCTCGCTATCGTCCAGTCCGCATCTGCCGTAACGCACAAGCTGCTGATCCTTATCGCTGGATATACCGTGCTGAAGATTGCCCTGGAAGGGATAGAGCATATTACTGCGCATGTTAATAATCGCCTGAAGTATAACATTAACCGTGAATTCATCAGACAGGTGAACAAGAAGCTGTCTGTTATTGATATGGAAGAGCTGGAGAACCCGGCCGTCTATGATCTGCTGGAGCGGGTCCAGTCCAATGTGAACAAGGGGATTCTGGCTTACGTCAACAACTCCTTGTCTGTCGTGCTTCCCGTCTTCTCCATGTTCTCCTTTATAGTGCTGCTGTTGAATATTAAATGGTATTTCCCCGTAATTGCGGTGCTTGCCACCATTCCTTATCTGCTGCTGATGAATGCACAGGGCAAGCGGAGCTACTTCCAGGCGGTTGAACAGAGCAAGCCGCTGCGCCGGTTGAACTATATGTACGATGTGCTGACAAGCAGAAGATATGCCAAGGAGATCCGTATGTTCGGATTGATTGATTATTTCAATGACCGCACGGAAGAGATCCGAAGCGAGGTATGGAGAGAGAAGTTCGGGCTGCTGCTGCATTATACGCTGGGTGGAGCGCTCGTCGATCTGTTGCGGAACATTGCACTGGGTATCTGTCTGCTCATCACCTGCCTGGGCGTTATAGATAATCGAATGAGTATAGGCGATGTTATGCTGGTGATTACAGCCATGCAGGAAATAACGGGTGCTCTGAGCAGTATGGTGAATAAAATCAGTTCCATGAACAATTACACGCTATATATGGAAGATATGCTGAATTTCCTGGACCTCCCCGAGGATGCCGGCGGGGGGCATAAGACGCTTTCAGATGCATCAACTATTCAGTTCAAGCAGGTGGATTTCAAATACCCTGGCAGCTTGAACCTTACACTGAAACATATTGAACTAACGATTCATAAAGGAGAGAAAATTGCCTTAGTGGGCGAAAACGGCAGCGGTAAAACCACCTTCATTCATGTGCTGCTAGGCTTGTACAAGCCCTCCTCAGGCGAGGTGCTGATCGGAGGAGACCCGCTCGCTGATGTCATTGATTCGTTCAGAAGGAAGACGGTCTGTGTATTTCAGAATTTCATTAAATACCAGTTCTCGGTCGCGGATAATATCCGGGCGGGGAATTTCGGACAAGCGTTCCAGAAGCAGTCCTTGCGGATCTTCCATATGGATGCCTTCATTGATCATCTGCCCCAAGGCTTGGACACCCAGCTTGGCCAGCTGGAGAACAATGATCTGGAGCTGTCGGGCGGACAATGGCAGCGGCTGGCGATTGCCAGGGCGCTCAGCCGGGCGGACAGCGAGATTCTGATTATGGACGAGCCGACAGCCAGCCTGGACCCCAAGGTGGAGACGCAGATCTATGAAGAGTTCTCGGCGCTGTGTGAGAACAAGACGACGATCATGATCTCACACCGTCTGGGAGTGACCCGGCTCTGCGATATCATCTATGTATTCGACCAGGGGGAGATCTGTGAAGCAGGCTCGCACACCGAACTGATGAACCGGCGGGGGAAATATTATGAGATGTACACAGCTCAGAGTGATTTGTATGCCTAATGACATGGAATAAACAAGGATTAAAAGGATATAATTGACATTAGGTGACTACTGGAGTAGTATTGAGGTATGACTACTGCAGTAGTCAAACGAAGGGAGGCTGGTGCATGGAGATTAAGCTGTATGATTCCGAGCTGAAGGTCATGGAGATTCTATGGAGGGAAGGCAAGCTGCCCGCAGGGGATCTGGCCGCCATTCTGAACCAGGAGACAGGCTGGAACAGGAATACGACCTATACGGTAATTAAGAAGCTGATTGCCAAGGACGCCATCGAGCGGACAGATCCCGGGTTTGTCTGCACAGCCCTGATTGCCAAGGAGCAAGTGCAGACGTATGAGACCAAGGAGCTGATCAACAAAATGTACGGCGGTTCAGCGGAGATGTTCTTGTCGGCATTTCTCAATGAAAAGAACCTCAGCAAAGCGGATATCGACAAGCTGAGGCAAATCGTGGAAAGCTTGCGCTGAGGCGAGGGATGATGGATATTCTACAGATGAGTATTTCAGCAAGCGTGCTAATCGTTCTTGTGATCGCGCTGCGGTCTGTGACCCTGCACAAATTACCCAGACAGCTGTTCCTGGTCCTGTGGGGCATTGTCATCGCCAGACTGCTGATTCCGGGTTCTGTGCCTGTTCTTCCGCACCTATCATCTCAGATAGAGGTTGCTGCTGCGCTCGATCAGGTGAATACACACACAGCAGCCGTAGTTCAGTTGCCGGAACATTCTGCCTTGCACACAGGGATGTTCGCCCGGGATATAGCGTTCACGGCCTTCTCAGCCGGGGAGCCTGAGCAGCCGTTCCTGAGGCCGGAGCTTCTCGGTGCCATATGGCTTGGCGGCGCGGCGCTACTGTTTATGACCCTGGCGGTAATCTTCTACAGAAGCAAGAGAGAGCTGCGGACTGCACTGCCTCTGCAGAGGCGGGAGCCTGTCATTGAGGCCTGGTGTGCCCGGCATCCCTTGCGGCGTAAGCTTGCCATATTGACATTTGACCGGATGGATACGCCGGTAACGTGCGGAATCTGGCGTCCGAAGATTATTCTGCCTACGACCCTGAATACCGGGAACGCACAGGCCATGGATTATATTCTCACCCATGAATATATGCATATCCGGTATTTCGATACGGTATGGAAGCTGGCAGCGTCCGTGGCTCTATGCCTGCACTGGTTCAATCCGCTGGTCTGGCTGATGGTCTTCTATCTGAACCGGGAGCTGGAGATGGTCTGTGATGCCAGAGTCATCCGTAAGCTGGGTGCAGAGCACAGGGCGGATTATGCGTTATGTCTCTTGGAGGTGGCGGAAGAGCAGAGGGGGTTCACGCCCCTGTATACAGGCTTCAGTAAGAATGCGACCAAAGAAAGGATCGTGTCGATTATGAAATTGCAAAAATTGACCGTGTTGACGGCGGCCATTTCACTCATTCTGATCGCAGGAGCGGTGTCCGCGTTCGCAGAGCAGTCCAGCGGAGCCGTGAGCGGTGTGCAACCAGACAGCGCTGCGGAAATGAGCGCAATGGAGACTGGAGACAGCAGCGGGCCCGATGCGGCTGCGGCTTCGTCGGATGGAAGCGGAGCTCTCACCGATTTCAATTACGATGCACTGAAGGATTACGTAGTCTACGGCTTAACGTATGACAAGGCCCAGGACCGCTTCCTCTACAACGGCAAGCATATCCGCCTGTTCATGGACCCGGACCTTCAGCATGAAGGCAAGTTCAACAAATTCTACTATGACGGGAACGGCTCGGCTGATTTCCGGGTCATCAGAGACAAAGACAATGCCGTTAAGGAGATTAAGCTGCTGGATGACAGTGAGCTTCAGGCTTTGGCCCAGGCATATGGCTTTGAACTGGGCAAGGAGGGACTGAAATTCAGCAATGCCAACTAAGCCTTCGTTAGGATGGCACCTGCAAGTAAGCGCGCTTCCTTGAGCTTCATCTGGGAGTGCGCTTTTGCTATAATAAGAGCGGATTACAGAAGAACAAGTGAAGGGGAGAGGACAGGTATGACCACGAACGAACCCTCCGAGCAACTGGTGGAAATGCTGGGCCAGCCGTATGATCCCAAGCGTATCCAGGCCCTGCTGAAGCCTTACGGTGTCCGGAGACTGCCGCCCGTGCCAAAAAGCTATTTCAACGACGATATCATCTGGACTGCGAAATCATCCCTACGCATTGATCTGTACCGCGGGCCCAAGCTGGAGAATCTGACCGGACTCCAGCATCCGGACCCGCAAGAATGGATTATCGGTTCGGTTCAGTTCCTCGCGCCCGGAGCGGATGACCGGATCAAGACTCCTTATCCCGGGCTGCTTCCCGGGAGCCTTGCAATGAGCTCCTCTCCGGTACAGGCGATGGCGGCATACGGCCAGCCCGCGATGGATGAGGAATGTGAGTGGCCCGGCTTCTCCGGCCGGATTCTCGCTTGGCGGGGGCAGGGCATCAATATCGTCTTAGAGTATGAGGACAGCCTGCGCGGGCGGGTGCTGAGAAGCTGCACAGCCTGCCTGATCGGCTGCATCGGTGCTTGGACGAGCGACAACCCGGAGGTTTTTGCTCCTTGAGCAGGGGAGGGCGGATTCTGGTAGGACAAGCTTCCGTTAGAATCGCGGAGAGCTGCCGGAGAGCTGCCGGAGAGCTGCCCTCCCTGCAACCGACACACTAGAGAACATAGCAGTTGGATACAGAGCACTTGTTTCGGCCGAACCGCTCCCTTTTCAAGAAGCAGTTGGAAAAAAGGCACTTAGTTCCACGTATTCTATGAAATCCGTTGAATCTGGACAAATTAAGTGTAGTTTATCCAACTGCTACCCCCCAAGTACGCCATGGGCGCTCGAATAGTTGTACTTTTTCCACTAGATTCCCTCCGCATTCCCTTCGCGTGCGATAGACTGAACATTCCTTCCTCTCTGCAATTCATACCGTTGAGCACACTTACTAATTTGTATTTACAAATTATGGGATACATGCTATCTTAGCTATGAAAGCGCAACCATGATCTGATAGGTTAACCAAGGTTTTACCATTTTGTTCATGGGGAGGAAGGAAGAAAATGAAGAAATGGCTCAAAAGAACAGGAACAATGCTGCTGGCTTGTACGCTGCTGCTTGGAGGGCTTACTGCACCGCCTGCGGCCCGCGCTGACCCTGCACTGATCACCATCGAAAGCGAGGATGCCCAGCTCACCCCGGATCTGCAAGTGACGACCCAGATTTACGGAACGCCGAAGCCCGGCTATTCGGGAAGCGGTTTTGTCTGGATGCAGAACTCCGGTACGCTAACCTACACCGTAACTGTCCCGGCAACCGGCATGTATACGATCTCGACCCGTTATATGCAGGAGCTGAGCCCGGATGGCAGACAGCAGGCATTAATCGTTAACGGTGCTGCCAAGGGTTCGTATATGCTGCCCTACACCACTACGTGGAAGGATTTCAACTTCGGCTATCACAAGCTGAAGCAAGGCAGCAATACTATTCAGGTAAAAGCAGGCTGGGGCTTCGCTTACTTCGACACCTTCACGGTGGACCATGCGAACCTGGACCCCCTGATTGTGCAGCCCGTTCTCTCTGACGCTCAGGCCACGCCCGAAACCCAGCTCCTGATGAACTATTTGACTGAGGTGTACGGGAAGCATATGCTCTCAGGCCAACAGGAGATCTACGGCGGGGGCAATGACGGCAATTCTGAGCTGGAGTTCGACTGGATTCATAATCTGACCGGCAAGTATCCGGCAGTCCGCGGGTTTGACCTCATGAACTATAATCCGCTGTATGGCTGGGAGGACGGCACTACCGCCCGCATGATCGACTGGGTGAATACCAAGGGCGGGATTGCGACCAATAGCTGGCATCTTACGGTTCCGCGCGACTTCACGAGCTACCAGCTTGGGGAATTTGTGGATTGGAAGGAAGCCACCTACAAGCCAACCGAGACCAATTTCAACACCGCCAATGCTGTGATTCCCGGAACCAAGGAGTACAAATACTTGAAGCTGGCGATCAAGGACTTGGCAGAGCAGTTGCAGATTCTGCAGGACAACAACGTGCCTGTGATCTTCCGTCCTTATCATGAGGCAGAAGGCAACGGCGGGCTGAACGGGGAAGGCGCGTGGTTCTGGTGGGCTTCGGCAGGCGCAGAGGTGTACAAGCAGCTCTGGGATCAGCTCTATACCGAGCTTACGGAGACCTACGGCCTGCACAACCTGATCTGGACCTATAATAGTTATGTGTACAGCACTTCTCCGGCCTGGTATCCGGGGGATGATCAGGTGGATATTGTCGGCTACGATAAATACAACACCATCTACAACCGCTATGACGGACTGTCCGGCGTGCCGAATGAGGATGCGATTAGCTCGACGTTCTATCAACTGGTGGATCTGACCGGGGGCAAGAAGATGGTAGCCATGACCGAGAACGATACCGTTCCCAGCGTGCAGAATCTGACCGATGAAAAAGCGGGCTGGCTCTACTTCCTGCCGTGGTACGGAGAGCATCTGATGAGTACGGCCTTCAATTATCCGGCTACACTGACCACCCTGTACCAGAGTGATTATGTCATTACGCTCGACGAGCTGCCTGATCTGAAGGGGAATAACCCTCATCCGGGTGCATCCATTACGCCATCCATGATCGAATTTGACAAAGCTCCGGCGCATCAGGCCGACCAGACCATCACTATGAATCTGAACGGCAACACGTTAACGGCCCTTCGTTCGGGTACCGCCATTTTGACTGAGAACGAGGACTATACCGTAAGCGGGAACACCCTGCTGCTCACTAAGGCGTTCCTGGCAACGCTGCCTGTTGGCGAGCATTCGATCGTTCTGGATTTCAATCAGGGCCAAGATCCCGTGTTAAAAGTAAAAGTCATCGATACTACACCAGGCGCTGCCATCTCACCAGACCATGCGGTGTTTGACCGGGCGGCGAATCTCGCACAGGACATATCTGTAGCGCTTACCTTACACGGGCACCAGCTGACAAGCCTGAAGAATGGGAACTACACCCTTGTATCCGGCCAGGATTACACGGCCACTGACACTGCGGTTGTTCTGAGCAAAGCTTATCTCTCCACGCTGCCGCTCGGCCAGCATGCGATCACTTTTCATTTTAGCGGCGGAACAGAGGTTGTGCTTACTGTGAACGTAGAGGATAGCAGCGTTCCGCTGCCTTCAGGCGACTTGACCATCCAGTCGTACAACGGCAGCACCGGTGCTTCGACCAATGGAATTGCACCCAAGTTCAAAGTAATCAACACCGGGAATGCACCGGTCCAGCTCAGCGATGTGAAGCTCCGGTATTACTACACGATTGACGGCGAGCAGCAGCAGAGCTTCTGGACCGACTGGGCCAGCATCGGAAATGCCAACGTTACCGGGACCTTCGTGAAGCTGGACACCCCGGCCGCCAGTGCCGATTATGCTCTGGAGATTGGCTTCACCAGCGCTGCGGGCACCCTGAACCCCGGCCAGAGCGCCGAGCTCCAGACCCGCTTCTCTAAACAAGACTGGTCCAATTACAATCAGGCTAACGACTACTCCTTCCGCTCCGCCGGTACCCAGTTCGCCGATCACGAGCAGGTTACTGGGTATGTGAACGGGCAGCTGGTATGGGGGATGGAGCCTTAAGCGCCCTCCGACGCAGTTGTTGACCCATTCTCCGCTAATTAATGAAATTATGTTATTTGGCGGGGAGTACATTATACGGAGGTGTTATTCTGAAAAGAAGGTATAGGTCAACAATAATACTGCTGGCGTTAAACGTAGATACTTTTTGATTTTCGGGATTTCCATAGCGCTGCTTGTGTCTTGCCTGATCGTTAGAATTCAATCTAAGGAACGGAGGTTCTAATATGTTAGCCAAAATCAAAAAATACGGAGTCTACAGCCTAGCATTAGTATTACTAGCTTCCACCTTGCTCGGCAGCACGGGTTCCCGCGCATCTGCTGCAGAGGCGTCAGCCGCGCTGACCTCGGACTTCAGATCGTTGCAGGCTTCGCAGATTGTCAGCGAGATGGGTGCAGGATGGAATCTGGGCAACTCGCTCGAAGCTTCGGTGAACGGGATTCCCAGCGAGACTGCCTGGAATAACCCAACCATTACGCCGCAGTTGATCCAAAAAGTCAAGGCAGCAGGCTTCAAAACGATCCGTATCCCGGTCTCTTATCTGAATTATATCGGCAGCGCTCCCAGTTATACGATTAACTCGGCATGGCTGGACCGTGTGAAAGCAGTCGTGGATTACGCCTACAATGAAGGCCTGTATGTCGTCATTAATATTCACGGGGACGGCTTCAATTCCGTTCAGGGCAGCTGGCTTCTGGTCAACAGCGGCAACCAGACGGCCATTAAGCAGAAGTACCAGAAGGTGTGGCAGCAGATCGCGAATAAGTTCGCTAATTATGGGGAGCGGCTGATTTTGGAATCGATGAACGAGGTGTTTGACGGCAACTACAACAATCCGAATCTGGCTTACTATGCCAACCTGAACGCCTATAATCAGATCTTCGTGGATACGGTCAGACAGACAGGCGGCAACAATAGTGCCAGATGGCTGCTGATTCCGGGCTGGAATACGAACATCGACTATACGGCGGGCAATTACGGCTTCGTACTGCCAACCGACAGCTACAGATCATCCACCATACCAGCTTCCGAGAAAAGAATCATGATCTCCGCCCACTACTATTCCCCTTGGGATTTTGCCGGTGAGGAATCAGGGAATATCACGCAGTGGGGAGCGTCAGCGACGAACCCTGCCAAGAAATCCACCTGGGGACAGGAGGATTACCTGAACTCGCAGCTCCAATCCATGTACAATAAATTCACGACCCAAGGCTATCCGGTGGTGATCGGAGAGTTCGGCTCGATTGACAAATCATCCTACGATTCAAGTAATAATCTATACCGCGCCGCCTATGCCAAAGCCGTAACCGCAACCGCCAAGAAGTACAAGGCCGTCCCCGTCTATTGGGACAATGGTTATAACGGACAGCACGGCTTCGCCCTATTCAACCGTTATAACAACACCGTCACCCAGCAAGGCATTATCAATGCCATTATGCAGGGGATGCAATAAGCTATTCAGCGTGAAGCGGCGAATCACATTCTGTCTGCAAAAAAGAAGGAAAGCTCCTGTGGTGATCACGGGAGCTTTTTTGACGTATAGAAACTATAGTTTCGTGCTGCTGTGGAAAAGGTGTGTGTAGATATGTGGAAAAGAGTTCTTGGAATGATTCGTAGAGTGACTTTTAAGCTGAATGTGGCGGAAATTAGGCTTAGAACCTATAGAATTGGATGTTACAGCGCGGCATAAGGACCAAATGCGAATGTATGTGAAAAACAGCATACATTGCGGTAGCAATAGGCATACGGCCTGAATGTATATGAAAAACAGCATATATTACGCTCGCAAGCAGGCATATGAACCAAACGTATGTGAAAAACAGCATACATTGCGCTCGCAAGCAGGCATATGGACCAAATGTATGGCGAAAACAGCATACATTGTGTTCACTTGAAGGTAATCTTATTCATCCGTTAGGATGATTTTGTTCCGCCAAAGTATGTTCGAGCGGATGGCTTAGCTCTCCCGTAGCACATGTCGGATCAGCCAAGGCTTCAGAACGGGCAGAACGTTCTCGGGCTGCATCGCTTTTGTATGGTCCATATTGTCTCCCTTCAGAATGGCTACTTCCCATCCGAGCTGTTCCAGAAGAGATTGGCGGGCTAAGAGCTTACCGGCAATATCCACCGTTACGCCTCCGAAGTTGTCCCCGTAGACAATCTTGTCCTGCTCCCCGGCAAAAGCCAGTCTCGGCATCACCAGCAGATGCTGAATGTCATGATCTCTAAAATCGGACAGACTCTCATACAGTGTAACGAACTGCCTGGTTTGCTCCGGGACCATTTGGATCTGGATATTGTCCCAATCGGTCGCCTCGGGAGTAGTGGCCTCCTGCTCTACGGGATCAACTGGAGCCGGTTGGTTTAGTGCCATCTGGAACGTATGGTTGGTGACGATCAGCATCTCTGTATAGGGACCGTCCAAGGGTGGGAAACCGCCCATCACCAAGCTCTCCAGCCGATCCGTGCGGATCGCCAATTGCAGTCCGGCCAGGGCCAGCCAGGAATAGCCATAGTAACTGAACTTGCTAACATTCATTTTATCGGCAATAGTCAACAGGTCTTGGGCGATACTTGAAGCGGTCAGATCAAGCGGATTGGGCTGGTGCAGCCGGTGGCCCTCGTAATCGAAATACAGCACCTGAAATTTGTCTCGCAATCCATCGGCGAAATGTTCTCCCAGCTCAGGATCAACGCCCCATAGGCGAAGGTGATCCGCTTCTTGTCCGTATACAGAAGCTTTGGCTACCGGGAGCATGAAAACTGGAGCGCCGGGAGGCCCTGTGAGGCCAGCCTTTATCTCTGATCCGTCTGATAGTGTAATCATTTTATCCATATCTTCACTCCCTAATTGGTTATATAGTAAGCATATAACATTCATGCAATCTTCCGGCTTGGGAGATTCGGGCCTATACGGAATAGGCATTATATCTCAGATATGTTATCGTAGCACTTGAAGGTTAGACTTGAAGGAGGGGCTCATCAGATGGAGAGATATACCCCTAACCAGATTGCCGGTATGCTCCAGGTGAGCACCACCACCCTGAGAAGATATGAGGAACAGGACCTGGTTCCAACTGTACCTAGAACGCCAAGCAACCACCGTTACTATGGAGAGGTGCATGCTCAGGCTTTTACGACGATCCGGGTTCTATTACAAGGGTATGATATTCCTGTCGCCTATGAAGTGATGAGAAGCTTGAAGCAGGGGCAGGCCGAACAGGCGTTATGGATGATGAATGAGCAGCAATACCAAATCCATCTGGAGAAAAAGCGGGTCGAAGACATCCTTGCCATGATCAGACATTCGGATATCCCCAGAACCCTTAATACGGAATGGAAAGAGCCGTTGAATATAGGAGAAGCTGCTGCCCTATCGGGCGTGAAGACTTCAGCGATCCGCCACTGAGAGGCCGAGGGACTGATCCGTTCCGAGCGCAACCCGGAGAATGGCTTCCGGATGTTCTCCCTAGCTGAACTGCGCAAGATCCTTGTGATCAGCAGCTTGCGGAAGACTGTCTATTACATAGACAATATGAGGAGTCTTTTAAGTACTTTGGACACACAGGATCATCAGGAGATCGAACGCTCCTTCCAGGTTGCGCTGGAGAAGCTGAACACCCGGCTCACGCTTCAGTGCATGGGAATTGCAGAAGTGATGAAGTATATGAACCTATTGTCCTTAGAGAAGTAGAACCTGGAAGACAAGGAGAGAAGCTAAGTTATGAATCGTCCAACGGAGACCCTGCCACCAGCCAAAAAAGAATTCAATCCGAAAGACGCCGTGCTGGTCTTCTTCGCTTTCGCCCTGATCAGCGCAGCCGTTATCTTTGCCCTTGTTATCTACAGGGTCCTGACCCTGCAGGACCTGCTATCCTTTGAGCATCCGCTGAAAATGGTGCTGTACGTTGTCTTTCCCACAATCAGCCTGCTGTTGTTCGGAATCATCCTGACCTTACTCACTCCTGCCAGCTACATTGACGAGACGAATAAGAGCTATCAGAACTATTCGCTCGCTGCGATTGTATCCTTTACATTGGCAGGAGCTTTATTTGAGGAGCTTCTGTTCCGGGGAATTATACAAAATGTATTGAATCTCTACCTTCCCCAGCCCTGGCTCGCCATCGGAATCACCACGGTGCTGTTTGTGGGAATGCATGTCCAGTACTACACGAAGCCGCTGATGCTGCTGAACATCACCATCCCAAGTCTGGTCTTCGGGTGGGTGTATGTGCAGACCGATAATCTGCTGGTCCCGATCCTTGTGCATTTTTTCATGAATTTGGGGATTACGCTGCTGTTTAAATATAAGGTGATTCAGATGAGAGGGGAGAAGGGATAGCAGGATGGAGACCAATACGGCTGTCTAAATCCATTATGAATCTGAAAATGAGGTGAACCTGTGGATTCCCTATCTATCCGAATAGAGATCGAAGAATTAATCAAGACGCTGAAGCTGGACCGGAGCGGGGTATTTGAAGTCCGCAAAGACCAGTGGAGACGCATGTTGAGTGAAATCGAGGAACGGTTTCTGATGAAGACCCATTATACACAGGGACTGCACTGGGGCTGGAACCGGCTGCAGGAACCCCGGTATAGCGCCAGCTTCGCAGACAAAAACTATTCCAAACTAAAAGACATTATCCAAGATGAATTCATCTGGTTCATTGCCGAGGACCGGTATGATAAGCTGTGGCTCTATGAGGGCAAGACAACAACAATTCTCCAATTGATCCCAGAGTTATGCCATCTGAATGAATACTATCTGATCTCCAAAAAGCTTCAGTGGCTCCTCTGCGAAGATCACCATGATATGCTCCACCTGAGCGGCCAGCCGATCATTGAGCGATGGATGAGATATGAAAGCCCTAATCCTTAGAGGATGGGGCTTTCTTCACGCACTCCCTAGTCATGACGTTTATCCAAGATTTTTCGATAAGATGATTTTCCCGCGTTTGGTTGACTCTTCGCTTTTGCGATAAGCCTGAAGCAGGCCTTGGGCAGTGAAGGGATAGGCCTCATGGATATAGATATTCAATTTATTCTCTTGCATCTGGCGGACAATGGCTTCAAAATCAGTACGGTTAGCTCTTGCCTGGAAAAAATAGGCGTTAATACCGCGGACCTTCGGGTATTCATTGAGCGCGAATGCCACCACTGAAATATAGGTCCCGCCATCTTTGATGACCGAGTAGTTCTTCCTTCCGATGTCTCCCGGTAACCCGGTACCGAAAGTAGATGAGTCCATAGCGGCATCCAACACGAAATCTACAGGCTCTGTGATCTGGGTGGCGAAGTCGGTTTTCGTATAATCGATTACCTCATCAGCACCAAGTCCTTTTACAAAATCATGGTTGTAGTCCCTCGCAGTTGCGATAACATATGCTCCATGCTGCTTAGCTAACTGAACTGCCGCATGTCCCACTCCTCCAGCGCCAGCTTGAATAAGGATGCGTTGTCCCGGTTGAAGCTGGCCATGCTCAAACAGCGCTTGCCAGGCTGGCAGGGCAACGGCAGGCGCGGCGCCCGCCTCTTCGAAGGAGAGACTCTCAGGAATAACGGCCAGGAGATCTTCCTCCACGGCAACATAGTCCATGTAGGAGCCTCTCGGAATCATTCCCATGACACGATCTCCCGGCTTGAAATGCCGGACTTTCCCGCCAACCTCTTTAACAATGCCGGCTACTTCATTACCCAGAACAAGCGGCAATTGAAATTGATCCGGAAATTTATCAGCCAACGGACCCTCAAGAATTGCACCGCTGCGAAATAGAACATCTGCGGGATTGATGGATGAGGCGCGCATTTCAACGAGAACCTGTGTGTCAGTGATTGCGGGAATGGGGACTTCCAGTTCTTCTAGCGCTTCGGGAATTCCAAAGCTTGTCAAAGCAATAGCCTTCATAATGATCCTCCTCATAAATTGAACATAAGTATGATTCACAGATTGTTTAAGCAACACCTGTTTGATAAGATAATAATATTGCGTGCTTGAGAGTTCAACCGGCAGAGTTCGAGGAAAGTTGCATAGGCAACACATTGAGAACATTGATGTTTAACAAGGAGATATAGGGATGGTAAATCAGGAAGATCCGAGGGTGTTGCGCACACGACAGTTAATTAGAACAGCGTTCAGAGATTTGCTGCAGAGAAAAGGCTTTGATGCAATCACGATCAAAGATATCGCTCAGGAAGCAACCATTAACCGCGCCACCTTTTATGCCCATTTTGAAGATAAATATGCTTTGCTGGACGAAGTCACAGAACAGGCTTTTCATGAGCGGATTCCTGAGCAAGTGGTGAATGCAGAGGAGTTTACGGAAGATATTTGTGACCAGTTGATCATCATGACGCACCAATACATCATAGATTTTTATCGGATCTGCAGAATAGATTCCAATCCGATGGCTAAGCTGGTCGATGATAAAATAAAGAAATTGCTGCAGCAAACCATAGAGAGCATATTTATGAAGGGGGATACCTGCCATGGGACGGATATTCATCATATCAAAATCATGGCGGCGATGACAGGTTCAGCTATCTATGGCGCTGCGCATTATTGGTTAAATGCCGGGGAGAACAATCGGACCGATGTGCTCGTCGACATTGCTCGTCCTTATGTAATGAACGGTCTGGGGCTGGCAACCCCATCAACGACATAAGACACGCGCAAGCTCTAATAACCTGGCACCGAGATCCCAGCAAATTCTCCAGAAATGAATGGATACGTGATATCGTTGTTGACTATGGGGAGATCATTGACAGGGTCATGCAGGGGGATACCTGGACTGTATTGGTCAGAATCACAAGTCAAGTGGAGGGTACTTGGGATACGTACGCGGATGTGGCTTTTATTGTGGACGAAGCACCTTGGCATTTGTGGGAACCGGGGTACAGCTTCAATCTGTGGGCAGGCAAGGACGTTGCCACCGTTCACATTTTATAACGCAAATAACGTGCACAAGCGCAGCAACATACGTATAACTCAGAAGGCGGGGCTCATGAAGAGTCCCGCTTTTATCCAGTGCACAGGGTTGATTCAGGAAGAATCTCCGCCAGCGGCGTGTCCAAAAATGGCTTCAGACAAATCGTTGTTTTCTATGAACTGCAAGATAAGCTTCGAACTGGTGGCAAAGGACCGGGGTTCACCCAGGATAGTGGAGGAGATTACCCCCACTATTTTATCGCTCGAATCTATGACAGCACTGCCGCTATTTCCAGGCCAGGTTTGCACATTGAATTCCATGGAGTGGGTGTACACATCGGGTGTTGACGCATTTTTCGATTTCCGGATAACGGCCACATCATCGGCGGTGAATGTTCCGTAGAGCGGTGTCCAGGTGTACCTCTTGGTATTACCGGTGTCTGAGTTTTCTATTGGCTTAGTAGGGTGCCCTATGACTGTCACCTTTTCATTGGCTTTTGGCTCAAGGTTGAATTTCTTGAAATAGCTGTCTTGATAGGGCTTAGGGATTTTGTTAGCGTCAATCTTCAGCAGGGAGAGGTCTTCCTTCACATCTGTAGCAACTAGTGAGCCAAGCAGATACCCGTCCGATTTTTGCGCATAAAAGGTGATTTGGAATCGTAATTTCTTTCCATTATAGCTGGCGGGAGCCACGTGATTATTAGTGACAATGTATCCGCCGGGTAACATAAAGCCTGCACCAATGCCTATCTTTGTCTTGGTTCCTTGACTGGACAGTACATACTTTTCTATCATCACGACGCGTGTCAGATTTTTGTAATTACGATACGCTTTGTCTTGCTGCTCCTTGGATAATGCCGGGTTACTGTTATAAGGACTAACCGTAATGCCGGATTTGGTGACAGTCATGGATGTAATGGACACCTTGCTGACGGCAAAAGCAGCAGCTATATGCATGCCCAATGTTAGAACCGCAACAGCCAGTA
The DNA here is from genome assembly GCF_038002345.1 of Paenibacillus sp. FSL M7-0420. Lineage (NCBI taxonomy): Bacteria > Bacillati > Bacillota > Bacilli > Caryophanales > Paenibacillaceae > Paenibacillus > Paenibacillus sp. FSL M7-0420. The sequence goes on along the minus strand of NZ_JBBOCJ010000001.1, from coordinate 4,234,204 downwards.
TGCTTGAGAGGAATCTGCTAACCCAACGAGTCATAATCACTCCCCCTTTAGTTTTATACTATTGAGGAGTGAGACATGTTGTGACGGTCAGTATGCGGATATCTAAGATTGCATACGAAAAAGACGAAACACGATTTTGACTCCAATCGAATTTCGTCTCTTAACAAAAGGGGATAAATTATACTCTTCCAGCTTCCGTAGCAATAAATATTGATGGGATAACAATCATTAAATAGAGTCCTGTGGGGAAAAGATTGGGTAATAAAAGATTGTTCCACCTAAGAATACTAATCACCGGGCATTTGCCAACCCGTCTCCTCATCCCAAATAGCATCCGTATCATCTAGATGCACATGCCAATCCCCACTAGAAATACTTCTTCTAATATCCGTCAAACAGGCCAACCAATAATACAGCGCATTCAATGTATCTTCAAAATCATTTGAAAGGGGCAGCTTTGTCGAACCTGCAAAGATCACCGTTGGTTCATCCTGATCATAGTCATAAACATATAATGTTTCTCCAATATCCTTCAATTCAAAACCCGCATTGTATTTATCAATGATGGCCCTGATCTCCTGCTCCTCACTGCCCGTAAGGTTATGATTTCTCGTACAAGTGTAATAAACAGAAACTCCCATGCTTTATTTCTCCCCTTTTGTGCTGGTTAGTGATAACAATACATACCCACATTTTCACAGTCTAATCCTTTATTTTCATTCTATTTTAGCACTTGCTCGTCTGGAGCTAAATGAACAAGTCGTTTGAGCTTTTCAGCAAAGTATTCGCGCCGGGTTCCAGTTATACTAAAAGGATAAGTGTTGAAACGTAAGCGCAGACTGGCATAACCGAAAGGATGATCAAGAAATGGAAACTAGAGCAATCGCAGGTACAAGCAGGGCGGGACGTCCATGACTATGAGATCAAGCAAAATAGTCAAGGTGCCTAATGAACTGGTAAAGTTTCCGAATAAAAAAGGGAGCTTGAAGCTGGATGGGATGTCCGTTATCGAACTCTGCTTTTACACGCAAGGCATAAAAGGAACCTTTTTTTTGCAGGATCATCTTCTGCTAATCATCAAGTCGGGTGTCTATACAGTTCGCTTCGGTGATCAAGAATATACGATGCGGAGCAACGAAATGATGTTTATTCATAAATCAATGGGAGTCGAATACGAGAAAGCGGGTGAACCCGATTCCGATTACATCCTCGACTATATGATGTTTTTCCTGAACGAGAAGATAGTAGATGAATTCCTCAAATTCGCCGGTTTAAAACCGGTTTGTCCCGTGAATGAGGTTGTTCCGATAACAGTCTTTCCGATCAATGACCGCATTGGAAGCTATATCGAGTCGTTAAAACCCTATTTCGAGCACCCTAACGAAGTCAAAGAAGGACTGGTTCGTGTGAAACTGATGGAATTGCTGTTTCACATAGCAGATTCGAATGATCGTTTGTTGCATCAAATGATCCAACCCATAAGCAAGGACAGTGGCGGCATCACAAAGATCATGGAGGAGAACTTCATGAATCCCGTTTCCCTTAACGACCTGGCCTATTTGTCCGGCAGAAGCCTGGCGGCGTTCAAAAGGGATTTTCAAGCAATATACAACACCTCCCCGCTCAAATGGGTTCGCAATCGAAGGCTGGTTAAAGCCAAGGAACTGTTAGCGGAAACAGCGTTATCTGTTACGGATATCTGTTTTTCGACCGGATTCGAAAATATCGCTCACTTTTCCAAAGTATTCAAGGAAAGATTCGGACTTCCACCGTCAGAGTTTAGACGGCAGCTAAGGTTGAAGAAGGATGACTATAGGGGCTTAAAAATGAGCTAAATAAACAAATAGAATGAGCTTGTAGGCAAAGAAATGTATTCGTCTCCCTGATATTCTTATCTCATGCGGTAAACGCAGCCGTATTAAAACAAGAATGTAGGAGGCAATTTTATGAATAAATCTAAGATCGTATTAATTACAGGTGGAAACAAAGGTATCGGTTTTGAGACAGCAAGACAATTGGGAAATATGGGGTACGAGATTTTAATAGGAGCAAGAAGCGAAAATAAAGGACATGAGGCCGTAACGTTATTGGAAAAGGAGAAAATTAAAGCTAAAACAGTGGTTCTTGATGTCACGAACCCCAGCTCCGTTCTCTCCGCAGCAGAATGGATTGAGCAAGAGTATGGATTGCTTGATATCTTGATTAATAATGCAGGCGTGTTTTTCGAAGAAAACACCTCTCCCGTTGAACTGGAATTGTCTGTTCTCAAGAATACCTATGAGACAAACGTTTTCGGTGTATTTTCTGTCACTAAAGCAATGCTTCCATTGCTCAGAAATTCTTCTGCCGGAAGAATCGTTAATCTTTCCAGCGCATTAGGTTCCTTAACCTTGAATTCAGACTCAACGTCGGAATTTTATAAGGCGAATTCACTCGCCTACAATAGTTCTAAAACGGCTGTAAATGCTTTAACCGTTTCCTTTGCTAAAGATTTAAGTGATTCTCCTATTAAAATCAACTCCGTTTGCCCTGGATTTACAGCTACCGATTTAAATGGTAATAGTGGCTATCGTTCAGTCGAACAAGCAGCTTCCGTTGTAGTGGAGCTTGCCACAATAGCTAGTGATGGTCCAACTGGCGGCTTTTTTGATGAGCATGGAGTTGTGGCTTGGTAAAAAGGGGCGTTGTTGTAAATCACATACAATACGGTGAACCTTGACGCAGGGGTAAGGTTTTTTTACCGGATAGGTACTGCTAGAACAACATGCAACAATCGATTTACTTTTAGGTGTTTCGTGATGCATCCGCTATCCTCTAATAAATCAATGAGCTTGGGGAGTAGAAGAGAATCCTCATCACCTTCATGCGCTGTGCTTCCTTCCCCGTCAATCATCAAATCCGCGATGCAGATCCTTCCGTGAGGTTTTAATACCCTGCGCATCTCCTGAACAGCTAACAGCATTTGGCCGCTCGTCAGATGATGCAGGGCAAAACTTGAAACAATAAAATCAAATTTCCCGTCAAGGTACGGAAGTGCCAGGAAATTGCCAAGCTTGGTCTCCATCTCGGGAAATTTGCGCTGGCACTCTTTTAACATTTCGTTGGACTGATCCACCCCAGCCATCACCGCGCCTTCATGGATCAGTCGGCCGGCTAAATTTCCCGTACCCGTTCCAATGTCCAAACCCCTATCACCAAGGATGGGCGAGACCCACTTCACAACGAGCCGCAGCGCCTCATCATAGTCCCCATATTTCCGTGTGTCCTCTTGAACCAACTGATCGTGAACGCCGGCTAAGCGGTCATAACCCCACTTATCCTTCCATGTCCGTTGTTCTCTCAGTCTTCTCGAACCCTCCGCCAGAATGTAAATGTCGTCAAGCGGAAGGGTATGGTCATTCTTGAGGGTTTCAATCATTTGGTCTGTTGTCTCGATAATCTGCTGCATTTCGACCCACTTGGTGAACATGACGGATCGCTGGAGTTCCAACAAATATCGTAATTGACTGTTTCCTTTGGCTTCAATATCCAATAGTGCAGTCCGAATCTCACTAACCGGCATTCCTGATTCCCTGAGTGCAATGATCGTCTGCAAGCGCCAAATATCTTCTTCGTCAAACCTCCGGTACTGATTGTCAGCTTGTTTGGAAGGAGCAATGAGACCTTTGGCTTCGTAAAACCGAATCGCGCGCTGCGATATTTTCAGCATATCAGCGACTTCTTTTATTTTCATGAGCTAGACCCCTTTATGTTCTTGACCCTCACTTAACGTCAAGGTTTAGTATAAACCCTAGAAAAGGAGGCTGTCACGATGAAGACGTTAATCAAAGGTTCGACCATCTTAACCATGGGAATCGAGGAACCCTATATCGGGGATATTCTCATCGACGGGGACCGCATAGCGGACATTCAGTCCATTATATCTACTGGGGCAGATGTGATCATTCATGGCGGGGGTATGGCTGCAATGCCCGGGCTGATCAACGCCCACCAACACTCGTCTATGAGCTTATTGCGGGGATTTTCCGACGATTTGAAGCTTATGGATTGGTTGAACCAGAAAATGCTCCCTGCTGAAGCACGCATGACTCCAGAGGATATTTATTGGGGAGCAAAGCTCGCGATGGCGGAAATGATTAAATCGGGTACGACAACCTTCGCCGACATGTACATTCACATGAATGAAATCGCGGCAGCGGTAGAAGAGGCCGGTATGCGGGCTTCTTTAACACGGGGGCTCACCTTCCTCGAAAATGACGGAGGGCGGCGAATGTCCGAGGCGCTTGATCTCGTTCGTCACTGGAGCGGTGCAGCGGATGGCAGAATCACGACCATGCTAGGTCCGCATTCCCCTTACACAGTTCCTCCGCAGCCATTTAGAGAGCTTATCGACTTGGCGGAGCAGGAGGACATACCGTTACATACTCATTTGGCCGAAACGAAAGAGGAAGTCATTCAGATTCGGGAAAAGTATAATCAGACCCCAACCGAATATTTGTATCACCTCGGTCTGTTTGAACAGGCGCATGTGCTCCTCGCACATAGCGTGCATCTAAATCGCCGTGATATCGGTTATCTGAAGAGTATGCGGGGCGGAGTGTCCCATAATCCAGTGAGCAATCTCAAACTTGGCTGCGGCATAGCGCCGATCAAGGATATGGCTGACCAAGGGATTACGATAGGCTTAGGCACGGATGGGGCGGGCAGTGCCACCACGTTAGACATGTTCGAAGAGATCCGGGCGGCAACATGGCTGCAAAAGTTGGATTACGGGGACCCCACGAAGCTTCCCGCAATGGATGCTCTTCGCATGGCGACGGCTGGAAGTGCGCAGTTGCTCCGCATCGCCCATGAGGTGGGCACGCTCGAAATCGGGAAGAAGGCAGATATCATCTTGATTGATATGAGAAAACCCCACTTGCAGCCGGTACACAACCTCCATTCACTGCTCGCATATTGCGCTAACGGTGCGGACGTGGACACCACCATCGTTAACGGAAAAGTCTTAATGCAAGGCCGTCAACTGCTCACCATTGATGAAGACGAGTTATTGGAGCAAGTTTCAATGCGGTCTAAGCGTATCGTTGAAGGCATTTAATTCCTAATTACTAGAAACGCGGGCAGCTAATGTCCGCGTTTTTCGTTGATTTTGTTGCGTTAGACTGTCCGTTTGCTTAACGAAGCGTTCTCGCTAGTCTAGTACTTTATTTTCTTTAACATCGGCATATGGGCTTGTTTTTGTAGAGGTTGTGATTATATGCGAATACTGCATAAAAAACAATATATACCCACTTTATCAGTTAAACTTGATGGGTAGGGAGCTATTGTCCACAAGTATACGTATCACATTCAAAGGAGGCCTGATAATCATGATTTTGGAGGATTTGTATTATGGGAGTTTGCGTCCCAATGAGCGGATGAAGCCAAACGATCCAGAATCACGAAGGATTAATCAGCGGATTATTGATTCATTACTGATGCTTAAAGAGAGGCTACCCCAAGAGGATTTTGATCAGGTCGAGGAATTGCTGGAGCTACATAGTGAATCCTGCTCGCTGCATTCGGCATTATCTTTTATTCAAGGCTACAAAATAGGTGCGTTAATGATGATTGAGGTGTTTGGCGGGGAGAAGGAGTCTAATCACGAAGGCATAAATTAGCAGCGAAGGAACCGGGGCGTAGGGGAGCTTCGGTTTTTTTGTTCAAAATTACTATCGAAGGGACATCGAAGGGACTTTAGATGAGCATATTAATTAAATATTTAAATCAAAAAAATGTAGGAGAATGGAGTGGATATTAATTTTAAGTACAAACAAACGTTCTTTAAAATATGTAAATCAAATGATAGAATGAATATATGGGAATTTATTGAATTGTTTGATCGTTGAATCTTTTTCATTCAACGCAAATTTATTTTATGGGGGTTAATGTATGCCGTATCCAACCGGGGGCAGGGGAGATAAACTTGGTAACAGATATGAGTATAGATATGCGGTGTACCAAGTACTTCAGGTATTAGATGAAAAGATTGATTATTTTATTCTAGAAGCCCTCGGGGAGGATGAGCAAGGCATAGATATATGGGTTGGTTATAAGAATGGCAGTAGAGAAGGCCAACAGTGTAAAGGAAGAAGTGGAAGTAAAGAATATTGGGAATTTGGCACTGCAAATGCCAAAGGGATCTTTTCAAATTGGAAACACCATTTAGAAAGAGATGCAACAATTTCGGTATCTCTAGTCTCTCCATTAGCTTTTACTTTATTAGAGGACTTAATAACTAGGGCAAAGAGTACTAGTAGTTCACCAAAAGACTTTTATCACAGTCGTATTCCTGATGCGAGTAAAGAGATTAATAATTTTTTTGAAAATTTCTGTAAAGCAATGGGGATAAATCCTAATCTTGATTCCGATCTTAAGAAATGTATAGCATATTTACGGAGAATACATTATCGACAAATTCCAGACACTCAATTAAAGGAAATAATGATATCAAAAATAAGTTTGTTGTTCATTGGAAATGAAGAAGAAATATACGATACTTTAGTGTCCTGGATGGTTGAAGGGACTATGTATGGTAAAGAGATCAATTCATCTGTAATACATAAATTTTTTGAAGAAAGAGGAATAATACTAAAAGAACTTGCAAAGGATACTCGAATTATTCCTAGAATTAATGAACTAAATAGGGAGTATAGTTCTTCTTTTACTCCATTTAAAGGAAAGTTAATAAATAGACAAGAATTTGCAAAATGTAGAGAACAAATAGAATTTGGAAATTCAATATTAATACATGGAAAAGCTGGTTATGGGAAAAGTGGTTGCACTGAAGATATCATTAATTATTGCTTAGAGAATACAATACAATATCTGGCTATAAAGTTAGACAAACGCATTCCAGGTAATAATGCTGAAAAATGGGGAGAAAATTTAGGATTGCCGGCCTCTATTGCTCATTGTATTCATAGTGTTTCCAAAACAGAGAGGTCAGTAGTCATTCTAGACCAATTGGATGCACTACGTTGGACTCAAGCGCATTCAAGAGATGCTCTGTTGGTATGTGATCAGATAATTAATCAAGTAGAGAAATTAAACCTTGAAAGAAGTAATAAAATATCTGTTGTTTTTGTTTGCAGAACATACGACTTGGAAAACGATAATAATATCAAATCATTGTTTTCGAACAGCGATAATAAGAATAAAATTCAGTGGAAAAAGATTATAATTAATGAGTTGAATGAGGAAACAGTTCAAAATATTATTGGCTCAGAGTACAGTGGGTTAACAAACAAATTGAAACAAATACTTAAAATTCCAAGTAATATTTTTATTTGGAGTAAATTAGACAAAGGGAATACTTACAATGAGTTTTCAACAGCGAATCATTTGATAACTGCTTGGTGGCTACAACTAAAAAGAAATTGCACTCAACTAGGTATTAGTGAAACAGAGGTAAACATAACAAAAGAAAAGTTAGTAAGTCATTTTAATAAAGTCGGACGAATTTCAATTCCTCGAATGCTTCTAAATGATAATATATCAGTCTTGGATAATTTATCTTCTAACGGCTTTTTGGTAATACAAAACAATAAGATTTCATTTGCTCACCAGTCCATATTAGACTATTTCTTGGTTGAAAAGATGTTAACTGAGTATTATGAAACTGAAGATATATTAGGGGCTATTGGAGGTATAGAACAGCAGACCCCTGGAAAAAGATATCAGGTGCAGATGCTACTGCAGAATCTTAACGAACAGTGTAGTGAAGATTTTCTTAAAGCAGGTCAAACAATGTTATCTTCTGATCAGGTTAGATATAGTCTTAAATTTGTCTTTTTTGAAATATTAAATCAGTTAGACACTATAGACGAAAATATTCAAACTTATATATTAGAAAATTGTGAAAATGACTTATACAGTAAGCATATAATAAATAATGTCGTTTACACTAAACCACAATATATTAGACTACTTAGAGATCATGGGTTTTTAGATAAATGGTTTAGTGATCCTGAAAAAAAGAATATTGCATTAAAGCTTGTAATCAATCTCTCTCCAAATTATGAAGTCAAAGATGTTGAATTTATAGTAGAACATTTATTTAAATCAGAAGAAGATGATATGGAGTTTTTTCGATGCTTTTCACACAATATAAATTATGATACAGATGAGATGTTTGAACTTCGTATGGAGTTTTATAACAAATATCCTCAACTTGCTGATACGGATATTGACATTAAGGCAATGCTGAAAAAATGTGAAATGAGAACAATAAGAGTTTTAGCATTTTTATTGAATAATCAACTCAAGAGACAGAGTCAAAGTATATATAGATATGTGGATGAATTCCTAGAAGAAGATTCTGAAATATTTATAAAAAATGGAATGGATGTAATCAACATATTATTGCCGTATATTCCTACGTCAGACGATGGGATGCTAAATTATGGTGATTGGTCTGCTAGAAGTAATTACAGAAGAAATTTAGAGAGAGCAAGTATTGGAATTATAAAAAAAGCTAATGCAGCAATAATTGCTAATGATCCGGACTTATTTTTAAATCGCTATGATGAATACATGGGGAAGGGCAAAGCAATCTTTAATGAATTGATATTAGATGGAATGTGTAATTTCCCACATACGTATAGTGATTTTATTATTGAATATTTAAGTATTGATTTTGATAATAACATTTTTGAAAAAACAAGTGGTATTGGTGATGAGTTATTATTAGCCAAAAGGATATTAATCAGACATTCTGAAACATGCAAACAAGAGGTTTTTGGGATGCTAGAAAATAAGGTAATAAGCTACATTTCTCCACGAGCAAAAGATATGTATCGTCGAAGAATTGAATACAATAAAGGAAATAAAGATTATAAAGCTTACTGGAGTTTTTGGGGGGATTTTCAGAGAGATATTTTAGAAGCTCTCCCAAGTAATCGTTTAAGTAATAAAGCCAAGGAATTACTCTTGATTTTGAAACGAAAATCCCTTAATGAATCCTCAATTTACAAATATTCAAATGGACATGGTGGTTCGGTAAATTCCCCTATAGAAGGTAAGAATTTAAATAATAGAACATGGAGAACTTTATTAACAAATAAAAAGCTAAATGACAAACAGAGAAAACGTTGGACAGAGATTCCAGGAGGTTTTATCGAAAACTCTCTTTCAACATTTTCAAGTAGTTTTAATGATGCTGTAACTGAAAACCCTACAAGGATGATCAAGTTATTGTTATCTATTCATGAAGAGGTTTCTGACGCATATATTGACTCACTTTATAATGGTGTTGCACATAGCAGTTACTTGAATAATATTCCTCAAGAATTATTAGAAGAAATGATATTGAAGTATCTATATGATAATGACAATTATAGTAGGGCAAGCTCCTTATGCACGATTATTGAGAAGAGAGATAATATTGCATGGTCCCATGAAATCCTTGATATTATCAAAGATATTGCAATTAATCATAAGAATCCGATAATGGGAAAACCTGATGTGACTAATAATGAAGATAAGGAAATGCATACGTTCAACATGTTACAAAGTAACGCATTAAATTGTGTAAGAGGGAGAGCAGCTCAATCAATTGCTCGATTAATTTGGAGGAATTATGGTTTTTTTGAAGAATTAAAAGTCACGCTTGATCAAATGGTATCGGATCAAAATCCAGCAGTAAGGCTTGCAAGCTTCTTTGCATTATGGCCTTCTTTTAATGTAGATAAGGAATGGGCATCTGAAAGAATTATTAGTATGTATAAACAAGATTATCGCTTTGCAGGCTTTCATGGTACAAAAGATATGTTGTTTTTACTTTATCCCAAATATCGTCAAGATGTATTAGAACTTATAAACCAATGTTATACCTCTGATGATGAGGAATTAATAGAGATGGGTGCGCACTGCTTGGCTGAAATGTTTATCCTTAAGAATGAATTTGAAGTGGAAATGACAAATATCGAAATTATGAGTAAGGTACAAGCTGAAAATATATTAGATATGGTTACTATCTATTTTAATAAGGAAAGCTATAATCACTTAGCTAAAGATATTATTCGTAGATTTAAAAAAAGCGATTTAGACCTGGAAATCCCTATCTCAAGGTTATTTTATGATAATTTGATAGATTTAAGTAGAGATAAGGAGTTTTTGATTGAGATAACTAATTCAAATTTAAACCGAAGTTCCATGTATGCTTTTGTTCAGTATTTGGAAGAGGAATCAAAGTCAGTTATTGAATACAAGGATGTTGTTTTATCAATGAGTCGACATTTAATAAATAATCAAACCGATAATCTTGAAGGTTTATGGGGTGTGCAAGATGAATTATCCAAACTAATTATTGGATTATATGATGAAACTTCTGGACCCAGCAATCCTAATATGAAGATTATTTCGAATGAATGCTTGGATATTCATGCTCGCATCATCACTAGAGGGATCACGCCCAACGATGAGTTATGGGATTAACTTTGAGCGTGAAGAAGAAGTGAACAAGGCATACGAAATGCTAGCGAAGGGCGGCACGGTGTTATTTCCGTTAGGCGCCCTTCCCTGGAGCTCCTGCTGTGCTGAAGTCGTCGATAAGTACGGCGTGTACTGGTATATCACGGTAGATCCTTCTTCTCAATGAAGCTCACCGTATTGCCGTCGGGGTCAAGGAACCAGAAGGAGTAGCGCCCCACGGTCTGCGCTCAGGTGGAGAGGTAATCCCGATACCGGGGATGGCTTGCTTCAGACGGTCATATTCAGCCAAGACATCATGAACATAGAACATTAGTGACATATTCTTGTCATTGACCACGTTCACTTGGCCCGGATTGTGGACCGCAAGCTGAGCATTGTCGAATCCGTAATGCTGCCCTTCAACAACCGGAGATTCCTTGAGCACGATTTCATAAAAAGCAGCGAGACGCGGCGCATTGTCAGTGAGGATACAGACTCCACAAAGCTTCATATGTATACCTTCTTCCTATTTTTGCATTTATTTTAGTTTTCTGAATAGCGGGCCTGAAGCTTTTGTTTATGCGATATCAAGATATCTTCAAGCGATATATCATATTTATTGGCGATGACAATGAGATTTCCTAGAACATCTCCAAGTTCTTCTGTTAATTCAGCTTTATTCTCTTGAAATGTGCCTGCAACCCCATCTGGACGATCCCTGCCAATCTCTAACGCACGAATTGCGCGGGCGACTTCCCCAGTTTCTTCAGCAAGAAATCCAATACGAACAAATATATCTAAGTCCGACCAGTTACGATTTTTGTAATATTCCCTAACCCATTGTTGAAATTCAGTGATATCCATGTTTCCCTCCGGTATAAGAAGATTGATAGACTCAAAAACTCGAATATAATAATACCATAATTACACTCATTATCCTGTGGCATCAGTGTTAGCTGTTACCATTCAACTACTTCGTCCGCCCAAAGAAAAACGAATACCGATCTGCCGCCCCCAACTCAGTAGTCTCTGTACGATCAATAAGCTGTAATGCCTTCAATAGAGACCCGACTTGTTCGCGCATCAGATTCACATCGAACTTATCCATTTCTCTATTTGCGCTATCTACCAGGAGATAATCCGGCATGGGGATCAGTCCAATCATTGGAATCCCGGCATTGAACAGGGGCTGACTCTCACCGAATTGAAACTTATTATGTCCGCGCAGGATAACGGTCCTGGTGTTACTTCTATCTTCAACAGCTTTCATCCAAATGGCTTCCATGATTTCATTTCCTGCATAGGCAAATTCAGTGCTTATTTCTCCAGTGGGTCCATATTGTCCGGAAGCATTGTCCTTCCATTCCAAGCTGCCTAGATGTTCTACAGTGAGTCCTGCCACGGCTTTCAGGTGTCCATCTGTACCATCCCACAGCTCAGGATGTGCCTGCATCCAGGTTGAGGTTGCCTGCGAGGTACCTTTGAATTCAGGCAATCTGAAATGTCCTGTTACAAAGGCGAAGATCATAGTCCGTTCTGGCTGCTCCTGTTGCTGGAGGTAACGAATCATGGAGAGCATTCCAATCGCACCGTCTTCTTCTACCACATTCACACCGTCGGTATGCGTATTAACGATGATCGATTCCTTTTTGTTCTTTCCTTCAATTTTCACATAAAAAGATTCAGTCGGCGCATTTTTCTGTGTTTCTGCCTCTAAAATTACTGTGCCCACTTTATGCTCCTTAGCTGCGTTGATCACTTTCTGCCCTTCTGTTTTATTGACCCAAACTGCCGGAATTCCGAAATAATGCTCGGTGAATGGGAGGTATTGCTTTTCAGCCTTTTCATCAGATACACCATCCCAGACGATGATGACTGCTTTCACGCCCTGTTCCTTTGCTTCATCCAACTTAGCGTGCTTCAAACCTGTGGTAAGGACTAGATCGCCTTCATCTGAAGGGATACCGCCCGGCTCCCCAAATTTTCCACGGATATTCATCACCAGTGCTATAGGGAAACTCTCAAGGTTCTTGATTTCAACGACGGCTATTTTACCCTTGGCATCCTCATACTCACCAGGTTTGGTGTAGACAAGTTCTCCGGTTACTCCATTGCTATCGGTCTCCCCGGAGTATGGAAACGCAGAGGATACATGGATTTCCTGGTTATCTACGATCACAGAGCTTGTCTTCTCTTCCCAGCGGTCAAAAGTGTACTCGTCACGGTATACCGTAAGCTCCATATCCGTCACCTGCTGTTGTAACCAGGCAATGAACCGATTGTGACCTTCTGAGCCCGTTGTACGGCTGCCGAAGGAATTCATAATTTCTATATTTTTCAACATGGTGGTTGGAGAATCAAGCTTGTCATTGTTGACTTCAACATTTAAATCAGCTGGCAGAGTAACGGACCGGGTAATCGGCTGAGCATAGATATTAACGATCCAAAAAACACTGGCAATCACAGCCACAATACCGTACAACACTCTCCGAACTACTAGCAAAACCGTCCCGCTCTTACGCACTTCACCCGCAAAAAACACATTCCATACCCCTGCGACGATAAGCAGTAAAATAGCGAGTATGAACATCCAAGGTTCATTAGTGACCAAGAATATAATCTCGGTTACTAGGGCAACTGCATAGACCCAGAACCTATTACCTCTTTTATTGCGTTGGAAAGTATATATCCCTAATTGTGCCAATAGAACGATTATTGCTAGTACAGCGAACAACATTTCTTTCCCGATAAATACAGAGGCACCAAGTGCCAGAAGCAGGAATACAATCCCCGACAATTCTCCATTACATTTACTTCTCATAATATACCTCTCTCACAATCTTTTATAAATTTAGTTTAAAAGCATCCTTAACTATATTTCACTATAAGGGTTGAACTATACTGCAAGGTCAAACTAATAAATATTTTCTTTATACTCCGTAAATGGACTTGTTTTTGTCGGGGTAAAGTACTAATCACGTATAGTGCAGGGAAAGGCTGCTGCAAGCCGTCATACTAGATAAGTGTAAATTGATCCAGATGACCCGACTTGAAGGAGCATAACCATGAAGAGATCAACGCGTAGAACAGAAATACTGCTAAAAGGCATTGCGATGCTGCTGATTGTAGTCATTGCTACGGCTGCATGCTGGCATGAGATTGGAACTCTTTTGGCCGCAGGGAAGATTGACAGTGAGTCCGGCATGGTGCAGAGCATCATGGACAAGACAGCGACGCCAGGTGTAGCGATCTTGTCCGCCAGAGGTGGTAAGACCGATTTCCAAACCTACGGCTATGCCGATAAGGAGAAACGAAGGCCAGTTACAGCGGAGTCGCTTTTTGAACTAGGCTCAACGACCAAGGCCTTTACAGCGCTGGCTGTGATTATGCTACAGGATCAAGGGGAATTGGCTTTTACCGATGATGTCTCGCAATATCTGCCAGAGTTTGCTCCAACCTATAAAGGGGAGAAGGCCAATATCTCAATTAACCAGCTACTCGCACATACCAGCGGAATACCGTCCTGGAGCATCCGCCAGATCCCTGAAGGTTCAGATAAGGAGCAGCTTGCAGCAACCATACATAAGATGTCCAGCCTTAAGTTAGATACCGATCCGGGGAGCGCCTATCAGTACGCAACGGTGAACTATGATATTCTGGCCGCAATCATTGAACAGGTTACAGGGATGAGCTATCAGGATTATGTAACGCAGCACATCCTGAAGCCGCTGGGGATGAACGACAGCTATTTCTCGACAGGGCAGGAACGGAAGCCGGAGCAGCTTGCGCAGGGGTACCGGGTGTTTTTTGGCAAAAGCATGGCATATGATGCTCCAAGATACTACGGAAATATAGCCGCAGGGTATTTGGTGACCAATCTGAAGGATTTGCAGCACTGGGTTAATGCCCAGATGGGAAGCAGCGACATTCCAGATGAGCTGAAAAAAGCCATTCAGCAATCTCATGAGCTTGACCTCCGTACAGCGGGACATGAAAGTGAAAACCTGCGCTATGCCTTCGGCTGGAGCCAAAACTCGGAGACGCATGTAATCCGTCACAGCGGCAGCAACCCGAATTATTCCTCCAAAGTAATCATCGATCCGCAGCGGAAGGAGGGGGTGTTCGTTCTGGCTAACCTGAACTCTACCGCACCCACGCTCATTGCCCAGAATATCTATGATCAGATGCGAGGGGTGCCGATGAAGACCTTCACGTATGACGACACTTATATCCTAATGGACGGAGTAGCTTCGTTGTTAGTTGTTTTCACTGTAATTGGTATTGCGTTTAAGCTCATCCGGCTGGCGGGAGGGAGCAGCGATTTTGCCACGGAGAAGGAGGTTCGCCGTCAAAAGATCAAAGCGCGTGTTACGCTGATTATCAGAGCACTGTTGCTGCTATTTGTGCTGGGCTGGCCTTTATTGGTAAATTACAATTATACTATGATTAGTGTATGGATGTCTTATTCGGTCTTGCTGTGGATGGGGCTGGCTTCGCTTAGCTGCGTGTTGTCCATGGTTTTGGAAGGTCGACGCTGGCGGTGACTATAACAGGGGGATGATCCTTATTAATCGCTGTAAAAAAATATTATTGAGTATGCTTTTAGGCTCATTACTTGTAGCATTTACCGGCTGTGATGGTAATCCTAAGAGTAGCGTTACCATTCTTGGCGGAAAAGAAAATATTAAATATGCGACTCTAAACAGTGATCAAAAGGCATCTTTATCCGGTCAGACAGCTTCACCGTTTTCCTTTGCATTCGAGAAAGAGAATCCTTCAGACATTCCATATTTGAAAAATGGCGAGGAGATTTCAATTGATTTTGGAGCGAATCCGCCAGACACACTTTCTATAAGCGATGGATTACTTGATGATAATGGAGATTATTTATATACATCCAAAGAAATCACCGATGTTCCCTATGTTACAAAGAAAGGTGTGTATAGCTTCAATTTAGATACGCACATCGCTTCTTACTTAAGCTCTCACTATGAACAAGATAAAAAGGAATTTAGAGGGTTTATCATAAATGCAACCTGGGAGAAGCAGGAGAAGAAATATGCTTTTGCAATCCAATCAAACCCTCTCTGAAAGGAGCTCATCCCATGATCTACATAACAGGCGACATTCACGGTTCCATCAGCGTGGCCAGCCGCTTTAACTCCAGGAACTTTCCTGAAGGCAGGACGCTGACGAAGCAGGATTACGTCATTATCGTTGGCGATTTCGGCTTGCTGTGGGCAGATGACAAAGAGGATCGTTTTTGGCTAAAATGGCTTACAGAGAAACCATGGACCACCCTGTTCATTGACGGGAACCATGAGAACTTTGATTTGCTGGAGTCTTATCCGGTCTCCGAATGGAATGGGGGTCAGGTACATCACATTACTCCCAGTATCATTCATCTAATGCGCGGGCAAGTTTTTGAGATCGAAGGGAAGAGCTTTTTCACCTTTGGCGGAGCGGCTTCTCATGACAAGGAGTACAGGAAGGCTGGCGTCTCCTGGTGGGAACGCGAAATGCCAAGCCCTGAAGAGTACCAGGAAGGCATCCGCAATCTGGAGATGAACCAGTGGAAGGTTGACTATGTATTAACCCACACCTGCTCCTATGATGCGTTTCAGTGGATCAAAGAGCGCTATAATACGAATGTGGAAGTTGATCCCATGCATACGTATTTCAACGAAATTAAGTCCAGACTGGAATATGGAAAATGGTTCTTTGGGCATTTTCATCATAATGCGGAGCTGCCAGATGAGCAGGTGCTGCTATATGAGGACAGGGTGAGACTAGAAATCTGATTTTGAATTTCATCTATTGTAAAATCGCCGCTTAATCCTTGAAGACTAGATGAGATAATTCCATTTTTTTCGATTAAAAGGGAGTTATACGTTTTTTGTGTATAATAAGAGCCGGTATTATCTAAGAACATAACATACTTAGAATCAGAACTAACATAATATGAAGGGTCTGTTAGTTTTATAGATATTGTTTTATTCGTTTCGTCACCTTTCAACACTTTCAAAACATTCAGATTTGATTCTTGTGAAGGAGGGTCACCGTCAAGATTTTTAGTGTCAGTTATTTGGCCATAAACAACCAAGTCTGAATTCGAGACCAATTCTTCAAAGGTGTAGGAAGGCCAATCCCCAGTGTTGCTATTATTCTCAGTACTCGGTTCAGTCGAGGATTGACACGAACTAATCAATAGTGCAAACAAAAATAATAATAGTAATTTTGTAGTTCTGGTTCTGTTCATCTTTATTTCACTCCTTTTATCATAAAAGGACGAAGAAGCATATCAAATAGTTCCTTCTCGGCTAAAAATTATAAGCTTATTTTATTTGCCTTGTTCGATTCTTATGAACACCACTGCAATAAGGCTTCTCCATCCGCAATAGTTAGATATAACAGCTTTACTAAAAGCAATTTGTAGCTATGCTTAAGATTGAGTTGAGACTAGATGAGAAGAGGAAAGGTGAGCTGAGATGAGCAAAGAGGTTAAATTGGATTTAAGCCGTATCGTGTTTATTGGACGTACATTTGAAGAATATATGTCCATGTTTAATTTAACACAGACGGAATTGAAGGGACGGTCTATTCTGGATTGCCCCGCTGGAGCATGTTCGTTCACGGCCTATGCGAATAAACTAGGTGCCGACGTAACAGCAACGGATATCGCTTATTTTCATGACTATGAGGATCTTTACACAAAAGGCATGAACGACTTGAAACACGCCATGACCAAAATGGAAGATGCCCAAACGAACTACGTATGGGATTATTTCCAATCCGTTGATGAACTAAAACAACATAGATCCCATGCATTAACTGATTGTGCAGAGGATATGAAAAACCATCCCGGGCGTTATATCGCATCGGCACTGCCTTCGCTCCCATTTAAGGATAAGCAATTTGATCTGACACTGTCTGCACACTTTTTGTTTATGTATTCAGACCGGCTGGACTTTGATTTTCATAGGCAAGCAATTCAAGAGTTACTTCGTGTAACCAAACAGGAGATTCGGATTTTTCCTTTAGTCAGCCTTTCAGGAGAGAGATATCGCCAATTGGATGAGCTGCTCACCTTGTTACATCAACAGGGCTGTTCAACTGAAGAAATAACGGCCGGATACGAGTTTCAAAAGGGAGCAAACAGCTTGTTGAAGATCACTCTTTAGATAGCTTCGCCATACTTCCGCCATGTTCTGGTTCCATCTACTCTGCCATAATACGGTAATAGAACAGAGGATGGTTTTACACCAGCCCTAAGGAGGAATTGGCATGTTTCATAAAATGGTGACGCTGCAGCCTTTTGCAGATATTTCGATGTATACTAAAGGGTTCAAGATCGTCTCGGCTCAATTAGGTGGAGATGGCTGCGTATATGTCCTGCTGATTAACCAGATCCCGGAACGGAAACGAGGAATGTTCGTCCAACCGGCTTTGAAGCAACCGCATACTTACAAGGTTCTGATGGTAGAAAGTAAAGATTATATCGATGAAATTACATTCCCGGATCAGCATTTCAATTATCATTATGTTCAGCCGCTTCGCAGACATCTGCTGCTGGTTGGAGCACGCAGCACGTATTATGGTGCAGGCAAATATGATCTGAACGCCAAAGTATGTGATTATACAGGACGTACCATTCGTGAGTTCCTGCTGGGAGACGGGATTCAGAATGTTCAAGTGACGGAGAAAGGCACCATCTGGACCAGTTATTTTGACGAAGGGGTGTTCGGGAATAACGGGTGGGATCAGCCTGTCGGTGAACATGGCCTTGTAGCCTGGGATGAGCATGGCAACAAATTGTACGAAGATCATGTGTCGGATATTGCTGATTGTTACGCTTTGAATGTGGTCCGTGAAGAGGAGGTCTGGTTTTATTATTATACAGACTTTCTGCTCGGCTGCATCTCAGGAGGACCCGGTCAGCCCAAGGTTACGTTTATGAATCCTGAGATCTCCGGTTCGGCCGGGTTCTGCACGGATGGTTATCACTTCTTGTTCGATGGCGGTTACGGCAAACACGGAGAATATGTTATCAAGAAACTTGAACAATCCAGCTTGACCAAAGGGCACAAGATACAGTTTCTGAATGAAAAATCGGAGCCGCTTGTGCCAGTCACGCAAGATTTTCGGGAAGATCTCGTGCTGTTCTGTGCAGATGATATGTTGTATCAGGTATCGGTTAGTGAATTGGTCTGATGGTGCGGGTACCTTATAGGGGCTGTGACGGGTAGAGAAAGAGTGACTTGTTATAGCCCTTTTTCCTGAGGTAAGCAGCACTGGCTTGTCTAAATAATGGATAGGAGTGCGATGTGACAAATATACTATATTATGGTAGGGTTATTGCATTGTGCGGAAATTACAATTTCGAGAGAGGATTATGTGAAATAATTCATGTAGAATGAGGTGAATGATATGACGATACTGCCTGTTATAATATTTATCCTAGTATTTGTACCTTCCATTATAATCATCGTGAGGATGCCTTATTTCTCAAAAGAGACGATTAGTTTCGGTGTCACTGTCAGCGCTGAACAATTCCACAGTGAGCCTCTGCGCCAGATGCGGAGGTCATATGCTAGAATTAGTGCTATTTTACATATCATCTTATTTATTGTTGGCTTCCTATGCCTGATCTACAGCGATGAACATTCGAGGCAAATCAGTTGGGTCATTATCTCCTATACACTCGCCATCCTCGTAATCTCCCTGGTTATTAACTTTAGGTATCATTTGAAAATGAAAAGCGTACTGCCGACGCTGCCTGCTGCTCCCGAATCATCGGTCATGGAACCTGGATTGCGGAACGGAAATGTTGGCCTGTCCAGTCATTGGTTCCTCATTCATGCTGTTATTATTGTGGTTAGTATTGTAACAGTGCTGCGCAACTACGATCTGATTTCTGACCAGCTTCCGGTCCATTTCAACGGCAGTTGGACCGTAGACCGCTATGTAGATAAATCTTATAGTATCGTGTTTATACCTGTGATCATGCAGGTCTTAGGAACCTTTCTGTTCATATTTGAGTATTGGAGTATCCGCAGAGGGAAGAAGCAGTTTAGAGAAGACGAAACTTACCGCCGTGCCTGGTCGAATTTTATGATTACAGCAAGCTTCTTGTTCGTTATCCTGTTATCCGTAGTACAGCTAAATATGATGTCTCTGCTTAATATTAATTTTGTTATCCCAGTTGTCCTAAGCATAATTGCCTTTATCATCCTATACGCCTGCGCCTTAACGTACTGGGCTGGTCAGCGCGAAAGCCGAAACACTTAATTAATAGTTGAGCGCTGGATCAGCCACGCCTTAAATGCTGAGTGCCGCTGATCCAACGCGCTACAACGCAACGAAGCTGCATTTACCTACAGCCTAACGTTATTTCCTCTTAGTGGAGTCCTCAATCCGCCTTCCGCTTCTTCACCGGCACCCATACTTCGACTTCGGCATCCATAGGATTACCATTGGTGAGTACCTCCGCGATCGGGTGTCCGGTATACACATACTCATAGTTATCGTTCAGGATATCACCGAATGCCTCGTCCTCCAGCCGGTCAAATGCGAGACGCGACAACCCGCCCTGGCCTGACAACACCAAATACTCTCCTCCCGGAAAAAGCACTTCAACCGCAGCCTCCGGCTGGGGCCTCGACGACTGAACGCCTGCAATATACAGGATCTTTCCATCCTCCTGGGCAATCGCGGCGAAGCCGTATGGACTCTCAGACAGGGGACGCAGGGCGGCCATGGAGCCGTTCTCCAGCGTGCTTTTGAAAAAAGCCGTTTTGAGCGGAGAATACGCCGGATCGTGCACCGTTCCACCTTCACTTATAGCCGTCTTGTACCCGATGATGCGGAATGCTGCTTTCGTTTCAATTCTGGTCGAAATCATGACAATGTTCCTCCTGGATCGTGGGATTTGTGTATTCCAAGCAAGCATAATCTACCATCTGTGACACCTGTATGGCATACTTGAATGGAGGTGGCTTGGATGAAAATGGATCGCTTGATTGCGCTCATTATGATCCTGCTGGAGCATGAGCAGATTAGTGCGCGCGAGTTAGCAGAGCGGCTCGAAGTCAGCCGACGAACGATTTACCGGGATATTGATACGCTGAATAGAGCCGGCCTGCCGATCTATACGCTCATGGGGGCATGGGGCGGTGTCGGCCTGATGAAATCCTACAAAGTCGGCAAAACCGTGTTCACCCCGCAAGAAATCCAGAACCTGCAGAATGGGATGCAGAGCTATAAGCAGCTTTTTGGAAGACGGGAAATGGTGTATGCGGCGGAGAAGCTGAACGCTCTCTACCCGGACAATGCAGAGGGCAGACCGAATGCGCCGTTCGTCATGGATCTGTCCTTGAATCAAGGGAATGATTCGCTGCGTAGCTTGTTCGGGATGATCGAGACGGCGATGAATGAACACGCTGTGCTGACTTTTGCGTATACGGATGCGCGGGGGCAGAGCAGTGAACGGCGGGTGGAGCCGTATCAGGTGGTTTTCAAGGAAAGTACCTGGTACTTGCAAGCCTATTGTCTGGATAAGCAGGGCTACCGGATCTTCAAGCTGGCCAGAATGAGCGGTCTCCAGGTGACGAAGGAGCAGTTCGTTCCAAAAGCGTTCACCCCTCTTCCCATGGACGGAGGAGATTGGTTAAGCCAGGACTGGGTGGAGGTTACGATTCGGCTAGACCGCTCCGTCATGGATCGGGTGATCGAACGGTTCGGTGCCGACCATATCCTGCGGGTGGATGAACACCACTGCTGGGCCAAGTATCCCATTATTGCGAATGACTATGGCTACGACCGGCTGCTTGCTTTTGGAGATAAGTGTGAAGTGCTGGGGCCGCCCGAGATACGGAATGGGTTCAAGGCTTATGTGCGGGGGATTATGAGGAAGTATGAGGGAGATTAGTGATGTAGATTGGTGAGTGTGGCGGGATGAGATTTTTCCACATGAAGGTGAATTAAGTTGAACTGGAGGATGCGGATGATGGGGGATGCCGGGATGGCAGAGAAGAAGGTTGGAGCGAGCGATTATCTGTCTTTAGCATTGTATGCGTTTGCAGGGTTTGGTCTTGAAGTGGTATTGTTGATGATATTACCATCCGTCTTGGGGGTGAAAAGTTCTGATTATACGCTCCTTCATCAATGTATCCACTGGGGAATTACCTGCTTGTTGTGGGGGAGTATGGCCGTATTTCTGATCAGGCTCTCCAAGCGCAAATACGATTTTGACATCATGAAGTTGAACGCTACACCGGATGCCAGGGGATGGTTGCTCGCGATTGTGGTTTCGGTGATCGCCATTGCAGCGACAACTATAGTATGGGAAGGCATTAAGCCGATTCAGGAATACAAGGATGCGGTGAGATTCGTTTTTCAGAATGTTTATTACTTGTTTGAAGCTGCGCTAATCCTGCTGACGATTGCGTTTGGGCAGAAATTCGGTGAAACGCTTTTCAAAAGAGACGGTCTGCCCTATGGCGGGACGTTCCTCGCACTCACTTGGGGCCTCATCCACATTCTGCTCCAGGGCAGTCCGACGGGTGCTTATGCGTTCTTCATGTCACTACTTTACGGAACGATATACATAATGTTGAGAAAGAATGTGCGGTATTCTTATGTGTTGATTGCGGTTGTGTTTATTTTGTGAGGCAGGATTGGGGAGGGGCTAGGGTGAATGAAATGAAGTATTCTATTTGGATTGAAGCTGAAGAATGGGTGGAAGGACAATGGAACATAGATGACGATAACACGGATGCCATAGTAACGTTTGAAGATGGTTCCAGGTGGGTGGCTTCATTTTTTACATACAGGAACATACAGACGCTGGCTGACAAGAATAAACAGACGGGTGAGTGCTTGCACGGCAAGTATTTGTGGGGAAGTGACATGGTGCTTGTGGATGAGTGCAGCCGTAAGCGGATTGAAGAGGTGGTTTCACATTTAATAATGAGTGGTGAGTTTGAAGTGGTGTTTAGCAGGTGTGAAGAGGAGCATATTGATCTGGCTTAATAGTTGGGAGGAACTCAGATGGCATCAGAGCATTCCCAGTTCTGCTTCGCCGACTGTATGGGGATTCAATTAAAAGCTGAAGTAGAGAGACAGTTAATTAAGGATTTGAAGTGGTATGGACTCATCCAGGATGATTATAGATTTGATTGGTCTGATTGTTGTATAGAAGGACATCGAACCAAGTATTTAGATGGTGAAGTAGAAAAATTCTCAAACATCATGGTTTTTAATGCTAATCAAGAATTAGTTGCTGATGGGTGGATGGAGTTTATACATGAAGATGGTTTATTTATTGTTTACTGGGATTTCCTTAGCGGGTATCTGGAGGGGCAGGAAAAAGTGTTAAAAAAAGATTTCGGATTACCAATGCATATTTATAATCAACTGCCTGATTCTATCAAATTGAAATATAACAATGAGCTGATGTTATGATGTTTGAGTTTCGAAGAAAGGATCATGAAGTTAATGTCTGAAATGCACAATGATTTGATTGTGGTATCGGAGGAAAAGCGCCCAACATTTGAGATTAAGTATGAGGTGTTTGAAGATCAGATAGAGGAACTGAGAACGGTGGATACAGCGACATTTGATAAAGAGTGGCACCAGATCTATGGGGCATTTACTCTGGTTATAGGCGGTCATGAGTTCATCTCTTATCCTACTTCCAATATGCCTTTAACCGTTAAGCACACTTTTTCTGAACTCATTCTGACTCATTTGGATCTGCTTGTCGATGGCTGCAACTCCTTAAGTATGCATAAGTACATAGCCTTAAAATATGTTGAAAATAGCTGGACCTGGTTAGAGATAGAAGTGGAGAATGAGATTTTAATCTTAAGCGAGAAGAACGGTGAAATACCTTATAGATATTTAATTCATATGGACAAAAGATTACTAGAAAATGTACCTTACGGGTCATTTGCAAATATTAGAATACCTAAAAGTGATTTTGTAAATGAGGTAAGAGCTAAAATCATTGAATTCATTAAGGAAATTGAAGCGATAAACGGTGAGATTATAAAATCTGTTTATTTTTCAAAGTTATTGGCATTTATCAGAACAAAGGAGGCATAACATGCTACCGTCACTTGCGTTTCTAAAACATCAATTAGAGGGAGTTCTACGTAATAAATTTGCACAGGGGCACCAGACCTCCGGTTATTTAGCCCGATTGGAACAGCTTCCCGCAAGCTATGATGCTTATCTGGAATTCGCCCATAGCTTGGCTGACATTCCAATGCGGGACAACTGGCCTTACTATGAGCCGAATGAATTGGAGGAGATATGGCGGGAATGCGACCCGGATAGACCTTTAGGCCAGATCGGAGTCTTGAATCTGAAGGACAGCGCCAAGCGTGTAGAGGCAGGCTTCCTCGCTTCAGTCTGTGGTTCAATGCTGGGCAAGCCGATTGAGGTCAATCCCAGTTTGTCGGAGTTACGTCAAGCGTTAACCGCTGTGGGGGAATGGCCGCTGAATGATTATATTTCTGAAAAAGCTCTCCATGCGTTGGATCGTCGTCACTGGTCCTGGTTTGAAACGGCGCGGGGGCGGATTCGCTATGTGGCACCTGATGATGATATCAACTACACCTTAATGGGAATGATGGCGTTAGAGCAATTCGGCGAAGGTTTTACGAAAAGGAACCTAAGAGATTTATGGATAAATCATCTCCCGATCAGTACAACATGGGGGCCGGAGAGGGCCATCTTGGTTCGGTCGGGGATTAGCTATTTGGAGCATGACCGGGAATTATTCAATCATTCGGAAATAGAGGCTTGGCCCGACTTCCTGGTGCAAGATACAGAACTATGCGGTGCGGCGATTCGTGCAGATGCTTACGGCTATGCCTGCCCCGGTCAACCTGCGCTTGCGGCCGAGCTGGCTTGGCGTGATGCCAGTTTTACACATCGCCGGACGGGAATCTATTCCACGATGTTCATTGCCGCTGCAATTGCTGCCGCACATGTGCTGCGCGATCCGCTTGAAATCATAAGAACTGCACTGCAATTCGTCCCTAGAAGGAGCCGATTCTATGAGATTACTGCGGATTGCCTGCAGATCGTAGCGAATGCAGGTAACTGGCTGGAGGCTTATCAGGGTATTCATCAGAAGTACGCGACTCATTCCCACTGCCAGGTGTATCAGGAAATCGGAACCTTGATAAATACATTTCGCTTCGCAGAGAATGCCGGTGACGGGATATGCAAACAGGTCATGCAAGGCAATGATACCGACAGCTTCGGTGCAACAGCAGGCTCGCTGCTCGGGGTGTATTTTGGCCCGGACAGCTTGGATACGAGATGGCTTGAGCCTTTCCAGGACCGGATTCATACGGGCTTATCTTATTTTCATGAGCAACAACTCTCCCGTTTGGCTGAGCGCATAGGGCGTTTGCCAGAGCTGTTGCACACAGGTAAGCATCGAATTCAACCTAGTGAGCTGTATGTGAATGAGAATTTGGGGATTTGAATGGTTTTGGAGGGTAGGAGAGTGGGAATGCAGGAAGTACTTAAGGATGTTGTAAAAGAAACCATTGTTCCTTTGTTTAAAGGAGAAGGATTTATGAGGCGGGGCAATAACTTTGCCCGTATTTCGCCTAACTTCTCTGTGACAGCGAACATTCAAGCATCCAAGTGGAACGCGCAAGATGAGGTTGAATTCTGTTTCAATACTGGAATCTATATGGAAGAATTATTCGGAACAGTTTATCTATACCCGAAACCAGCTTTTCCAACAGTCGTGAGTTCAGTTCTGCAGATTCGCGGTACTGAGCTAACGAACAACGATAATTGGTACATATTGACCCCTGTTTCGAACATTGAGGAACTTAAACGGAGAATAACGAAAGACATTTCAGATTATATATTCGCTCTCCTACGGCAGTTTGAAGAGATTCAAGATGTCATTCGGGTAATGGTGCTAAGGGAGAAAGCTGGAATATACGAGAATCCGCATCACTTAACTGCACTCTATCGCTTAACAGGGGATATGGAACAAGCACAGGCCCGTATGACCAGAGTATATAACGAACTGAAGCTGGAGTCGCAAAAAAATTCACCGCTGGATTGGCTTTGCGGTTAGATTTACAAGTCTAAATCATGTGTTGATATGAACAATGTTAATCGCGTAATTTATATTCTCGCCATGCGTTTTCATAATCTTGGCTTTTTATGAAGTAACGTTCTTCGAAGACATTGCTTTTGTAGATTTTAAGGCCAAGTTGAATTCCGTCTTCCTCATCAGTTACGTTTCCCGTATCAACTAGTGTGGTCTCATCCATACTGTCATAAGTAGTGGTGTAGTAGTATTTGTTTCCATCAATTGTGAGCCAAGTGACGGGATCGCTATTGGACATATTATTGTTGCTTGTAACCTTGTCATTTGAGCATCCTAATAAAAGAAAGAAAACAGATATAATAAACAGAAGTTTCTTCATTTCATTAAGTCCTCCGGAGTTTTTCGTAAGCGCTATAAACTTAGTTTATGGCGCTTACGAAAATTAGTTTAACTTTTGGGATAAGGTTTCTTTTGGTTTGTTCGGTTAAGTAAATAGTCAGTACTCGTCATATGAAAGTCTGCCAGCTTGATGAGAATAGCAGTGGGGATATCAACATCACCGCGTTCATAATTACTATAAATTCGCTGGCTGCATTGCAAATACTCCGCCATTTGAGTTTGCGTCAAATCCTTATCTTCGCGTAAATCCCGGATACGTTGATACACATTTGAACACCTCCAACGCAAGTATATCTTAGCGAATTATTCGCTAGTTTGGACTTTTGAAACATCTTATAAACAAAACATGACAATAGAGTAAAAAATATACCACTGACAAATAGATTTATGCTATCCTTCATGGGAAGGAATACCCAATTATATAGGGAGGAGAGTATCTGGAAATTAGTGATACATTTGGCTTGAAAGCAGCTCATCTTGTTTCCCCGAATAGAAAAAGTGAAGTGATAAGAAGTACTTTGAAGGGACGATTATTTATGAGGAAAGTAATAGGATTGCTTATTTTTTGCATGATATTTATTAGTTTTTCAGAGATGGGAATTTCAGAAGCCAGCCCAAAATTAAAATATTTAACCAAGGAACAGAGTACCGTACCTCCAGTAACGCTTTATGATAGTTCTGGAGAGAAGACAAACACATCGTTGAATTTTCTGACCAACGGTACATATGAATGGAAATGGACGATTCGCAGTGCACACCAATTTAGCTTTGATAAATTTTCGGACAATATGGTTTATTATAAGGACTTTAATGACATTTATACAGCAGTTGATGGAGAGGGAAAGAGAAAATGGATGTTTTTTGACGAACGGGCAAATATATCTCGCACTGCGAAGGGGACGCTTATTTCTACATTTTATGATCAAACAAGCACCCTTCAGATTATAGATGAAGAACCAAGAACTATTACTCAGCATGGATATATAAAAATATACAATTCAGATGAAACAGTTCGGGCAATTCTAAACTTTGTAAAACCTAATAGTCCTTTCTCAGAAATTTATTGGTTGGATAATAATGAGAATATAATTGTATTGGAACAAACGGGAATAGTTTCTTACAATAAAACTGGACAGAAAAATTGGACCTATGGAATAGATATTTTGGTTTCGGAGGATCGTCTTTTTGGCACCACAACAAATGTAAACGATATTTATTTTGCTGATTTAAACGGGTATCTCATTGTTGAAATAGGCAATAAGAAGATTATATTGGATGATCAAGGCAAACCGGTTAATAGCGAGAAAATAGCGGGGAATTTACAAAGCTCATTCACAAATAATGATGATACCAATCAATGGAAAGGTGGCTCTTATGAAGCTGGTGAAGGTGCAATTCTCATCGCAAAAAATTTATCGGGAAAAATAAAATGGAGCTATAAATTGAGGAAATATGGACCACCTGAAAATATTGTTGCGAATTCTAAAGGACATGTGTTTTTTTCGGATGTTAACGGTAATATTTATGGATTAGATGAGATGGGAAATGAGATGTTCTGTTTATTACGTAATAATTCAGGGCTGACCCTCACTGAA
Organism: Paenibacillus sp. FSL M7-0420; assembly: GCF_038002345.1. Classification (NCBI taxonomy): domain Bacteria; kingdom Bacillati; phylum Bacillota; class Bacilli; order Caryophanales; family Paenibacillaceae; genus Paenibacillus; species Paenibacillus sp. FSL M7-0420. The sequence continues at coordinate 4,206,670 of NZ_JBBOCJ010000001.1, read as the reverse complement.
TTACTTGTGGACAATGAGGGCGATTTAATCGGAATCACAGATAATATAGGTATTTTTAAAATAGGTTTGCGGAAAGCTTCAATGCGTATTAATGGAGAGTTATTCAAGCTCACTAACCCGCCTATTGTGAAAAGTGGAGTTGTATTGGTACCCTATCGCAATGTACTTGAAAGATTGGGGTTCAAAGTAGTAGAGAACCAGAAAACACTCGAAATCACCGGGAAAATGGAAAGTAAGGAAATTCGGTTTAAGCCAGGAGATACCACTGTATATCTTAATGGTAAACAACGGAGACCTGCTGTTGGTGCTGAGAGTCACAATGGAACCACTTATATCCCACTTCAACTCGTTGCTGAAGTATCAGGGTTGGAAATAGAATGGGACCCAAGTATAAAAGAAGCGCGATTAGGCACAGCAGCTAGTCTTGCACAAAACGCAGTTGAACGATTCTTGCTTCAAGTTGAACAGGGGGATGAGATAAAGATAAAGAATTCCTTAGTTACAAGTAATAATTTGAATTTGAAAGTTGCAAAACTTCTTGGAACTCATCACAGTTTCAAACAAATATATGATCTAAAATCAATCTCTGTTAAAGCCGTTAGTAAAGATGAAATGATTGTGGAAACTGTACAACGAAATCAACAATATTTGCAAGAGAATCAAGCCATACTTGATAAAGTAATGACAAATCATTTTACAATTAATCGGATGAAAGACGGTCAATGGAAGATCAGTGACTTCGATTTATAGGTTTATGTCGATGTAGTCCGAAACCCTAATGGCCAAGAATTTCCGGATCATTAATAAATACTTCTCGTTGTTTGTAGTCTTTTTTATATCCTGAGCCCTCCCCCACCAAATTGGGTAAACTAACCCTATACGTACTTTACCCAAATCATCCGAAATGAGGGGAAGCCTGGTGACGACTCATAATACACCCAATAGATTAGCGAACGAAAAATCGCCCTACCTGCTGCAACACGCCCACAACCCTGTGGATTGGTATCCATGGGGAGAGGAGGCTTTCTCCAAGGCGCAGGCGGATAACAAGCCGATCTTCTTATCTGTCGGCTATTCGACGTGCCATTGGTGCCACGTAATGGAACGAGAATCCTTCGAAGATACCGAAGTCGCGCAGCTTCTCAACGATCACTACGTAGCGATCAAAGTAGACCGCGAGGAGCGGCCGGATATTGATGCGCTGTATATGTCGGTGTGTCAGGCGCTGACGGGGAGCGGGGGGTGGCCGCTGACGGTGCTGTTGACGCCGGAGAAGAAGCCGTTCTATGCCGGGACGTATTTCCCGAAGCGGCAGATGTTCGGGCGGATCGGGCTGATGGATGTGCTGGAGCAGATTCATGCGAAGTGGGAGCAGGATGGTGGAGCGCTGGATAAGCTGGGCGACGACCTGCTAGCAGAGCTGCATACGCTTGACCGCAAGAATGCGTACAACCCGGAAGCCGCAGGCGGTATTCCCGGGGCGGAGCTGCTGCATGAGGCGTATGAGCTGTACCGGCGGCAGTTCGATGAGGAGTACGGCGGGTTCGGGAGTGCACCGAAGTTCCCTTCGCCGCATAATTTGTCCTTCCTGCTGGCGTACAGCCAGCTGCATGATCAGCCGGAAGCGCTGCGGATGGTGGAGCATACGCTGGAGTCGATGTATAAGGGCGGCATGTACGATCATGTGGGCTTCGGCTTCGCTCGTTATTCAACAGACCGGGAGTGGCTGGTGCCGCATTTTGAGAAAATGCTCTACGATAACGCTCTCCTCGCGAACGTCTATCTCGAAGCCTTCCAGCTTACGGAGAAGCCGTTGTATGCGGAGATTGCCGAGCAGATCTTCACCTATGTGCTGCGTGATATGACTTCGCCGGAAGGCGCTTTCTACTCTGCGGAGGATGCCGATTCCGAAGGGGTGGAAGGCAAGTTCTATGTCTTCTCCCGTGAGGAGATTGAGGAAGCGCTTGGGCTGGAGGATATGCATTCCTACTGCAATGTGTATGGGATTACGCCGGAAGGCAACTTCGAAGGGGAAAATATTCCGAATCTCCTTCACGGTCTGCCGGAAGAGATTGCGGAGCGTATGGGTATGAATCCGCTTGGTCTGCGGACCCGGATGGAGGAATGGCGTACGAAGCTGTTCGAGTACCGGGAGCAGCGCATTCATCCGCTTAAGGATGACAAGGTGCTGACCTCGTGGAACGGGCTGATGATTGCTGCGCTGGCCCTGGGGGCCAAAGCCCTCCAGAAGCCGGAATATGCCAAGGCCGCCGAACGTGCAGCGGACTTCATCTGGGACAAGCTGCGGCGTGAAGATGGACGGCTGCTGGCCCGTTACCGTGACGGGGAGTCGGCGATCCCGGCGTATGTGGATGATTATGCCTTCCTGATCTGGGGTCTCAGCGAATTATATGAGGCTACAGGTCAAGCGGTCTATCTGGAGCGGGCGCTGACGCTTAAGGATGGGATGCTGGAGCTGTTCCTAGATACTGAAGGCGGCGGGTTCTTCTTCACCGGGCATGACGGGGAGAAGCTGCCGGTCCGCTCGAAGGAATTGTATGACGGGGCGATTCCGTCCGGGAATTCGGTGGCGGCGAAGCTTTTGTGGAAGCTGTCGGTTATTACCCAGGATATGGAGTTAAAAGAGATTGCGGAGCGCACCGCTGCGGTGCTTGCTTCCGCTGCTTCGGAGTATCCGCCGGGGTATGCGATGTATTTGCAGGCACATCTGGGGATGGTCTCTGGCGGCAGAGAATGGGTCCTCTCCGGCAAAAAAGAAGATCCCGCGCTGCACGCCATGCTCGCTCAGGTCCAGCAGACCTACCTGCCGGATGCGGTGCTCATCGTGAACTGGGAAGGGGACGGAGGAGAGATGCTCCGCCTGCTGCCGCATCTGGCTGATAAACCGGCCATCCGGGGCGAAGCGACCGCTTATGTCTGCCGTAACTTCGCCTGCCGGGCCCCGCTTACGAATAAGGAAGCGGTCCGGGAGCTGCTGGCTTCCGGCAGCCGTGAGGAGTAGTTCATATACGAAGAGCAGCCCGGAGTCCGGGCTGCTCTTTGCCATACCTTATTGGACGAAGGGCGCATAGGAAGAATCCGCAGGTATCGCCTGAGCGGCTCTAACCATGTATTCACTCATGTCTGAGAGAACCCGTTTGCCCGGCCAATGGTCCGGCAGCAGCTCATCCGGGAGATAGGGGTCAGCCATGAACAATCCGCTTAACTCCTCTCCCATTTGCAAATATAGCAGGAAGAGCTGTAACGGCTGCCCCGCCTGAAGGGTATCCGCCAATCGCGGAGCGAATTCTTCCTTCAGCCAGACTGATTTCTTCTGGTATAAGGCTTCAATGTCGTCCAGCTGCCAGATGGCCCGCGCTTTGAGCGGTGTAATGGTACCTTCCTGAAATTGGCCTTGGAGGATCGACACCTTGCCTTCCAGCTCCAGCTTCTGGATCTGGGCTGCGACTTCATCCTGATAGCTCCATGGTGAGATGTACACACTGTTATATAAAAGCCCATAACCCAGCTGCCCGAGTGCTGTGCGGAACAGATCGCGCTTCTTGCGTTCAGATTCGGGAACCTCCAGCATCACCACATCCCAGGTATGGTCCCACTGCTCCTGATAACGGGCCGGCTTGCTGTTAATCGCCTTAATGTAGGCGAGTCCCTCGGCAGTGACGTTATACCAGGAGCGTGCCGGGGATGCGATATAGCCCTCTTTTTTCAAGCGGGACAGGGCATTGCGGATATAGGTGGAGGTGTACCCCCTTTGCTCATAGATCTCGACAATCTGCTGGGCGCCCATCTGCTTCACCTTAGATAACAGAAACAGCATTGTTTTCTCAACGGACAGCAACTTCTTCACACCTCTCTTGACAGCTGGCAGGAATAGATATATCATAAAAAACAACGAACGTAATAATTTATGTTATATTCGTCAATCGCACTGCTGGATTTGGATTTAGAGCAACTTGCTGTCATTGTATCGTAAACCTTGGGTTTTTGCACGATGCATTCCTTAGGACCTATTGAAATCTAATCAAGAAGAGGAGAGGAATTCTATGAAAATTACCTACCACGGCCATTCCTGTGTTCAAATTGAGGTGAACGGCAAATCGCTGATCATCGACCCGTTCATTAGCGGTAATTCTGCTGCGGTGACGACAGTAGAGGATATTAAGACAGAAGCGGTGCTGCTGACGCATGCCCATATGGATCATATGCTGGATGCTGCGCCGATTGCCAAGAGCAATAACGCGCCGATTGTAGCCATCGTGGAGCTGGCCGGTTACCTTGAATCCACAGGGGCACAGACGATTGGGATGAATATCGGGGGGACGGTGGACCTGGGCTTTGCCAAGGCGACGATGATTCATGCATTCCACACCTCAAGCATTACACTAGAAGACAGACAGAGTATCTATGGCGGCACACCGGCGGGCTTTATTATTGAGGCGGACGGACACACGGTACTGCATGCAGGGGATACAGGGCTGTTCGGTGACTTGAAAATGTTCGGTGAGCTGTATGACATCGATCTCGCGATTCTGCCGATTGGCGGACATTTCACCATGGGGCCGGAGCATGCGCTTATCGCGGCGAAGTGGCTGGGTGCAAGGCAGGTGCTTCCGGTTCACTATAATACCTTCCCGCCGATCAAGCAGGATGCCGGGGCCTTCGTTCAGGCGCTGGAGGAGGCAGGAATCCGAGGCTCGGCGCTTGCATATGGAGAGACGCTGGAGCTGTAGTGCTTCTCATTCGCACACGCACCTACGCCTGCGAATCAACACAGGACTGCCCCATGAAGCTATTTCTTCTCGGGCAGTCCTGTTCTGGCTGTGCGGAAAATCTATCCCGTGAACCCCGCCAGCTCCCGGTTGAACCGGTCCCGTTCGTCATAGAATAATCCGTGGCCGCTGTTCTCAAAGGGAATAAGGACCGAATGCTTAATCCCTTGATGCTGCGCCTCGGCCAGCGGGAAGAAGCACACCTGATCATGAACCCCGTGCAGAATAAGGGTAGGCACCTGTATCCGGGGGAGATCGTTGAACAGCTCTTCGGCCAGCCAGGCGTTGGAGACTGCGATAGTGGACCAGCTTGCCGCCTCCAGTCCCAAGAAGAAGAACCAGTCCGAGAACGGCTGTGATACCGGCTGATAGAAGAAAATATCACCGAAATCCTTCAGCATCTTGGGCCGGTCTGCATAGGTGGACTGGATAATCTGCTCTATAGCTTCTCTGGTCGTGCCATAAGGGAAGCCCGGCCGCTGAATCAGACTGGGGGCTGCTGAAGCGAACAGGGCCAGCTTGGAGACACCATATCCCTTGTGCCGGGCCATATACCGGATCGCTACAGCTCCGCCGGTAGAGTGCCCGCCGAGTGTAATATTGTGCAGTCCCAAGGCGCCGATCACACAGCGGATATCATCTGCGAGACGGTTGTAGTCGTAACCGCCAAGCGGTTTGTCAGACCGGCCGAAGCCTCTCATATCCATTCCAATGCAGCGGTAGCCCATGGGCACTAGCTGATTGTACTGGTATTCGAACATCTGGTGATTTGCTGGCCAGCCATGAATGAAGAGTATCGTTTTGGTGGCAAGCGGGTTAAGATCATTCACATACACCTTCACATTCGGCTCTACTCTAATCCAATGTTCCATTTCGCATCCCTCAATTCTCTGTTATTGATTTGTATAGTTGAAATATGTTATTCATTGGAATAAGGAAGATGCCTAGAATATGGTCTGAGGGATTCGCAGCAGCCTAATGAGCAGTAGATTGTTCTTTGGAGAGGGGAATTATAACTATGAATAATGTTCTGAGCGATATCCGCTGGCAAGAGCAGGGTGAAGATAGTGGGGGACTGTTGGCAAGGCTGGAAGAGGCGGTCGTTACCCCGATGAAGGGGGGACTGGAAGCGGAGGTGTGCGGCATTACACTGCCCGAAATGAAGCTTGTGCTGAAAATATGGAACCGCGAGTCCCGGCCGGACATCTCCATCCAGTATCAGGTGCTGGAGCAGATGCTCCGGCAGGGCTGCGCAGTCTCACGGCCGTATGCCTGGGGGCTAGATGCTGAGGACCATCAGGTGCTGTTAACCAGCTTCGATGGTATACCAGTCAAGAAGGTAAATGCCGCCAGCCTTACAGCCATAGCCGCTAATCTGCTTGATGTACATAAGCTGGAGATCGATTCATCCAGTGGCTTGAAGGTACCGCGTTATAATTTCGCAGATTACTTCTTCCCTGCCTGGGCGGAGCAGCCGGAGATCCGAACGCTGGCGCTGGAGCTGGCGGAGCGGGCAGAGCTTACCGCACACCAGCTGATTCATGGTGATTATCATCTGGGCAATATTCTGGAGGCTGCGGGGGCATTTACCATTATCGATTGGACGAATGTTCAGCTTGGCGATCCAAGGTATGATATAGCGTGGTCTATACTGCTCTTCCGGGTATACGCCGGGGAGCGGTTCGCTGGCGTATACCGGTCGGCCTTTATCGACCAAAGCAGCTACAGCCCGGCTGAGCTGGAGCGATTCGAGGCACTGGCTGCCCTGCGCTGGCTTCAGCTGCACCGGACAACGGGTGTCCCGGTTCAGCGGAACACGCTGAAGGTAATCCGGACGCTAATGCGTGAGAACCGGTACGTGCCGGATAGTCTGACTGAATCCTTGTAGCGGGATACCCCGCTTGGATGGTACCAGTTCTAACAAGCTCACCGTTCTCCGGCCGACTAGTGCAAGCAGAAACGGCTACGCCATCCTCTTAAGGACGGCGTAGCCGTTTGTGCCTGCATGATAAGCAAGGTTGTGGGGGAATTGTGCTTCCATAGAATGCGAAGCATGTCAGTTGTTAAGCTGCTTAATTCTTACGCTCCGGGTTCTGCGGCTTCACGCGGGCGGGCCGGGTGACCCAGTTGCTGCGGTTCATCGGCTTGACGGTATCAATCCGCTCGTTTATTACCTCGGCGCTGTGGTCCTCTGACGCAGCGGTCTCGGCAACACCCTCGGATTCTGCGGCAGCCGGTGCTTTCTTGGACAGGCCGGCGCCATTATGCTTGCCCCGGTTCCATACTCGGTTCTTGCTCATCTTAATACACTCCATTTCTGTAACCATATGCTTCAACCATAACATAAGTAGGACTAAGCACAAAAGTCCGATTTTGACAAGTTATAAATTGTACTATTGATCTCCGGAAAGGGTAACTATAATGGTATAGAATTGAAAGGAGAGCATTCTGATGCCCATCAAGATAATTACGGATAGCGGTTCGGATCTACCCCCTGAATACACGAAGCAGTATGACATCTCCATTGTTCATTTGCCGGTTCATTTCGGCCATGAGCTGATGCCGGATGATATGAATGCGAAGGATTTCTATGACAAAATGCATGAATCGAAGGAGTTGCCGACGACTGCAAGCCCGAGTCCGCAGACCTTCCTGGACAGCTTCAAGCAAGTGGAAGCAGGCACTGACATTCTGGTCATCTGCATGTCCTCTAATATTAGCAGTACTTATCAGACCGCAATGATTGCCAAGGAGATGTACGAGGAAGAAGGACATCCGAATGCGATTGAAATTATAGATTCCAAGCTGTTCTCCGGCGGATTGACCCTGATTGTCGCCATGGCGGCCAAATGGTCACTCACCGCAGCAAGTCTGGCTGAACTGAAGGACAGAGTGCTGAAGAAGGTCGAAGAGACAACGGCGTACTTCACGCTGGACACTCTGGAGAATGTGATCAAGGGCGGACGGCTGAGCCGGATCTCCGGCGCGGTGGCTTCCGTGCTGAATATCAAGCTGCTGCTGAAGATCAGTGACGAGGGAATCGTTGAAGTGGTCGAGAAGACCCGCGGATTGCCTAAGGCGCTGACTCATCTGCTGGCTAAGCTGGACCAGAAGCAGCATGATTATGAGCAGGCAGTAATCGCGATAGTGCATAGCAATTGTGAGACGCTGGCGCTGGAGATCAAGCGGCGTATTCTGGAGAAGCACCCCTTCAAGGAGGTTCTGCTGTCCACGATGGGACCCGTGATGGGAACCTATGCCGGCCAGGGCGGGATTGGCGTGGCTTTTTAATTATATTAGAAACCCATAGTTTCCTGCTGCTGTGGAAAAGGTGTGCGTTGAACCCAATGTATGTCAAAAACAGCATACAATTGGCTCGCGTGAAGGCACATGGCCCCAATGTATGTGGAAAACAGCATACAATTGGCTCGCGTGAAAGCACATGGCCCCAATGTATGTCAAAAACAGCATACAATTGGCTCGCGTGAAGGCACATGGCCCCAATGTATGTCAAAAACAGCATACAATTGGCTCGCGAAAGGCATGTGGGCCCAATGTATGTTGAAAACAGCATACATTGGGCTCGCGCGAAGGTAATCTTATTCGCCCGCAGGGTGATGTTGTCCTTATTCCGAGAGCACAGCACTTATAGATGAGTGATCACTAAGCCGTATACCGGACTTTCCGGTATACGGCTGTTTGGTCTGCGTATGCGGATCGAATGAACGGCGGGGAGCAGGCTAGGCACACCGGACTGGGCAGGTGCATAGTATGAAGCAAATCCAATTACACGGAGGTCATACACCTATGTCGACAACTTCTTCCGGCACGCAGACGCCGGTGATCTATCAGGCAGACCCGGCGGTGGTCCAGCATCTGAACGGGGTCCGCGATTCCCTTCACCAGTCCTGTAAGCCGTATCTGAATCACCAAGTGCAGGTGCAGACCCTTGACGGTCAGATGCATGAGGGCACGCTTGCCGGTATGGACAGTAAGAATATGTACCTGGTTGTAACCATAGCCACAGATATGGGCCGCGGATATTACAATCCTTATTACAAGCCCTATCCAGGTCCGGGATATCCGGGCCCGGGCTACCCGTATCCCGGTACGGTGAACAGCAATGTAATTATGCCGCTGGTCTTGTTCGAGCTGCTGACGATTTCTTTGCTCTAAGCAAGGCTCATAGCCCCAGGATGTGAACAGACCGGATCAGCCTATCGCTGGTCCGGTTTTTTGCTGCGCGCCTGGTATTAACCGGGCAGTCTGCAAATTGCACACGTGAAAATAATCATGGAACCGCATTCATGAAAGCGCTATAATTTAGTAGAGTCTATCAAATCAAAGGGGAAACACAATGAGCAAAGGAAGAATGTTCTACGGCATCTTTATACCTATATTAATTCTTGGCGTGGGACTGGTGGTCGGCTTCGGAAGCTATATCTACATCAGTACCATCGATTCAGTGGTTGAGCGGTTCTCCAGCAGCAAGCAGAGCTATATCGAGCAGATCAAGAACAATCTGGAGCACAAAATCCAAACGATAGAATACGCGTTCAACACCTATAGCACCACCAGCTCTTTTCAGGAGGTCGTGACCCATCCGATTACCGTGCAAGACTTCATCGCCTACCGGAATGTGAATTCGCAGCTGAATTATATCGCCTCCATGGCGGCTGAAGGGACGGAATATTCGCTAATCAGTCTGGTGCAGAACTGGCAGATCCTGAATGAGAAGCTCAGTAATCTCACTGCCGGGGAGGTCCAGCAGCTCCGGGAGCAGTATATTGAGAATCAGGAGCAGAGCCTCTTCTGGATGAAGACGGACAAAGGCATCCGGTTCGTGAATACACTGCCGGTGTTCTCCAGTAAGAAACAGGCGATTGCCTTATCCGACATTTCATTACATACCCTTAATGCCACGATAAACAGCGGGGAAGACGCAGCCGTCTACATTTTGAACAAGCATGGTGAACTGATGTATGAATCTGATCCCGGCAATGGGCTGTTAGCCCCGGAGCAGTTCGGCCAGCTTGCCGGGACGATCAATGCCATGGAGGACAAAGGGACGGTCCAGCAGAAGTTCTCCGGCCGTGACAGTCTGAAGCTAATCTATGCCAAGTCCTCGTACAATAACTGGATCTATCTGACCGTGCTGGATCAGGCGGAGATTACCCGCTCCCTGGAGATGACCAAGTTCGGGATCTCCGCGATGGGGCTGCTGTTGATTCTCCTGATCTGGGTGGTGGCTTATATGATCTCCCAATATTTCACCAAGCCGATTGAGCAGCTTAAGCGCAGCCTGCCCGTTATTCCGCAGGTGAACTCCAGGAATGAGCTGGAATATATCCGGCATTCGATTGATACGATTATCTCGGAGAAGGCTTCGCTTGAGAGTCTGATCGAATCGGAAATGCCCCGGCTGGAGACGCAGCTGATCCTTAATCTGTTCCGCAGCCGCGTCTCGGCCGAGGAGCTGGAGCAGAGTCTGCTCCGGTTCGGGTATAACCTGTCAGAGAAGCACCGTTATGCTGCGATGCTGATTCAGCTGGACAGTCTGGGCGGCCGGGAGGCCTCGGACAAGGATGTCCTGCTGCTGGCCGTCAATAAGATGGTGGAGGAACTTATCCCGGCACAGCAGCGATTACAGCCTATTATCCTGAACGATGATACCCAGGCTACGATCCTGACCTTCGCCGGGTACAGCGATGCCGGGATGAATAAGGAAGTGACGGATTATGCGGCAGCTCTGCTGAAGGCGGTACGCGATTATCTGAAGGTGTCGATCAGCATCGGCATCAGCAACTTTTACAGCAATCTGTTAGAGAGTAAGGAAGCCGGGGAGATGAGCAAGCAGGCATTGCATCAGCGGCTGAATCTGGGTAAGGAATCGATTATCTTCTATGAGGATATCTCCATGGTCGTCTCCGGTCCGGTGTCGCTGCATTATCCGGCAGAGCTGGAGACGCAATTGTTCAATGCCATCCGGCTGGGGGACAAGGAGCAGGTTACGGCTGCGCTCTATCCGTTCCTGGCGGAGCTGATGGGCAAGAACAAGAGCACCCTGAAATTCGAGGTCATGCTGGTGCGGCTCGTGAATAATCTGATCCAGCTGGAGCAGCATCTGGGGGTTAGCGTCCTGTTGACCCAGGATAACAATAAGCTGTATCACCGCCTGCTGGACATCCGCAATCCCGAAGAGATGGAGCGGATGCTGGTGCAGGAGGTTATTTACCCCATGATGTACAGCATGAAGGACAAGACCAGCAAGCAGTTCCGCTGTCTCTCGGATAAGATCACCGACATTGTGCACGCGGAATATGACCGTGAGCTTACGCTGGAGGGGATCGGCGAGCGGCTTCATTACAATCCGAATTATCTAAGCAGCATCTTCAAAAAAGAGTACGGCACCGCCTTCAGCGAATACCTCATGAACTACCGCCTGGAGATGGCCAAACGGTGGCTGACGGAGACGGATATGACGATCAAAGAGATTGCCGAGCGGCTGCAGTACCATAATCCGCAGAATTTCATCCGCTCCTTCCGCAAGAAGGAGCAGGTTACGCCTGGCGCTTACCGGAAGCTGAAGCAGGGGGAGCAGCAGATATTTTAGCAGGAATAGGGGCTTGGTCAGGAGAGAGCCTGGATCAGGGGTTCATGCAGAAACGGTACCGTCCTTGCTTCAAGGCGGTACCGTTTCTGTATATGCTCTTTGGATTCGGAAGGAAGAAGAACGGCGGGCCGTCAGCCTTTGACTGCTCCGAGCAGGGCTCCCTTGGTGAAGTGCTTCTGTACAAAAGGATAAGCGGCCAGCATCGGCACGGTGGCGATGACAATGACCGCCATTTTGATCGTCTGGGCTGGCGGCACAATATCGACCGAGGTTCCCTCGGCCTGCATCCCGCTGGACACAATAACGATCTGGCGCAGCAGCACCTGGATCGGCCATTTGGCCGAATCATTCATGTAGAGGATCGCGTTCATGTACGTATTCCAGTAAGCAACCGCATAGAACAGGGAGATGGTGGCGATGGAAGGCAGGGCCAGCGGCAGCATGATCCGCATGAAGATTCCGAAGTCATTGCTCCCGTCGATCTTGGCGGACTCCTCCAGACTGTCAGGCAGCGCCTGGAAGAAGTTGCGCATGATAATCATGTTGAAGGCATTGACGGCAACCGGGAAGATCAGGGACCCGTACGAGTTGATCAGGCCGACACTTTTGACGACCAGGAAGGTAGGGATCATTCCGCCGCTGAACAGCATGGAGAAGACGACGATGAAGTTAATGGTATTACGGGCAGGCAGGTATCGCCTGGACAAGCCGTAGGCCATCAGCGCGGTAAGCAGCATACTGACTACGGTTCCTGCAACGGTGACACCTACGGATACCCCGAGTCCCCGGAAGATGGTAGGCGTTGAGAGAATGTAGCGGTACGCATCCAGGGAGAAGGTAGTAGGGAATAAGATGAACCGCTTGGCCATGACCTCCTGGGTAGTCGCGAAGGAGCTGGCAATGATATTAACGAAGGGCAATAAGCAGACAAGCGCAATCAGAACGAGTATGGCTGTATTAACGAAGGTGAAGATCCTTCCGCCGACCGATTCTTTTCTACGTGAGCTAGGGTTCATTCTGTGATCCTCCTCGGTTTTCAGTACCTCTTCACTGTAACAAGGAGCAGAAATTACGTATATAATCCGGGCATGAGGTATTCGCAGACTTGCCTTGTGCAGCCCGTCTCCGAAGAATAATCATTAGCCTAGGCAGGTAATCCTGAGAGGAGATCTGATGGGCATTAACCGCGCAGCCACGTGGGTTCTGTAAACGCTATCACATAATGATTATATACGTAATGTAAGAAATTTCTTACGCTGAGACCGTAACAGGAACGAGCAAAGGAGGCTGACATGTGAAAGCAACAAGCATCACCGCAACACCAAATCTGACTATCGAAAAGGGGAAAGGCGCACGTGCTCTTACGGCTCTGAACAAATACAAGCTGCTGTATCTGATGATCCTGCCCGGGCTGCTGTATTTCATCATCTTCAAATATCTGCCCATGGGCGGGCTGATCATTGCATTCCAGAATTATCAGCCGTTCCAGGGGATTACCGGGAGTGAGTGGGTTGGCCTGAAGCATTTCATCCGATTATTTACGGAGCCTACGTTCATGCAGCTGCTGCGTAACACCCTGATTCTGTTTGCCATGAACATTGTGATCTTCTTCCCGCTGCCGATTATTGTAGCCTTGATGCTGAACGAGCTGAAGGGACGCTATCTCAAGAACTGGATTCAGACGATTATCTACATCCCGCACTTCATGTCCTGGGTCATTATTGTCTCTATTACGTATGTGTTCCTGACGGTGGATGGCGGGGTTATCAATGAGCTGATCGCCAGTCTCGGCGGCACCAAAATCAGCTTCCTGACCTCTTCGGAGTGGCTGCGGACGATCTATATCCTGCAGATTATCTGGAAGGAGCTGGGGTGGTCGACCATTATCTATCTGGCAGCTATTACTGTAGTGGACCCGCAGCTCTATGAAGCCTCCGAGATGGACGGGGCAAGCCGTCTGCGCAAGACCTGGCATGTGACACTGCCGGCGATCCGTCCCGTGATTATTACCCTGCTGATTCTCAAAATCGGCAGCACGCTGGATCTCGGCTTCGAACATATGTATCTGCTGCTGAATTCGCTGAACCGCAGTGTCGCCGAGATTTTCGATACCTATATCTATACGGCGGGCCTCAAGAACGGGCAATTAAGCTTCAGCACCACGATAGGCATGTTCAAGGGCGTTGTCGGGTTAATTCTCGTGATGCTCTCCAATAAGCTGGCCAAGAAGATGGGCGAAGACGGCGTGTATTAAGGCTAAGACTAACTATTTCATCTACCAAAGGAGAAGTGTTATGAACAAAAGATGGGTCACGCTAATTGCAATCGCTACAATGGCTACCACTATGCTCTCGGCTTGCGGCGGAGACAAGGAAGAGGAGAAGACTGCCGCTGCAGAGGATCTGAATTCGACACTTGAATTAACCTGGCTGAATATTCTGCACACCGCTTCGCCGCCGACCGATACGATCAAATCGCTGCTTGAGGAATATACCAACAGCAAAATCACCTTCAACTGGGTACCCGATGCTTCCAAGGAAGAGCGGATCACTACGGCGCTGGCCTCGGGGGAGCTTGCAGACATTGTTACCCTGACCATGATGACCAATTCATCGGTTAGAAGCTCACTGAAATCAGGGCTGTTCTGGGATGTGGGCCCTTATCTCTCAGAGTTCAGTAATCTGGCGAAGATTGCTCCTGAGCTGAAGGAAGCGGCTTCGATTGAAGGCGTCCTGTACGGCGTTCCCTTCCAGAAGAATCTGGCGCGTTCCGGCCTGATCTTCCGCAAGGACTGGCTGGATAAGCTGGGTCTGCCGGTTCCGAAGACGCTGGATGAGGTGTATGAAGTGGCCAGAGCCTTCACAGAGGATGACCCGGATGGCAACGGTGTGAAGGACACGACAGGCTTCGGAGACAGATCAGAGCTGAAATACAGCAGCTTCAAAACACTAAGCTCCTATTTTGGCACGCCCAATGGCTGGAAGGTGGACGATAGCGGCAAGTTCATCCCTGAATTCGATACAACGGAATATATGGACACGATGAATTTCTCCAAAAAGCTCTATGAGAACGGATACCTGGCGCAGGATTTCGCAGTTACAGCCAAAACGGACCAGCAGCAGCAATTCGCGCAGGGGAAGACCGGGATCTATACCGGGATGGTGGACATCTCCAGTCTGAGAACACTGGCGCAGGATCTGCAGCCGGGCATGGAGCTGGTGCCGGTGAACAAGATCTCGAATGGGGATGGACAGTATCATATCTGGTCCGAGGGCAGCGGGATCGGCGGATTGATGGCTTTTCCAAAATCAGAGGTGAAGACTGAAGCAGAGCTCAAGCGGCTGCTGAAGTTCGTCAATGACCTGATCGATGAGAAGGCGTTCATGCTGATGACGGGCGGAATCGAAGGGACCCACTATGAATATGATGAGAACGGCGCCTTCAAGATTCTGAACACCGAGCTGTGGCAGGCGGATGTGCAGCCTTTCAGCTCCAGCCGACCTAGTGAGATTGCCTATACGCTTAAGGATGCGAACCCTGAGAAGCAGCTGGCCAATGAGCTGATCCGCGAGAATGACAAGTTCGCTGTGCTTGACCCCACCGTTCCGCTGGATTCGGCTACCAATAATGAGCAGGGAACGGAATTGCAAAAGATCATCACAGATGCTACCTTCAAATATATCATGGGCCAATCGGATGAGGCGGCCTTCAAGAAAGCCGTGCAGACCTGGAAGGATTCCGGCGGAACAAAGATCACCGAGGAATACGAAGCTGCATACAAACTGACACAGAAGTAAGCAGGCCTTAAACGAAGGCTTAGAGTCTTAAGAGAGGATGGGAAAAGGGATGCTGGTGGGCAAGGAGGGCTTAGGCGATTACTCTACCATTCAGGAGGCAGTCGATGCCCTGGAACGGCTGGACCCGGACACAGAGGCAACGCTCTACATTATGCCTGGAGTGTACAAGGAGGAGGTGCGGGTCTACCGCTCCTGTCTCCGTATCATCGGCATCGGACAAGTGGAGATCACGATGAACCGCTATGCCCGGGAGCTGGATGAGCAGGGGGAAGAGATCGGGACCTTTGCCACTCCCACCCTGTTCCTGGGCGGCAGGAAGCTGGTGCTGGAGAATCTGACCGTCTCCAATACAGCGGGACAAGGCAGCGAGGTAGGGCAGGCTGTGGCGGTGTACGCCCATTGTGATGAGACGGTATTTCGAAATTGTACGTTCAAAGGCCATCAGGACACGCTGTTCACCGGTCCGCTGCCGCCAGCCCCCAGAGAGCGTCTGCTGTTCGGCGGCGTTCCGCTGCGGGAGCATCATGCGCAGTACCGCCAGTTGTACCAGCACTGTTATATTGAGGGAACGGTAGATTATATCTTTGGCGGAGCAACGGCCTACTTCGAGCATTGTACGCTGCACAGCCTGCGGAATAGCGGAGGCCATGCAGGCTATATCACGGCTGCCTCCACTCCTGAAGGGCAAGCCTTCGGTTATGTATTCAATCAATGTTATCTGAGTGCTGAGCCGGGAACAGCGCCGGTATACCTGGGACGTCCATGGCGGGAGCATGCCAAGACAGTCTTTGCGGATTGCCGGATGGGCCAGCATATCCACCCCCAAGGCTGGGATAACTGGGGCGAGCCTGAGGGTGAGCAGACGGTCAGGTATGCGGAGTACACTTCTGAAGGAACTGCGGCGATTCTGCGGCAGCAGCGTGCGCCTTGGGCTGAGCTGTACGGTAGCGGCAGTGCGCGGGTCAGCAGGGAGGATGTACTGGCCGGGTTCCTGACGTCAGGAGGAGAAGTTATATAGATTGAACTTGAAAACTTAAATTAAGGGAAAAGTGGCGGAGGGGAATTTTGGAACTGGAGGAGCGGAAGCGACCGCCTTTGTATGCGGATTTCAACCGTTAAAAATGGGATAAATCAAGAAATCTGCATACAACAGCGGCCGGAAGTCCAAAACTTCTCTGGAGTCACGGCTAATCCCAAAACATAAAAAAGTCTTAGTTCAATTGTTATATCTTGTGATTATCATGGATGGACAATAAAGGGATGACCCCGCTACCCGGGGCCATCCCTTTATTCGAATCAAGTCTTGCAATGCTTACGTGTTCACAACCGCTGTAATTTCTTCGTCTAGCGCAAGCCGTACATCCTCACGATAAGCACGGATGCCGTATTCGCTGTGGACGTAGCGAAGAATGGACTCAATCATGTTGGACTCCACCAGATACTGGCTTCTTCCCTGTATCCAGACCTCTGCGGTGTAGCCGGTATCCTCGTCCCAGCTGAGCTCAACCTGGACTTCCTCGACCCGTACGGCTTTGCGTTCCGCCATATGCAGGCAGATCGCGTTGATAATCTCGTCCATACTGAGAACGGTAACACCCATTAGTAGCGTCCGTCTCTTTCTTCCAGACGGCGTCTTTCTTGTCTGCGCTTGAAGAAGTTCATAATCAGCATCACGACGAAGTAGATGGCCAGCATGTTAATCATGAATCCGATAATATTGCCCAAAGCGCCCATTCCGGCGAACATGCCGCCGAAGAGGAAGCCGGCGATTCCGCCGATCATCAGGCCTTTCATCAGTCCGCCGCCGCTGAAGAAGCCGCGGTTCGCGTTCGCTGCAGTTCCGTTGGTGTTGCTTTTGGTGCTATCGCTTTTTTTCACATTATCAGTGGTTGATTTCTTCGGGGTCGTCGTGAAGCCCCGGCTTCCTGATTTGAAGCCCCCGCCGCGGCGGGCATCTGCGAAGTCAGGAACAGTGACGGCGAAGAACAGTGTGAAGGCCATAACAATCATCATTACACGTTTCATTGGTTTCATTGAGTACAAGAACCTCCTAGAAGTATTGGTAACACCCAGTTTACCCGGCTATTGCCCGGTAATACGCAGAGCGGAGGCTAAGGTTTCAATTTTTAATAAATAAGAATTTACACAAAAAAAGCGCGGGTCCGGGACCCGCGCAAACAGCAGTATCAAAGAGTTGCCTTAGTCCGCGTATCCGTCCGAGACAAGCTCAAGCGCTCCGGTAGCCGGATCGATGATCATGCCGTGAATAGGTACGTTTGGGGGGAGTAAGGGATGGCGCTTAATCAGCTCCACAGTCTGAATTACCCCTTCCTCTACGTTGTCAAACCCGCGCAGCCATTTGGTCAGCTTAATCCCCGAATTCTCCAAAGTACTGAGTACTTCCTCGGACACGCCGCGTTCCTTGATGGAGTTAATCATATGGTCAGCATTCAGGGAAGCCATGCCGCATTCATAATGGCCGACGACAATCACTTCGTCCGCGTCCAGTTCGTATAGCGCAACCATTACGCTGCGCATGACGCTCCCGAACGGCTGGGAGATGATGGCTCCGGCATTTTTGATGATTTTGACATCACCGTTCTTGAAATTCATTGCTTTGGGCAGAAGCTCAACAAGCCGTGTGTCCATACAGGTGATGATCAGCATTTTTTTATCCGGGAAGCGGCTGGTCAGATAGCTCTCATATGCTTTTTCCTCTACAAAATGCTTGTTGAACTCTAAAATGTCTGTAACCTGACTCATAAGCCATGTGCCTCCTTAAGATTAAACTGTAATCCATTGTACTGCGTCTTGCCGCGAACATAAAGGGCTTCCTGTAATCAAAAATTGCAAAATTTAAGCGGAGTCTGTCTCCGCGCCTGTGAGCCGTTAACTACTTCAAATTTGAAGAGATACAGCCCGAATTTGATTATAACGATTATAAAAAGTATCATCAAGAGGAGTAGAAAAAAATGACAAGGCAGGTGCTCAGACATGGAACAGCAAGTCCGGGAACAATGGGATAAATTCAGCGAGCTATTATCTAAAATCAAAGGCTATTATGAAGCAATTGGACTTCTGGGCTGGGATCTGCGTACAGGCGCGCCCCGCAAAGGTGTAGAGATCCGTTCCGCCACGCTGGGTATGCTGAGTGCAGAAGCATTCAGACTCCAGGTATCGGAGGAGATCGGGGCGTTCACAGCGTATTTCAGCCGCCCGGAAGTAGCGGAGCAGCTGGACAGCAATCAGAATAAGATTGTGAAGGATACCCGCAAGGAGTACCAGCGCAGCAAAAGCATTCCCTCCAAGACCTTCGAGGAATATTCGGTGCTCACCGCCCATGCGCAGACGATCTGGGAAGAGGCTAAGGATGATAATGATTTCGTCTCCTTCGAGCCTTATCTGACCAAGATTGTGGCCTTCAAACAAGAGTTCATTGATTATTGGGGTGTGCAAGGCTCGCGTTATGACACTTTGCTGGATATGTACGAGCCCGATTTGACCGTTGAGAAGGTGGATGCGATCTTCACCCGTCTGCGCAGCCGTCTTGTGCCGCTGGCCGAAGCGATCAATGCTTCGCCGAACAAGCCGGACACCGGATTCCTGAGCCAGATCTTCCCTAAGGAGCAGCAGGAGAAATTCGGCCTCTTCTTACTCGAACAGATGGGCTATGATTTCGAGGCAGGGCGTCTGGATGAGAGTGTACATCCGTTCGCTACAGGGCTGAACCCCGGCGATGTCCGCATTACCACGAACTATCTGCTGGACAATGTGACCAGCTCCATCTTCAGCTCGCTGCATGAGGGCGGACATGCCCTGTACGAGCAGAATTTCGGTGAAGAGCTGATCGGTACACCCCTGGCACAGGGCGCATCCATGGGAATTCATGAATCCCAGTCCAGACTGTGGGAGAATATGATCGGCCGCAGCCGGGCCTTCTGGCAGCGTTACTACGGCGATCTGCAGCAGCATTTCCCGGAGCAGCTTGCGAACGTGGAGATGGAAGACTTTTACCGGGCGATCAATAGTGTAGGCAATTCCTTCATCCGGATTGAAGCCGATGAGCTGACGTATAACCTGCATATTATTGTGCGCTATGAGATTGAGAAGCTGATTTTCAATGAAGGGCTTGAAGTCAAGGATCTGCCTAAGACCTGGAACGCGAAGTATCAGGAATACTTAGGCATTACACCGCCTACGGATGCGCTTGGCGTACTGCAGGACGTTCATTGGTCCGGTGGAGACTTCGGCTATTTCGCTTCCTATTCCCTGGGTAACATGTATGCGGCACAAATGCTGAACACCCTGCGTAAGGAACTGCCAGAATTCGAAGAGCTGATTGCCGCCGGTAACTTGCTGCCGATCAAAGAATGGCTTACTGACAAGGTATACCGCTACGGCCAGAGCCTGACCCCTTCGCAGATTATCGAGCAAGTCACAGGCGAACCGCTGAATCCCGATTATCTGGCGGATTATCTGGAAGCGAAGTATACCGAGCTCTACAAGCTATAAGTCTTGAAGAACCCTGCTGCAACAGCACAGCTGCGAATAATGGCTTCTTAAAGTGACTGAATGATGCAGCAGCGGCCTGCCTGCGGCGTACTTCAAGCTGGAAGGACTTTGGAGAAACGGCTATAATAGAAGGAAACCGCAAACGGAAGGAATCGTGGTATGGCAAATACTCACACTTACAGCCGCAAGGAAGAAGTAGCAAATGCGGTTACACACGGGATCGGCGCTCTATTAAGTATTGCTGCGCTGGTTCTGCTGGTCGTATATGCTGTTCAGAACGGCACAGCCTGGCATGTAGTCAGTTTCTCCATTTACGGCGCTACTATGCTGATCCTGTATTTTAATTCAACGATGGTGCATAGTTTCAGAGACGGCAAAGCGAAGGACTTCTTTGAATTCCTTGACCACTCTTCGATTTACTTATTCATTGCCGGAACGTACACCCCGTTTATGCTGGTGGCGATCCGCGGACCGCTGGGCTGGACGTTGTTCGGCATCGCTTGGGGAGTGGCGGTATTCGGTGTTTTCTTCAAGGCTTTTTTCGTCAAAAAATTCCTGTTCATGTCCACCGTTTTCTACATTGCGATGGGCTGGATGATCGTAATCGCCTGGAGCCCTCTGTCACAGGCCGTCGCCAGCGGCGGGATGACTCTGCTGATGATTGGCGGACTGCTGTACACTCTGGGCACCGTGTTTTATGTATGGCGCGGCTTCCCGTACCATCATGCGATCTGGCATTTATTCGTGCTTGCGGGAACCGTTCTGCACTTCTTCGTTGTATTGTTATACATTCTCCCTATTCATTAATGCGGGAGACATAGGGCAGTACTGGTGCTGGATTTGAGGGCGGGAATGCCGGTTTTGGGCAAAGAAAAAGATGACAAGTAAAAAGACTTGACATCTTTCTTTGTTTTCGGTATCATAAGGGACGTTGTGAAGCTGTAAAGTGTTTTTCCTTGACGAAGGGAGTGCCCTTAATGAGTCAGGAGAATAGGCTCGAGAAAACCAACCGGATCAACCTGTTATTTGCTTTCTATGAACGGCTGCTTACTGACAAGCAACAGACGTTTCTCAAATATTATTTCCATGATGATTTCTCCCTGGGGGAGATCGCAGCGGAATTTGAAATTAGCCGCCAGGCTGTGTACGAGCATATCAAGCGGGCGGAGCAAGTCCTTGAGAATTATGAAGAGAAGCTTGGACTCCTGTCCAAGCATGAAGACCGAAATAAGTACTTAGAAGAACTGCGCAGATTCCCGGACAGTGGAATGCTGCCGGAGCAATATAAGCAGCAATTCATGGAAATTATGGACCGGCTGCAGAGGTTAGAGTAGGAAGAAGGGAGCGAGCCGCCTATGGCATTTGAAGGATTAACCGGAAGATTGCAGAATGTGTTCAGCAAACTGCGCGGCAAAGGAAAAGTATCCGAAGATGACGTAAACGAAGCGATGCGTGAAGTGCGGCTGGCCCTTCTGGAAGCCGATGTTAACTTCAAGGTCGTCAAGGACTTCGTGTCCAAGGTGAAAGAGAAGTCTGTTGGCACGGAAGTGATGGACAGCTTCACGCCAGGCATGGTCATCATCGATATTGTTAACAAGGAACTGACGGAGCTGATGGGCGGAAGCCAGGCGAAGCTGGCTAAGTCGAACAAGCCGCCGACGGTCATCATGATGACGGGTCTGCAGGGCGCGGGGAAGACGACCACTTCCGGTAAGCTGGCGAAGCTGCTGCAGAAGGGCAACCACCGCCCGCTGCTCGTAGCCGCCGACATCTACCGTCCGGCTGCGATCAAGCAATTGCAGGTGCTCGGAGAACAGATTAAGGTTCCTGTCTTCTCGCTGGGTGATCAGACGAGTCCGGTAGAGATTGCCAGACAAGGTGTTCAGCATGCGAAGGATAATAACCTGGATTATGTCATCATCGATACCGCAGGCCGCCTGCATATTGATGAAGAGCTGATGGAAGAGCTGAAGCAGATCCATAACGTAGTAACTCCGGATGAAGTACTGCTGGTTGTCGATGCGATGACCGGTCAGGATGCCGTGAATGTGGCGGACAGCTTCAACAAGCAGCTGGAGCTTACCGGCGTAGTGCTTACGAAGCTTGACGGCGACACCCGTGGTGGTGCTGCATTATCCGTCAAGGCGGTCACCGGCTGTCCGATCAAATTCGCCGCTCTCGGCGAGAAGAT
The DNA here is from genome assembly GCF_038002345.1 of Paenibacillus sp. FSL M7-0420. Taxonomy (NCBI): domain Bacteria; kingdom Bacillati; phylum Bacillota; class Bacilli; order Caryophanales; family Paenibacillaceae; genus Paenibacillus; species Paenibacillus sp. FSL M7-0420. The sequence continues at coordinate 4,184,767 of NZ_JBBOCJ010000001.1, read as the reverse complement.
CGATGCGCTGGAGCCGTTCCATCCTGAGCGGATGGCTTCGCGGATACTTGGCATGGGCGACATGCTATCGCTGATCGAGAAGGCTCAGGCCAACATCGATACCGAGAAAGCCAAGGAAATGGAACGTAAGATGCGTAACGCAGAGTTCACGTTCGATGATTTCCTGGAGCAGATGGATCAAGTGAAGAAGCTTGGCCCGATCGATCAGATTCTGGATATGCTGCCTGGCATGAATAAGGCCAAGGGCATGAAGGACCTGAAGGTGGACGATAAGCAGATGGGCCGCGTTGAAGCCATTGTTCATTCCATGACCAAGGCCGAGAAAGCTCAGCCTGAGATCATCAACCACAACCGCCGCAAGCGTATTGCAGCAGGCAGCGGTACCAACGTCGCTGAGGTGAACCGGCTCATCAAGCAATTCGATGAAATGCGCAAGATGATGAAGCAGTTCTCCGGCATGATGGGCGGCGGAGGCGGTAAGGGCGGCAAGAAGAACGCCATGAAGCAGCTCAAGGGCCTCGCCGGTAAAGGCGGAATGAAGTTCCCGTTCCGTTGACCTTAATCTTTACGGTTTAATGTTTAGGTCTAGCTTTAAGTTTTAGGTTTACCCCTAGATCTGATATAGTATAACATCAGAAGATCGAACAGTCTTTTGACCTTAATCTTTTGACCTTGATCTTAATGTTTAAATTTCTTCCCCCCGTTACCAGGGAACGCCGCCAGTCAAGCGTATCCCGCAGGGAGGAAAAGCGGTCTTCCGCCGAACCCAGCCAAGTCCCGCCAGTCTGAACGCCTACGCTAGTTGCACTTAGCGGGTGTCCAGAGGGCAGAGCCCTTGGGGCCCTCCCTTCGGGAAGGGAGGGTTTGGGAGGGATCGATAACGATATTCTTTTAAGGAGGTGAATTTCGTGGCAGTACGTATTCGTTTGAAAAGAATGGGAGCACATAAAGCGCCTTTCTACCGTGTAGTGGTTTCCGATTCCCGGTCTCCTCGTGACGGCCGTTTTATCGAGGAAATCGGTTATTATAATCCGATCGAAGTACCGGCAGTCGTTAAGATTGACGAAGAGAAGGCTCTTAAATGGCTTCAGACAGGTGCACAAGCATCTGATACCGTCCGCAACCTGCTTTCCAAAGCTGGCGTGATGAAGAAGTTCCATGAGTCAAAGCTTCAGAAATAATGACTGATTGCGAGGGTCCTCTATGGAAGAATTAGTTGGTGTTATTGCTAAGGCTTTAGTGGATCATCCGGAGGATGTGGCCGTACGGACCGTGGAGAAGGATCACCTGATTGTCTATGAGCTCTCCGTGCATCCTGATGATGTCGGTAAGGTCATCGGCAAGCAGGGGCGGATCGCCAAAGCGCTTCGTACCGTAGTCACATCTGCAGCAGTCAAAAGTGATAAACGCGTTACCGTGGATATTTTATCTTAAGGATGCGCACAAGGAGGGGCTAGGGATAGTATATCCCGGCTCCTTTTTGTTGAAAATATAAGAATTTATAGGCTGTACGCAATCAACGTGAAGGAGATGAACACATGACAGAAGAGTTAACCGTAGGCAGGCTGGTGAATACGCACGGCATTCGCGGGGAGATCAAAATCCTGTCGCATACCGATTTCCCGGAAGTGCGGTTCGCGGCCGGTAACAAGCTGCTGCTGATTCCCGCAGACGGAAGCCCGAAATTCGAGGTGACGATCGAATCGGCGAGAGAGCATAAAGGGATGTATATCGCCAAGCTTAAGGGGTATACGAACATTAATGAGGTTGAGAAATACAAAGGCAGCATGCTCAAGGTGCCTAGTGATAATCTGGTTGAGCTGCCGGAGAACGAGTATTACTTCCACCAGATCGTAGGCTGCGAGGTCTATACGGATGAAGATGCCAGCCAGCCGCTGGGAACGATTACGGAGATTCTGCAGCCCGGGGCCAATGATGTCTGGGTAGTGAAGCCTAAGAAGGGCCAGGATATTCTGATTCCGGTTATTAACGATGTAGTGCTGGACGTCAATATTGCAGCCAAAAAAATCACCGTGCACCTCATGGAAGGGCTGCTTCCATGATCCGCATCGATGTGCTGACGCTGTTCCCGGATATGTGTGAGGGCGTGTTCGGCACCAGCATTCTCGGTAAGGCCCGTGAGAAAGGCATTGCTTCACTGAATACAGTGAACTTCCGCGACTTCTCGGGCAACAAGCATAACAGCGTGGACGATACGCCTTACGGGGGAGGGGGAGGCATGGTGCTGAAGCCTGACCCGATCTTCGCAGCGGTGGAGCATGTGCTGGCTCAGAGTAACGCTGGCGGTGAGCAAGGGGACACAGACACTGAGAACACAGAGGCGGTGAAGCCGCGTATTATTCTGATGTGCCCCCAGGGCCGGACGTATAACCAGCAGATCGCCGAAGAGCTGGCGCAGGAGCAGCATCTGATCTTCATCTGCGGTCATTATGAGGGCTATGACGAGCGAATCCGTGAGCATCTGGTGACGGACGAGCTGTCGATTGGCGACTATGTACTGACCGGCGGTGAGCTGCCCGCTCTGACAGTAATAGATTCGGTAGTGCGTCTGCAGCCGGGGGCACTGGGCAATGAGACCTCTGCCATCTCCGACTCCTTCAGCACCGGGCTGCTGGAGTACCCGCATTATACCCGCCCGGCAGAGTTCCGGGGCTGGAAGGTGCCGGACATGCTGCTCAGCGGACATCATGCCAATATCGAGGTGTGGCGGCGTGAGCAGGCGCTGCAGCGTACCCTCGAACGCAGACCGGATCTGCTGGAGACAGCGGAGCTGACAATGAAGGACAAGCAGACGCTGAAGCGGCTGCAGGAGCAGACAAGCCTTAAGAAGAATGAACTGTAAATTTGGGCCTGAATAGAGTCATAGCTGGCGTCTTTCTAACGTATATTACGTAAGGGAGGCGTTTTTTGCTGTGTTCTGAGAACCGGGAACGGGAATTACGAACGAGAACGGATAGCATAGAAGAAGTTTTGCCAGCGAAATAAATACGAGCAGATGTGCGTCAATACCCTTTTTCTAGGGTAATGAATAGAGGTGCCGCAAGTAGACATGCAGCTATAGACGCAGCTAGCTTAATTATCGAAAGGAATGACTGAAGTGACTACGAATACGCATGAATCATTCAAGCCAGCCGTGGACACTGTCCACAAGGAGGCGGAGCCGCTCCGCACGGTAAGTGATATTATTGATTTTTATAAGAATCGTAAATCGTAATCTTATAATCGAAGAAATGAATTAGACCTGGAAGCAGGTTCAATAGGCTCAGTAATACAGCAAATTCCACAAATAACCGCTGAAGACAGACGAACCCCAGGTTCGCTGGCTTCGGCGGTTATTTGTTTGCCGGGTGCGAAGAGTGCGGGCAAACAAAAAAAGACCGTCCGAAGACGGTCTCTCTACCCGAGGCGCTAGTTTGTAACTTTGATCCGTATCCCGCGCCACCAAGACTTAATCATTCAGCCGTTGGTCCGGGTAAGGGATACGTTCAGCATGTCATGCTTGATGTGAACGCACCTCCTTTCCTTGTGCCAAGAGTATAGCACAGCCTTTACGGAAAATCCATTAAATTTTAATGGGATATGAAAAAAATATTGAACTCAATAAAAATAGTAAACTCTATTTGAAACTGCTGAACTAGTGAGGTATATTTATAGTATATCAGTAAGTAACCGCTTACCGGCATATTTTGCATTAGATGAACGTATGTTAATCCTAGGGATGCGGCAAACGTAAGTATGAAGTAATGGGTTGATTTGCAATATCGGGGTATAGCGCAGCCTGGTAGCGCGCACCCTTGGGGTGGGTGAGGTCGCAGGTTCAAATCCTGTTACTCCGATTTTACCGTTTTCGTGTAACGCAAAAAAACACTTCCGTCAGCGCATCACGCTCTGTAGGAAGTGTTTTTATTTAGGTGATAAGGCCCGTGTGTGCGGTTAAGCTAAAACCTGCCCCTGTCTCCATCCCGGCGGGTAAGCATGATAACTCCCGTGACCAGTGAATACAAGGCAACAACCATAAGCAATACAATGGCCCAAGTATAATTGCGCACCGTGTAGGTGAGCGAAGCGAAAATGATAAACCAGGCGATCCGCAGTACTCCTTCATTAATAAAACGTCTGCCTGCTGTACTCATGATTCCTGCCTCCTTTTGGATTGTAGAAGATTGTTCACAACCGTAAGCGTTTAATTAATTTTGTTACTTTAATATTACCCCTTTTTACACAAAATTGATACACAATGTTCACAAGTTCTTCATTTCACAACTATTTTACATATAGACAATTGCTGCGTGACGATAGCCGTTACCGGCTTATCCCTCCCCTCATAAGATACAGAACCACGATTAAGGAGGAAACAGCAGATGGAAGCTTATTATAATTGTCTCCATTGCAAGGATAAGCGTGTACGCATTATGACTACAGACGGCAAACGCCATGAAGGAATTATTGTGGATGTGGACCGGAATAATGTGTATCTGAAAACAAAGGGCAATGGCAGAATGCAAACTTCGGCCTTCTATCCGGGCGGCGCAGGTAACTATTATGGCGGATACTATGGCTACGGCAGCCAGATCCTGACCTTAAGCCTGTTCACGCTTCTGGCAATTGCGTTAATCTGACGATAGCCTGAACAACACAAAAAGTGGGCTCCTGGAAATCAGGAAGGCCCGCTTTTTGCGTGACTATAGAATGATCTACTTAACAGATATGGCTCCGATCTGCGTGGTTAGCGATACCAGCGGACCGCCGCCGTTATAATCCTTCGATGTACCGTTGTCGGCGCCGGAGATGTGGCCGAGCTCACTGCTGGCTTTGACCGTACATGCGGTTGATGCTGACAGATCGGCGGAGATTCTTCCAATATCGCTCTTGGCCTTGAGGCTGCTGCCCTTTGTCATACTGGATACCCCAAGCTCAATACTCCCCGTATTTGACTGCACACTGGATTTGCCTGTGAACACGGTGTCTTGAAGGATGATGCTGCCGACATTGCTGTTAATCTCAAAAGTCCCCTCAAGCCCGCGGAGCTGGACGGTGCCTACATTATTATCAATCTCAAACCGGTCAACGGTCTCTGGAATCCCGATTACATAATTAATGCTGAAGTTGGAATCACCATACTCATGCTGCGCCCATACCCAGAGATTCCTCTTCGAATTGCCTTCGCCATGAGCAGAGACGATTAGAGCGTCTCCTTTATGTTCAATAGAAATCTCAGTATGATCCAGCACACCGGATACCAGCTTGTGGCCTGTCTGTTCATGGACAATGACGGTGGCCTGGACAGTAATCTCGTCACCTGAAGCGGGCACTACTGCGACTTCCCCCACCGCATTATCCAGCTTAAGGACGGAAGCAGAAGCAATAGGCAAGGAGGTGGAGAACTCCCGGCTGATTCCGTTGCTGTTTATTTGCTCTTCAATCCTGCCTGCTATGTTCAGGGTGGCGTCACCGACAGCAGCACTGGCATCGCTGAGACTTTGCTTCACAGCTTCTGCCGCTTCCTGGGTGAAGCTGCTGGAGATCGTCTGCTCCAGCTGGTTATCCGCCGCTTCCTTGCCGGGAAGCTCCCGGCAACCGGTAAGTGCAATAGAAAATACGGCCATTGCTGCAATAATTGCTGTGCTGTGATGTTTCTTCATTATATAGGCCCTCCTAAAGGCATGATTATTTGCTTATGTATACTCAGTATTATATATTATGGGAAAACACTGGATAACAGCCTGGCGGCGGGTTGTTCTACTGGACTATAGTCCAGTAAGCTTAGCTACTACATTTTAGAGAGGCATTATGGTACACTGTCGTTAGATGAAGGACCGGAAGAATGAAATGTGACAGCTGGAGGGCCGGCACGGAAGCAGACCCGGGAGACGGTCTGTTTACTATTTTGACTGAACAAGTCAGAGGGGCGGATGAGCCAAATGCAGTATGCAGCATTCCTGATCGTTGTGTTGGTGGGTGCAGTTGTCTATACCGTGTACCGCAGCCGGATGAGCCAAGATCAGTCTGAAGCGCCGAAGCAAGGGAAGGCCAGTAATGTGATTTCTATGGAAGGGCACCGTAAAGCCAAGCAGAATGCTGCGGATCAGCAGTGCTCCTCCTGTAAGAAGAAGAACGGCAAGCTGGTTTTTTATGCCCAGGATGACGGAAGTGTGGTCGGACTCTGCAAGGATTGCAAGGTGAAGGCGAAGAAACGGGATATGCTGCCGCTTTAATGAATAAATATATGTTGCATGAACCTGTCTTTTATGATAAAATTACTTCTGTTGTGTGGAATACGGTGGTCCTCTGCGGATAATGAGGGAGAGCAATGGCTCTCCGGAAGAGGCAAGAACACCTGTACGGAAGGAGGAAGTCCTTAATGAATATCCTACAAGCAATTACACAAGAGCAACTTCGTACAGATATCCCGAGTTTTCGCCCGGGTGACACTTTGAAGGTGCATGTAAAAGTTATCGAAGGAACTCGTGAGCGTATCCAGCTGTTCGAAGGCGTTGTAATCAAACGTCGCGGCGGCGGTATCGGTGAGACTTTTACGGTTCGTAAAATCTCTTATGGTGTTGGTGTGGAAAGAACATTCCCAGTCAACTCCCCTAAACTCGAGAAAATCGAAGTGGCTCGCCGTGGTAAAGTGCGTCGTGCGAAGCTGTACTATCTTCGTGACCTGCGCGGTAAAGCTGCAAGAATTAAAGAAATTCGTCGCTAGAATAGTGACAAAGGAAAGGGGCTTGAATTCAAGCCCCTTTCGTTTATTTCTTGTGATTACAGAATTGTGGATCCCCGCAAAGTACCTGACTAAGCATCGAAGTTAAAACATTACTTTGTGGGTTTTTTAGACATATGTGCCTTAGGAACAGCTTCTCCGAAAAGGCCTCCTGAAGGAGTAATCGCGGGGGAGTTTTTGGCAGGAGCTTTTTTGTATTGTATAGTGGAGATAACAATTATTGGAGAGGACGGTGAACTATGCAGCAGGATTTGCAGCAAGGGCAAGGCGAAGTGATTGATTCTAACGGCCAGAGCCCACGGAAGCCAAAGAATGAAGTCCTGGAATGGATTAAAGCGATAGCGATTGCATTGGTTCTGGTTATTCTAATACGCTGGCTTTTGTTCAAACCGTTTATCGTAGACGGCCCTTCCATGAAGCCTAACTTCCATACAGGCGAACGGGTGATTGTCAATGAAATTCTCTACGATATCCGCAAGCCGGAGCGCGGGGAAGTCATTGTGTTCCATGTGCCCTCTGAGGGCCGGGATTTCATTAAACGTGTCATTGGTGTGGCAGGCGACACAGTCACAGTTGAAGGGGATGTCGTTACAGTTAACGGAGAGCCTGTGAACGAGACGTATATCCAGAGCGCGATTGATGATGCGCATACTAACAACATTTTGTACAACAATAAGAACTTCCCGAATGAGCAGTTTACGGACAATAAGGTGCCGGAAGGCCATGTGTTCGTAATGGGGGATAACCGCTCTGACAGTACGGACAGCCGGATGATCGGTTATGTGCCGCTGGGGGATATTGTCGGCCGTGCAGACCTTATTTTCTGGCCGGTGAAGAATATCTCATTAATAAATCATTAATTATTTTAAGCTGACAGAAGTCAAAGGAGGTGACGGCATTGGCCATTCAATGGTTTCCTGGTCATATGACGAGGGCTAGACGGCAAATCGAGGATAAGCTGAAGCTGATTGATGTTGCAATAGAACTGCTTGATTCCCGTCTGCCGATCTCGAGCCGTAATCCGATGATTGACGATATTTTGCGGGACAAGCCAAGGCTGATTATTCTAAACAAAGCAGATCTGGCCGATCCGGAAGCTACACGCAAGTGGCTGGCTTATTTCAAGCAGCAGGGTCATGTTGCCTATCCGGTAGATGCTTCTACTGGCACCGGGATAAAAGAGATTCCCGAGCAGGTGAAGCTGCTGCTGAAGGACAAGATCGACCGGCAAATTGCCAAGGGCATGAATCCGCGTGCGATGCGGGCACTGATTGTGGGCATTCCCAACGTAGGCAAATCGACTCTCATTAACCGGATGGCTGGAAAAAATATTGCGATTACCGGTGACCGTCCGGGGGTTACCAAGGGCCAGCAATGGATTAAGACTGGCGGTAGTCTGGAACTGCTGGATACGCCGGGGATTCTCTGGCCGAAGTTCGAGGACCAGACGGTAGGCTATAAGCTGGCAGTAACCGGGGCTATTAAGGAAGAAATCCTGAATATTGAGGATATCGCTTATTATGCGGTGAAGTATCTGGTGAAGGATTACGGAAGCCGGTTCCAGGAACGCTTCGATATCAATAAGCTGCCGGAGGACTTAGAGAACCCGGACGAAATCGTGGCCGTTATGGAAGCAGTCGGGCGTAAGCGCGGTTGTCTGATGAGCGGCGGCCGGGTGGATCTGGAGAAGGCTTCACGCGCGCTGCTGCATGAGCTTCGTGCAGGGAAGCTTGGACGTTTCACGCTGGAGACACCTGAATAGTAGAATGTAGTATGGAATGGAAGAGCCATCCGTGAATGAGGGGTGGCTCTTTTTTGCGTGTAGGCGGGGAATGGGGCGGCGTAGCAAAAGTGTTGTATGAAATGCAGGAATGTCCTCGTTAAGGCAGCTTGTGGGAAGAGAAATGATGTTATTCATACAACTTTTTTGGATTTGCGCAGTATTAATGAAGGGATTGTTGTATTCAGTGCAGAATTTTAAAATTCTGAGACTGGGATTGGATGGAAATGAGCGCAAGTTCGAAGTTCTTATGGAACTCGCATTCTGTCATTTATTCGTAGGAAGATCATAGATGTAGGGTTACTTTAATTTTAATGGGCAGGTGGAGAGACAGTGAGTGAGATAGATATGCTTGGCTATGAAAAAGAAGGCTGGGGACAATCCTTCCGTCACATCGCAGGTGTGGATGAAGTGGGGCGGGGCTGTTTGTTCGGAGATGTGGTGGCCGCAGCGGTGATTTTGCCGGCGGGGCTGATTATTGAGGGTGTGGATGACTCGAAGAAGCTGACGGCCAAAAAGCGGGATGCTCTGTATGAGACCATTATGGAGCAGGCGCTGGCGGTAAGCTTAGGGCATGTGGAGGCGGCGGTAATCGATGAAATTAACATTAAGCAGGCTTCGCGTCTGGCGATGCGCCTGGCGGTAGAAGGATTAAGCCAGCAGCCGGACTATATGCTGATTGATGCGGAGAAGGTGGACCTGCCCTTGCCGCAGCGTGCCATCATTAAAGGGGATGCCAACAGCCAGTCGATTGCTGCCGCATCCATTGTAGCCAAGGTGACACGTGACCGGCTCTGTGAGGGCTTGTGGGAGGAATTATACCCGGATTACGGGATCAAAGTACATAAAGGATACGCGACAAAGCTGCACCGTGAACAGATCAAGGCACTGGGTGTAACTCCGATGCACCGGCGCAGCTTCATCGGCAATATTCTTGCCGAGCAGGAACAGTTGTCTTTATTCTAAAAATATAAGAATGTATAGTTTCACATCTACATTATCCTTCTATTTCTCGCTGAAACGGTGCCGTCCTCTAAAAGGATGGCATAGCAGTTTCCACTTGGCGTATCATCCCGATAATCACAAACGAAGACGAAATACCGATATAAATAGAAAGAAGGGAGGCGGACAACATGAACATCGGATCACTGGTTCGCGGTTTGCTTGGCGACAGCAAGGCGGGGGAGGCCAAATCTGTAGAGCTTAAGGAAGGTCAGGTTGTTCGCGGCGTTGTGCTAAGCGTATCCGATTCCGGAAAAGAAGCTGTGGTGCAGATTCAGGGAACGCCGGTACGGGCTGAACTGGAAACACCGCTGGCAGCCGGTCAGACGTTGAACCTGCAGGTGGGTGCACCAGGAGAAGGCGGCTTGCCGGTGCTTAAGCCGGTCTCTCTGGGGGAGGCGGCTATGGTCTCGCCGCAGAGTATGGGCGAAGCGCTGGAGTCGCTTGGACTTGCCAATTCCAAGGCGGGACGGGAGATTGTTCAAGCGATGCAAGCCGGAGGGCTGGCCTTCACCAAGGAGACTGCAGCGAAGCTGGATGCAGTCATGAATGCCAAGCCTCCAGGTGTCCCTGCTTCAGAGTGGCTGGAGGCGGCTGTAATCTCAGTGAAGCGCGGCTTGCCTGTAACGGCTGAGACGGTGAAAGGGCTACAGCAGGCTGTATTCGGACCGAAGCTGCATGATCTGCTGGCGAAGCTGGAGACTGCGCTGAACGTTTGGGTGCAGCAAGGAGCGGACGGCGACGGATCAGGTCAAGGAGCGGGGAATAGCAGACCTGCGGGAGGGCTGCTGACAGGCGGAGCGAATGCCGGTCTGGCTGTTAATACTCCAGCAGCCGGTGCTCTTCCGGGAGGAGCTGCCGGGGTGAATACTCAGGCAGGAGTAACCGGTAATGGGGGTACTTCGCAGGCTGCTGGCAGTGCCAATGGACAAGCTGCATTAGTACCGGCGGGAGATGCGGAGCCGGCAGGAAGCGGGAATGCGGCGGGAGTGCGAGATGGCGCAGGGAATACGGCTGGATCGGGTGCTGTAGCGGGAACGCGTGGTGAAGGAGCGGGGAACGCGGCAGGAACGCGCGAAGGTGCGGGTAACGCAGCTGGAGTGCGAGAAGGTGCGGGTGCTGTAGCGGGAACGCGTGGTGAAGGAGCGGGGAACGCGGCAGGGGCGCGTGAAGGAGCGGGTGCTGTAGCGGGAACGCGTGGTGAAGGAGCGGGAATTGCAGCTGGAGCACGCGAAGGAGCGGGGAACACAGCTGGAGCGCGCGAAGGTGCGGGTGCTGTAGCGGGAACGCGTGGTGAAGGAGCGGGGAACGCGGTTGGAGCGCGTGACGGCGCGGGAAGCGTGGCTGGAGCGCGTGAGGGTGCGGGGAACGCAGCTGGAGTGCGAGAAAGCGCAGGAAACGCGGCAGGGGCGCGCGAAGGTGCGGGAATCGCAGCTGGAGTGCGAGAAAGCACAGGGAACGCGGCAGGAACGCGTGAAGGTGCGGGAATCGCAGCTGGGGTGCGTGAGGGCGCTGGTGTTGCCGCGCAGGCGCAGAGCGCTGCGGGGCCTGCCCTGCTCGCGAAGCTGCAGGGCGTGCTCTCCGAGCTGCGCGGCACTCTGCCGCAGCTCGCCGAAGCGCCGCCCGCCTCCGGCGCGGCGGGCGGCAGTGCAGCCCCTGCGGCTGCGCCGCCGCAGGGGGAACCCGCTGCCACCCAGGGGACAGACCCCTGGGTGGGGCGGATCTTGAAGCTGCTCGGTGCGGAGCACGAGCAGCAGATCCTGCGCGGCGGCGGGGCGCACACCGCCGCCGCGCAGGCAGCGTCCGGCGGCGCAGAAGATGCCGCCGGTACGCTCAAGGGCGTGCTGCTGCAGGTACTGGGCAGCAGCGAGACCCCGCCCGCGGTGAAGGAAGCCGCGGGCCAGCTGGTGCAGCAGCTGACAGGCCAGCAGCTGCTGCTGAATACAGACCGCACCGCGCCGTTCGCGCAGGTGACGATGTTCCTGCCGCTGCATGGTCCGGATGGACGGGAGACGGCCTCCGTCCAGATCCAGTCGCGGCGCGGCAGCAAAGGGGAACTCGACGCGGCGAATTGCCGCTTGTGGTTCGATTTGGACATGAAGCAGCTCGGCCAGACGATGGTCGATGTACAGGTGGTCGACCGCATCGTCAGCCTGAAGCTGCATAACGATGAACCATGGGTACTGGAGCTGCTGGAGGGCCGCCGCGAGGAGATGAAAACGGCGGTAGAAGGCATAGGTTATCAGCTGTCCAGCATGCGTACGGAGGCATTGCCGGAACGGAGTGTGGCCGCTGCTGCGGTGAAGCCGTCCGATTATGCTCCTCAGGAGTACAAAGGAGTGGATTACCGCATATGAGTGAGTCTGAGCAGAAGGTTCCGCAGAACCTCAAGAAGGCAGTGGCGCTCAAATATATTCCGGGCCAGAGCGAAGCGCCGGTGGTTGTCGCTAAGGGGCAGGGCTCGGTTGCAGACATCATCCTGCAAAAGGCAAAGGAAAACGGAGTAGCGGTGCAGGAGGATGCGGCGTTGGTAGAGGTGCTGTCGAAGCTGGATCTCGACCAGCAGATTCCGCCTCAGCTCTATCAGCTGGTGGCTGAAATTCTCAGCTATGTATACCAGAGTGACCGGACAGCTGGTGAACGGAGACAGAAGTGAGCCATAACGGAGACGGCAGAACCTACACCCGTCAGGAGAAAGGCGCTGCTGCCGAGCAGGCGGCCCGAATGTATCTGACTTCGCGGGGCTACCTCATCCGGGATTATAACTGGCGCTGCCGCAGCGGAGAGCTGGATATTATCGCGGAGTATGAAGGCGCTCTGGTCTTCATTGAGGTGCGCAGCCGGAGCGGCTCAGCCGTGCAGGGCACTGCGGAGGAATCGGTTGATGCACGCAAAATCCGTCAGGTGAGAGAGACAGCCCGGGTCTACCTGCACATGCAGGGACTGCAGCCGGCTGCAATTGCCTTCGATGTGATCGCTGTACAGCTTCAGCCGGATTTAAGCATCGCCTCCCTGCGCCATCTCCGGGAAGCCTTTTAGCTGTCTCTGTTTTGCAAAAACAGGTTAGAATTTAACAATTATCCTTGACAGATGCCGGACTTCATGGGTCATTTCTCAAAAGAAGTGGGTAAACATTAGTGTAACTTTTAATGCCACCATGAGGAGGGCTGCCGGAATGAGGAATCAATCAATGAATATACAGGTAAGCTTTACTTGCCAAAATTGTGAGCATAATATAGTAGCGGAACTTGGCGCAGAGCCCTTATCCGTTGTATGCTGCAGTAATTGTAATAAGACATTCACCGTTATGCGGCCTGCAATAGCGGAAGAGATATTGATTGACTGGGAGAATGAAGCGTTATTCCACAAGATGCGTGCTGAGAAAACCCAAGACAGCAACAGCAGCCTCTTGTCACTGGTCATCAATGTGATTGAGCTGCTGACCTGGCGCGACAAGGGTAACGGGCAAGTGGAGGCCATTAAGGAAATGCGCAAATGGCTGATCGAGCATGAGGAAGGTCCGCCGGTGGCGGAATTAATACAAATGGATGTGAACCGGCGCAGAGCCAAACGGAAGTGGAATGAATAAGCAACAGGCACTTAGCGAAAGCGGGGAGCGATCTTGTCCAACGAATTTTTTACCTCAGATCATCATTTTGGCCACAAGCAGATCATTGATTTTGAATCGCGGCCTTTTGCCAGTGCGGAAGAGATGGACAAGGTGATGGTTGCGAACTGGAATGCAGTCGTAAGAGAGGAAGACAAGATTTTTCATCTGGGGGACTTTTCTTTCAGGAATCAAGAGGAGACACGGAGCATTGTGGCTGCCCTGAACGGGTACAAAATACTGATTCTTGGCAATCATGACCGTGGACGCGGACGGGGATGGTGGCTGGAAGCCGGATTTGATGAGGTCAGTGAGTATCCGCTGATATACAAGGAGTTTTTTCTGCTCTCGCATGAGCCGATGTATATGAACAAGCATATGCCTTACGTGAATGTGCACGGTCATATTCATGGACAGAAATATGAGGGCAATCATCACTTTAATATTTGTGTGGAGCACTGGAATTACACCCCGCTGTCCTTTGAACAGATAAGGGATTCGGTGGTAGCCAGTGAAGAAGGCTGAATAAAATGATTCTTTGGTCGTAGTTGCATATTTATGCAAGACGATTGAAAACCGATTTTTATGCAGCGCTATATGCGCAATAACCTTGCATGTTGTGTAGGGTTTTAGGTATACTGAGTGTAATTGAGCTTACGGAAAAAGAGGAAGCACCTTTTTTCCTGGAAACGAACGCCCGTTGCGGGTGTATTTCTGGAGAAGAGGTGCTTATTTGTGTACGGAAAAATGCATAGTGCATGCCTGTATGGCATTGAAGGTGTAATGATCGGAGTGGAGGTGGATCTGGCTAACGGCTTGCCGCAGACCCATATTATCGGCCTGCCGGATTCGGCAGTCAGGGAAGCGGTGGAGCGGGTACGGTCCGCCGTCAAGAATTGCGGTTACAGCTATCCCCAACAGCGGGTGACGATTAATCTGGCCCCGGCGGACCTGCGCAAGGAGGGCTCGGCATTTGATCTGGCGATTGCCCTGGGGATACTGACGACCAGCGGCCAGCTTGTTATGCCGGAAGCCGGGCAGATGCTGCTGATTGGTGAGCTTGCGCTCGATGGAAGTCTGCGGCCGGTAAATGGGGTGTTATCCATGGCCCAGGCTGCGCGGCAGGCCGGGATTCATGCTGTTCTGGTGCCGCCCGGCAATGCGGCTGAAGCTGCATTAATCGCGGGAATGAAGGTGTACACTGCCGGGCATTTGCGGGAGCTGCCTCAGCCCGGTCAGCTTCCTTCGCCGAATCCGGTTGAACAGTCTGAAGCAGCCGGATCAGACTTGCCCTTGCCGCAGGCTGATTTGCCGTTTCCGGTATCTGTATCTGTGAGTGCTGAAGCGTCCTCCAGGAAGCGTCCGCCCGTTCTGGCGTTGTCCCTGGACCATTTGAGATACCATTCTGAGCCAGCGGAGAATATTCCCTCCCTGCTTGGGATGAAGCAGCTTATGAATGAAGATTACAGCGATGTTATCGGCCAGAATCATGTGAAGCGTGCCCTTACGATTGCGGCAGCGGGAATGCACAATATTATTCTGATCGGCCCTCCAGGTACGGGCAAGACGATGCTGATTAAGCGGTTACCCGGAATTCTTCCCGATCTTAACGATCAAGAATCGCTTGAGGTGATGAAGATATTCAGTGCTGCCGGGAAGCTTAGGGACGGTGGAGGCGGCTTGCTGCGCGAGCGCCCGTTTCGTTCACCGCATCATACCATCTCGGCAGCCGGATTGATCGGCGGGGGAGGAATTCCGAAGCCGGGGGAGGTGAGTCTCGCGCACCGCGGCATTCTCTTCCTGGACGAGCTGCCCGAGTTCTCCCGGACCGTGCTTGAAGTGCTCCGCCAGCCGCTGGAGGATGGGATTGTCACCATCAGCCGGGCGCGGGCATCCTTCACTTTTCCTGCCCAGTTCCTGCTCGCTTGCTCCATGAATCCCTGCATGTGCGGGTTTCTGGGCAATGGCAGTACAGAGCAGCGGTGCAGCTGCAGTCCGGCCAAAATCGCCCAGTACCGGGGCAAAATCTCGGGCCCGCTGCTGGACCGGATGGATATGCAGGTTGATGTGCCGCGTCCAAGAGCAGGCGACAGGAGTGTACCTCCGGTCTCGACGGCACAGATGCGTTCTGAGGTTCTGCGGGCTCAGGCGATTCAGGCGGAGCGATATAAGACTCTGCCGATTTCCTGGAACAGCGAGCTGTCCGGGGCGGCGCTTCGCCGTTATGCTGCACTGCGGCCGGAAGAGGAGATGCTGCTCAGCAGTATTCTCGAGAGTCTCGGACTCAGCATGCGGGCGCATGACCGGATTATTAAGCTGGCCCGCACGATTGCCGATCTGGAAGCAGCGGAGGAGATTGGCGCTGCCCATCTGGCCGAAGCGGTCCAATACCGCAATCTGGACAGGCAGGTCATGGTGGAGGAGGAAGCCTGACACGCCAAAACCCCCGTCCGGGGCCGCCGGACAGGGGTTGGATGCTGAAACGGTACTATCCTTAAAAAGGACGGCAATGCCGTTTCTACTTGTGAAGCTATTCTTACAGCACGTTCAATTCTACTTCGATGTTACCACGGGTAGCACGGGAGTAAGGACATGCGCCATGAGCTTCTTGTACCAGCCGTTCAGCGGTCTCACGGTCAACACCCTTGACCAGAACATCCATCTTCACGGCAATACCGAAGCCGCCGTCTTCCACTTTACCGAAGCTGACGGTAGCCGTTACTTCAGAGCCTTCGATCTTTACCTTGCCTATACGTGCAACCATGTTCAGCGCGCTGTCGAAGCAAGCGGAATATCCGGCTGCGAACAGCTGCTCAGGATTCGTGCCTTCACCGCCGGCGCCGCCCATTTCTCGTGGTGTGCTGATCGCAAGATTCAGCTTCGGGCTGTCGGATTCGATAGAACCCTGTCTGCCGCCTACGGCTTTTACTGTTGTTTCGTACATTTTCTGTTGGATGGTCATCATATTAAATCGCTCCCGTTCGTTTTCAAATTGTATTGTACACAACTTAATTTAACACAATTAAAATAAAAGTCAATCTATTTCCCGCTATTAACATGATATTATGGATGAATTGTGATAAACTAATGTCACAAAGGCAGGTGAAGAAGAAATGCAAAAAGAATCCACTACAACCCCTGAGCTTATGCTGGAGAACCAGCTTTGCTTTACGATTTATGCCTGTTCACGTGAATTTACGAAGCTATACCAGCCTCATCTGGATAAGATCGGATTAACGTATTCGCAGTATCTGGTTATGCTGGTCCTGTGGGAGAGACAGCAATGTACAGTCAAGGAGCTGGGTGAAGCTCTGTTCCTCGATTCAGGCACACTGACTCCGCTGCTCAAGCGGCTGCAGGCTGCAGGACTAATTTTGCGTGAACGTTCTTTGCAGGATGAGCGGAAGGTGCTGATATCATTAACACCCCAAGGCTTGTCGCTGCAGCAGAATGCTATGGACATTCCCGGCAAAATGGTAGAAGGTACGAAGCTCTCCCCGGTAGAGTTCATAGATTTGCTGGGACAGTTCAAAAATCTCTTGGACCGGGTGCACGAAGCTAACATTAGCAATTCGAAATCGTAGTCTCACTCACATATAAGGGTATAGGTTTCGCCGTCCTGAATAAGGGCGGTAAAGCCGTTTCAGCATGGATGTCAATGCAATCGTTCGCATTCCGGCATGAAACCGAGCGAAAATGTATGTATAAATAGTGAAAGTTTTTAAGGAAAGCGTTTTTAAAACATGTTACAATATTCTGGGTTTCACATTCTGGCATATAGGTAATTATAGATATCACTATGTGATAGGAACTATATGCTACTGGCAGAGGACCGTACCGTTTGCAGCATATGCTTCAGGCGCAGGCGCTCTGCTTGTACCGGGATATTGCCGGTTAACAACCGGTCTGGACCCGGCTTTGGACAATCAAAACGGAATGCGGAATGACTGCAGGCTGCCTGCACAGGTCACCGCAACACTTTAGGAGGCTTCCGGAATGAATATCCACGAGTATCAGGGAAAAGAAGTACTTAAGAAGTATGGCGTAGCCGTACCGAACGGAAAAGTTGCTTATACAGTGGACGAAGCAGTGGAAGCTGCCGCAGCGCTGGGTACACCTGTGGTTGTAGTCAAAGCGCAGATTCATGCTGGCGGACGCGGCAAAGCCGGCGGCGTCAAGGTGGCGAAGAACAGTGATGAGGTCCGCAGCTTTGCGTCCGAGATCCTCGGCAAGACACTGGTGACCCATCAGACGGGACCCGAGGGCAAGGTAGTGAAACGGCTGCTGATTGAAGAAGGCTGTCAGATTGTCAAAGAATATTATATCGGTCTGGTTGTGGACCGCGCTTCCGGACGGGTCGTCATGATGGCATCCGAAGAGGGCGGTACGGAGATTGAAGAGGTGGCGGCTACACATCCCGAGAAGATTTTCAAGGAAATCGTTGATCCGGCGGTGGGACTTCAGACCTTCCAGGCGCGTAAGCTGGCTTACAGCATTGCCATTCCTCCCGAACTGGTGAACAAAGCGGTCAAGTTCATGCAAGCGCTATATCTGGCTTTTGTGGATAAAGATTGCTCAATTGCGGAGATCAACCCGCTGGTCGTTACTGCAGACGGTAATGTGATGGCGCTTGATGCCAAGCTTAACTTCGATTCCAACAGTCTGTTCCGCCACAAGGATATCCTGGAGCTGCGTGATCTGGACGAAGAGGATGCCAAAGAAATCGAAGCGTCCAAATTCGACCTCAGCTACATCGCACTTGACGGCAACATCGGCTGTATGGTGAACGGGGCGGGCCTGGCGATGGCGACTATGGACATCATTAAATATTATGGCGGCGAACCGGCCAACTTCCTGGATGTAGGGGGCGGTGCGACGACTGAGAAGGTAACGGAGGCTTTCAAAATCATCCTGTCCGATGACAAGGTGAACGGTATTTTTGTTAATATTTTCGGCGGTATTATGCGTTGTGATGTCATCGCTACCGGTGTAGTCGAAGCGGCAAGACAGCTTGGCTTAACCAAGCCGCTGGTCGTACGTCTTGAGGGCACGAATGTGGCACTGGGCAAGGAGATTCTCGCCGGCTCCGGACTGAATATCGTTGCTGCTGATTCCATGGCGGACGGTGCCCGCAAAATCGTTGCTCTGGTGTAATATTCGACAATAAAAGTGAGGATGTGACCTATCGCATGAGCATTCTTGTAGATAAAAATACGAAAGTCATTACCCAGGGAATTACCGGCGCTACGGGTTTATTTCATACAAAAGGTGCGCTGGACTACGGAACACAGATGGTTGGCGGTGTAACTCCGGGCAAGGGGGGGACTACGGTTCAGATTACCCTGGACAACGCTACCGAGAAGAGTCTGCCTGTCTTCGACACGGTTGTTGCCGCCAAAGCAGCCACTGGTGCAACTGCAAGTGTCATTTACGTACCGCCTGCTTTTGCCGCAGATTCGATTATGGAAGCGGTGGATGCGGAGATGGACCTGGTCATTTGTATCACAGAAGGCATTCCGGTGCTTGATATGGTCAAAGTGTCCAGATACATGGAGGGCCGCTCCACGGTGCTGATCGGTCCCAACTGTCCGGGTGTCATCACACCTGGAGAATGCAAAATCGGCATTATGCCGGGTTATATTCATAAGCCGGGGTATGTCGGTGTAGTCTCCCGAAGCGGAACCTTGACCTATGAGGCCGTACATCAGCTGACGGAGCGCGGAATCGGCCAATCCTCAGCGGTAGGCATCGGGGGCGACCCGGTGAAGGGCTCGGAGTTTATCGACATCCTGAAGCTTTTCAATGAAGACCCGGGCACCAAGGCTGTCATTATGATCGGTGAGATCGGCGGGACGGCGGAGGAAGAAGCTGCGCTGTGGATCAAAGAGAACATGACCAAGCCTGTAGTGGGCTTCATCGGCGGGGTTACGGCACCTCCAGGCAAACGGATGGGCCATGCGGGAGCAATCATTTCAGGCGGTAAAGGGACGGCGAGCGAGAAGATCGCTGTGCTGGAGTCCTGCGGCATTAAGGTAGCTCCAACACCTGCTGAAATGGGCTCTACTCTTGTCAGCGTGCTTGAGGAACGCGGCATCCTGAATGCCTTCACGACCCACTAGAGCGCTTCTTACGCTAGTTCGAAATGTTATGGGGTCCCCGCAAAGTACCTGAGTTATCATCGAAGCAAAATCTACACTTTGTGGGGTTGTTTTGTCACAGCTTTTCCTGCTGAAGCAGGTATAATGTATATCGAAGGTAAGCAACCTTTTGTCCCGGATAACGCGGATGAAAGGTTGCTTTTTTTGGTTTAAGACAATTTTGTTTAAGACAATATGGAAGGCTGGACCTTCCGCACGGGGAGAGAATACATATGGAAATTCGGGAGCTGTTGTTCGGTCTGCATGAGATGGAGGGGATTGGCTGGAAAAGTATCGACAAGATCCGCCGGGCGGGTCTTTTGACGAATGCTGTCTTCTCCTGTTCTGCTGAGGAGTGGGAGCGGGCTGGAATCAGCGGTGTAATATCCGCCCGGCTGGCGGCAGACTTCAACGAAGCATGGGTGCTCAAGCGCCTCTCTTTAATGGAAGAAAGCGGTGTAGCGATGGTCACTATTCTGGATGATCACTACCCTGTACAGCTGAGGGAAACCCCTCAGCCGCCTTGGGTATTGTATTACCGAGGCCGTCTGGAGCTGGCTTCCCGTCCCTCTGTTGCTATGGTGGGGACCCGGGTGCCTACCGCTTATGGACGCAAGGTGGGGGAGATGCTGGCGGGACAGCTAAGTGCAGCCGGTCTCACGGTTGTAAGCGGCCTGGCGAGGGGGATTGACAGTGTCTGTCATGAAGCGGCGCTAGGCGGAGCAGGAGGGACCATTGCGGTGGTGGCAACCGGATTGGATAAGGTCTATCCTCCGGATAACCGTGAACTGGAGCGGCAGATTTCGCGGAACGGGCTGGTGCTTAGCGAATATCCTATCGGAACTCCGAGTCATCCCGGGTTATTCCCGCAGCGCAACCGGATTATCGCCGGCTTGACGCTGGGAACACTGGTGGTGGAGGCAGACAGCCGCAGCGGGTCCCTGATCACCGCCGATGCTGCGCTTGAAGCAGGCCGGGATGTGTTTGCCGTGCCGGGGCCGCTGACCTCTCCCAAGAGCAGAGGGGCACTGGAGCTAATTAAGCAAGGTGCGAAGCTGGTAACCTGCGCCTCAGATATTGTGGAAGAATACGTCTCCTGCCTGCCTTCCAAGGGGGCTGCATCTGCTTCAGCAGGAGCAGTAGAGCAGGAGAGTCCAGCCGGTCTGATGGAAAAGAAATTGACAAGTGAGGAGCTGCACCTTTACCATATACTGCATCAAGGCCCGTTTACACTCGATGAGCTGCTCGCGTCAACGAGGTGGGATTTTGGACATTTGCATTCAGTTCTGTTATCTTTAATCATAAAAAAAGCGGTAACACAATTACCGGGTGCAATTTATAAGGTAATTTAATATAGAAGTAACTGTGGTAAGCATAGACTTCCTGGTACAGCCGGGTCCGAGGACTGGTTCAGGAGGTGATCTGCTTACGAACTTTTGGGAGGAAAACCTATGGCAGATGCGTTGGTTATTGTAGAATCACCATCAAAAGCGAAAACGATTGGTAAATATCTGGGCAGCAAATATATTGTTAAGGCATCAATGGGGCATATCATAGATTTGCCAAAAAGTCAGATCGGTGTGGATGTGGAGAATCAGTTCAATCCCAAATATATAACGATCCGCGGCAAGGGCTCTATCTTGAAGGAACTTAAGGATGCCAGCAAAAAAGTGAAAAAAGTCTATCTCGCAGCTGACCCGGACCGCGAAGGGGAAGCTATTGCCTGGCATTTGGCAAATGCGCTGAATTTGGACAACACACAGGAATGCCGTGTGGTCTTCAATGAAATTACCAAGCAGGCGGTGAAGGATGCCTTCAAGACACCGCGCAAGATTAATATGGATCTGGTGAACGCCCAGCAGGCGCGGCGGATTCTGGACCGGCTTGTCGGTTACAAGATTAGCCCTCTATTATGGAAGAAAGTCAAAAAAGGCCTCTCCGCCGGACGGGTACAATCGGTAGCGGTCAAGATTGTTATGGACCGGGAGAATGAAATTTCTGAATTCATTCCTACAGAATACTGGAGCATTACTGCCCGGCTAGCGATTCGGGATTCTGAATTCGAAGCCAAGTTCCACCGGCTGAACGGCGAGAAGAAGGAACTGGGTCAAGAGAGCGATGTGCAGGAAGTGCTGGAAGCGATTAAGAACGCGGCCTTCCAGGTCAAAGAAGTGAAAGAGAAGGAGAGACAGCGGCATCCATCCGCTCCGTTCACGACAAGCTCACTGCAGCAGGAGGCTGCCCGTAAGCTGGGCTTCCGCGCGTCCAAGACGATGTCTGTTGCACAGCAGCTCTATGAGGGAGTGGAGCTGGGCAAGGAAGGCACTGTCGGGTTAATCACTTATATGCGTACAGATTCCACGCGTATATCCACTACGGCCCAGGATGAAGCCAAGGAGCTGATCCAATCCAAATACGGTGAGAAGTTCATTCCCGAGACGCCGCGTCAATATTCCAAGAAGGCTGCGGGCGCCCAGGACGCGCATGAAGCGATCCGTCCGACCTCTGCACTGCGTGAGCCGGATACGGTCAAGGAATTCATGAGCCGTGATCAATTCCGGTTGTATAAGCTGGTATGGGAGCGTTTTGTGTCCAGTCAGATGTCTTCCGCGCTGCTGGATACGTTGTCGGTAGATATTACAGCCGGTACAGCGATATTCAGAGCGGTAGGGTCCAAGGTCTCGTTCCCGGGCTTCATGAAGGTGTATGTGGAAGGGAATGACGACGGCACAACAGACGAAGAGAAGTTCCTGCCGCAGCTGAAGGCGGGCGATGAGCTGGAGAAGCGCGAGATTGAGCCGAAGCAGCATTTCACCCAGCCGCCGCCAAGATATACAGAAGCCCGTCTCGTCAAGACGCTTGAGGAACTGGGTATAGGCCGTCCAAGTACGTATGCTCCGACCCTGGAGACGATCCAGAAGCGCGGGTATGTGGCGATTGAAGAGAAGAAGTTCATGCCGACTGAGCTTGGAGAACTAATCATAGAGCAAATGGAAGAGTTCTTCCCGGAAATTCTCAATGTGGAATTCACCGCCCATATGGAAGGGGACCTTGACCATGTGGAGGAAGGTGCGGAGGATTGGGTGAAGGTGCTGGCCCAGTTCTATGAATCCTTTGAGAAAAGACTCCTATATGCGGAAGAAGAAATGAAGGAAATCGAGATTGAAGATGAAGTCTCCGATGAGCTGTGTGAGAAATGCGGCAAGCCGATGGTCTATAAGCTGGGCCGGTTCGGCAAATTCCTGGCCTGCTCCGGATTTCCGGAATGCCGCAACACCAAGCCGATCATTAAGGATATCGGTGTAAGCTGTCCGAAATGCCATGAAGGCAAGGTAGTGGAGCGGCGCAGCAAGAAGGGGCGTGTCTTCTACGGCTGCGACCAATATCCGGGCTGTGACTTTGTCTCCTGGGATAAGCCGTCAGTGAAGCCATGTCCGGCTTGCGGCTCCTGGATGATAGAGAAGCGCAACAAGCAGGGAACCAAGCTGCAGTGCACTTTATGTGATCATACAGAGGCTGTAATCGAAAGCGATGAGTTAGCAGAATAATAGGGCTACAGGAGGAACGGAAATTGACAGAAAAAGCACAAGTAACCGTTATCGGAGCAGGTCTGGCCGGAAGTGAAGCTGCCTGGCAGATCGCTTCGCGCGGTGTTCCGGTCAGATTGTATGAGATGCGTCCTGTCGTGAAGACACCGGCGCATCATACAGATCAGTTCGCCGAGCTGGTCTGCAGCAACTCATTGCGGGCGAATGGCCTCGGAAATGCAGTGGGTGTACTAAAAGAAGAAATGCGGCGCCTGGGCTCCCTGGTACTGGGTGCAGCCGACAGGCATGCCGTTCCGGCGGGAGGCGCTCTTGCTGTTGACCGGGACGGATTCTCCGGTGAAATCACGTCCATGCTGCATAACCACCCTCTGGTGGAAGTCATAAACGAGGAACTTACGCATATACCGGAGGAAGGGATTGTTGTTATTGCCACCGGGCCGCTGACTTCACCCTCCCTGTCCTCGGAGATCAAGGGACTGCTTGGCGAAGAGTATTTTTATTTCTATGATGCAGCGGCTCCGATTGTAGAGAAAGACAGCATCGATATGAGCAAGGTCTATCTGGCCTCCCGCTATGATAAAGGCGAAGCCGCCTATCTGAACTGTCCGATGACGGAAGAGGAATTCGATATTTTTTATGATGCGCTGATCTCGGCTGAGACGGCTGCACTCAAAGATTTTGAGAAAGAGATTTACTTTGAAGGCTGTATGCCGATTGAAATTATGATGAGACGCGGCAAGCAGACGGCACTGTTCGGCCCTATGAAGCCTGTAGGACTGATGAATCCTCATACAGGCAAGCTGCCTTACGCGGTTGTGCAACTTCGTCAGGATAATGCTGCCGGTACGCTGTATAATCTGGTTGGCTTCCAG
This sequence comes from Paenibacillus sp. FSL M7-0420, assembly GCF_038002345.1. NCBI lineage: Bacteria > Bacillati > Bacillota > Bacilli > Caryophanales > Paenibacillaceae > Paenibacillus > Paenibacillus sp. FSL M7-0420. The sequence continues at coordinate 4,161,076 of NZ_JBBOCJ010000001.1, read as the reverse complement.
ACCCATCTGAAGTGGGGAGAGCAAAAACGCGTATTCTCACTCATTCCGGGCCTGGAGCAAGCGGAATATGTGCGTTATGGGGTCATGCACCGCAATACCTTCATTAATTCCCCCAAGCTGCTGCAGCCCACTTACCAGATGAAGGGCCGGGAGAGACTGTATTTTGCCGGCCAGATGACCGGGGTGGAAGGGTATGTAGAATCTGCGGCTTCCGGTATGATCGCCGGTATGAACGCAGCGAGAGCAGCGCTTGGCGAAGAGAGCCTGATCTTCCCCGAGGATACGGTGCTGGGCAGCATGCCCGCCTATATTACTTCGGCAGATCCTGAACACTTCCAGCCGATGAATGCCAATTTTGGTCTGCTGCCGAAGCTTGAGACGCGGTTCCGCAGCAAAAAAGAGAAGAATGAACGTCTGGCTTACCGGGCGCTCGACAGCCTTGCTGCTTATGCTGCAGCCCATGAATTGAAGTATGCTGAGCCGGAGCCGGTGGATGCTGATCCGGCATAAGCGGATAGTTCTGCACAACCGGCACAATAGGTTCAGACCTGCATTACCTAATCTGAGGAGGGTGCCCATCATGTTACCCAGCTTTCATGCAACTACGATTTGTGCGGTAAGACATAACGGCCATGCGGCGATTGCCGGTGACGGCCAGGTTACATTCGGAGAGAGTGTCATTATGAAGACGACGGCCAAGAAGGTCCGCCGCCTGTACAGAGGTCAGGTCATTGCCGGGTTCGCAGGCTCCGTTGCTGATGCGATTACGCTGTTCGAGAAGTTCGAGGGGAAGCTTGAGGAGCACCATGGCAATCTGCAGCGGGCAGCGGTGGAGCTGGCCAAGGATTGGCGCCAGGACCGCATTCTGCGCAAGCTGGAAGCGCTCATGATTGTAATGGATAAGGAAGGCATGCTGCTGATCTCCGGCAATGGTGAAATTATCGAGCCGGATGATGATGTACTGGCGATCGGCTCCGGCGGTAACTTTGCGCTGGCTTCCGGGCGGGCGCTCAAGCGCCATGCCTCCCATCTGGGTGCCGGTGACATTGCCAGAGAAGCGCTGCAAATTGCCTCCGAGATCTGTGTATATACCAATTCCAATATTATTGTCGAAGAGTTATAGGCAAGGTGCCATATATAAAGGGAGGAAGTCACAATGGTGAATCAATCGCTTACGCCACGCCAGATCGTAACAGAGCTTGACAAATATATCGTAGGTCAAAAGCAGGCCAAGAAATCAGTGGCCGTTGCCCTCCGCAACCGGTATCGGCGCAGTCTGTTGTCCGAGGAGCTGCGGGATGAGGTTGTGCCAAAGAATATCCTGATGATCGGCCCTACCGGTGTAGGTAAAACAGAGATCGCCCGGCGTCTGGCTAAGCTTGTTAATGCCCCGTTTATCAAAGTCGAAGCGACCAAATTTACGGAAGTCGGCTACGTGGGGCGTGATGTGGAGTCGATGGTCCGTGATCTGGTAGAGACTTCTATCCGTATGGTGAAGCTGGAGCGCACCGAAAAGGTGAAGGACCGTGCAGAAGAGCTGGCGAATGACCGGATTGTGGCCATTCTGGTCCCTTCCTCCTCAAAGGGGAAATCGCAGCGCAATCCGTTTGAGATGATTTTTGGCGGGAACAACGGCGGGGCGGAAGAATCCAAGGAAGAGCCGGAGGACGGAAGCCTGAGCGAACGCCGCAGAGGGATCAAGTTCAAGCTGCTCGCCGGCCAGTTAGAGGATGACGTCATTGAGATTGATGTCGAGGACACGACGCCTTCGATGATGGATATGTTCGCCGGGCAGGGCAATGACCAGATGGGTATGAACATGCAGGAGATGTTCGGGAACCTGCTGCCGAAGCGTACGAAGAAGCGCAAGCTGCCGATCCGTGAAGCCCGCAAGGTGCTGATTCAGGATGAAGCGGCCAAGCTGATTGACACGGACGACATGATTCAGGAGTCGGTAGCACGCGCAGAGCAATCCGGGATTATTTTCATCGACGAGATCGACAAGGTGGCCAGCCAGGGCAAGGGCTCCGGTCCCGATGTATCCCGCGAAGGCGTGCAGCGCGATATTCTGCCCATCGTCGAGGGGTCGACAGTCATGACCAAATACGGGCCTGTGAAGACAGACTACGTGCTGTTCATCGCCGCAGGCGCTTTTCATATTGCCAAGCCTTCAGATCTGATCCCTGAGCTTCAGGGGCGCTTCCCGATCCGTGTAGAGCTGAGCAGTCTGACACTTGAGGACTTTGTATCTATTCTTACGGAACCTGAGAACGCACTTACGAAACAATATGTGCATTTACTGCAGACGGAGAACATTGAAATCCAGTTCCAGAAGGAAGCCATTCAGGAAATTGCCAAGATCGCGGCCTCCGTGAATCAGAATATGGAGAACATCGGGGCACGGCGTCTTCATACGATCCTGGAAAAGCTGCTGGAGGATCTATCGTTCGAGGCGCCTGAGCTGACGCTCGACACAATGGTCATCACTCCGGAGTATGTTCGCGAAAAACTGGCAGGAATCGCGCAGGACCGCGACTTAAGCCAATATATTCTGTGAGAAGGCAGAGCTATAAAATCATTAATATAGGTAATTCGAATTATGGTTATACAAATTTGATTCTAAATTCATGCATAAAAAGTTAAATAATTCTATAATAAAACATAAAATGTAATATAAAAGGAAAATAATTGTAAAAACATGCTTTAAGCCCTCTCTTTTCAGAAAAGATAGGGCTTATTTCTTATTGTAATAATATACAAATTCTAAGAGAATCAATGTATGTGAGATTGACATAAGAATCATTCATCGACATGGTTCGACTTTAAGACGAATATGTTGTGAAAAAAATGACTTTATTTGTCGAAAATAAGCAGGGATTTGAACAAAGTTGTGGAATTCTTTTCATTATGATAGGTTTGGAAGGGGGATTACTATGGGTTTGCTGAACAGTGTCAGTTTTCAAAGATTACAAGGAGGCCTAGATGCCGCCACCAAACGACAAAGTGTTCTGGCTAATAATGTAGCAAATAATGATACACCAAATTTTAAACGTTCAGATGTCAGCTTTGAGAGCTTCCTGAGAGATCAGGAGAGCGGACTTAAAGCCACGCTGGGTGCGAAAGTATCAGACTCCCGTCATTTCCGCTTCGGGACAGTGACCGGTATGCCGGCCGCTGTGGTCAGTACCGATGAGACTACATCTATGAATAACAACGGCAACAATGTGGATATGGATCGTGAACAGGCACTGAGCGCCGAGAACCAGCTGAGATACAACTCCTATGTTGAACAGCTGAACAGTCAGATCACAATGATGCGTACAGTTGTACAGGGAGGGTAATGAATAATGAACTTTGGCAGCAGCTTTGGTATTAGCGCCTCGGCTTTAACCGCCCAGCGACTGCGGATGGATGTGATCTCCTCCAATATCGCCAACGCCGAGACCACAAGAGCCTCCGTGGTGGACGGCAAAGCCGTACCTTACCGCCGTAAGCTCACAGTTCTGGAAACTACCCAGGCTGACAGCTTCGCGAATATACTGGGCTCCAAGATGAGCGGCGGCAATGATGGCGTCAAGGTGAAATCGATTATCGAGGATTCTTCTCCGCTCAAGCCGGTGTATAATCCGAGCCATCCTGATGCGGACGCTGACGGTTATGTCTATATGCCGAATGTGGATGTGACCAAGGAAATGGTAGACATGCTGTCTGCCTCCCGTTCTTACGAAGCGAATGTTACGATGCTGAATGCATCCAAATCCATGGTGACCAAGGCGCTTGAAATCGGCCGGTAGAATGAATTGACTGTCTAGGGGGAGAAGAATTGATACAGAATTTATTGATCGGGAACCAGGCGGTTCAGCCGCTGGCTATGAAATCCGTAGCTGCAGAATCCTCAGCCGTGCAAGAGCCGGGACAGAGCTTCGGTTCATATCTGGAGAATGCGCTTAACCAGGTAGCAGATCAGGAACAGCAGGCGAAAGACATGAGTAACAAATTTGTACTGGGAGAGGTCAACATTGATGAGGCTATGATTTCGTCCCAACAGGCATTGCTGAGTTTGCAGCTGACTACACAAGTCCGGAACAAAGTGATTGAAGCCTATCAGGAAATTATGAGAACTCAAATCTAAATAATCCTAGCTACGTTTCGGATGGGGTGACACTGTGAATGAAAGATTGGCCCAGTACCGGGAGAAGATAACCCAGTATTGGAACAGATTCAGCGGTAAACAGAAGATATTATTTTTCTCCACTCTGTTTATTATCATTATAATAATCGTAGTTACGACCATGCAGTTATCGAAGGTGGAATACGAGGTTGCCTTTCAGGACCTGGACAGTACCGATTCAGCGGGAGTTATGAGTTATTTGGATACATCAGGGGTGTCTTACCGTTTAAGCCCGGATGGTAAAAGTATCTCAGTTCCCAGTACGGACGCTGCACGCATCAAGATAGCTGTTGGTTCTCAGGGAATCGTTCAGCAAGGCTCAATCGGGTACAAGGTATTCAATGAATCCTCGTCCATGATCGGTACTACAGACAGTGAATTCAATGTTAAATACAACAATGCGCTTAATGGTGAAGTTGAACAGCTGATGAGAAGGATGCAGGGGATTAAAGACGCCAAGGTTCTCATTACTCTGCCGAAGGAGACGGTATTCGCCTCACAGGAGGATCAGGAGAAAGCACAGGCTTCTGTGGTGATGAGCTTTGATCCGGGATTCAGACCTTCCCAGGAGAATATTGACGGCTACTTCAATCTCGTGAAGACCGCTGTCCCGAATCTTCCCATCGACAACATTACAATCACCAACAACGAGGTGGAGCTGAAACCGACGGCCAAGGGCGGCCAGGCGGGGATCTCCAGCCAGGTTGAAGAGAACTTCGCACTCAAGAAAAAATTCGAAGATGATGTGAAGCGAGATGTGAAGCAATTCCTGAGTACTCTCACAGGTCCCGATAAGGTCGATGTCCTGGTGTTCTCCAAGCTTAATTTCGATAAGGAGAACAGAAAGGAAGATGTCGTAGTACCGGTGGATGCTGAGAATATGAAGGGGATTGAGATCAGCTCGCAGATTATCAGCAAAACATTCTCGGGCCAAGGGAACACTTCCGGAGGAGTCGCAGGTACAGGGTCTGAAGATGTTGCAGGTTATCCTGCGGGGGCTGACACAGGTGCCTCTTCTTCTGAGGAATCATCGGAGACAAGGAACTATGAAGTTACTAGAATCACTAAAGATATTATCGCAAGTCCATATACTGTAAAAGATTTAACCATAAATGTCGCGGTTGAACCACCTGCAGGACAAACAACTTTGGATGAGGCTACTTCAGGAGCGATACAGAACATTCTGGTCAACATTGTCCGCGCGTCCCTGGCAGATTCAGGTATCACTTATACAGACGCAGACCTGACCAAAAAAGTTTCGGTATTCTCGCAACAATTTGGAGGTGCCACTGCCGAGAACGCATCCGGCGGACTGGCAACCTGGATGATCTGGGCCATCGGTGCGGCTGCTCTGCTGGTCGGTGCAGGCGGAGGCTATCTGATCTACCGCAGCCGCAAGAACAAGCAGGAGGAAGAGGTCGAAGAAGATATTCCGCTGCAGGTTCCTACCGAGTTCCCTTCAATTAATATGGATAGCGTGACGAATGAAAGTCAGGTCCGCAAGCAGCTGGAAAGTCTGGCGAAGAAGAAGCCGGATGAATTCGTGAATCTGCTCCGCACCTGGCTTGCTGAAGAACAGAGGTGAAGAGATGGCAAAAGCTAGCCAGCAGGGACTCAGCGGCCGTCAAAAGGCGGCGATCCTGCTTATCACACTAGGGCCTGAAGTATCGGCACAAATATTTAAGCATCTGCGGGATGAGGAGATCGAACAGCTGACGCTGGAAATTGCGAATGTACGCAAGGTGGACAGCGGGGAAAAAGAGTCGATTATGTCCGAATTCCATCAGATCTGCCTCGCACAGGAATATATCTCGCAGGGCGGTATCAATTACGCCAAAGAGATTCTGGAGAAAGCTCTCGGCTCGGCCAAGGCGCTCGAAGTCATCAACCGCCTGACGGCAACGCTGCAGGTAAGACCTTTCGATTTTGCCCGTAAGGCTGATCCGAACCAGATTCTCAACTTCATCCAGAACGAGAATGTACAGACTATTGCGCTTGTACTCTCTTATCTGCAATTTGAACAGGCGGCCTCCATTCTGTCTTCCCTGCCTCAGGAGAAGCAGGCGGAGGTGGCCAGAAGAATAGCGATTATGGACAGCACCTCTCCAGAGGTGGTCACCCAAATCGAACGTGTGCTGGAACAGAAGCTGTCTGCTACAGTCACCCAGGATTATACGAATGCAGGCGGTATCGAATCGATTGTACAGATTTTGAACGGCGTAGACCGCGGTACAGAGCGGACCATTCTGGATTCCCTGGAAATTCAGGACCCGGAGCTGGCCGAGGAAATCAAGAAGCGTATGTTCGTCTTCGAGGATATCGTCAATGTCGACAACCGCTCGATTCAGCGGATTATCAAGGATATCGACAACGCGGACTTGCAGCTTGCGCTCAAGGTGGCCAGCGAGGAAGTGCGGGATGTGATCTTCCGCAATATGTCCAAGCGTATGGCCGAGACCTTCCGCGAGGAAATGGAATACATGGGACCTGTGCGGCTGCGTGATGTGGAAGAAGCACAGACCCGCATCGTAGGCACGATCCGCAGACTCGAAGAGTCTGGTGAAATTATCATCGCCCGTGGCGGAGGAGATGACATTATTGTCTAAGCTGATCAAGCATTCTCAATATATTCCGGTAGATGTGCTGAAGCGTCTTGAACAGGCCAGGCATCATGCAGGTCTGACTGAAGAGCCGGCTCCTGAAGAGCCTCCGGGTGAAGTACACTACCAGGACCCCGCGAGAGAGGCAGCGGAGCAGTCACGCAAGCAAATGCTGAAGGATGCTCAGGAGTTCGCGGAGAGTCAAGTCCGCAGCGCCTCCGAGGAAGCGGAGAATATTGTGGAATCAGCACGGACGGAAGCTGAAGAATGGTGGCGCGAGCGTAGAGAACAAGATGAGCTGCTGATCGAAGCCGTCAAATCCGAGGGCTATCAGCAAGGGTACCAGGAAGGTCTGGCTCAAGCAGAGCAGGAGATGTCCCGGCGTCTCGCCGAGATGATGGAAGAAGCGCGGACCGTGCTTCAGGAAGCCTACCGGGCAAGAGATGTAATTATTCAGGAGGCGGAACCGTTTCTTGTAGAGCTAAGCTGCGATATTGCTGAGAAAATCGTGGACAAGCAGCTGACCGTTGAACCGCAATTTGCGATGGATCTGATCCGTAAGAATCTGGCCCGCAAACGCGAGCAGGGGCTGATCTCACTCTGTGTGTCTCCTGCACAGTTTGCTTTTGTCAATGCGGCCCGCGAAGAACTCTCGCTTGCTGTGGACTCTCAGGCTGAACTGCAGATCCTCCCGGATTCAACAGTCAGAGATCTGGGATGTGTGATCCGGTCTTCCTTCGGCAGTATCGATGCCCGGGTTGATACCCAGCTTGCCGAAATTAAAAAAGAGCTGCTAAGAATCGCTCTGGACTCGGAAGAACACGGAAATGGGGACGACGATGCTTGACAGCAGAAGATACAAAGATCAGCTGCGTAACTTCGATCCGGTAAGGATTAACGGTAAAGTTACACAGGTTATCGGGCTGATGGTGGAGTCGGAAGGGCCTGACGCCAGCATCGGTGATGTGTGCTATATCTATCCTGCCAAAGGAAGTAAGCCGCTTCAGGCAGAGGTTGTGGGGTTCCGTGATAACAAGGTGCTGTTAATGCCGCTTGGCGAACTGCAGGCCATCGGGCCAGGCTGTGATGTGGTGGGCACCGGCAAGCCGCTGAGCGTTCAAGTCGGCTCGGAGCTGCTCGGGAAGGTTCTCGACGGTCTGGGTCAGCCGCTGGACGGTTCGCTCATACCGGCCAGAATGCCGCATAGCTCCACCTTCAATATTCCGTCCAATCCGCTTAACCGCCCGCGGGTCGCCGAGCCGATCAGCATTGGAGTCCGGGCTATCGATGGACTTTTGACGATCGGCAAGGGGCAGCGTGTGGGGATTTTTGCCGGCTCGGGTGTTGGAAAGAGTACCTTAATGGGGATGATTGCCCGCAACACCTCGGCAGATGTCAATGTGATTGCGCTGATCGGTGAACGGGGCAGAGAGGTGCTTGATTTCATTGAGCGTGATCTGGGACCTGAAGGCCTTCAGCGTTCGGTAGTCATTGTGGCTACTTCCGATCAGCCTGCGCTGATCCGGATCAAGGGGGCGCTGATCGCTACTACGATTGCCGAGTACTTCCGTGACCGTGGTCTGAATGTCATGCTCATGATGGACTCGGTAACGCGTTATGCGATGGCGCAGCGCGAGGTGGGACTGGCTGTCGGTGAGCCGCCTGCGATGAGAGGGTACACACCTTCTGTGTTCGCCAGTCTGCCTAAGCTGCTGGAACGGGCCGGGACGGGTCCTACAGGCTCAATCACCGCGTTCTACACGGTGCTGGTTGACGGTGACGATATGAACGAGCCGATAGCAGACGCTGTACGCGGTATTTTGGACGGACATATTGTTCTGAACCGGAATATAGCCAACAAAGGACATTTTCCGGCGATCGATGTTCTCGCAAGCATCAGCCGGGTGATGAAGGATATCGCCCCGGAGGAGCAGATTGCAGCAGCCGAGAATGTGAAGCGCCTGATGGCGGTGTATAAGGATTCCGAGGATCTGATTAACATCGGAGCCTACCAGAGGGGCTCCAACGCGCAAATCGATGAGTCGATGCATTACATCGACAGTATCTGGGATTTCACCAAGCAAAAAGTGAACGAGAAGGTAACCCTTAGCGAAGTGCAGCAGACTTTAATTTCACAGTTCTCGAGGAGTTGATTGATCATGAGATTCCATTATACTTTTCAAAAAGTGGTGGACTTGAAGGGTAACGAAAAAACACAGGCAGAGTGGATGCTCTCAAGCGCGCTCGGAGAACTGCAGGCACAGGAAAAAAGCCTTGATGAATTAATCGGCCAGCGCAGCACGCTGATGTTGTCCCTGCAAAGTGCAGCACAGCAGAAGACACCGATGGCTAAGCTTCGCGAAATGCAGGATTACGTAGATTATCTCGACAAGTGCATTACCCGCAAGCATTCCGATATCAGCCGGGCACATGTTGAGGTTCAGAATAAGCAGGATCACCTGAGTACTAAGGTTCTGGATGAGAAGGTATGGCTTAAGGCCAAAGACAAAGCACAAACCGCATTTCTGCAGAATATGAGTTTACGGGAACAAAACGAACTGGATGAGATGGCTACCGTCCGCTTCGCGATGAAATCCCTCTAACCCGGGAGGTTTCCGCCAGTGGCAAATAATCAGATGGAATTTGAAGATGAAGGGTCGGCAGGCAAATTAGAGCGTTTTTTGTTCTTGATGATTCCAATCATTTTCACGCTTGTACTGCTTGGCGTACTGCTCACCCTATTTAATATGGATATCCGTAACAACGTGCTGGCGATTGCCAACAAAATTCCTGTTATAGAGAAATGGGTGCCTGATCCGCCGCCGGACCCGGCAGCGCCGGGTGAAGCCGCAGAGAATCCGCCGGCTGAGAGCAAGGAGCAAGCCGCCAGCTCCGCGAGCACGATCAAAGAACTCAAAGCACAGCTTACCGCCCAGGAGGAGAAGCTGAAGAAGGCTGAGGAAGACAAGGCAGCGGAGACCACCAAGGCCGAAGCGCTTCAAAAGCAGGTTGAAGAGTTAAAGACTGCCGCTGAAACGGCCGCAGCCACCGAGGAAGAGGAAGATCCTTATCTGAAGAAAGTGACAGATCTGGCCAAACTCTACGCCGGCATGAAGGCCTCCAAAGCGGCACCGATTATGGAAAATTTGACTACCGATGAGATGGTTCAAATCTTCAGTGTCATGAGTAATGCAAGCAAAACGGCCATCCTGGAAAAAATGGATGCCAAAAAAGCGGCAGATGTCTCTATAAAGCTAAAAGAAACCACAAATTCAACCGATATGGCTATTGCAGCCCTGCAATCCCGGCTGAAGCAAGAGGCGGGTACCGCTACTCCCAAGCCTTCAGCTAATCTGGATCAGGAGAAGCTAGGCCAGACCTTTACCAGCATGCCCGCTGCGGATGCGGCAGTGCTGCTTGGCTCCATGTACAGCCTTAGTCCGGATAAGGTCATCACGGTGCTGAATACGGTCAGTGATTCGGTCCGCTCCTCGATTCTGGGGGAGATGACCAAGAAAGACAGCAAACAGACAGCCAAAATTGTCAACCGTCTGATGGGCGGGAAATAACCTTTGAAGGGAGGTGAAAAAGATGAGTATTATTCTACAAACCTTAACCGCAGGCAATCTGGCTGCATCCGGCGGCACAACGCAGGGAACAACCGGAACGGTTAATCCGGCGACGCCATTTGCCCAGACGCTTGTGCAGAGCATGGTGGGAGTTACCGCTGTCAAAGGCACTGAGACTCCTGCAGCCGGTAATTTGGCTTCATTATTGCAGGGACTCCTGAGTGCTGTTCAGGCTAAGGGAGAAGAGACAGGCAGCGCAGATGTCAAGCAAACGAATCTGCTGGAAGGTCTTGTGCAGGATATTGAGAAGCTGGACACCAGCCTTGCGGCTGATCCGGCGCTGATTGCAGCGCTTCAAGGCTGGCTGCTTCAAGTATCTGCTTTTGTGTCCGGCAATCCCTCTACAGGTTCACAGGATGCCTCGGCTACTGCTGCTGATACATCCATCAGCTTGTCGCCGCTTGCCAAGAACCCTGAAACCCTGCGCTTTGCCGTTCAAGATGAACTGAACAGCCTGCTTCAGCAGGTTCAGACGGCAGCTGTCAGCGGGGATCAGGAGACTGCTGCCAAAGGAGCGGCGCTGCTGAATCAATTCTCGGCTATTATGGCGGAGAGTGCGCCTGTTAATCACAAGTCCATGGCTAACAAGGCTCCAGCAGTTGTGGATGCTCCAGCGGTGTCGCTTAAGCAGGCAACGGAAAGCGAGCCCAAGGTGGAAATGTATAGCAAAGCAGATTTGGCAACGGATGTCCGTAGGTTGTTAGGGGCTTCAGCTAGCACTCGTTCCATGTTGGATGCAGCAGCAGCCGGTACCGCCGAAGCTGTAATTGCAGATGAGGGCTCCACTCCTGTTCTTGCAGGAATGGCAGCTTCGATGAAGAAGACCGTATCAGCCGAGGAGGCTTTGCCCGCTGGCGAAGCAGCGACCGCAGAGCCGGAGGTTGTAACGGCCGGCCAATTATCCCTGCGGCACGGAATTACTGCACCGCTCAAGGCGGAAGCCGCGCCAGTGCCGGTTCAGCAATTCGCCCAGGAGATGAACACCTTCATCAGCGGCAAGCTTGAGATTGTCAAGAAGGGTGGAGTGGCTGAAGCTACGATTACCTTATTCCCGGAGAATCTGGGACAAGTGGATGTGAAGATTTCCATGCAAAACGGTAATCTGGTGGCACAGTTCATGACCCAGCATGCCGGAACCAAGGATATGCTTGAGCAGCAGATGAGTCAGCTTCGATTGGCCTTGCAGTCCCAGGGACTTCAAGTAGAGCGCCTCGAAGTGACGCAGAACAACAGCTCCCCTCAGTCACAGTGGACCGGAGGTCAGGGTCAGCAGACAGGCGCGGGCGGACAGCAGCAAGGCAGACGTTCACGGGAACGCCAGGAAGAATCGGCAGATGCCGTGCTTGCCGCAGAGCTTAATGGAGAATGGAAAGACTGGGTATCAGCAGCTCAGCAGGACAGTAACCAGAGCGGCGGATTCTCAACCAAGATTTGATCGATAGGATAAGCGAGGTGAAATGATATGGCAACAACTCCCGTGTCTAACAGCAACCAATGGAATTATGTAGCGAATGATAAGACACCCAAGACCACAGGCACCTCTACACTGGGCAAGGATCAGTTCTTGAAAATACTGATTACCCAGCTGCAGAATCAGGACCCGATGCAGCCGATGGAGGATAAGGAATTCATCGCTCAAATGGCTCAGTTCTCATCTGTAGAGCAGCTTATGAACATATCCACCCAGCTTACAGCACTGAATCAGTCCCTTGGCTCTGTGTCAGGATTGATCGGGAAGGATATTACCTGGACGGATGCCGAGACGAAATTGCCGAAATCAGGCAATGTTGAATCGATTGTTGTCAGCAGCGGTGTGCAATATGCAGTGGTAGGCAAGGAGCGGATTGCTCTGACGGATATTACGCAAATTCAGAATGCCGGCACTACACCTGCAGCGGGTAGCGAGACTCCAGCGGGTAGCGAGACTCCAGCCGGTAGCGAGACACCAGCCGGTAGCGAGACACCAGCGGCCAGTGAGACTCCGGCAGCCAGCGAGACTGAAACAAGCGGCGGGGAGACATCATGAGTGACAGAATAACTATCGGACAATTATATCCGGCAGCTGTACATCCTTCCGCCTTGCAGCGTCAGCAATCTGTTAAGGGCTCATCAAGTCCTGAGGCGTCGTTCGAGAGTGTGCTGCAGAAGAATATGCTGAAGTTCAGCAATCATGCAGCGAAGCGTCTGGAGCAGCGGGGAATTGAGCTTGGCAGCCGCCAGTTGGATCAGATCTCCTCTGCGGTAGATAAAGCAGCCGCTAAGGGCAGCAAAGAATCTCTGATTCTTATGAAGGACATGGCATTGATTGTAAGTGTAAAGAACCGGACAGTGGTTACAGCGATGGACGGCAATTCAATGAAAGACAATGTATTCACGCAGATTGACAGTGCGGTAATTATATCTTGACCTCGGCTGGTCCTTACTGGAGAGCCGAATGTGGCTGCCGACCGACTGACGCGGCCACCGCTCCAGCTTCATCTTTCAATTCTTAAGAGTCAGAAGACTCTATAACCGGGAGGACGATTAATAATGTTAAGATCTATGTACTCAGGGGTTTCAGGTATGCGCGGATTCCAAACCAAGCTCGATGTTATTGGTAATAATATTGCGAATGTCAATACTATCGGCTTCAAGTCAGGGCGCGTGATGTTCAAGGATATTATGAGCCAGACTGTCTCCGGGGTTACGGCACCCGGGGAAGAGGGACAAGGCGGGGTCAATGCTAAGCAGATCGGTCTTGGCGTATCCATCGGTTCCGTTGATACTATGCACACAGCTGGTAGTGCGATGACAACGAATAACCCCACAGATCTGCGGATCGACGGAGACGGATTCTTTCTGGTGAAGCTTACGGGTGACCAGGAAGTACCGTTCCTGACCCGTGCAGGAGATTTCCATGTGGACGCCAGCCGCAATCTGATTACATCGGATGGCTTACATGTCGTTGACTCCGGGGGCGCACCCATTCAGATCGGTGACGATGTTACGGCATTCTCCATCTCCAGTGACGGAACAATTGTGCAGACGATGGCGGACGGCACTACTGAATCCGGTGTTCAGATTGGCATGGGTAAAGTCAGCAATCCGCAGGGGCTTGAGAAAATCGGCGGCAACTTGTACCGTATGTCCTTAAATGCAAATGCTGAAGGAGCATTGGAACCGACAACTGCCAATGATCCAGAAGTGGGAACAGGTACTATCGTTGCCGGCCAGCTGGAAATGTCCAATGTGGATCTGACCGGTGAGTTCACAGAAATGATTGTTACCCAGCGTGGATTCCAGGCGAATTCGCGGATTATCACCACTTCCGATGAAGTATTACAGGAAGTAGTTAATCTGAAGCGTTAAGCCTGAACCGTAATATGTAACTTGCTGAATAATAACGTTTTGCCTGCAGCGGAAATGTTATTGCAGTCGTGGGGGAGGAGCTCCTCCCCCTATTTAGGTTAGGAGGCCTGTCATGATTTCGGTAACAAGATTGAACGGGGCGGGGATGTGGCTGAATGCCCTGCTGGTTGAAATGGTTGAAGAATCACCGGACACGTATATTACGCTGGTTACCGGCAAAAGGCTGATCGTGCTTGAGAAGGCCGATGAAGTCATTAGCAAGATCAAGGAATATAACAGGGACATTGGCACACACGCTGCCACCATTAAAGTCCAGTCAATGGAGGAGCTTTCATGAAAAAGATGCTGCCATGGCTCATCACGATATTGCTGGCCGTTACACTTATCGTAGTTGCTGCATTCTTGCTGATGGACAGATTTTTCCCGGGTGACGGGAATGAAGTGAACAAGGCTGTCCAGAACGTGGAGACGAAGAAGATGACTGCTGATGAAATTGTTAAGATGACGGCCGAAATCCAGGATATCAAAACTAATCTCGCCGATCCCGATTACATCCTTTCAGTTGACATCGCGCTTCAATTAGATTCAGCGGCGTCCAAGGAAGAATTCGAAAAGATAAAATCGATTAAAATAACACCGCTGATTATCAAAGCGATTGCCGATGCCAAACCCGAGGAGCTGAATGGGGCCAGCGGCAAAGATCAGTTCAGCAGCAAACTGGTGAACATCATCAACAAAAACCTGACAGAAGGTTCGATTACCCAGATTGAATTCACCAAATTCATAATGGCACCAATGTAGCTGCAGGCGGGTCAATTCTTTGATGGGGGGGTGATTGAATTGGTTGATGTACTATCACAAAACGAAATTGATGCTCTGCTTGCTGCACTTTCATCCGGTGAAATGGATGCCGACGAACTTAAAAAAGAAGAAACTACTAAAAAGATCCGCTCTTATGATTTCAAACGGGCCGTACGCTTCTCCAAAGATCATATCCGCAGCTTAACCCGGATTCATGATAACTTTGCCCGCTACCTTACAACGTACTTTTCGGCCCAATTGCGCACCTTCGTGCAGATCAATGTCGTTCAAGTAGAGCAGCTCCCTTATGACGAGTTTATCCGCTCCATTCCCAAAATGACGATATTGAATATTTTTGAGGCCGAGCCGCTGGAGGGCCGGATGGTGATGGAGGTGCATCCGAATATTGCTTTTGCCATGCTGGACCGTCTGCTTGGCGGCTTCGGAACGGCACCCTCCAAAATCAACGCGTTGACTGAAATCGAAACGACCATTATGGAGAGGATTTTCAGCAGATGCTTTGAAAGTCTGCAGGAAGCCTGGAAGACGGTGCTTGATATCCATCCCCGGATGGAGGCGCTGGAAACGAATCCGCAGTTTATGCAAATTGTATCGCCAAATGAAACGATTGCCCTGATCTCCCTCAGTACCAAAATAGGAGACACAACGGGGATGATCAACCTCTGTATCCCGCACGTTGTGCTGGAGCCGATTATGTCAAGACTCTCGGTGCACCAGTGGTTTGTCTCTGAGAAAAAGGTGCGGGATGAGGTAGAGCTCGAAGCCATCCGGGCAAGAGTGCACCGGGCGCAGCTTCCCATCGTGGCTGAGCTGGGCGAATCGAATTTATCCATTGCTGAATTTCTCGGGCTCAGCATCGGCGACGTGATTTCTCTTAACAAGACGGTGGATTCCGGTCTGTCGATTAAGGTGGGGGACAAGCTGAAATTCATTGGAAGTCCGGGGATGATCAAAGAACGTGTGGCTGTGCAAATAGACGAGATTGTCAGCGAAGGGGTTGAAGAGTTTGACGAGTAAAGATTATTTGTCCCAGGAAGAGATAGATGCTCTTCTTAGACAGTCTGCGGAAGGCAATTTGGCTCCTTCACCGAAGACCGTGGATGATTACTTAACACCTTTTGAACAGGATGCATTGGGAGAGATCGGCAATATCACCTTCGGAAGTGCGGCAACCGCACTCTCCACCTTGCTGGGTAAGAAGGTAGACATTACTACCCCTAAGGTATCCATTATTACACGCGGAGAGTTCGAGGAAGCCTTTCCCAAACCTCATGTAGCTGTTCACGTACAGTATGTTGACGGTTTTCAGGGAATTAATTCTCTGGTGATCAAGATCCGGGATGCACAGGTCATTGCCGACTTGATGCTCGGCGGGGAAGGAGATCCCAAAGACGAGGAACTGAACGAGATTCATATCAGTGCCGTGCAGGAAGCGATGAACCAGATGATGGGCTCGTCCGCTACCTCAATGTCAACGATCTTCAACAGATTCGTCAACATTTCTCCGCCTGGCATTGATATTCTTAACATGTCCAGCGGAGAAGGTGTAGGCAGCCTGCCGGATGATGAGACTCTGATCCAGATTTCCTTCCGCCTCAAGATCGGTGATCTGATTGATTCCACGATCATGCAGCTGCTACCGGTACAATTCGCCAAGGATATGGTGACCATGCTGCTAGGCGATGTCAGCCAGGCTGACCAGGAAGCGGCAGTCTCCTCTGCGGAAGCTACACCGCCTCCGGCTGCGGCAGCCGCACCAGCGCCTGCACCGGAACCCGCGCAGGCGCCGCCTGCAGCTCAGCAGCAGATGCCAGCGCCGGAGGCGGGAGGGTACCCGCCGCAATATCCTCCGCAGGGTCAGGGCATGCCGCCTTATCCGGGAATGCCGGAAGGGGGATATTATTATCCTCCGGCAGGGATGCCGGCGTATGGGATGCAGGGCATGCCGCCTTACGGAATGCCGCCGCAAGGCACGCCCTATCCGCAGGCTCAGCCGCAGAATCCGGCACAGGGCCGTAATGTAAATGTGCAGCCTGTACAATTTGCGAATCTGAGTGCAGGGGCTTTTGGCAATATTGACGAAAATAATTTAAATTTATTAATGGACATACCACTGAAGGTAACCGTAGAATTAGGAAGGACCCAGAAGCAGATCAAAGATATTCTGGAAATGTCGCAAGGTTCAATTATTGAACTGGACAAGCTGGCAGGTGAGCCTGTTGACATTCTGGTTAACAACAAGCTCATTGCCAAGGGGGAAGTCGTAGTTATCGACGAGAACTTCGGTGTCCGCGTTACGGATATCGTCAGCCAGTGGGACCGTATACAAAAATTACAATAAGCATACTTAGGGAGGATTTTGTAAAAATGGCTAACCGAATTCTAATCGTGGACGATGCAGCATTTATGAGAATGATGATCCGGGACATTTTGTCGAAGAACGGATTTGAGGTAGTGGGTGAAGCCCAGGACGGTTCACAGGCTATAGAGAAATTTAAGGAACTGCGCCCGGATCTGATCACGATGGATATCACCATGCCTGAAATGGACGGAATCGCCGCCCTTAAGGAGATCAAAAAAGTAGATGCCAATGCCAAAGTCATTATGTGTTCAGCCATGGGTCAGCAGGCTATGGTTATTGATGCAATCCAGGCCGGTGCCAAGGACTTTATTGTGAAGCCTTTCCAGGCAGACCGTGTCATTGAAGCCATCAATAAAACGCTGGGTATATAGGAACGAGGTATGTTATTTGCTTCCGGAACGCTCGGAGACAGTAGTAATGCCCTGCTGAATTTATTGAAGGTTGTTTTTTTTCTGGCAGTCATTGTTATTCTTATCGTGCTGCTGATCCGTTTTCTGGGACGCCGCAATCAGACTCTGATGAGCGGCCGTTCCATCCGTACGCTGGGTGCGCTGGGGCTGGGTCCGAATAAGTCGGTTCAGGTCATTGAGCTGGGCGGCAGCCTCTATCTGATCGGAGTGGGCGAGGACATCACCATGATGGATAAGATCACCGATCCGGCAGAGGTGGCGCTGATTATATCCGCTTTTGAAGACCAGGCCTCAGGAACGGACAACTTCATGGCACCGCTTATCGCCAAAATCAAGTCCAAGCTGCGCGGTGAGGTGCCGTCCCAGGAAATTGAGATTCATGAGACTTCGTCTTTCTATGAGACGCTGCAATCCAAGCTTGCCCTGGCGCCAGAGCGCAAAGAGAAGCTGGAGGAACTGCGCAGGGATGAGGATCTCAGGAAAGAGTCGGAGGATTTATGAAAAAAAAGCTGATTCTTTCTTTTTTGCTGCTTGGTATTTTCAGTGTGCTGCTCCTGCATCCGGTTCAGGCTGACCCGATTCCTAATATCAATATCTCGGTGGGGGACAACGATGCCCCAAGCGGAGGGACAAGCTCCATCTCCATCCTGCTGCTGGTAACGGTGCTTAGCATTGCTCCTTCATTTCTGGTGCTGATGACCAGCTTCACGCGGATCGTGATCGTACTTGGGTTCGTAAGAACCTCACTTGGTACACAGCAGATGCCTCCGAATCAGGTGCTTGTAGGACTGGCTCTATTCTTAACCCTGTTCATTATGTCGCCGACGCTGGCAACCGTGAACGAGACGGCCTTACAGCCCTATATGAAGGGCACCCTGACCCAGAGCGAAGCACTGAACAAAGCGCAGGAACCGATTAAGGAGTTTATGTTCAAGCAGACGAACACGAAGGACCTGCTGCTGTTCATGAACTATACCGGCAATAACGCTACAGTGAAGCCAGCCAGCTATAATGATATTCCTTTAACAGTAATGGTACCTGCTTTTGCAATCGGCGAGATGAAGAAGGCTTTTACCATGGGCTTTATGATTTTTATTCCTTTTCTTATTATTGATATTGTGGTGTCCAGCACCCTGATGGCCATGGGGATGATGATGCTGCCGCCGGTCATGATATCTTTGCCTTTCAAAATTATGCTCTTTGTGCTGGTGGACGGCTGGTACCTAGTAGTCAAATCACTGCTGCTGAGTTTTAACACCTGACTTGTAAGAGGAGGCACATGGGATGAATGCGGAGTTTATTATCGGTCTGGCCGGCCAAGCCGTATATTTAGTGCTGGAGACCAGCGCCCCCATGCTGATTCTTGGTCTGGTGGTAGGACTGATCGTCAGTATTTTTCAAGCCACGACCCAGATTCAGGAGCAGACCCTGGCGTTTGTTCCCAAAATCGTTGCCGTACTGCTTGCTCTACTGCTGTTCGGTCCGTGGATTATAACGAAGCTGGTGGATTTCACCAGTCAAATTCTGGGCAGTCTCTATATGTATATCGGTTGAGACTATGAATATAGAGACCCTGCTGCAAAGTTTTCCTGTCTTTCTGTTGATTTTTTGTCGAATTACCGCCTTTTTTGTTGTCGTTCCTGTCTTTTCGTCACAAAGCGTGCCGGCAACATTCAAAATCGGTTTGTCTTTTTTTGTGTCCATGGTCATCTTCAGCTCAGGCAGCATGAATATTACGGTTCCGCAGGATCTGGGGTTTATCCTCCTGATTATCAGGGAGGCATTAATCGGGCTGTTGCTTGGGTTTATCGCCTACCTGATGTTTATGACGATTCAGACTGCGGGCTCTTTTATCGATATTCAGATCGGGTTCGGGATTGCGAACGTCATTGACCCGATGACCGGGGCTTCGGCACCGATTATCGGCAACTTCAAGTATATGATTGCACTGCTGCTGTTCCTGAGCATGAATGGCCACCACTACCTGCTGGATGCTATCGTATACAGCTATAAATGGGTGCCGATAGATAATGATCTGTTCCTCAAAATGATCGGCGGAAGCTTGTCGGAGTTTCTGATCCGCACCTTTGCCCAATCCTTTATGCTGGCCTTCCAAATGTCGGCTCCGCTGGTCGCTGCACTGTTCCTGACGGATGTAGGCCTGGCCTTCCTGGCGAGAACGGCTCCGCAATATAATGTGTTTGTCATCGGTGTTCCGCTCAAAATCATTATCGGTCTGGCGCTGCTTCTTATACTGATGCCGGGGCTGGCTGCGCTGTTCCAGAATCTCTTCGAGATTATGTTCGAGTCCATGCACAATCTGCTTGGCCTCATTGGGAAGAGCCCTTAGGCTACGGTAAGGAGAGATTGTCTTGGCAAAACAGGCAAGATACAAACTGAACCTTCAGCTGTTCGGGGGAGATAAGACAGAGAAGGCCACTCCGAAGAAACGGCAGGATGCCCGCAAGAAGGGGCAGGTTGCCAAAAGTGCTGAAATGTCAGGTGCAGTGGTCCTCTTCTCGGCGCTGCTGTCACTGAGTGTCTTCGGCGGCTTCATGAAAGAACGGTTTATCAAGCTGTATACAGATGTATTCCAGAACCGGATGATGCTTGAGGTAACACCGGAGAATATCTCGGCGCTGTTCAACCAGTACGGGCTGCAGATCCTCATTCTGCTCGCTCCGCTGCTGGGCATCACCTTCTTGCTGGCGCTTGTGGCCAACTTCGCACAGGTAGGTTTTATGGCTTCGGGCGAAGGAATTACGCCTAAGTTCAGCAAGATCAACCCCATCAAAGGCTTCAAAAATATTTTTTCCATGCGTTCCGTAGTAGAGTTCCTCAAATCTGTCTTCAAGCTCATCCTGATTGCCTATCTGGTCTACAGTACGCTTTGGGGACAGAAGGAGAGCTTTTCACGTCTCTCGCATGTCGATGCGGAAGGGACATACAGCTTCGTTGCGAAGCTGACCATGAGCCTGGGCATCAAGATTGCAGCGGCTCTTTTTATAATGGCTGTACTGGACTATATCTATCAGAAATACGAGCATGAGAAGAGTCTCAAGATGTCGAAGCAGGACATTAAGGATGAGTACAAAAAGATGGAGGGCGACCCCATCATCAAAGGCAAGATCAGGGAACGTCAGCGCAGAATGGCGATGCAGCGGATGATGCAGGAGGTCCCCAAGGCCGATGTTATCATCACGAACCCGACCCACTTTGCAGTCGCCCTGAAGTATGACGGTTCCACAATGGAGGCTCCTCAGATTATAGCCAAGGGCCAGGATTATGTGGCACTCCGCATCAGGGAGCTGGCCAAGGAGCATGGTGTTGTAACGATGGAGAATAAGCCGCTGGCACGGGCATTGTTCCAGAGAGCGGAGATCGGTGATGTAGTGCCGGCTGATCTGTTCCAGGCAGTTGCCGAAGTGCTGGCCTATGTATACAAGCTTAAAGGCAAGAGGAGATAAGCCGGGGGAGGTTAAGGACATTGAAAGCTAAAGATCTAACAGTTCTACTGGGCATTATCGGTATCGTGCTGATGATGATTCTGCCCATCCCTGTCTGGCTTTTGGATGTACTGTTAATTATCAATATCTCGATAGCCCTGACCATTATATTGGTCGCTATGAATACCAGAGATCCGCTGCAGTTCTCAATATTTCCTTCACTGCTCCTGATCACCACGCTGTTCCGCTTAGCGCTGAACCTGTCCACAACCAAGCTGATTCTGGCTGATGGCCATGCCGGGGAGGTCGTAGCGACCTTCGGAAGCTGGATTGCCAGGGGACAGATCGCGATCGGGTTCATTGTCTTCCTGATCCTGGTTGTGGTTCAGTTCATTGTTATCACCAAGGGTTCTGAGCGCGTGGCCGAGGTAGGCGCCCGCTTCACACTGGATGCGATGCCCGGTAAGCAGATGAGTATTGATGCGGATCTGAATGCGGGGATGATCAATGAGCAGCAGGCACGGGAACGCCGCCGTAATGTCGAACGCGAGGCGGATTTCTTCGGAGCCATGGATGGTGCGAGTAAGTTCGTCAAAGGTGACGCTATTGCCAGTATCATCATCCTCATTATCAACCTGATCGGCGGCTTCATTATCGGTATGACCGTTCACGGCATGTCGTTCCAGACAGCACTCTCAACCTACTCTGTACTGACCATCGGTGACGGTCTGGTCAGCCAGATTCCCGCCCTGCTGATCTCCACGGCTTCCGGTCTGATCGTTACCCGGGCGGCTTCGGAAGGCAATCTGGCCGAGGATCTGACCGGACAATTGCTGTCTTATCCGAAGCTTCTATACATAGTGGCTGCGACAATTGCGTTTCTGGGTTTCTTTACCCCGATTACGATTTTGTCCACGCTTCCTTTGGCAGGGCTGATGGCTTACGCGGCTTACAGTATGGGGCAGAAGGCCAGCAGGCAGCAGATTGCCGATGAACAACTGGTCGAGGAGAAGCAGATCGAAGAGGTGCGAAGTCCCGAAAGTGTCATCAATCTGCTTACGGTGGACCCGATCGAATTCGAATTTGGTTATGGTCTGATTCCTTTGGCGGATACGGGGCAGGGCGGCGATCTGCTCGACCGTATCATCATGATTCGACGGCAATGTGCACTGGAGATGGGTCTTGTCGTGCCGGTTATTCGTATTCGCGACAATATTCAACTAAAACCGAATGAATATGTCATCAAAATTAAAGGAAATAACGTTGGCGGCGGTGAATTATTACTTAATCACTATCTCGCCATGAGCCCCGGTTATGATGATGAGTCGATTAGCGGGATTGAGACTATTGAACCATCCTTTGGGCTGCCTGCCCTATGGATCGATGAGTCGGTGAAGGAGCGGGCTGAATTATCCGGCTATACCGTGGTTGACCCGCCTTCCGTTGTAGCCACACATCTGACCGAGCTGATCAAACGATATGGACACGAATTGCTGGGCCGTCAGGAGACGAAGCAGCTGGTCGACAACCTCAGGGAGAATTATCCTGTGCTGGTGGACGAGCTGATCCCTTCCATTCTTGCCGTCGGGGATATTCAGAAGGTGCTGGGCAAGCTGCTGCGGGAGAAAATATCCATCCGCGATCTGGTCACCATCTTCGAGACGCTTGCCGATTACGGCACGTATACCAAGGACCCTGACATTCTGACTGAATATGTGCGGCAATCCCTCTCCAGACAGATTACCCAGCAGTTCTCTCAGACGGGGGAGACCCTGCGTGTCATTACCGTAGGCCCCGGACTTGAGAAAAAAATTTCCGAGAGCGTGCAGCAGACGGAGCAGGGCAGCTACTTGGCGCTCGATCCGGTATCTACCCAAACCGTCTATCAGCGGCTTACGGAGCAGATCAACCGTCTCCTGCAATCCGGCCAGCAGCCGATTGTACTAACCTCTCCAACGATTCGCATGTATCTGCGCCAGGTGATTGAGCGAACCATGCAGGATATCCCGGTGCTCTCCTACAGCGAGCTGGAGCCAAACATTGAAATTCAAAGCGTCGGGGTGGTGAACTTATGAGAGTGAAGCGTTATGTGGTCGATACGATGCCTGACGCCATGCATTCGATCCGCAGCGAGCTTGGAAGCGATGCCGTTATTTTAAGCACCAAAGAAATAAAGGTTGGCGGATTCATGGGCATGTTCACGAAAAAGAAGATTGAGGTTGTGGCTGCTGTGGAGAACGGTACAAAGGCGGCCGCGCAGGAGAAGATTCCTGCACCGCCCATGAATGTACCGCGAAATGCAGTGCCAGAGGCCTATCAGAAGGCTGCCTCAGCCGCTGCTCCTCCTCTCCCGCCGCCTGTGACGGTAAGAGATGCGGCAGCAGCCAAGTCGTTTGCCGAGATTGCCGCAGCGCTGGCTGATCCGCTGGAGCAGGGCGGAGGCGTCGCTGTGATGCCGCCTGTAGCCAAGACGGAACCGCCGGATATCCGCACTGAGGATATTGCAGCAGGCCTGCCGTCTGGACCGCAGCCGGAGGAGAACCGGAAGAAGCTTGCAGCGATCTATGAATCGCTTGCAACAGAGCAGTCTGAACCTGAGCATACTGCTCCCACTGAAAGCGATGTTCTGCGGGAGATCCGGGATATGAAGCAGTGGATGGAACGTATCGCACGTTATTCCTCAGGGGCAGCCGAGCTGCCTGATGCGCTGGAATCCTTACGCAGCCGCCTGATTGACCAGGAGACTGACGCTGTTCTCGTAGAGGAATGGATCGGACATGTTCTGGAGCGTTACCGTGAGGAAGGAAGCAGCTGGGGGCCGGAGCAATTCGAGGCTGTGCTCAGAGAGCAGATTGATGGTTTTCTGTCAGGACGCATTGCCGGCGGTATTGCCCCGGATACCCGGATTGTATATATTGCCGGGCCGACTGGGGTCGGCAAGACGACAACGATTGCCAAGCTGGCAGCGGAGCAGCTGTTCAAGCAGGGCCGCAAGGTTGGGCTGATTACCTCGGATACTTACCGGATATCTGCCGTTGAACAGCTTAGAACCTACGCTTCCATTCTCAACATGCCGCTGGAGGTTGTCCAGTCGCCGGGTGATCTGCAGCGGGCGATGTTCCGGCTGGAGAGCTGTGATCTGGTGTTAATGGACACCGCCGGACGGAATTACCGCAATGAAATGCTGGTGGCAGAACTGCAGAGCCTGCTGGCCAAGGAGCTTAAGAGCGAGACCCTGCTGGTGCTGAGCCTGACCTCGAAAAGCCGCGATATGAAAAAGATCGCGGAGCACTTCGGCAGATACCAGCTGGATAAGGTTGTATTCACGAAGCTGGATGAAACGGGGAGCTACGGCCCGCTGTTCAATGTCCTGAATGATTATCCGCTGAAGCTCTCTTATATTACCAACGGACAGAATGTTCCTGATGATCTTCTTATGGCCACAGGGGAGCAGATTGGCGGCATGCTGCTGGGAACAGGGGGCGGGTGATGGACCAGGCGCAGGCATTAAGACGGCTGGTCTCCAGCCAGGATACAAGGCAGGCTCCCGGAAGCGGTGCCTCCGCCCGGATCATCACGGTATGCAGCGGGAAGGGGGGAGTCGGAAAGTCGAATTTCACCCTTAACTTCGCGCTTGCACTGAAGGCCATGGGACGGAGAGTGCTTCTGTTCGATGCCGATATCGGCATGGCCAATATTGATGTCCTTATGGGTGTCTCCTCCAGATACAATCTGTACCACCTGCTCAAGCGGGAAGCGGATATCGGACAGATCATTCAGCTCGGACCGCAGGCGTTGCCCTTCATTGCAGGGGGCTCCGGGATGGACGAGCTGTTCACACTATCGGAGGCGGATCTGAATTACTTTACCACACAGATTGCAAGCATTGCCGATACCATGGATTTCATCCTGTTCGACACAGGGGCGGGGCTGTCCAAGGAAACGATGAAATTCATCACTTCTGCCGATGACTGCCTGGTGGTGACCACGCCTGAGCCTACCGCAATTACAGATGCATATGCTCTGATGAAGGTTGTTCATAATGCGCATCCTGAGGTTTCGTTCAGGCTGATTGTCAATCAGGCAGGGGATGAACGGGAGGCACGGGCCACCAGTGACAAAATCCGGATGGCGGCCAGCCGGTTCCTGCAGCTTGAGCTTCCCTTCCTCGGTTACATCAGCAGTGATCCGCATGTAGTACAGGCCGTTAAGAAACAAATTCCATTCTCAGTGGCTTTTCCGAACAGTATTGCAGCCAGGGATGTGCAGAGGCTTGCGCAGAGCTATCTGGCTGTGGATTCAGTAGAAACCGCTAAAGTTCAAGGCATCAAGGGATTCATCAGCAAGTGGTTGAAACGAAACAGATAATTGTTCTGAATTTGAGGCACAGAGGTGGAAAAGCTATGAGGCCATATAAAGTTCTGGTTGTTGATGATTCTGCATTCATGCGCAAGATCATTTCCGATTTAATAGAGAATGATGCCGACTTTCAAGTCACAGCGACAGCTGCCAACGGACGCGAGGCGATTGAGAAGGTTAACGAGCTTCGTCCGGATCTCGTAACCATGGATGTGGAGATGCCTGAGATGAATGGCCTGGAGGCGCTCAAAAGTATCATGGCCGAGCGTCCGCTCCCGGTGATTATGCTGTCCGGCATCAATGAAGAGGGGATGAAGGAGACGATTCTGGCCTTGGAGTGGGGGGCTTTCGATTTCATCCGAAAGCCGTCCATTTCAAACTCCCAGGATATCATCGCTGTCGGAGTGTCCCTCCGGGAGCAGATGAAGGAAGCGATGCTGGCGCGCGAGCGGCGTGAAGCCCGCGCTTCCGCCGTCAAATCGCCTGAGCCTCCTCCTCCCGCTGCTGAACCGCCTGCTCCGCGGGCTGTTGTGGAACCGGTAAGAAGGAAGCTGGAGCCGTCCAAGAAAGAAGCGGATAAAGCGCCGCTTCTGGGCACGGAGAAGCCGAGGGTCAGGGCGCCGCTTGAACCGCCTGCTGACAAACGGAAGCCGGAAGCCCGCACTGAGCCGCCCACTGCGAAGCGGGTAGTCAAGCCAGCGCCGGCAGTGCCTAAACCGGCTCCCGAGAGGTTCAAAGGCCGCTCCCAGGAGGCGCCGGGCGCCGGATGGGCTGGACAACGGGCGGCTGCTGAAATTGCTGCAGGCTCGTTCGCAGAACCTCCTGGAGCAACAGGAGGCCAGGCAAGCGGAGGCCGGAGCGTGCGCAAGCTGGTTGCTGTAGGCTGCTCAACCGGAGGTCCGAGAGCGCTGAAGGCGTTCCTGGAGAACATTCCCGGTGACTTCCCGGCACCGATTGTCATTGTCCAGCATATGCCGCCTAACTTCACCAAGTCGCTGGCCCAGCGTCTGAATACCTTCAGCGCGCTGGAGGTCGCGGAAGCGGAGCACGGTATGATTCTCCGGCAGGGTGCGGCGTATATTGCCCCCGGGGGCTATCACCTGACAGTGGTTCCTGCGCCTGGCGGCCAATACATGATAGAGCTTACTAAGGAAGAGATCCGTAATGGACATCGTCCTTCTGTAGATACACTGTTTGAATCGGTATTGCAGCTTACCTCGCTGGAACGTCATGCCGTCATTATGACGGGGATGGGCAGCGACGGGGCACGTATGATGAAAGCACTCTATGATTCGGGGGTGACATCAACCTTTGCAGAGAGTGAAGAAACCTGTGTGGTATACGGAATGCCGAGGTCTGCAGTAGAGTTGAAGTGTGTAAGACACATCCTGCCTTTGCAAGAAATTGCTCCAAGGCTGGTACAAGCCGTTAAATAATGGAATAGCGAACTCGAAGGGGAGGTACCCGCTCATGGACATGAACCAATACTTATCCATGTTTATTGATGAGTCAAATGATCATCTGCAGTCTTTGAACGAGAGCATGATGGGGCTGGAAGCGAATCCGGAGGATCTGAGTATTGTTCAGGTGATTTTCCGCTCCGCCCATACCTTGAAAGGTATGGCGGCTACAATGGGGTTTGAAGATTTGGCTTCGCTTACGCACCAAATGGAGAACGTGCTCGATCTGGTGCGCAATAACAAACTGCGGATGCAGGACTTCATTTTTGATACCCTGTTCCAAAGTATTGATGCGCTGGAATCCATGGTGGAGGATATCACCGGCGGGGGAGCGGGCAAGGCCGATGTAACAGCGATTGTCTCTTCCCTGCAAGCCATCGTACGCGGAGAGGTCCCTTCTGCCGGCAATGCTTCTGCTGAAGTCACTGCCGCTGCGTCCGGCAATGCCAGCGCGGCCCAGGTGTTCCTGGATGAATTCCAGTACTCCGTGCTGGAGCAATCCCTTCAGGAAGGCCATCAGGTGCTGTATGTGGATGTGGCGATCCGTAAGGACTGTCAGCTCAAAGCCGTACGTGCCTACATGGTCTTCGACCTTCTGGAGCGTTCAGGAGAAGTCGTGAAATCCTTCCCTTCGGTTCAGGACATAGAGCAGGAGAAATTCGATTACGGATTCTCCCTCTACTACATAACCCAAAAGGATGCAAGTGAGATTCAGAAGATGATTCTGAATCTGTCAGAGATCGAAGCGGTTACCGCTGTGGCGCTTGATCAGGAGTCACTTCGCCAAATGGGACAAGACACTGCGGCAGCTACAGCTGAAGCGCCCGCTCCGGCTCCGGTGCAGGAAGCCGCTCCCGTTGCTGCCGGTAATGCTTCCCCTGCGGCTTCTCTGCATCCCAAGGAAGAGAACGGCAAAGCAGCCCCGGCCCGGGCAGGAGGAGCGCCGTCGCCTTCCCGGACCATCCGTGTGGATATTGAGCGGCTGGACGTGCTGATGAATCTGTTCAGCGAGCTGCTGATTGACCGTGTCCGGCTGGAGCAGCTGGCCTCCGAGGTGCAGAACGGCGATCTTACTGAAACGGTCGAGCATATGGGCCGGGTGAGCGGAGATTTGCAGAATATCGTAATGAAGCTCCGCATGGTTCCGGTAGACACCGTATTTAACCGGTTCCCGCGGATGATCCGCGATCTGGCGAAATCGCTGGACAAGAAGGTGGATTTAATCATCACTGGAGCAGATACAGAGCTTGACCGTACGGTGATTGATGAGATTGGCGATCCGCTGGTGCATCTGCTGCGCAATGCGGTTGACCACGGGATTGAATCCATTGCAGACCGGATTGCGGCCGGGAAGCCGGAGACCGGGACCGTCCAGCTCCGGGCCTTCCACAGCGGTAATCATGTGTTCATCGAGATTGAAGAGGATGGCAAGGGCATCTATCCGAAGAACGTCTTAGCCTCTGCTGTCAAAAAGGGTGTGATTACCCAAGAGCAGGCAAGCACGATGACAGATGACGAAGCGTACCAGCTGCTCTTCGCGCCTGGATTCAGTACAGCTGAGGTCATCTCTGACGTATCGGGCCGGGGCGTGGGTCTCGATGTGGTCAAATCCAAAATCTCTTCCCTGGGCGGTAACGTCACCATTTATTCCACACCGGGCAAAGGCACGAATTTCTCCGTTCAGCTTCCGCTGACCCTGTCGATCATTGCAGCGATGCTGGTTCGGCTTGGCTCAGAGAAATATGCCATTCCGCTCTCTTCCATCGTGGAGACTGGAATTGTGAAGCAATCCCAGATCCGCACCATTCACGGCAACCGGATGCTGGAGTTCCGGGGCAGCCATATTCCGCTGGTCTCCCTGAGCAAGATCTTCTCCATTCCGGACTATGATGAAAGCACGGAAGAGGAGACGGAGATCGTGGTTGTCCGCAAGGGAGAACGGCTGGTTGCTTTGGCTGTGCAGGACTTCATTGGCCAGAACGAAATTGTAATCAAGAATCTCGGCAAGTATCTCCCAGAGGTGCAGGGAATTTCCGGAGCCACGATTCTTGGAGACGGACAGGTAGCGCTTATTATCGATCCGAATGCTTTTATCAAATAATCAGGTTAGAACAGGGAGGGTCATTCCATGGCTGAAGATATCAAAGTAATTGTATTCAAGCTTGGCACTGAAGAATACGGCATTGAAGTAGAGAAGGTCCAGACGATTGAACGTATGATGCCGATTACCCGCGTACCGAAGACCTATTCCTTTATCAAAGGTGTGATCAATCTGCGCGGTGTTGTGATTCCGGTTATCGATCTGCGCGGACGATTCGGTATCGAAGAAGCGGAGCACACCGACCAGACCCGGATCATTATCGTCAATGTGAATGAGA
Source organism: Paenibacillus sp. FSL M7-0420 (assembly GCF_038002345.1). NCBI lineage: Bacteria > Bacillati > Bacillota > Bacilli > Caryophanales > Paenibacillaceae > Paenibacillus > Paenibacillus sp. FSL M7-0420. The sequence goes on along the minus strand of NZ_JBBOCJ010000001.1, from coordinate 4,132,091 downwards.
TGGAAGTAGGCTTCATTGTCGATTCAGCCAATGATGTCATCGACTTGAACCGTGACATTATCGATGTACCGCCGGATGTTGTAGGGGGCATCAAGGCGAAGTATCTGGATGGGGTAGCCAAAATTGGGGATGACCGTCTGTTGATTATGCTTAACCTGTCTGAAGTGCTGAACAAGAGTGAAATCGTGCAGCTGGAAAGCCTGGAGGGCTAGCCTATGGAGCTATTCAAGAATTTCAAAGATTTCAAAATGGATGTGCTTAAGGAAGTAGGGAATATTGGGGCCGGTAATGCGGCCACTGCCTTGTCCCAGCTGCTCAATAAGCCGATTGACATGGCCGTGCCTAAGGTACAGCTGCTCAGCTTCGAGGAGATCACTGATAAGGTGGGCGGAGCGGAGGAGCTGGTATACGCGGTATTCCTGCGTGTGGAAGGTGAAGCCCCGGGCAACCTGTTCTTTATTCTTACCCCGGAGGCGGCAAGCAACCTGCTCAGCCGGATTGCCGGCATTGAAGTCTCCGGCGGCGGTGAGCTGAGTGAGATGGAATTATCCGCACTAAGCGAGATCGGCAATATTCTGGCCGGCTCTTATCTCTCTTCCCTGGCGGACTTCACCTCCCTGACCATGTATCCGACCGTGCCGGCGCTTGCAATGGATATGGCCGGAGCGATTCTTGGTTACGGGCTGCTGCAGTTCGGTCAGATGGGCGATGATGCGCTGCTGATCGATACGACTTTTTTAGAAGGCCAAAATGAAATTGAAGGACAATTCTTCCTTATTCCCGATCCGGAATCGTTCCCCAAAATATTCAAGGCTTTAGGAGTACCGTTCGACAATGATTGAAGAGCAGAGCATCATTAAAGTAGGTATGGCGGATCTGAACGTAGGCAGCCAGGACAGCCTTATTCGTACGACCGGTCTTGGCTCCTGCGTAGGTCTGACTCTGTTTGATCCCGGTAAAAAGCTGGCGGGGATGGCTCATGTCATGCTGCCCTCGTCAGAGATTGCCAGGGAGGGACAGCTGAATATCGCCAAGTTCGCAGATACTGCTGTGCCTGAGCTTTTGGCCCGCCTGCTGGGGCTGGGGGCGGTTAGAAGCCGGATTGTGGCCAAGATGGCCGGAGGCTCGCAGATGTTTGCTTTTGCCGGAGGGAGTGACACCATGAGGATCGGGCCTCGGAATGTGGAATCCTGCAAGCTTGCTCTTGAGAGCCTTCATATTCCGCTTATCGCGGAGGACACGGGCGGCAATTATGGGCGCACGATAGAAATCTCCTGCAATACCGGAGTGATTTTTATCCGCAGCGTTCAAAAAGGCCCGAAGGAAATTTAGCCATGAGCAGGAAACTATTACTGAATATTGTGGCCGGACTGATCGGATTTGTACTAACCTTCCTTGCGAACAACGGACAGAACCTGCTGGGTACCAGCCTGATCCGGGGCCTGTACGGATTTATTATCTGGTTTGTGCTTGCTTTCTTCCTGAGATGGGTATTGGGTTTTATTATCGGAAAAGAATCCTCAGACCCGGAAGCCGGTTTGTTCGATAACGGAGAGTCTCTTGGCGGGAAGCTTGATATTAGTACACCTGAAGAGGATCAGGAGCTCAAAGACCTGCTAACCCCAAAACGGGAGGCGGTCAGTGAAGAGCCCGGGGGGTTCACGCCTTTGCAGCCTCCGAAGCTAGTCTCTATGAAAGATCCTGAAGAATTGGCCAAGGCCGTTCGTCACCTGAAAGAAGAATAAGCGAGTGCTGCGGCGAAAGTCCGTCATCTTGCGCCGCATGTTTGCCCGCTGACTAAACTTTGGGAAGGGTGAAAGCCGTTGAACGAGCGTAAAGCAACTCAGTCGGAAACAGACCTGCTTTGGGAGCAGTGGAAAGAGCACGGCGATCCTGAAGCTAAAAAAAAGCTGATTGAGAGTTATCTCCATATTGTTGATTACGTGTCCAGCCGTCTGGCAGTAGGGCTGCCCAAAAACGTCTCCAAGGACGATTTGGCCAGCAACGGTGTCATGGGACTCATTGATGCGATCGAAAAATTCGACTACAAGCGGGGGCTTCAATTCCAGACCTATGCATCGTGGCGGGTTCGGGGAGCGATCCTTGATTCTCTGCGGCAAAGTGACTGGGTTCCCAGATCCGTACGCGAAAAAGCGAAAAAAATCGAGGATGCCTACCAGCAGCTGGAGCAGAAGTATTTGAGATCGGTAAGTGACGATGAAATGAGCAAGTATCTGAATATTTCGGAAACGGAGTTTCAGACGATGCTGCAGGATGTCGCAGTAATGTCGCTCTGTTCACTCGAAGATCCTATACGTGAAGAAGAATCAGAGACACGAATGTCCATATTGGTAGATGACAAGGCCAAGAATCCGGACCGTAAAGTGAATGAGTTCTACCTGCGGGATACGCTAACCAAAGGCATCGAGAAACTAACAGTGAAAGAACGGACCGTCGTGTCCCTTTTATATTATGAGGATTTATCTTTAAGCGAGATTGCGGAAGTGATGTCACTGTCTCCTTCGCGAATCTCCCAGCTTCATTCCAAAGCTATTTTGCGGCTAAGAGGAACACTTGAGAAGAACCGGGACCTTCTAATGCAAAATGATTAACCGGGTGACGGTGACAAGGGGGAGCAGAAATTGATCGGTCAATATGTATTGAGCCAATACCTGAGCATTACTTTTTCGGAGGATAAGGGGATTGCTTACCTTCAGTTCATCAAGAAGGATGAGAATTTCACCTGTTCGGTCGAGGACCTTGAGAGCTTCCTGTCCAGTCACAATATTCGTTTCGGTATCCAGCATGATATTGTGCAGCGGATTAGCAGCAACCCGGAAGAATATTTCTGGAACCGGGTGCCGATCGCGATTGGACAGCCTGCTGTCAACGGTAAGGATGGCCGCATTGTGCTGACCGTTGATATGGAGGAGGACCGCAAGCCTCTGGAGAAAGAGGATGGCAGGGTGGATTACAAAGAGCTGGTCCGGCTGCATAATGTAAGGAAGGGCCAGCTTATTGCCAAGGTTATTCCGGCAGAGAACGGTGTGAGCGGCAGAACGGTAACCGGGGAGGAGCTTCCGTTCCGGGCAGGGAAGGAGGCTCATTTCAAGGTAGGCAAGAATGTGGTGGTGGATCAGGAAGAGACCTCCATGTATTCGGCGATTGACGGATTGGTCACGCTGACAGACAAGGGCAAAATCAATGTATTTCCGGTGTATGAAATCAATGGTGATGTGGATTACAGCACAGGCAATATTGATTTCGTGGGCACGGTGGTCATCCGCGGCAATGTGCTTACCGGCTTCACCGTCAAATCCGCAGGAGATATCCGGGTGGTCGGCGGGGTAGAGGGGGCCGAGCTGATATCGGGCGGGTCCATCGAGATTACGGGCGGCATCATCGGATATAATAAAGGCCTCGTCAGCGCCGGTAAAAATGTTAAGGTCTCGTTCATCCAGGATGGCAATGTTGTGGCCGGTGAGGATATTATCGTCTCCCAAAGTATTATGCATTCCAGCATCCGGGCTGGCCGAGATGTACTGTGTAACGGGGCCAAAGGCTTAATCGTCGGGGGGATCGTACAGGCAGGCGAGCGTGTGATCGCCCGTACCATCGGCAATACCATGTCTACAGCTACAGCGATTGAAGTGGGCGTTGTTCCCGAGCTGAGAAATGAGATCAACGAACTGCGCCAGGAGCTCCGGCAGCTTCTTGAGAATGAGGACAAGACCAATAAGGCGCTGTATCTGCTTAATCAGCTGGCGAACAATGGCCAGCTATCGCCCGATAAGGTGGCGCTTCGCGTCAAGCTTAATGCCACCAAGCAATCCCATATGCGTGATGAAAAGAGAATTAAAGAGCGTGTGCTGGAGATCGAGCGCATGCTGGAGGACACCGGCAGAGCTAAGGTTGATGTCGTCAAGACGATCTATGGAGGCTCTAAGATCGTAATCGGCAGATATACCAGGTTCGTCAAGGACCCGACGGAGCGGGTATCCTTCATTTACAGTGAAGGGGATATATCCATAATACCGTATGTATAATCAGGCAGGCAGCCGAGGCGGCCTGCTATTCCTTGATTCTGTAACCAATGAGTGGAGAAGAGGGATCTTATGAGTCTGAAACCGGTGGAACTGCAAATTGCGTTGCCCCGTACCCATGATGCGGGCAAAGTTCAGAACAACCTTCAGCAGCGTCCTGCACTCGACCAGCAGCAATTGGCAGGCCAGAATATCAAGCATAGCCAGGAAATCTCGCTGCGCAGCACTGAGGTTGACGAGTCTGCCGAATCGGCGCTGCGGGATGGCGGCAAGGGGAGCGGCTCTGGCAGTCAGCCTCATCCGCGCAAGCCGGATAAGTTGGAGAACACCCATGATGCCGAACATCCTTATAAAGGGCACCGTATAGATTTCAGTCTCTGATTGGGACAGAATAACCGCAAATGCAGTTAAGGCATCCTATGAATTAAACGCAGAAGGAGATTACACACTTGGAACCATGGGTATACATCGTGCTGGTAGGCGCAGTTGCTATTGTTTATGCCCTGCGGCTGCCGGCCAGGACGGGTAAGGAAGACTCGGAGAAGAAGAGCCTGAAGGAGACGGAGGCGGCTCTGGAGCTCTACATGGCCGATATCGAGCATGAGAACTCCGAGCTGCTGAAGCTGGTGGGCAGTATTAAGACACAGTCACAGAGCAATAAGGCGGCCCTGCAGGAAGAGATCGGTGTACTGCGGGAGCAGGTGGGCGAGCTGCAGAAGAGCCTGCTGCTGATGGATGCGCGGCTGACCGCAGAAGAGAAGGGACTGCTTCAGCTGTCAGCAACCTTCTCGCGGGAAGCCTCGTCCGGACACGCGGAGAAGCGCCAGGGCAGGGAGCAGGCTGCCGAGGCAGTACCTCCTGTTAAGCCAAGACCCGTCAGCTCCATCAAGCTGCGGTATCCCCGGCTGTTCGAGCTGCATGAGCAAGGGAAATCAATCGATTCTATCGCCAAGACTGCCGGTCTGCAGCGGGGCGAGGTGCAGCTGATCCTGCAGCTTGCGCAGCAGGAGGAATCCGTATGATGAAGAACCGGTTCTTTATGCTGGGACTAGGGATCGGGCTGATCGCCGGCGCGCTGCTGCTGCAGCTGATGATAGCCGGACGGACGGCGCCTCTGACCAAAGAAGAGCTGATCCGGCAAGCGGCTAGCCTGAACCTGACTGTTGTAGATCCGGCAGAAGCTGCTGCAACAGCAACGCCGTCCCCGGAGGAAGCGGCCGAGGCCCAGGCTTCCGTGACGCCAGCAGCAACGCCGGCAGCTACGCCTGCTGTCCCGCCCAAGCCGGCTGCAACGCCAAGCGCCGCAGCGACACCGGGCAAGCCTTCAGCTCCTGCACAGCCGCAGAACACTGCTGAGCCTGTTACAGAGGCTCCGGCCACACCTGAAGCGCCTGTGGCTGCGGTGGACGGGGTAATCTCTCTTAAGATTCCCACTGGAATTACGCTCGCCCAGACGGCAGATCTGCTTGCGGAAGCCGGGGTTATCGAGGATAAGAACAAGTTCCTCCAGACGGCAAACAGCCGTAAGGTGAACACTATCATTCAATACGGCAGCTACAGCTTCACCAAGGGAGAGAGCATCAACTCCATTATTGACAAGCTGATTACCGTAAAAAAGTAATCGTTGCATAGGCTGTTTTAATATGATATATTAATTGACGGTGTTAAAACACACGCCGGTTGATTTCGACAAGGGGTGCTTTCTTCTGAAGAAAGTCTTGCTGAAAGATGACGCGCGGCGGAGGAGACACACAATAAACCAAACTTAGGAGGTGTGTGAAGATGGCAGTAATCTCCATGAAGCAGCTTCTCGAAGCTGGGGTACACTTCGGTCACCAGACTCGTCGTTGGAACCCAAAGATGGATCGATATATCTTCACTGAAAGAAACGGAATTTACATTATTGACTTGCAAAAGACAGTCAAGAAGGTAGAGGAAGCTTACAACTTTGTAAAGAGCGTCGCTGGCGACAACGGCACAATCCTATTCGTAGGAACAAAGAAGCAGGCACAGGATTCCGTAAAAGAAGAAGCTGAACGTTCGGGTATGTTCTTCATTAACCAGCGTTGGCTCGGCGGTACCCTGACTAACTTCCAGACTATTCAGAAGCGTATTGACCGCCTGAAGAAATTGGAAGCTTGGGAAGAAGACGGTACCTTTGCAGTATTGCCTAAGAAAGAAGTTATCCTTCTCCGCAAAGAGAAAGATCGTCTTGAGAAATTCCTGGGCGGTATCAAGAACATGAAAGGTCTTCCAAGCGCGCTGTTCATCATTGACCCGCGTAAAGAGCGCATTGCAGTAGCAGAAGCTCGCAAATTGGGTATTCCTATCGTAGCTATCGTTGATACTAACTGCGATCCGGATGAAATTGACTACGTAATCCCAGGCAATGACGACGCAATCCGCGCCGTGAAGCTCTTGACTGGTAAGATGGCTGATGCTGTTGTTGAAGCTCATCAGGGCGAAGACACAACTACAGCTTAAGTAGTAACCGGAACATAAAACATAAACTTAAATGAAAAGGGTGGTTGGCAGGTGGATAACCTCTCACTGCCCTTTTTTTAAAATGCAAGCAAGTACCGCTTTATGCCCGCGTATGACAACGACTATGACCCTGGAGGGAATAACAATGGCAGTAGATGCAAAAGCAGTGAAGGAACTTCGTGAAAGAACAGGGGCAGGAATGCTCGATTGTAAGAAAGCGCTGGAAGAAGCAAACAACGACATCACCAAAGCAGCAGAATTGCTTCGTGAAAAAGGTCTGTCCGCAGCAGCGAACAAGGCCGGACGTATTGCTACTGAAGGTACTGTAGAATCCTATATCCACGCTGGCGGCCGTATTGGCGTTCTGGTGGAAATCAACTGCGAAACTGACTTCGTAGGCAAAACGGATTCCTTCAGAGAATTCGCACGCGACATCGCTATGCAAATCGCAGCAGCGAACCCGCTGTATGTCCGCCGTGAAGAAGTGCCTTCTGCAGACGTAGAGAAGGAAAAAGAAATTCTTAAGGCACAAGCGCTGAACGAAGGCAAGCCTGAGAAGATCGTTGAAAAAATGGTGGAAGGCCGCATCAGCAAGTTCTATGAAGAATACTGCCTGATGGAGCAATCCTTCGTTAAAGACCCGGACAAGACAATCTCCCAGCTGCTGAATGAAAAAATCAGCACGATTGGCGAGAACATCACCATCCGCCGCTTTGTTCGTTTCGAACTGGGTGAAGGTCTTGAGAAGAAAGTCGACAACTTCGTAGAAGAAGTTATGGCACAAGTAAAACAATAATAACTGCATGACATTGAATAAGAACTGAATACAGGCAAGCATCAAAAGAGCGGAACACATACAAGTAGTGTTCCGTCTTTTGTAGAAAGTGAGGGTATATAATTGGAACAACCGGTATTTAAGAGAGTAGTCCTTAAGGTAAGCGGTGAATCGCTCGCCGGACAGAATGGCTATGGCATCGATGCCGATACGATCATCTCTATTGCAGAGCAGGTCAAGGAAGTCGTGGAGCTTGGAGTTCAGGTTGCGATTGTATGCGGCGGTGGCAACATCTGGCGCGGAATCGCCGGAAGTGCAAGCGGTATTGACCGGGCAACAGCCGATTATATGGGAATGCTGGCAACAGTGATGAACTCACTGGCATTGCAGGACGCTCTGGAGCAGATCGATGTCCCTACCCGGGTTCAGACCTCTATCGCCATGCAGCAGATTGCTGAGCCTTATATCCGCCGCCGGGCGATCCGGCATCTGGAGAAGGGCCGCGTAGTTATTTTTGCCGCAGGGACAGGGAATCCGTTCTTCTCGACAGATACTACGGCAGCGCTTAGAGCAGCCGAGATTGAAGCCGAGGTTATCCTCATGGCCAAGAATAAGGTAGACGGCGTCTACTCAGCAGATCCGTTCAAGGACAGCACAGCCGTTAAGTTCGAGCAGCTTACTTACATGGATATTCTGAACAAAAACCTGGGGGTTATGGATTCTACCGCTTCCTCACTCTGCATGGATAATAATATACCGCTCATTGTGTTTGCTATTACAGAGCAAGGCAATATTAAACGCGTCGTTCTCGGCGAAAAAATCGGGACGATCGTTAAAGGGAGTGTAAATTAAATGCCACAATCGGTTAAGAAGAATGCCGAAGAGCGTATGGAAAAAGCGATTCTCTCGCTGAAACGTGACTTGGCAACGCTGCGGGCAGGACGCGCTTCGACGTCGCTGCTGGATCGCATCCAGGTTGAATATTACGGTGCTCCAACTCCGATCAATCAGCTGGCTAACATCAGCACACCGGATTCCCGGACCCTGCTGATCCAGCCGTGGGACAAAACTTCAATGTCAGACATCGAAAAGGCGATTATGAAATCCGACATCGGGATTACACCTGCCAATGACGGTACGATCATCCGCCTGTCGATTCCTCCGCTTACCGAAGAACGCCGCACTGAGCTGGTGAAATTCACCAAGAAGTTCGGTGAAGAAGCTAAGGTAGCGATCCGCAACATCCGCCGCGATGCCAACGATGACATCAAGAAGATGGAGAAGAACGGCATTTCAGAAGATGAATCACATGGACATCAGGAAGATATCCAGAAATCAACGGATAAGTTCATAGCTGAAGTCGACAAAGTGCTCTTGTCCAAAGAAAAAGAGATTATGGAAGTATAACGAAATTCATGAGACTTCAGGCCCCTCCGTTAATGGTGGGGTTTGTCTCTTTCTGATAAGAGCTTGGAGGAAACGGAAATGATCAAACGGATTCAAGAATGGCTGAGCCGTAAAGACAGGCAGGAGCCAGTCGAGATTTCACCGGATAATATTCCCCGGCACGTAGCGATAATTATGGATGGCAACGGGCGCTGGGCGAAACGGCGCGGTATGCCCCGGGTTGTGGGCCATCAGAACGGGATGAAGGCAGTCAAACGTGCTACCATTGCAGCGAATGACCTCGGAGTAGAATTTTTGACTCTGTACGCTTTCTCTACGGAGAACTGGACCCGGCCGAAGGATGAAGTGGATTTCCTGATGCGCCTTCCCGTAGAATTCCTGGCTATTGAACTGGATGAACTCATTGAGAAGAATGTACAGGTGCGCGTAATGGGCAACACGGAGGCTTTGCCTTCCCATACCCGCAAGGCGATGGAAGAAGCGGTCGCCCGCACACTAAGCAATACCGGACTTATACTTAATTTTGCTCTGAACTACGGCGGTCGCAAAGAGATTGAGGACTGTATGCGCGCTCTGGGCAAGGATATCCAGGCAGGAATTCTGTCTCCTGAAGAGATCACTTCAGAGCTGATTGACAACAGATTGTCATCCAGCGGATTACCCGATCCTGACCTGCTCATCCGTACGAGCGGAGAGATGCGGCTCAGTAACTTTATGCTGTGGCAAATCGCCTATAGTGAATTTTGGTTTACGGATGCGTACTGGCCGGAGTTCGACAAGTCGCATCTGATGCAGGCTGTGGCTGAATATCAGCGCCGCACACGCCGTTATGGTGGATTGAAGTAGCCTGATGGGAGAGGGATTCTTTGAAGCAGCGATTGATCACCGGAATTGTTGCCGGGGCCTTGTTTTTAGGGTTATGCTATTGGGGAGGCTGGCCGTATCAGCTGTTGCTGACTGCGATGGCCCTCATCGGCTATTATGAATTTGTGAAAATGACAGGTACAGCCACCTTCGGGCTGACTGCTGTATTTGGTTATGCCTCTGTAGTAGGCTTTATGATTCCTTGGGATCTCCTGGGAACGAATAAGCTATTCTCCTGGGAACAGGGGATATGGCTGGTATTGCTGCTGTTCCTGCTGGTCACTGTCTTCAGTAAGAATAAGCTTGATATCAAAATGACCGCGATGATGTTCACTGGCATTGTTTACATAGGAATGGGGTTCTCGTATATGGGAATCGCCCGCAGTGCGGGAGATGGCCATGGCCTCTTCTGGACGATCCTGCTGCTGTGCTGTATATGGGGCAGTGATGCTGGAGCCTATTTTGTCGGCAGAAGCTTCGGGAAGAACAAGCTGTGGCCTGCGATCAGTCCTAATAAGACTATAGAAGGCGCGCTTGGCGGAGTATTGATTTCTGCTGTCATATCGATTGTGTTTGCTATACTGGTTCCTGATCTGCTGACTATCGGACGCGCGCTGCTGATTGGAATTGCCTGCGCTGTGCTGGGTCAGCTTGGAGATCTTGTACAATCTGCCTATAAACGGGTGTACGGTATTAAGGATTCAGGCTCACTCTTGCCGGGTCACGGTGGCATCCTGGACCGCTGCGACAGCTGGATCATCGTATTTCCTTTCGTACATATCGTAATGCTGATGCCTTACTATTAACGACAGGAAGAAGGAAAGCAACTGTGAAAAGAATTAGTATTCTCGGCTCCACGGGCTCCATCGGTACCCAGACGCTGGATGTGGTAGCTATGCATCCGGAAGCTTTTGAAGTCGATGGACTGGCGGCGGGAAGTAATACTTCACTGCTGCTGGAACAGGTCCGCCGTTTCAAGCCTCGCCGTGTATCGGTATCCACGAAGGAGCTTGCAGAGGAGATCAGATCCAGTCTGCCTGCCGGTGTAGAGCTGTATAGCGGAAGTGAAGGTCTGGTGGAGATTGCTGCCGGAGGCGATGCACAGACAGTCGTAACTGCGCTTGTAGGCAGTGTAGGACTTCAGTCTACGCTGGCGGCGATTGAAGCCGGCAGACATATTGGACTGGCTAATAAGGAGACACTGGTGACCGCCGGACATCTGGTTACAGAGCTGGCTGGACGCAAAGGCGTGAAGCTGCTGCCAGTGGACAGTGAGCATTCGGCGATTTTCCAATGCTTAAACGGGGAGAACCGTGAGGATGTGGCTTCAATTACCATTACTGCCTCGGGCGGTTCATTCCGTGATTATAAGCGTGAACAGCTTACGAATGTTACCGTAGCGGACGCACTGCGTCACCCCAATTGGAGCATGGGGGCCAAGATTACTATTGACTCGGCAACCATGGTTAACAAAGGCCTGGAGGTTATTGAAGCCCACCATTTGTTCGCCCTTCCGTATGAGCAGATTGATGTGGTGCTGCATCCGGAGAGTATCATTCACTCCTATGTGGAGTTCTGCGACAGCAGCATTATTGCTCAGCTTGGGACTCCTGATATGCGGGTTCCCATTCAATATGCGCTCACCTATCCCGACCGCTGGCCGTCTCCTGCGAAGCGTTTGTCTCTGGCTCAGGTAGCCAGCCTGACCTTCCGGGAGATGGATTATGAGCGCTATCCGGCGCTGAAGATGGCTATTGACTGCGGCATAGCGGGCGGCACATTCACAACAGCCTTCAATGCAGCCAATGAGGTCGCCGTGGCCCGCTTCCTGCGCGGTGAGATTCCCTTCCTGCGGATTGATGAGATTATTGATGAAGTGCTTCAGCGTCATCAGGGTGAAGCGAACCCCGGTCTGGAACAGATTCACAGTAGCGATATAGCTTCCCGGGAGCTTGCGGCTGTCCTGTAAAGGGATAAGAGGCCTTTGGAAACGGTGAATATGGCTGTACCCTGAAAAATAGGTGTGGACTGTTGATTCTCTTGTGCCCTGCCTTGGAATAATGATAAATTAAGAGGACATACTTCGGTCTTACACCTTAAGGGGGAATGTTGCGCTATGGAGATGGTAAGAGTTGTTTTTTTAACGGTGTTTATGTTCTTTGTTCTGGTGACTGTCCATGAATGGGGACATTATTATTTTGCCAAACGCGCCGGAATTCTTGTACGGGAATTTGCGATCGGTTTCGGTCCGAAACTGTTCTCTTATAAACGCGGTGAAACCCAGTTCACGCTCCGCCTGCTGCCCTTCGGGGGATACGCCCGTATGGCCGGCGAAGACCCGGAGATGGTTGAGATCGGCCCCGGGCAGACCATTGCTGTCCGGCTGGGCCAGGATAACAAGGTAAAGAATATTTACCTTGATTCCCTGGATACGCGCAGAAATGTTATCCGCGGCGAAGCGCAGTTCACGGATCTGGAGAATGAACTGAAAATCCGCCTTGATGTCGATGGTGAAGTGACCACCTATGATGTGAATCCGCAGGCGATGATGATCAAAGGCACCCAGCAGACGCAAATTGCGCCCAAGGACCGCCAGTTCGGCAGCAAAACCGTCGGCCAGCGCGCGATAGCGATCCTGGCCGGACCGGTGATGAACTTCATTCTGGCGTTTGTGCTATTTGCACTTCATCTGCAGATGGCCGGAATCCCGGTGGAGAATCCGACCTATGTGAAGATCGGTGACGTCAGCGTAGGAATGCCTGCACAGGAAGCAGGTCTTCAGAAGGGCGACATCGTCGTCACTGTGGACGGGCAGGCCATCGGCGGAGATTACCAGAAGATGATCAAGCTGACTTCAGCCTCCAAAGGCAAAGAAATGAACTGGACGCTGAAGCGCGGCGAAGAGACCTTGAATGTGACCATGATTCCCCGTGGAATGGAAGGAGAGCAAGGCGGCAAGGTTGGAATTACGCCGGAGCTTCCTACCCGCAAGGCCGGAGTGGGGGAGACAATTACCAAGTCCGGTACAGCGATGGTCGACACCACCAAGCTGATTTTTATCGGCTTCAAGCAGCTGATCAACAAATTTAATATGGATGATATCTCCGGGCCGGTAGGCACGTTCCAATTGACCGGGCAGATTGCCCAGCAGGGGATTCAGTATTTGACCTATTGGGCGGCTATTCTCAGCCTGTATCTAGGGATCTTCAATCTTCTGCCGATTCCTGCACTGGATGGCAGCCGGCTTGTATTCCTGGGTGTTGAGGCACTGCGCGGCAAGCCGGTGGACCCGAGCAGGGAAGGCATGGTCCACTTTGTAGGATTTGCCCTGCTGTTCCTGGTGATGATCGCTGTTACGTATAATGATATTTTACGCCTCATAAGCGGCTGACGGATGTCATATCTTTTTTATCCCGTGATGCATTTGATTGGGCTTCTTAGCTAATGTGCAATCTGAGGGGCGAATAATAGGAGGATTTCTTCACATGGCCAAAGACAAGCAGTTCGTTACAGAGATCACGCCGCAGGGCGAGGATTTCTCACGCTGGTATATCGATGTTATCAAAAAAGCGGACCTGATGGATTATTCGCCGGTCCGCGGCTGTATCGTGTTCAAACCGGACGGCTATGAAATCTGGGAGCATATCCAGGAGGAAATGAACCGCCGCCTGAAGGCGACCGGTCACCGGAACGCCTACTTCCCGCTGTTCATTCCCGAGAGCTTTTTCCAGAAGGAGAAGGAGCATGTGGAGGGCTTCAACCCGGAGCTGCCTTGGGTCACTGAGGCCGGAGGCGATGTGCTGGAAGAACGTCTGGCGATCCGCCCTACGTCCGAGACCATGTTCGGCCATATGTATTCCAAGTGGATTCAGTCTTACCGCGACCTTCCCGTGCTGATCAATCAATGGGCCAACGTGGTCCGCTGGGAGAAACGTACCCTGCCGTTCATCCGTACGACAGAATTCCTCTGGCAGGAAGGCCATACCGCGCATGAGAATGAGACGGAAGCACGCGAAGAAACGATGAAGATGCTTGATAACTACCGCGACTTCGTGGAGACCTTTCTGGCTATTCCGGTAGTGACCGGACAGAAGACGCCATCCGAGCGGTTCGCCGGTGCTGTGGATACGTATTCCATTGAAGCGATGATGAAGGATGGACGGGCTGTTCAGGCCGCTACCTCCCATTATCTGGGCACCAAGTTCGCGGTTGCTTTTGATATCCAATATCTGAACCGGGAGAATGTACTGGAACATGCACACACCACCTCGTGGGGCTCTACCACGCGTCTGATCGGTTCCCTCATCATGGTACATGGTGACGACCGCGGACTGGCTCTGCCGCCGAAGGTAGCACCTACACAGGTCATTATGATTCCAATCGGACCGCCTAAGACCCGCGAAGCAGTCATCGGACGTACCGACGAACTGTTTGGTGAGCTTAAGAGCGCCGGAATCCGTGTGCGTGTGGATGACCGTGCGGATGTAACCCCGGGCTGGAAGTTCAATGAATATGAAATGCGCGGCGTCCCTGTCCGTCTGGAGCTTGGACCGCGTGATATGGAGAATGGCGTCTGCGTGCTCGTATCCCGGATCAGCGGCGAGAAGAAGGTCATTCAGCAGGAGAACCTGGTTGAAGAAGTGAATGCCATGCTTGCGCAGGTCCACCAGGAAATGTACGAGCGGGCACTGAAATTCCGTGAGGATCATTTCTATTCCGTAGACACTCTTGAGCAGATGAAGGATTCCATGGAGGAGAAACGCGGCTTTGCGCTTGCAGGCTGGTGCGGCTCTGAGGAATGTGAAGATAAGGTCAAGGAAGAGACCGGCGCAGGCAGCCGTAATATTCCGTTCCACCCGTCAGAAACGAAAGAGACCTGTATTTGCTGCGGCAAGCCTGCTCAGCATACGGTTGTATTTGCCAAAGCATATTAATCGGTAACCTTATATTTGTTCATTTATTATATCAGCTTCTGGCGAGAGGAGTCGGCGGGCCGCAAGTACCCAATGCTTTTTAAGCCGGAGGCTTTTTCTTACAATAGAGTATTAGAATGACGTCGAAGTCTTACGCCAATTATTGCCGAGTTAGGTGGGGAATGCATGGAGCAGAACGTGGAGAGAAGAAAGAGATTTGAGCTGTTGATGAAGCAGGGGGAGATTCCGCCTGCCATGATTGATCCTTATTTTGTAGACGGACAGATTGAACGGGTGGAGATTAGCCGCGGCAACCATGACTGGCATATCGTGATTGCGAAGACAACCCTGATTCCCGCCCAGACCTACCGGGCATTTATCCTTAGAATGCGTGAGAAGCTGCAGCATATTGCCAAGGTCAGCTTCTTGTTCCTATATGATGATACTGTAAGCAGAGCCGATATTGTGCAGGAGTACTGGGGCATGTTCCTGGAGTGGGTCCAGCGTGAGATTCCGTCCGTCAACGGTTGGCTGACGCGCTCCAGCCAGGAGCTGCAGGACGGCACGCTCATCCTTAGCCTGAACGATTCGATGTCGCTCGAACTGGCCCGCAAAAAGGGTATCGAAGCCGCCATTATTAAATATTATGATAAATACTTCGCGCTCCCGCTCAAGGTCAAGCTGCAGATGTCTGAGGATGAGACCAAGAACAAAGCGGATGCCTATGAGGAATTCCAGCAGAAGCTCCAGCAGGAGCAGCGTGAGCTGGTAGAGCTGATGATGATGAACAGTGAGCCGGACGAGCCTGAAGAAGCCGGGGACCCGGGCGAGGTCATTAAGCTTCAGATCGGGAATGACATTAAGGAGCAGGCCGTCTCCATTCTGGAGATTCAGGATGAAGAGAAGAAGATTACGATCCAGGGGACGATCTTCGGGCTGGACAGCAAGGAGCTGCGTAACGGGAATACGCTGTTCACCTTCTGCATCACAGACTTTACAGATTCCCTGCAGATGAAGATGTTCGCCAAAACCAAGGAAGAGCTGAAGATCATGGGCCAGCTGGCTAACGGCAAATGGGTCCGGGCGCGCGGCAAAGTGGAGTATGACCGGTTCATGCAGATTCCCGAGCTGGTGATGATTCCTTCGGATCTGACCGAGGTGTCGGCGCCGCCTGCCCGTAAGGACAATGCCAAGGAGAAGCGCGTGGAGTTCCACCTGCATACGACTATGAGCACGATGGATGCGGTAGCACCGATTGATGCCTATGTCAAAACAGCTGCTAAATGGGGCCACCCGGCACTTGCAGTTACCGACCACGGCAATGTTCAGAGCTTCCCGGATGCGAATCATGCCGCCCATAAGCATAAGCTCAAGATGCTCTACGGTGTGGAGGCCAATGTCGTCAATGATGCGGTCAATATCGTGGAGAATGCGCAGCCGCTGGAGCTCAAGACCGCAACCTATGTCGTCTTCGACATCGAGACCACGGGGTTGTCCATCACACGCAATAACATCACGGAGCTTGCGGCGATCAAGATGTGCGAAGGCAAGGAGCTGGACCGTTATACCACCTTCGTCAATCCGCATGAGAAAATCCCCTACCACATCCAGCAGCTGACGAACATTACGGATGAAATGGTCAAGGATGCCCCGGATCTCGCGCCGGTACTGGAGGAGTTCGTGGAGTTTGTAGGAGATAGCATTCTCGTTGCGCACAATGCGCGGTTCGATATGGGCTTCATTCAAGCTTCTCTGAAGAAGCTGGGGCAGCCGGAGCTGCCGAATCCTTCACTGGATACGCTGGAGCTGGCGCGTCTGCTCTTCCCCAAAATGAAGAACCACCGGCTCAATACGCTTGCTGACAAGTACAAGGTACTGCTGGAGAGCCATCACCGTGCGGTGGATGATACGATAGCACTGGGCGGGATTCTGAACGGTCTCTTGGCCGATGCGGAGAAGATGAAGGGGATGACCCGGCTGGACCGGCTGAATGACTATGTAGGCAATGACCTGTCGAATGTGCGGCCGTTTCACTGCGGCATCTATGCACTGAATCCCATCGGCAAAAAGAACCTCTACAAGCTGATCTCCATGTCGCATACCGAGTACTACAAGCGGGTGCCCTGCATTCCCAAATCGAAGCTTGAAGAGCATCGTGACGGACTGCTTGTCATATCCGGCTGTGAGCGGGGCGAGTTCTTCGAGGCTGTACTGAACAAGACCGTGGAAGAGGCGATTGAGGTTGCCCAGTTCTATGATGTGCTGGAAATCCAGCCGCTGACCATGTACATGCATCTGGTGGATAAAGGGTTCGTAGCGAGTCCGGAGGACCTGCGGGGAGTTGTACGCAAAATCTGTGAGATTGGCGAGCAGATAAACAAGCCGGTGATAGCCACTGGGAATGTGCACTATCTGGAGCCGCGCGATAAGCTGTTCCGCGATATTACGATCCACGGGATTACCGGATTCAGTCCGCTGAAGGACCAGAACAAGCCGGATGCCCACTTCCGTACAACCGATGAGATGCTGGCCGAGTTCGAATACCTGGGTGCAGCCAAAGCGAAGGAAGTCGTGGTCACGAATACTGTTGAGCTGGCTGAGCGGTTCGAGGAATACGATCTGTTCCCAAGCGATCTCTTCACGCCTATTATTGAAGGGGCGGATGATGAGATCCGCAATACCTGCTATGACACAGCCAAATCGATCTACGGCGAGGAGCTGCCTGAAGTGGTGGTTGCCCGTCTGGAGAAGGAGCTGGCCCCGATTATTAAATACGGGTTCTCCGCCAACTATCTGATCTCGGAACGGCTGGTCAAAAAGTCGAACCAGGACGGTTATCTCGTCGGCTCCCGTGGATCGGTAGGTTCATCTGTGGTGGCTACCTTCCTCGGTATCTCGGAGGTTAATCCGCTTCCGGCTCACTATATTTGCACCAATCCCGAATGCCGGCACAGTGAATGGTTCCTGGACGGAAGTGTGCCGAGCGGCTTTGACTTGCCGGATAAGGACTGCCCGGATTGCGGCGGCAAGCTTAAGGGAGAAGGACAGGATATTCCGTTTGAGACCTTCCTGGGCTTCAAAGGGGACAAGGTTCCCGATATCGACCTTAACTTCTCCGGGGAGTATCAGCCGAACGCCCATAATTTTACCAAAACAATGTTCGGTCCGGACAATGTATTCCGCGCGGGAACTATCGGTACAGTGGCGGAGAAGACTGCCTTCGGCTTCACCAAGAAATATGAGGAGCATCACCAGAAGCGCTGGCGCGGTGCGGAGGTCGGACGGCTTGCCGCCGGCTGTACCGGTGTGAAGCGCAGTACAGGACAGCATCCCGGCGGTATCGTTGTTTTGCCGGACTACATGGAGATCGAAGATATCACTCCGGTGCAGTTCCCGGCGGATGATGTTACAGCCGAGTGGAAGACCACCCATTTCGACTATCACGCCTTCGATGCCAACCTGCTGAAGCTCGATATTCTCGGCCACGATGATCCGACGATGATGCGGATGCTGCAGGATCTGACTGGCGTCGACCCGACGACCATTCCAATGAATGATCCGAAGGTGATGAGTATGTTCAACTCTACGGATGCGCTCGGGGTAAGGCCGGATCAGATCCGCACCCCGGTAGCCACTTATGGAGTGCCGGAGATGGGGACGAAGTTCGTCCGCCAGATGCTTGTCGAAGCCAAGCCGTCCAGCTTTGCCGATCTGCTGCAGATTTCGGGGCTGTCCCATGGAACCGGCGTGTGGCTGGGAAATGCCCAGGAGCTGATCAAGAACAACACCTGCAACATTAAGACGGTAATCGGCTGCCGTGATGATATTATGCTCTATCTGATCTATAAGGCGGGCATGGATGCCAGTCTGGCCTTCAAAATTACGGAGAGCGTGCGTAAAGGGAAGGGCTTGCCGCCGGAGTGGATTGACGAGATGAAGAATTGCAAGGTGCCGCAGTGGTACATTGATTCCTGTCTCAAAATCCAGTACATGTTCCCGAAGGCGCATGCCGCGGCTTATGTTATTTCAGCGGTGCGGACAGCCTTCTTCAAGCTGTATCATCCGATAGAATACTATGCGACTTACTTCTCGGTCCGCGCGGCGGATTTCGATATCGAACTGTGCTGCAAAGGCTACGAAGCCATTGCGCGCCAGCTGGTAGAGATCGAAGCCAAGGGCTTCCAGGCGCTGCCTAAGGAAAAAGCCATGCTTCCGGTCCTGGAGATGGCCCTGGAGATGACCGCACGCGGCTTCACCTTCAAGAACATTGATCTGTACCGCTCGGACGCTACCAAATTTACGGTAGACGGTACCAGCCTGATTCCTCCATTCTCCTCGCTTGCGGGAATCGGGGATAATGCTGCGATTAATATCGCCGCTGCCAAGGACGCAGGAGAATTCCTCTCCATTGAGGATTTCCAGCAGAAATCCAAGGCCAGTAAAACGGTGATTGAGCTGCTCACGGGAATGGGCTGCTTCCGGGGATTGCCGGAGAGTAACCAGCTTTCACTGTTCTGACAACCGGCTTAAGTGATAGCATATATAGTCCTTTAAAAAGGGGAGTCAAGGGCTGGTACTTGTCAGTGCTGCCTCACTATGGTATAATTTTTTTGGTAATAATGAGATAAGTCCGTTGTGTAAAGAGTGGGGAAACCCACTCTTTATCTTTGGTATATAGCAAAAGACAAGTTCGTGGAGGTAATCTTCTTTTGAGCACACCCAAATCCAAAATTAAACAAACGGTAGAGCAGCTGCTCGGGTCCTATCTCGAGGACAATGGTTTCGAACTGGTGGACGTTGAATACGTGAAGGAAGGCTCCAACTGGTTTCTGCGCGTATTCGTAGACAAAGAGGGCGGCATCGATATCGATGACTGCGGGTCCATCAGCGAATATATCAGCCAGAAGCTGGATGAGAATGATCCGTTCTCCGAAGCGTATTTCCTTGAAGTCTCCTCGCCGGGAGCTGAGCGTCCGCTCAAGAAAGCCGCGGATGTC
The DNA here is from genome assembly GCF_038002345.1 of Paenibacillus sp. FSL M7-0420. Lineage (NCBI taxonomy): Bacteria > Bacillati > Bacillota > Bacilli > Caryophanales > Paenibacillaceae > Paenibacillus > Paenibacillus sp. FSL M7-0420. The sequence goes on along the minus strand of NZ_JBBOCJ010000001.1, from coordinate 4,112,608 downwards.
GCCAAGGCAGTAGGCAAGGACGTATATGTAACGGTCTATGAGCCGATTCAAGGACTCAAAGAATTCGAAGGACGGTTGCTCTCGTTCGAGAACGAGGAACTGCTCATCTCCGCGGGCAAAAAAGAACATGTGGTACCGTACGCCAAGGTCGCCAGTGCGAGATTGGCCATTATTTTTTAACGTCTTGAAAGGGGGACCGGAATTTCATGAGTATGGAGTTTATTGAAGCTATGAATGAACTGGAAAGGGAGAAAGGCATCAGCAAGGATGTGCTGTTCGAAGCCATCGAAGCGGCGCTGATCTCCAGCTATAAACGCAATTTCAATGCGGCGCAGAATGTGCGTGTGGATATGAACCGCAACACAGGCGTAATCAAGGTGTTTGCCCGCAAGCTGATTGTGGAGGAGGTTCTCGATGCACGGACCGAGATCTCGCTCCTGGCTGCCCGGGAGATCAACCCGCATTTCCAGCTGGAGGACATCGCCGAGCAGGAAGTCACGCCGCGTGATTTCGGCCGCATTGCCGCCCAGACTGCGAAGCAGGTGGTTACCCAGCGTATCCGCGAAGCGGAACGCGGCCTGATCTATAACGCTTTTATTGACAAGGAAGATGATATTGTAACCGGCCTTGTACAGCGTCAGGATATGCGCAACATCTATGTGGATCTTGGCAAAATCGAGGCGGTTCTTCCGCTGAGCGAGCTGATGCCTGGAGAGAAGTTCAAGCAGAGCGAGCGTATCAAGGCTTATATCACCAAGGTGGAGAACACGACCAAAGGACCGCAGATCATGCTGTCCCGCAGTCATCCGGGTCTCCTGAAGCGTCTGTTCGAGCTGGAGGTCCCGGAGATTTTTGACGGGGTGGTGGAGATTCGTTCCGTTGCCCGCGAAGCCGGCTTCCGCTCCAAAATCGCCGTGTTCTCACGCAATCCTGAAGTGGACCCGGTGGGCTCCTGCGTAGGGCCGAGAGGCACGCGTGTACAGACCATCGTGACTGAGCTTCGCGGTGAGAAGATTGATATCGTCAGATATTCCGAGCTGGTGCAGGAGTACGTAGCCAATGCGCTTAGCCCGTCCAAGGTGCTTGAGGTTCAAGTCTTTGAACCTGAGAAGATGGCCCGCGTCATTGTTCCTGACTATCAGCTGTCGCTGGCTATCGGCATCAAGGGGCAGAATGCCCGTCTTGCCGCCAAGCTGACCGGCTGGAAGATCGATATCAAGAGCGAGACGCAGGCGGAGCAGGAATACGGCAGACCCAGATCGTCCAATGATGAAATGCATCAGGATTCCGTCTCCATCGATTAATGAATGCTGACTGACGGGAGGTGCTTTGTTATGAAGCAAAGAAAGGTGCCGCTGCGTAAATGCGTTGCCAGCCAGGAGATGATGCCCAAGAAAGAGCTGATTCGCGTGGTGAGAACGCCTGAAGGCGAGGTGCTGATCGACCTGACAGGCAAGAAGTCGGGCCGTGGCGCTTATATCTGCGGTAAACTGGAATACTTTAAGCTAGCACAGAAGACCAAAGCACTTGACCGGGCATTGAAATGTCAGGTCAGTCCTGAAATCTATGCCCAGCTTGCCCGGGATTTTGCATCCGTGGAGGAGCAGTTTTTGGCAGCGAAGGATAGTGAGGACAATGAGTAAGACACTTTCTTATTTAGGGCTTGCGATGAGAGCAGGCAAGATTGTCACCGGCGATGAGGCTGTGCTTAAGGCAGTGCGGTCTTCAGAGGCGAAGCTGGTCGTCCTGGCAGGTGACGCTTCAGATAATACCCAGAAGAAGTTCCGCGATAAATGCGGAACCTACGATATTCCACTAGTAATCGCATTTCACCGGGATGAACTCGGTGCAAGTATTGGTAAGGACCAGCGCGTGGTGCTGGCCGTTACGGATAAAGGATTCGCGGAAATGATCTCCAGAACGCTTGGAGATACTGTCGGAGGTGGAGTTATTGACTAAAGAAGATAATAAGGATAAGCTGCGCGTATACGAATACGCAAAGTCTTTGAACATGAGCAGTAAAGAAATTATTACCATTCTGAAGCGTTTGGATGTCCCGGTGAATAATCATATGAGTGTCATGGAGAATGGCTCCGTGAACAAAGTTGAACAGTTCTTCAAGGACATCAAGTCAAACGCTGCAGCCAAGCGGGACAACGGCACCAGCAGCCGTCCGGTAGTTACTACCGGTGCGGCAACCGCCGAAGTACGCAGTGCTCAGAATACCAACAAAATTCAATCGGAAAAGCAGGTAGGTATGAACAGTAACCAAAACAACAACCAATCGACGACGTCCCCAAGGCCCCAAAGCGGACAAGATTCCCGCAGAACACAAACATCAGGCTCCGCTCAGAATTCCCGCCCGCAGGGCAGTTCAAGCAGCAGCCGTCCACAAAGCAGTTCGGCTGGCAGCCGCCCGCAAGGCAGCTCCACTGGCAGCCGTCCGCAAGGCAGCTCCACTGGCAGCCGCCCGCAAGGCAGCTCTACTGGCGGAAGCCGCCCACAGGGCAGCTCCACCACTGGCAGCCGTCCGCAAGGCAGCTCGACTGGCGGAAGCCGTCCACAAGGCAGCTCAACTAGCGGAAGCCGCCCACAAGGCAGCTCGACTGGCAGCCGTCCGCAAGGACAAGGCGGCGCACCACGTACAGGTGACCGTCCGCAAGGTCAAGGCAATGCAGGCGGAGGTTTCTCTCGCAACGACGGCCCTAAGAAGAATACCACTGGCGGCAGACCTGGCGGCAATAACAGCGGCCAGAAACGTTACGACGACAACAAGGGCGGCAACTATCGCGGCCGTGGCGGCAAGAACAACCGCGGCAGAAACCAGCCGACCGTATATCGTGAGAAGATTGACAATACACCTAAGAAGATCATTGTCCGTGGCAGCATGACCGTGGGTGAAACCGCGAAGCTGCTTCACAAGGATGCTTCGGAAGTAATTAAGAAGCTGATCTCGATGGGGGTTATGGCCACCATCAACCAGGAGCTTGATATCGATACGATTCTGCTGCTGGCCGGCGAATTCGGCGTAGAAGTAGAAGTGAAGATTCCGGTTGACGAAGACAGCTTCGAGACCGTGGAAGAGAACGATTCCGAAGACGATCTGATGACACGGCCGCCGGTTGTAACGATCATGGGTCACGTTGACCACGGTAAAACAACCTTGCTTGATGCCATCCGTTCCACGAATGTCTCAAGCGGTGAAGCAGGCGGGATTACGCAGCATATCGGTGCCTACCAGGCTGAGATTAATCATAAGAAAATCACATTCCTCGATACTCCGGGCCATGAAGCGTTCACCGCCATGCGTGCCCGTGGTGCCCAGGTCACAGATATGACGATTATCGTTGTAGCGGCAGATGACGGCGTAATGCCTCAGACCGTAGAAGCGATTAACCACGCCAAGGCAGCCGGACTTCCGATCATTGTTGCAGTTAACAAGATTGATAAGCCGGGCGCAGACCCTGACCGGGTGAAGCAGGAGCTTACCAACTATGAGCTGGTGCCGGAAGAGTGGGGCGGCGATACAATCTTCGTCAACCTGTCCGCTAAGCAGCGCATTAACCTGGAAGAGCTGCTGGAAATGATTCTGCTCGTTGCCGAAGTGAACGAGTACAAGGCGAACCCGGACAAACGGGCACGCGGTACTGTTATAGAAGCTGAGCTTGACAAGAACCGTGGACCGGTTGCCCGTATTCTCGTGCAGAACGGTACACTGAAGGTCGGAGACGCATTCGTAGCAGGGAACTGCTTCGGCCGCGTACGCGCCATGGTGAATGACAAGGGACGCAAAATCAAGGAAGCGGGACCTTCCACTCCAGTGGAAATTACCGGTCTGACCGAAGTGCCGCAGGCGGGCGATCCGTTCATGGCCTTCGAAGATGAGCGCAAAGCACGGGCGATCGCTGACAGACGTTCTACTACGCAGCGCCAGTCCGAGCTGAACACGAACACCCGCGTTACGCTGGATGATCTGTTCAAGCACATCAAGGACGGCGAGATCAAGGATCTCAACGTAATTATCAAGGGTGACGTACAGGGTTCGGTAGAGGCGCTGAAGGGCTCCTTGGCCAAGATCGAAGTGGAAGGCGTACGCGTGAAGATTCTTCACAGCGGTGCCGGTGCGATCACGGAATCCGATATTACCCTGGCAGCAGCCTCCAATGCTATCGTGATTGGCTTCAACGTTCGTCCGGATGCCCAGACGAAAGCTGCGGCTGAGCAGGAGAAGGTGGATGTGCGTCTGCATAACATCATCTACAACGTCATTGAAGAGATTGAAAGTGCCATGAAGGGCATGCTTGATCCTATCTATAAAGAGAACGTTATCGGCCATGCCGAAGTGCGCAACGTATTCAAAATCAGCAAAGTGGGCAGTGTCGCAGGCTGTATGGTTACTGACGGCAAAATTACCCGCAATGCTGAAATGCGCCTGATCCGCAGCGGTATTGTTGTCTTCACAGGCAAGATCGACACCTTGAAGCGTTTCAAAGATGATGCAAAAGAAGTGGCACAGGGTTATGAATGTGGCATAACTTTGGAACGCTATAATGATCTCGCCGAAGGCGACATCATCGAAGCATTCATCATGGAAACGGTAGAGCGCTAAGCGAAGAGGTGAAAGAAGATGTCTAAAATCAGAGCCGGACGGGTTGGCGAGCAGATTAAGAAAGAGCTGAGCCAGCTCATCCAAAGCGGACTGAAGGACCCGCGTGTCGGGTTCGTAACCGTAACTGGCGTAGATGTGACGAACGATCTGTCACAGGCCAAGGTATACCTGAGCGTATTCGGGGACGAGGAGCAGAAGTCAGACTCGCTTAGAGCGATTGAGAAGGCCAATGGCTTTCTCCGCTCGGAGCTGGGCAAAGCGATCCGCCTGCGCCATACACCTGAGCTGATCTTCAAGATTGACGAATCCGTTGCTTACGGAAGTCATATTGAGAAGCTGCTCGGCGAAATCGGCAAAAACGAATAGGCTACGGAACATAAAGGAGACGGCGAATGCAGAGCTATGAACAAAGTCTCCAGCAGACGCGTAAGTTTCTGCTGGAACACGACGATTATCTTGTAGTGTCGCATGTTCAGCCGGACGGAGATGCAGTCAGCTCCACCCTCGCGGTGGGCTGGCTTCTCTCATGTCTGGGCAAAAAATATCTGATGTTGAATGAAGGCCAGATTCCGCAGCGGATGGAATACTTATGGCATGCCGATCAGATTGTCAATCTGTCTGAAGGTTCTTTGCCCCGCCAGTACAGCCATGTGATATGTGTGGACTGTGCTGATTTCCAGCGTGTAGGGCTGACCCAGCAGCATTTCACCAGTGATGCCCTGATCTTGAATATAGACCATCATCCAACGAACAACGGCTACGGCGCGGTGAATCTCATCAAGCCGGATGCGGCAGCGACAGCAGAGATTCTGTTCGATCTGCTGAAGACCTTTGAACTCAAGTGGGATATTGATATTGCCACAGCCATTTATACAGGGCTGTTAACGGATACCGGCGGTTTCCGTTACAGCAATACTTCTCCTAAAGTGATGGCGGCGGTATCCGAGCTGCTGGCACTGGGCGTGAATGGACCGGACCTGGCAGAGACCCTGCTGGAAGAGATGACGCTTCCCCAGGTTAAGGTACTCAACCGCGCACTTAGCACATTACAGCTTAGTCCTGAAGGAGATATAGCTTGGGTGTATGTTACACCTCAGGATATGCTGGACTCTGGAGCGGCCAATGAGGATCTTGAAGGGATTGTCAACTATCCCCGGAATATCCGCGGGGTAGAGGTAGGCATTCTGTTCAAGGTCATTGATGACCATGCGGTGAAGGCCAGCCTGCGTTCAGCAGGTAAGGTGGATGTGGCGCTGCTTGCGCAAGCCTTCGGCGGCGGCGGACACACCCGGGCAGCGGGCGCGCGTATTAATGGAAGTCTGGAAGAAGCTGTGGCACAGGTGCTTGAGGAGGTCAAACGTCATTTATGAGTGAGCTTACAGGAGTTCTGGCTGTATATAAGCCGGCAGGGTTCACTTCACATGATGTTGTGGCCAAGGCGCGGCGCATTCTGGGCATGAAGCGGATTGGACATACCGGGACACTTGATCCTCAGGTAACCGGAGTATTGCCGCTCTGTCTGGGCCGGGCTACTAGAGTAGTGGAGTATATCCAGGAGCTGCCCAAGGAATATGTTGCCACACTGCGGCTGGGAATGGCCAGCGATACAGAGGACCTGACCGGCACGATTACGGAATCTGTGGAGGAGGTTCATATCACAGAAGCCGAAGTACTGGCTGTGCTGAACTCCTTTCAGGGCGTGATCTCACAGGTGCCGCCGATGTATTCCGCAGTGAAGGTGGACGGCAAGCGTCTGTACGAACTGGCCCGGGAAGGCAAGACCGTAGAGCGCAAGAGCCGTGAAGTGGAGATTTATGAGATTGAGATGCAGGAAATGGTCTGGAACGGCAATTATCCGGAGATCACTTTCCGGGCGTTATGCTCCAAGGGAACCTATATCCGCACCCTCTGTGTAGATATCGGACGTAAGCTTGATCTTCCCGGTGTGATGGTGAAGCTGGAGCGGACGATGTCGGCCGGGATCACGGCCAGTCATTGCCTGACTCTGGAGCAAATTGCGCAGCACAAGGAAGGCGGCACACTGGATGAGCATCTGATTGCTGCCGACGAGGCGATTTCACATTTGCCCAGACATACCGTTGCGGCAGAGAAGAAGAAAGCAGCCCTGCAGGGGCAGCGTCTGTCGGCCCGGTTTGTAATGCCGGAAGTGAAGCAGGCCGGAGATTTCCGTCTCTATGATCAGCAAGGGGAGTTCCTTGGTATTTATGCTTTGGAGGCTACCGGAGCTATTGCACCTGTCAAGGTCTTTGCCCAGGTCTAAACTTTAATTTATTTGCGAATGTAGGTGAGAAACAGCGTGAGAACCGTAACGTTAAACTATCCGATGCTGCCTGAGGCGGCAGCACAGTACGCGCAGCCTCAAGTAGTTGCTCTGGGACAGTTCGATGGACTGCACCTCGGGCATGCCAGTGTCATCACATCAGCCGTTGCTCTTGCCCGCGAGGCAGGTGTACCCGCTGCGGTGATGACCTTCTACCCCCATCCCAAGGATGTTATGGGCAAGGGGGATTATGAGGGATATTTGACCCCTTCTAAGGATAAGCAGGAGCTGCTTGCCGGGATGGGTGTTGAGCTTTTATATATCATTGAATTTAATGAAGAGCTCTCCCGGGTGAGTCCGGCGGATTTTGTCTCTGTAATGCTGCTTCCGCTGCAGATTATAACTGCAGTTGTAGGGTTCGACTTCCGCTTCGGCTACAGGGGCGAGGGAGATGCGGACACGCTTTCGGAGCTGGGACAGGGTGCGATGAAGGTAGAGACGGTCGCCCCGTTCCTGCTTGAAGGAGAGAAGGTCAGCAGCTCGGGTATCCGCAAGAGCTTGCTGAGCGGGGAACTGGGTAAGGCCAATGCCTGGTTTGGACGTTGTTATCACCTGCGCGGTATCGTCGGTCACGGGGAGAAGCGGGGCCGGACCATCGGCTTTCCGACCGCGAACCTGCAGCTCGAAGACCGCTATGTGATTCCGGCCAAGGGCGTATACGCCGTCAAGGTCTTTTACCGGGACGAGGTCTTGTACGGGGTGATGAATGTCGGCGTGAAGCCAACATTTCACGAAGGCGTGACCACTCCGAGCTTTGAGGTTCACCTGTTTGATTTTGCCTCAGATATTTATGGGCAGGAGCTTAAGGTGGAGCTGGTCTCTTATATCCGCTCTGAGCGGAAGTTCGGGTCCATCGATGCCTTAATTGCACAGATCGGCGCAGATGCTGAGACGGCCAAAGGGATGCTGGGATATCATTCCTAATCTTTCCGGACAAGCCGTTTACTTTTGCCTGTGAAGGTGCTATACTGATTAACGTTGCTGGAATGACAGCATGTGAACCTTAGCTTGGTTACTTGTTCTCACCGACGGTGACGAGGCTACTGGCGATTATAATGAAGGAGGTGAACAGGATGGCATTGACTCAAGAACGTAAACACCAATTGATTGACGAGCACAAAACTCATGAATCCGATACTGGATCCCCTGAGGTGCAAGTTGCTATCCTTACGGAGAACATCGTTAATTTGACTGACCACTTGCGTACGCACAAGAAGGATCATCATTCCCGCCGCGGACTGCTGAAGATGGTTGGACAACGTCGTAAACTGCTGGCGTATTTGAAGAACAAAGACATCAGACGTTACAGCGCCCTGATCGAAAAACTGGGATTGCGTCGTTAATTTTCCATAAGTTAAGCCCAAAAGCAGCCTGGTTGTATACCGTATGTCCTTCTTACGAGCGACAGCGGGACAGCCGGGTTGCTTTTTGAAAATTTAGGGTAAACTTTTACAGTTGACAAGTGGATAGCATTCGCAAAAACGGCTATAGCACTTCTGCGGAGGACAAGCCGTTTTTGCTTGTAGAACATACAGGAACGTATTATTACCATTCAAGGAGGGGTTTTATGGAACAACGTGTGGAAATGCAGCTGGGCGGAAGACGCCTTGTGCTGGAAACAGGCCGTCTGGCCAAACAAGCGAACGCAGCCGTGATGGTGCGTTATGGAGATACTTCAGTATTGTGTACGGTTACAGCATCCAGTGAGCCTAAAGATCTGGATTTTTTCCCGCTTACAGTGAATTATGAGGAAAGATTATATGCAGTAGGCAAAATTCCTGGCGGATTCATCAAACGTGAAGGACGTCCGAGCGAGAAAGCGATTCTGTCCAGCCGTCTGACAGACCGTCCAATTCGTCCATTGTTCCCGGAAGGATTCCGCAATGACGTTCAAGTCTTGAACCTGGTAATGAGTGTGGATCAGGACTGTGCGCCTGATATTGCTGCCATGATCGGTACTTCCGCTGCGCTCAGTATTTCCGATGTGCCGTTCAACGGACCCATCGGCGGCGTGGCTGTCGGCCGGATTAACGGAGAATTCATCATCAACCCTGATCAAGCCCAGCAGGCAATCAGCGATATTTATGTGGTTGTGGCCGGTACGAAGGATGCCATCATGATGGTAGAAGCGGAAGCCAATGAAGTGACTGAAGAAGTGATGCTTGAAGCGATCATGTTCGGACATGACGAGGTCCGCAAGATTGTGGCTGTGATTGAACAGCTCGTAGCCGTTGCCGGTAAAGAGAAGATGGCTGTGAAGCTGCATGCGGTTAATGCGGATGTGAATACAGAGGTTCGTGCTTTTGCTGAGAGCCGTCTGGTAGAAGCCGTAAGAATTGCCGAGAAGCATGCCCGTCAGGATGTTATCGATCTGGTGAACAACGAAGCGGTGGCGTATTTCGCAGAGAAATACATAGAAACCCCAGAGCTTCTTAAGGATGTTAAGGAAGCCCTGCATGATATCGTGAAGGATGAAGTCAGACGACTGATCACGCATGACAAGGTTCGTCCGGATGGACGTAAGCTGGACGAGATCCGTCCGATCGAATGTGATACAGCGCTGCTGCCGCGTACGCACGGTTCCGGTCTGTTCACACGCGGCCAGACACAGATTCTCAGCGTATGTACACTGGGTGCACTGGGCGATGTGCAGATTCTGGATGGTATTGATCCGGCTGAAACCAAGCGCTTCATGCACCACTACAACTTCCCTCCGTTCAGCGTAGGGGAAGCCCGTCCGCTAAGAGCACCGGGACGCCGCGAGATCGGCCACGGGGCACTCGGTGAACGCGCATTGTCCAAGGTGATTCCAAGTGAGACTGAATTCCCGTACACCATCCGTCTGGTATCCGAAGCGATTGAATCCAATGGCTCCACCTCCCAGGCAAGCATCTGTGCCAGTATTCTGGCGATGATGGATGCAGGGGTACCTATCAAGGCGCCTGTAGCCGGTGTAGCGATGGGTCTGATCAAGGACGGAGAGCATGTGTCCATCCTGACCGATATTCAAGGCATGGAAGATCACCTCGGCGATATGGACTTCAAGGTAGCAGGTACAGCAGAAGGCGTAACGGCGATTCAGATGGATATCAAAATCGACGGCATCGACCGCAAAATTCTGCAGGAGGCGCTTGAGCAGGCAAGAGAAGGCCGGATGTTCATTCTGGGTAAAATGAATGAAGCGATTGCTGCTCCAAGATCTAGCCTGTCTAAATATGCTCCGAAGATCATTATCATCAATATCAATCCGGACAAAATCCGTGATGTGATCGGTGCCGGCGGTAAAATCATCAACAAGATCATTGAAGAAACCGGCGTGAAGATCGACATCGAACAGGATGGCCGCGTATTTATCGGTTCTTCTGACGAAGCTATGATCCAGAAGGCCCGTGGCATCATCGAAGGAATTGTGAAGGAAGTAGTGGTTGGTGAGATTTATGTGGGTACGGTTAGACGCATTGAGAAATTCGGCGCATTCGTTGAATTGATCCCTGGCAAAGACGGACTTGTGCATATTTCCCAGCTGTCCACTGAGCGTGTGGCCAAAGTGGAAGATGTTGTGGCGATTGGCGACACCATTACCGTGAAGGTAACGGAGATCGACCAGCAGGGCCGCGTCAACCTGTCGCGCAAAGCGGTGCTGACTTCAGAGAGCGGAGCGAAGGCGTAAGCATTACGCTGCCGCTTCACCGCTATCCTGACTATAGATAAGAAGAGACAGAAGCAGTACAGTTCTGGCTCTTTTTTTTGGACAAGTATGGGGAAACGGTAAGGTCCTGACAGGACGGCTATACCTTACCCGCTTGAAGGTGGCAACTATGCAGTATGCATAATTTTCACCCTTCATACATAGGCTGGGACAAAGCGTCCCCGCACGGCTTGACCCTGGTGCGGAGACGGAACAGACCGTTTGTGCCGGGGAGGTATAACGTCATGAAGACGGACAAGGCGGCGCTTGTGCTGGCTTGCATCGCAGTAGTAATCGGAATCGGTAGTACGAACGGACCCGTGAAAGAGATGATTGCCGGGCTTAAGCCTCAGGCGGATGCAGCGGTGATGAGCTATGCTCTGAATCAGGCGGAGGATGATCTGCGGGCGCAGATTACCCGCCGGGCCGAGGCGCTGAATGCGCAGCCGGTGAATGCTGTAGTTGACCGGGTATGGAAAGCCATACCAGGGTATAACGGGCTGGAGGTCGATGTAGAGGCAACCTACCGGAGCGCGCTGCTGCGGGGACCCGAAGCAGGCCTTAAGCTGTTGTACCGCCAGATTAAGCCTAAGGTATCACTGGATGATCTGGGAGCGCAGCCGATTTACCGGGGGAATCCGGCGAAGCCGATGGCCTCGCTGATGATTAATGTGGCCTGGGGGAATGAGTATATCCGTCCGATGCTGGACATTCTGGATGCAGAGAAGGTGGAGGTTACCTTTTTTCTGGACGGAAGCTGGTTAAGCCGCAACAAGGAGCTTGCAGCAGAGATGCTGAAGCGCGGGCATGAGGTGGAGAACCATGCGTATACGCATCCTAAGATGAGTATTCTAAGCCGGACACGTGCTACTGCCGAGATTGAGAAGACGCAGAAGCTGCTGAAGGAAAGCCTGGGTGTGACGAACAAGTGGTTTGCTCCGCCGTCAGGCGACTTTAACCAGCAGACGGTGGAGATCGCCGCCTCACTGGGACTGAAGACGGTGCTGTGGACGCTGGATACGGTCGATTGGCGCAATCCGTCCCCCGAATCAGTTGTTGCCAAGATCAGCAGCCGGGTAGAGCCGGGAACTTTGATCCTGATGCATCCGACGGCATCCTCCTCGCAAGCGCTGAGAGGGATGATCCGGGGGATCAGAGCCAAGGGCCTGCAGCTGGGAACCGTCAGTCAGACGCTCTCTCCTGAGCGTATCGTGACTGCGGAAGTTGAGTGAACGCCCTATTTCTGATAGGATAAGAGGCGCGAATAACAAATACAGACAGAACCAGGGGCTGTGCCAGGAGGATTACACATTGGACAAAATATTATTATCGAACGGACTCCGGGTGGTGACCGAGAAGATCCCGACCGGCCGGTCCGTATCTTTCGGAATCTGGGTCAAGACGGGCTCCCGCAATGAGAACCCGCTGAACAACGGGATTTCCCATTTCATCGAGCATATGCTCTTTAAGGGGACTGACCGCTATAGCGCCAAGGATATTGCCGAACAGTTCGATGCCATTGGCGGGAACGTCAATGCGTTTACCTCGAAGGAATATACATGCTTTTATGCGAAGGTGCTGGATGAGCATCTGCCGATTGCCGTGGATGTGCTGGCAGATATGTTCTTCCGCTCACGGATGGATGCCGAGGAGCTGGCCAAGGAGAAGAATGTAATCCTGGAGGAAATCGCCATGTGCGAGGACACGCCGGATGATCTTGTCCATGAATTGATGTGTGCCGCCGCCTACGGTGAGCACCCGCTGGCTTATACGATTCTCGGGCTGAAGGACCGCCTGCTGGAGATGACGCCGGATGATCTGCGTGCGTACATGAAGGAGCAGTATACCATCGAGAATACAGTGATCAGCGTAGCCGGTAATATTAACGACGGTCTGATCCCGCTGCTGGAGCAGCATTTCGGTTCCTTCACAAATCATGGTGAAGCGCCGGAGCTGACTGAGCCTGCATATCAGGGGGAGCTGGTGTTCCACAAAAAGAAGACCGAGCAGAATCACATCTGCATCTCCTTGCCGGGCGTCCGCAGCGGCGGACCGCTGCAATATCCGATGGCACTCCTCAACAATGCGTTCGGCGGCGGCATGAGCTCGCGGCTGTTCCAGGAGATCCGCGAGAAGCGCGGTCTGGCCTATTCCGTCTTCTCGTACCACAGCGCCCAGGCTGACAGCGGCTTGTTCACGGTCTATGCCGGGACAGCGCCGAAGCAGACCAAGGAAGTGACAGAGCTGATCAAAGAGATGCTGCGCGATCTGGCGGTGAACGGCCTGAGCGAGGACGAACTGCGCAAAGGCAAGGAGCAGCTCAAGGGCAGCCTGATTCTCAGTCTGGAGAGCACGGGCAGCCGGATGAACCGGATGGGCAAAAATGAGCTGATGCTCGGCCGGCAGGATACGCTGGATGAAATGATAGCCAAAATCGGAGCTGTAACCATGGAGGACATTAATGCTCTGCTGGACTTTATGTTCGCACAGCCGTTGTCCCTGGCGATGGTAGGCTCCACCGATAAAGCGATAGCCAATGTTAGGAGAGATGATCTTGCCTCATTACGTACAAATTAACAAGCTTCCGGGGAATGAGGATGTGCTGCTGCCCTGCAAAATGTCCGAGCAGGCCTCGGGGTATGACCTGTATGCCGCTGTAGGAGAGCCTGTGGTGCTTGCTCCGGGCGAGCGGACACTGATCCCCACCGGCATATCTCTGGCGATGCCTGGCGGGCTGGAGGCGCAGATCCGTCCGCGCAGCGGGCTGGCCTTGAAGCATGGCATCACCTGCCTGAATACACCGGGCACCATCGATGCGGATTACCGGGGCGAAATTAAGGTGCTGCTGATCAATCTGGGGCAGGAGCCGTTTGCAATTGCCCGCAACGAGCGGATCGCCCAGATGGTATTCCAGGCGGTGCCTGAAGTGACTCTGGTGGAAGTGGATGAGCTGTCTGACACGGCCCGCGGAGCCGGCGGCTTCGGGCATACTGGCAAATAGTATACAGGAATTATAAAAAAGCTTGCGGAAAGCGCACCTTTAGGTGCGCGTCCGCAAGCTTTTTTGAAATATATCGCTTAGCTGGAAGGGCCGTCAGTCTGTTTCTGCACAATGACCTCGTACAGCTTCTCCAGTTGGGCATCCCTGCGATCAATAATATCTTTAGCAGTTGTATAGGCTTCAATATCAGGAATCACGGCTGTGGCCGGGTCTCGGGAAGGATCAGGACGAATGAATTTTTGGAAAGAGACCTGAAAGCCGATGCCCGATGCCGGAAGCTGGAATCCGATAACATTTCCGTAAGCGGACGGCTGATTACCGCTCGCCTCTCCGATAATCTGACCGAGTTTGTTATCTTGTATGATAAGTGCGAACATGTTCGCCGAGCTGAAGGTACGGGGAGAAGTCAGTACATAGATGCGTCCTTTGAAGGGATGATCGGTGAGCTGTATATTTTGGACGGGAACCGGTTCGTTCCTGCTTGTACCGTCGTCCGGAAAGTCTGGGAATTGCTGCTTAACTTGTGTGGAGAAGCGGACCTCACCTCCAAAGCTCCGGTAGCTCCTGACATCCGTATAGGCGAGAAATTCGTCAACCACCCTGGAATCCCCACCTCCATTATTCCTTAAATCAACCGCTATATTGCTGATTCGCTGTGTATAGACCTCGTCAAAGAAACGTTTAACCATTAACTTATAATCCTTTGAATACACACAGTCATTGATCTGGAAGATTCCCAGGGACTGCTCAGGCTTGATTTCAAAAGTGAACGCAGCAGAATGTGACGGGTACGGATTGTATTTCTTCTGTCCGCTGTCTGCTGTCAAGGGAATGCTCTCCGAAATTTGATGTCCGGCCCTTGTTGCGTTTATCAAGACTGTACCTTCGGTGACCAGTCCTAAATGCTGCAGGAACCACTCTGAAGGAAGCAGGCTGGTTGCCTGCATTCTGACCCAACTCTCATTCTCTGCCGGAATAAGCTGCTGCAGATCCTTTTCGAGATCCTTGACACTGCGTCCTCCAATGGCTGTAATCCGATCCCCTGGCAGAAAGGCTCCCCGTCTATCCTTCACCAGCAGACCCTCCCGGCTCCAAAATAAAGGCAAATCAAGGATATTTACCTCCGGGAGCGGGTAGAGCGTCGTGTGCCCGTCATGGAGCAGCATGACTATAGTGTCTGCAATGAAATAGAATTCACCGCGAGTCTTGGATTGCTCAATGTTGGCGTAAGCAGTGTCAATAACGGATTGCTCATCACTGGTCCAACCGTTGATCAGACGGGGGTGCATCTGGACAATTGTCTGTACAAGCTTATCCAGGTCCTCTTTCATTTGCGCCGGACTTAGCTCTGCCATGGCAGGACTGGGGGCGTGTGCAGAACGGGTTGCCTTATTGTTTCCCGGCAAAGAGTTCGCTTGTTCACTCTTGGGGCCACTAATACCGGTCTGATTCAAGTAGACTGCTGCTGTAATGATTGCTGCAACTGCGAGGACTGGTACAATGTAACGAATGAATTTATTCCGCATAGCATTCCTTTCATATCCATTTTTAGTTGATTATAGATTGAAACATCAGCAAACTCTGTGATTAATATCTGTGCTGCGGGAATTCCTCTCCGCTCTTCACCCATCGGCCGCTTCCGGCATAAGATGCTCTATAGTCGAATGTGGTTGTGGAAAGGAGCGTCATCCCTATGCTTACTGGCATCAGGATCGTGTTCCTGGGCGGGGACGCGAGACAAATTGAAGTGATTCGGAAATGTGTGGAATTGGATGCGGCCGTAAGCGTTGCCGGATTCGATACATGGGATGCCCCATGCCCGGGGGTAAGCCTTGAACTGTTGTCGCCCGAGCTGCTAAGTGAAGCGGATGTGCTGGTGCTGCCGGCGGTCGGCTGCGATGATGAGGGTTACATTAACGCGCTGTATTCTTCAGAACGCCTCCAACTGAGGGAGGAGCATATCGCGGCTCTGCCTTCCCGGGCATTGGTATACACCGGCATGGCTAAAAGCTATTTGCGCGGCCTGTGTGCCGGACATTCGCTGAAGCTGGTGGAGCTGCTGAACAGGGACGATGTGGCGATCTACAACTCTATCCCGACAGCGGAGGGAGCTTTGGTGATGGCCGTGCAGAACACTGACTTTACCATACACGGCTCCACATCGATGGTGCTGGGGATGGGCCGGACCGGCTTCACCATGGCCAGAACCCTCCAGGGAATGGGGGCCACGGTCAAAGTAGGCGTCAGGAAGCAGGAGCACTTTGCAAGGGCAGAGGAAATGGGCTGGAAGCCTTTTATGACAGACGATTTGCTGCTGCATGCGCCTGAGGCGGATCTGATCTTCAACACCATACCCGCTATGATTATCAACGCACAGGTCCTGTCCCGGCTTCAGCCGCACTGCGTGATCATTGATTTGGCGTCCGCACCGGGCGGATGCGACTTCCGTTATGCCGAGAAGCGCGGGATCAAGGCGATGCTGGCACCGGGCCTGCCCGGGATTGTTGCCCCCAAGAGCGCCGGAATCATTATGGCAGGTGCGCTGGTACAGTCGATATCGGACGAGACTTTAATCAGGGGGGATGAATGAATGGATTGGCACGGAAAAACAGTAGGTTATGCCATTACCGGCTCACACTGCACCTTCGCTGAGGTGATGCCGCAGATTCAGCGGTTCATGGACTCAGGAGCGAATGTGGTGCCGATTGTGTCTGCTTCGGTACTGAACACGGACACCCGCTTTGGAACCTCGGAAAATTGGTTAAAACAGTTGAAAGATATAACAGGGAATGATATCATTTCTACAATTGTTGAAGCGGAGCCGCTGGGTCCTTCCAAGCTGCTGGATGTGCTGACGATTGCTCCCTGCACAGGGAACACAACCAGCAAGCTGGCGAACGCGATGACGGACAGTCCGGTGCTGATGGCAGCCAAATCGCAGATGCGCAACGGGCGTCCGCTGGTGCTGGCGATCTCGACGAATGACGGACTTGGTCTTAACGCTGCGAATATTGCGAAGCTCCTGGTAGCCAAACATATTTATTTCGTCCCGTTCGGACAGGATAATCCCGAGGGGAAGCCGAATTCGCTGGTGGCGCAAATGGATCTCATTCCCGAAGCCTGTTACGCCGCCCTGCAGGGTCACCAGTTACAGCCTATGTTAGTACAACGATTTCATACTGCATAGCTTATATAATCAGTACAGGATTGGCCCGGAAGAGCGAATTTTAGCTGACGGACCCATAAGCTTCATTTCTGCCGTCCTCATCCCGGGGGCGGCACGAACAATTTTACGCTATAATAAGAGTCAGGTTATCGCGGCTACGAACACTTCTGCCTCGCGGGGTGATTTATTTCACGTAGGGTTCAGTAAGTCTGCTGAAAGAAGCAATGGAGGAATTATACATGGGTATTTTGGTGCAAAAATTCGGCGGAACCTCACTCTCCACACCAGTGGCCAGAGAACACGTAATCCGTCATGTCAAACGGGAGCTGGCCAGCGGGTTCAGCCTGGTGGTCGTAGTCTCGGCTATGGGCCGCAAGGGGGAGCCCTATGCTACCGATACACTGCTTGATCTGGCGGTTCAGAGCGGGAATTCACTGCCGGACCGGGAACGGGATCTGCTGATGTGCTGCGGGGAGATTATCTCGGCGGCCAATCTGTGCGGTCTGCTGGAGCAGGAGGGCATTCGGTCGACGGTGCTGACAGGGGCGCAAGCCGGATTCCTGACCGACAACAGCTATGGCAATGCCAGAATCCTGGATGTGCGCACAGAACGCATTCTACGGGAACTGCGTGAGCATAAAGTAGTAATAGTAACCGGCTTCCAGGGTCAGACGGAAGCTGGTGATTTCACCACTCTCGGCCGCGGCGGAAGCGACACTTCGGCTACAGCACTTGGAGCAGCTCTGCGTGCGGATATGGTAGATATCTATACGGATGTTGACGGAATACTCACCGCTGATCCACGGATTGTCGAAGATGCACGGCAGCTTACTTATGTCAGCTACACCGAGATTTGTAACATGGCGTATCAGGGAGCCAAGGTCATTCATCCACGGGCTGTGGAGATTGCCATGCAGGCCCAGATTCCGGTGCGTGTACGCTCGACCTTCTCCGAAGCGGAGGGGACGCTGGTGACCCATCCCGAGGGCTTCAGTGATGTATCCCATGGAGTCGTGGACCGTTTCGTCACAGGGGTTGCCTATGTCAGCAATATTACGCAGATCTCGGTGGAATGTCCGGAGGGCAATGGAACCGGCGTGCAGCTGCAGATATTCAAAAGCATGGCCGATAACGGGATCAGTGTGGACTTCATCAATGTGACACCGACCGAGGCCGTATATACGGTGTTCGATGACAAATCAGAGCAGGCGATTGCTGCGCTGCAGGAGCTGGGCCTGCGTCCCAAGAGCTTGTCCGGCTGTGCCAAGGTCTCCGTCATCGGCGGGGGCATCAACGGCGTTCCGGGAATCATGGCGCATATCGTCGAGGCGCTCAGCTCGCAGAACATCCAGATTCTGCAGTCTGCCGATTCCAACACAACCATCTGGGTTCTCGTGAAAAAAGAAGATATGGTGCAGTCGGTTCGCGCCCTGCATGCCAAGTTTGAATTGCACCGCTGACAAGGAGGAATTCAAAGTGGATTTCGGAAGACTGATCACCGCAATGGTAACCCCGTTTGACGGGGAAGGAGAAATCAACTGGGAAGCAACTTCAAGGCTGGTCGATGATCTGATCGAGGAACAAAAGTCCGCTGCGCTCGTAGTCTGCGGAACCACCGGCGAATCGCCGACCCTAACCGATAAGGAGAAGCTGAAGCTGTTCTCCTTCGTGAAGCAGCAAGCAGGCGGACGCTGTAAAATTATTGCCGGTACCGGCAGCAACAGCACCAGACATTCCATCGAGCTCACTAAGGAAGCCGAGAAAATCGGCGTGGACGGTGTGCTTCTGGTCGTCCCTTATTACAATAAACCGAATCAGGAAGGGCTCTACCAGCATTTCTCTGCAATTGCTGCTGCGACCTCGCTGCCCTGCATCTTGTACAATGTGCCAGGACGAACGACAGTAAGCATGAGTGTAGCAACCACCCTGCGTCTGGCGGAGATTCCTAATATTGTGGCTACGAAGGAATGTGCTTCGGTAGACCAGATTACATGGATTGCCTCAGCTTGTCCTGAAGACTTCCATGTCTACACCGGAGATGATTCCGCCGGCCTCGCGACGCTTGCTGTGGGAGGCCACGGTATCATCAGTGTGGCCAGCCATGTTGTCGGAGCGCAGATGTCAGAGATGATCGAGGCCTTCACCTCCGGGGATGTCCGCCGTGCAGGCGAGCTTCACCGGCAGCTGTTTCCGGTCTTCAAGGGGCTGTTCGAGTGTCCGCAGCCGTTGCCTAACCCCTCTGCCGTGAAGTATGCGCTGGGGCTGCGCGGGCTGGATGTCGGCTCGGTCCGCCTGCCGCTGGTTTCACCTACGGAAGAAGAGGCGGCTTTCATTGCTGCCCTGCTAAGATAAAATAGTCCAGGCGTGGATAAATGAATAGGCGAAGATAGGTACAACGGCAACCGGCCGCTCTTATGGAGCGGCCGGTTTTTTACGTTACGGACTTCCAGCCGCCGCAGATCACATATGGGAATTATTTCTCCAGGATTAACTCTATGTTAAAAAAGTCAGGCGTTGCAGCGTTTTTTGCTTGTCTTTTCCTTAAATATTGGCTGTTTGTTAAGGAAAGAATAGGACCAGGTACAGGGTGACTTGTCTTTTGCCAAAAAAATCATGTATAATGAACTTAAGTGACTTGGTGCGGTTAATTGAATATGCGGTAATCTTCCGGCAATGCGGATTTGTTGCATTGTAAGACAGGATAGGTCCTTGAATAAGTCTGTGCTAAATATGCCGGATTTACGCGCGAGGGGCGCGGTGGTGGAATTTTGAGGGCATTTGCCCGCTTCAAGAGGATATTACTGCCCGGATTCGGGAGTTTAGACCTGCGCAAGTATACAGACTTACCGGGAATTCCTTGTCGAAATAAGGAGTTAACAGCAATTTGATGTATATTACAGCGCCGCTGAAATATTGAAGCTCATTGTTAACAAATAAAAAGTATGACGTCCAACATCATAGGAGGGTTAGATTCATTTGTCCAAAAAAAACAATAACAACAACGACAAACTGACGATATTCGCACTTGGCGGAGTCGGTGAAATTGGTAAGAACATGTACGTAGTTCAGTACGGTAACGACATTGTAGTCGTAGACGCCGGTCTGAAATTCCCTGAAGAAGATATGCTGGGTATTGATATCGTAATACCGGATATCTCCTACCTCACCGAGAACCGTGACAAGGTAAGAGGGATTGTTCTTACGCACGGCCATGAGGATCACATTGGCGGCTTGTCTTATGTGCTTAAGAACCTGAATGTTCCGGTATATGGAACAAGACTTACCCTGGGTCTTGTGGAGAACAAGCTCAAGGAAGCGAACCTGCTGGGTGAAACTAAGCGGATTCTGATTAACGAGGATTCCGAGGTTGAACTGGGCACATCGCTTAAGGTAACCTTCTTCAGAACGAATCACAGTATTCCGGATTCTGTCGGGGTATGCATTGAGACGCCTGAGGGCAACGTTGTCCACACCGGTGACTTCAAATTCGACCACACGCCAGTCAACGGTCAATTTGCCAATCTGCACCGCATGGCTGAGATCGGATCGAAGGGCGTTCTGGCCCTGCTGTCAGACAGCACCAATGCCGAGAAGCCGGGCTTCACCCCTTCGGAGAAGAATGTCGGCATCGTGCTGGAAGATATTTTCCGCAAAGCTGAACAACGTGTGGTAGTAGCAACCTTCGCTTCCAACGTGCATCGTATTCAGCAGGTAGTGAACGCTTCTGAAGCCACCGGACGTAAGATTACCGTTATTGGACGAAGCATGGTTAACGTAGTATCCATTGCTTCCGAGCTTGGCTATCTGCATATCCCTGACGGCATGCTCATTGAGCCTGAAGAGATGAACAGAATGGCAGGCAACCGTGTGGTAGTACTGTGCACAGGCAGCCAAGGCGAGCCCATGTCTGCGCTGACACGCATGGCGCGTTCCAGCCACCGCAAGGTAGACATTATGCCGGGCGACACCGTTATTATTGCGGCTACACCGGTACCGGGTAATGAGAAATATGTAGGCCGTACCATTGATGAATTGTTCCGTCTGGGTGCCAATGTTATCTACAGCGGCTCCAACTCCGGCGTTCACGTATCCGGTCACGGCAGCCAGGAAGAGCTGAAGCTGATGCTCAACCTGATGAAGCCGAAATACTTCATGCCGATTCACGGTGAATACCGGATGCAGCGCAAGCATGCACTTCTCGCGGAATCTGTTGGCGTAGAGCCAAGCAATATCTTCATCACCGAGCTGGGTGAAGTGATTGAGATCTCCGGTGGAGCTGCACGCAGAGCGGGTAAGGTAACTGCAGGTAACGTACTGATCGACGGGCTGGGTGTCGGCGATGTAGGCAACATTGTATTGCGTGACCGTAAGCTGTTGTCGCAGGATGGTATCCTGGTGGTTGTGGTTACCCTCAGCAAGCAGAACGGAGCGATTGTCTCCGGTCCTGACATCATCTCCCGCGGATTCGTATATGTGCGGGAATCGGAAGGTCTCCTGGACGAAGCAAACCGGATTGTTGCGGGTACGCTGCAGCGTCTGATGAGTGAGAAGGTCAATGAATGGGCTTCCCTGAAGACCAGTGTCAAAGACTCACTCGGCCGTTTCCTCTATGAGCAGACCCGCCGCAGACCGATGATCCTGCCGATTATTATGGAAGTATAAGAGAAGCATTTCTTAACAATATAGCTTTGGCAATAGCCTCTTTTCCCGGAAATATTGGACGGTTTCCTGGGGAAGGGGCTTTTTTATGTTTTTTTTCACTGCACAAAACAACATTTGGGCAACCTGACCGTTATACAGGCAAGGAGGTGCAGCATGGAGCCAAGAGACTTGGAGAAGGTGCTCCAACCCAAACTGGCGGAGATCCGCCGCTACTTGATCCGCCTCGGTGCCGGGGCCTCAGATGCAGAGGATATTGTGCAGGACACTGTGTACAAGGCGCTGCTGTATCTGGAAGCGATCGATGAGCGCAAATTCAGCGCCTGGTTATACAAGGTTGCAATCAACCGGTATTTTGACCTGTGCCGCAGGAAGAAGAAGTTTCAATACAGCGAGGAAGTGGAGGTTCATCCTGCGCCTGAGCATGAGCTCCCGGAAGCGGTGCTGCTGCGGCGGGAGCGCAAGGAGAAGATTGAAGAGGTGCTGGCCGGTATGATTCCAGCCAACAGGCAGCTGATACTGCTGAAATATGAAATGGAGCTGTCCTACAAGGAAATTTCCGCCATGCTTGGCATCACGGAAGGAACAGTGAAGGCTACGCTCTACCGGGCGCGGCAGCAATTTCAACAATTATACGGAGGTGAGGGCGAATGACTGCCCCATGGGAAGAAGCAGAAGACCAGAATATTATGACCACCCTGAAAAAAACCAAACGGAAGAGTATGATCCGCAGTATCCTGATTTCACTCGGAGTCAGTGTACTTACGTTGTTGATCGTATTCTATGGAGCAGCGCAGCTTGTAGGTCATCTATCCATGAATGCCCACTATAGCGAGCAGCAGTATATGAGGATCAGCAGTCCCAATGAATTCGATTCCGGCTACAAGGATAACCGCGGCTTTTTGTCAGGCGTCCTGGAAATGAATACCTACAAGATTGTCGATGACGTACCAATCCCCTGGAAAACCAGATGGCTCAATTACAATCCTTGGTGGTTCCCCTTCACAACGGGCGCATACGGAGGGGCAAATAACCTGAACGTAGAAGATTTGCGTATGAAGCAGGAGGGGTACGAGTATTACCGGAATTACAATTCCGACAATGGACAAAGAGAAATGGCCTTCTATATCCCGGGAGTCGATTACAACGGAAAAATTATCAATGATCTCTCCGAGCTGGACCGGATGAACGGAGATAAGCGGGTGGAGCTGGCGGTATCTTTTGACAAGGACTACTCGTTTGAAGAAGCGAAGAGCATTCTGCCCGCTGGGGCAAAACAGGTCTGGTACTGGGTCGATACGTATGATGACCGCGAGGGGTTCGGCTTTAAGCCGTTTCCTAATGAGAACGATCCCGCTAAAATGAACTATCCGACCCCGATGAGTGCGAATTACGGAGTCTACGGTTTCGGCATCCAGCCGGAGTGGAATCAGGCGAAGCCCGAGGATTTCATCGGCGCAGTACAGATTGGGGTAGACAAGAAGGACAATCACCACAGTGAGTATCAGCGCATCTTCAATTATTTGAAAAAGGACAAGGCGGCGCCGGAAGCCGGTGATATCCGGATATTGGGCGTAGTTGTGACCGGGACGGCGGACGGGTTAAAGAGCCTGAAAGGTCAGACCTACGTGCGCGGAGCAGTACTGGGAGCAGTGGTGGACAAATATTAAAATAAGAAATACTGAGGGCGGCCCGTTAAAGAGAGGGCCCGGCCTCTTGAATTAGCAGCAGAAAAAACAAGTGCAATTGATATGGTGCATAAGGCAGTCCCCCGGAATGTCATACTAACAGAAATTAGAATCCTGAAGCACACGGGTGTTGCAGGCAGAAGGGGAGCGCTGTGTACGATGGAAATCACAGAAGCAAGCAAGGCGGGCGGAGGGCGTAACGAAGAGATTCTGCCAGGGGAGGTAAAGCCCGCAGTGAATGAGCCGGTTCCTCCAGGAATCCCGGGACCTGTAGGGGTACTTAAGGAATTGGGACAGACAGTGGTTCCGACCGGGGAGCCGGATATTTTTTGTATGACGATTATAGGACAGATTGAAGGGCATTTCGTCTTGCCGCCGCATAACAAGACCACGAAATACGAGCATATTATTCCCCAGCTTGTTGCCGCCGAACAGAATAAGACCATCAAGGGGCTGCTGATTATTCTCAATACGGTTGGCGGGGATGTAGAGGCTGGACTGGCCATTGCCGAGATGATCGCGTCCTTGTCGAAGCCTACAGTAACGGTAGTCATCGGCGGCGGTCACAGCATCGGCGTGCCTATAGCGGTATCCTCCACATATTCCATTATTGCCGAAAGTGCAACCATGACGATCCATCCGATCCGGATGAACGGCCTGGTGATCGGCGTGCCGCAGACCTTCGAGTATATGGAGCGGATGCAGGAGCGGATGGTGAAGTTCGTGACCTCTCATTCCCGCATCACGGAATCACAGTTCAAGGATCTGATGTTCAAGACCGGAGAGCTGAACCGGGACATCGGCACCGCAGTGGGCGGCCAGGATGCCGTCAGATTCGGCCTGATGGATGAAGTGGGCGGAATCGGTGCCGCACTGGCCCATCTGAACCGGATGATTGCCGCTGCTCCTTCTCAGACGAACGATACGCTTACGCCAGGGGGGCTGACCCAATGACCTTTTATACCATTCTTCCGATGGAGCAGGTATTCGAGGGGGCACTGAGTTATGCCTCTCCCGTGCAGGAGATGACTATTCAGGGCATGCTGATGCAGGTAGAGCTGCTGGATGGAGGCCAGGCGAAGGTGGTCCGGCTGCTGCAGTGTCCGCTGGATAAATATCTGGATGCGGCCTTCTCCCCGGGTGCAATCGTTCAGCTGGACCGCTAAGTGCGAACAAACCCCCTAAAGATGCATATTCTGACAAAAGAGAACATAGGTACGCCACGCCATTATATGGTATAATGTTGACTCGGGGGTGGCTGGCGTGGCTAAACGGAGAAGAAAGAAGAAGAAAGCGCTGCTGGGCAGTGTTTTAAAATATGAAATCTACGGAATTCTGCTGATTACGATTTCCGTCATTGCATTGTCGGGGGAAGCGGCTGTCGGCCGCTCGCTCTCAAGCATGGCGGGGTATTTACTTGGCAGATTCTATTTTGTGCTGCCGCTGGCCGGAATTTTCTATGGGCTGATGGTAATGATTCACAGGAAATGGCCGTCCACCTGGAACAGCCGCTATACCGGCGGCCTGCTCCTGCTGTTGTCCATGTGCCTGATGAGTACCATATCGGCAATGCAGCAGAAGCTGGGTCCGCTCGGGATGCTGCATCCGGGCAATGTACTGTCTCAAATACATAATGATTTATCCGGCGCCCTCTCACCGGGCGCCGGCGACAGCAGTGTATACATGCTGGGCAAGGATATCAGCGGGGGGTACATCGGTGCGCTTGAATACGCTGCGCTCCTGTGGCTGTTCGGCAATCTGGGTGCTAAGCTGCTGATGATTGTATTGCTGGCCATCAGCTTCATGCTGATTACCAATCTTTCCTATGTAGAGCTGTTTACCCTACTCCGGGTAAGAGCTGTGAAGCTGATTGAAGGAATTAAGCTCCGGGCGGCGAACCGCCCGGCTGCTGTACCGGTGGTCAACAGCAGACCGGCTAGAGCCAGCAGAGTTACAACGCCGGAACCTGCGGATGATGACGATTACTTTGAAGAGGATGACGGATCGGATCAGCAGCTGCCAAGACGCGGACAGTCGAAGCTTCTGGGCAGAATAACCGGCTGGTTCAGCGGGGCTGCCCGCCAGAGTCAGCCGGAAGTCATGGGTGATCCGGAGGATGAAGTGACGGATATCATCATTACGGATCCGCGGGGGGGGCCGGTCATCTCCAGAATGACAGCAGCGGGAGGTGTTCCTCTGGAGGAGTATGGCGAGGAGGACTTCCCGGATGAGGAGCTTGAGCCTGTAACGCCGATCATCCGGGATTTCTTCGAGCATATCCGCTCTGAAGGGCTGAATGCCGAGGACCGGGAGGAATGGAGCGAATTCTCACCAGCGGCACGTGGTGGTGCTGCCACCGGAACAGGTGCTGCTGAGCTTACGAGAGCGGGAGCAGATTCTGCTCCGTCAGGGGAATCCGGGGAGGGTATACTGCCTCTAGAGCTGGACGGGCTGCTGGGAACGGCAGAGGAGGGCGAGGCGGCTCCGATTATACCGCCTCCACCTCCGCCCAAGCCGTACAAGCTGCCGTCCTTCCGTTTGCTGGCTAAACCGATTAACGGGGCTAAGGCGGGCGATCAGAATGATTATATGCAGACGGCACGCAAGCTGGAGGCTACACTGGAGAGCTTCGGTGTAAGGGCGAAGGTGCTGGAAGTGGTTCGCGGACCGGCGGTGACCCGGTATGAGATTCAGCCGGATATCGGCGTGAAGGTCAGCCGGATTGTCAATCTTACCGATGACATCGCGCTGGCACTGGCTGCCAAGGATATCCGTATGGAAGCGCCGATTCCCGGCAAATCAGCCATCGGCATTGAAGTGCCGAATTCGGAGGTTTCGGTCGTCACCATGCGCGAAGTGATGGAGACACAGATTTTTCAGGATGCGGAGTCACGGCTGTCGATTGCCTTCGGGCGGGATATCTCCGGCCAGACGATTATCGGCAATCTCGCCAAGATGCCCCATTTGCTGGTAGCGGGAGCAACCGGCTCCGGTAAATCAGTCTGCATCAACGGTATTATTACCAGCATTCTATATAAGGCTAAGCCGAATGAAGTGAAATTCCTTATGGTTGACCCTAAGATGGTCGAGCTGAATGTATATAACGGCATTCCGCATTTGCTGGCTCCTGTAGTTACAGACCCTAAGCGTGCCAGTCTGGCCTTGAAGAAGATTGTGGTGGAGATGGAGAAGCGGTATGAGCTGTTCTCCAAATCAGGCACACGTAACATGGAGGGCTACAACAACTTGATGAAGGATAATCCGGCAGCAGTACTGCCGTATATCGTTGTCATCGTGGACGAGCTTGCCGATCTGATGATGGTTGCTGCGAATGATGTAGAGGATGCAATCTGCCGGCTGGCCCAGATGGCGCGGGCGGCGGGAATTCATCTGATTATCGCCACACAGCGTCCTTCGGTAGATGTGATCACCGGCCTGATTAAGGCGAATATTCCTTCGCGGATTGCTTTCGGTGTCTCCTCGAATGTGGACTCCCGGACCATTCTGGATATGCCGGGTGCCGAGAAGCTGCTCGGACGCGGCGATATGCTGTTCCTGCCGATGGGGGCTTCCAAGCCGATCCGTGTTCAGGGTGCTTTCATGAGCGATCAGGAAGTAGAGACGATTGTGCAGTATGTCAGCAGCCAGGGGGAAGCGAATTACGACGAGTCGCTTGTGCCTGAGGTGGACGATACCATGAGCGAGGATCAGGAGCCGCAGGATGAATTGTATGAACAGGCCGTCCAGATCGTGCTGGAAGCCAAGCAGGCCTCTGTATCGCTGCTTCAGCGGCGTATGCGCGTCGGTTACACCCGTGCCGCACGCTTGATCGACTCTATGGAGGCCAGAGGCGTCATCGGCCCTTACGAGGGCAGCAAGCCGCGTGAGGTGCTGATGTCGCTGGAGCAGTATCAGCATAATAGACTCAGTTCATAAATGCAAAAAGCTGTCCCGCAAGCCAGCAATGGCTTACGGGACAGCTTTTTATTTTGCAGGGGCAACAATATTACTTCACCCGTGGTGCTGCAAGCAAATGCTCAACAATGAAATCAAGCTGTGCGTTCAGGGAGTAAATATCGTTGTAATAGGATAATCCGAAGTCGATATTCATCAACCGGCCTTCTTTGACTGCAGGGATGCCGTTCCAGAGCGGGTCTTCCGTCAGATCAGCCATCCCTTCATAGGAGGAGCGGAAGATATAATCCCCGCTGTAGTCGGCCAGCACTTCAAAGGATACGGAATCACCGCCCATATCGGTCTTGGAATCAATTTTTTGCTGGAGGAGCTCAGGAGCCTTCATTCCGAGATATTCATAAATGACCTGTGAACCCCGGCCGTACTGTTTGCTCATCACCACTACCATGCTGCGGTCTGAGCCGCCTTCCATGATGGAGACCGTTGAACCGAGGATTCCCGCGTCCTGCAGCTTCTGCTTACTGTCTTCCACTTTGGCCTTGAAATTGTTCAGAAGGCTGGTAGCCTGTTCTTCCTTGCCGAAAATATGTCCAATGAATCCTACCCGTTCATCGGTCGTCATCTTCTCATAAGGGACCAGCACTGTCGGTGCGATGTCATGCAATGCCTGATAGGTTTCCTCAGAAGGAACAATGATCAGATCGGGCTCAAGCGACAGTACAACCTCAGGGCTAGCCTCGAACCAGGTGCCCAGCTTCTGTACATCCTTCAATTCATTCTCAAAGGCAGCGCCTTCGGACACATCAGATACCCCTATGGGCTTGATGCCCAGAGCCAGCACATCGCCCAGCAGATACAGCACCACGACACGCTGAGGATCGGCAGGCACCACGACATCTCCTTTTACCGTAGAGATCGTCCGGGTCTGTGCCTCGGCTGCAGTGTTGTCAGGGGACGTTGTAGAGGATGCCGTCGCAG
Organism: Paenibacillus sp. FSL M7-0420; assembly: GCF_038002345.1. Lineage (NCBI taxonomy): Bacteria > Bacillati > Bacillota > Bacilli > Caryophanales > Paenibacillaceae > Paenibacillus > Paenibacillus sp. FSL M7-0420. Next base: position 4,084,563 of record NZ_JBBOCJ010000001.1, on the reverse strand, counting down.
CAGGCGAAGAGGTTGGCGTATTGGTGCCGTTGCCCGCCGTCGTTGTAGTGGTATTTCCTGAGGAACAGGCACTTAACACTATGGTGAAGCATAACAACAAGGTTAACATTAGGGATGGCTTGGCCGTTCTGAACATGGATGACGCTCCTTTTTGATCATATTGATAATGATTATCATCATCAATATATCGGAGAGTGCCTTCACGGGCAATGTCATTTGCAGACAGCACAGATATCATATCCCGCCAAGGGGAAGCGGCCTGCTCAGAATTTTTGTACCTCACTGGAGAGTTTCCGAAGTGCTTTTTGAACATTTTTCCAAAAGAATACGCATCCGGGTAGCCCACAGCAGCTGCAATATCATGCAGTGTGGCTTCTGTGCCCAGCAATAGCTCACGTGCCTTATCCATGCGAATCTGAACCAGATATTGGGCGGGGCTGGTCTGAAGCCGCATGCGGAATAGCCTCGATAATGTCCTCGGGCTGGTGCCCAAAGTGTCGGCAAGTGTATCCAGGGTGAACGGCCTGCTGTAAGAATCATGCATATAACGGACAGCCTGGTCGAGCACATCTGCTCTAAGCGGGTGCAGCTCCTGCTCCTGCATCTGATGAAGCAGCTCATGGACCCATTGATAGAACAGGACTTTGACATGCAGATGCTCCAGGGCGCGGCGTGTCTGCCAATCCCCATACATCTGGTCTAGAATCTCATACAGCAGCAGGGGATGGACAGGAGTGAAGTGATAGATTCCGGTAAAAGGCTTGCTGCGTTCCAGAACCGCTGTCAGGTTGCGCCGGGCAGGCAGCGTTAATGTTGAACGGTACATAATAAGGTAATAATCCAGAATTTCATGTGTTTTCAGCAATTTAATCGTAGTGCCTTTGCCCCCGTGAAAGACAGTTGCGCCGCTGATTTCATATCGGCTGTCATCTATAAGCAGACTTGCGCTGCCGCGAACGATATACAGGTATGTACTAGCCGGAAGGCGATAGTTCAGCGGAGGTTGTCCAGAAGTGAATGAGGCCTTGCGGATATCGATAACTTCTACAGCAGCATGGTTCCACAGTACAATATGGTCTTTAAAATCCATGTTTCTTCTCAACTCCTGTTGTTTCATAACCCAAGTATAGTTGATAATCGTTCTCAGTTGCAATGGATTTACGTTTCCTTGATTTGCGGTCATGCATAGGAAGCCCTGCCAGTCGTCATAATAACTTTAGCCATTCATGCAGAACTTCCAAGAGAAAGGTAGAGCGAATCCCATGACAAAACATAAGCAGTGGATCATTGCCGCCGTTACCCTTGCCCTTGCCGCTGCGCCGTTTGCCGGTGCAGTCTTCAAAGATCATGATTTGATCTATGCCAAGCCATATGCAGCAGAACAGGTTGCCGCAGATCACCCTGATGAAGGGGAGGAAGCCATGCCCGTGTTCGGCACAACTCCGCTTAAGGTAGGCTCTTCCGGGCAGGATGTCTATGAGCTGCAGGGAAGATTGAAGCATCTTGGTTATTTTAACGGCAAGATTGACAGTCAGTTCGGGACCAAGACGAAGAATGCTGTCACCTGGTTCCAGTGGAAATTCGGCCTGAAATCCGACGGGGTAGTCGGGGCCAAGACGAAGCTTAAGCTATACAATGCGACTACAGCCTGGAAGCCGACAGCGCCCGAGACGTCTACCGCCCAGAAGAAAACGCCCTCCGGCGCAGCTGCAGCCAAAACCAATACGGCTGAGCTGTCCTCCGGCAATACCATGGGCTTGTCCGAAAACGACCTGAAGATCATGGCTAACGCGGTTTACGGCGAGTCACGCGGTGAACCTTTTGAAGGACAGGTGGCTGTAGCCGCAGTCATTCTCAACCGTGTCAAATCCCCAAGCTTCCCGAATACGCCTTCGGGCGTCATTTTCCAGCCGGGAGCCTTCACCGCCGTAGCTGACGGCCAGATCTATCTGGAGCCTAATGAACAGGCACGCAAGGCAGTGCAGCAGGCTCTGAGCGGCTGGGACCCGTCGGGCGGCTGTATCTATTACTTCAATCCCAAGACGGCGACCTCCAAGTGGATTTGGTCCCGTCCGCAGGTGAAGACGATCGGCCAGCATATTTTCTGCATGTAGCTTACTGTGTCTGTATACAACCCTCCGTAAGAGCAACCGGTACGCTGTCCTCCGGTTGCTTCCTTACTTTGGAATGGTTTAGAATGGATAATACTTCATAAACTTGTTATAGAGCATCCATCCACGCTGCAAAGGAGTTTTGGACTTGACTAATAATGGATTTCAACATGGCCATGCCGCAGGCATGCGCATACATGTTCTGCCGACCAAGGCGTTCAAGACATTCGCCATCTCACTGTATGCAGGCGTTCCGCTTGAAGAAAGTACAGTGACCTCTACCGCACTGGTTCCGTTTGTACTCCGCCGGGGGACAGCGTCCTACCCGGAAACAACCCAATTCCGCGAGCGTCTGGAGGAGCTGTACGGTGCCGGCTTCGGCTTCGATATTTATAAACGCGGGGATTACCAGATTGTCCAGTTCCGGATGGATACGATCAATGATTCCTTTGTGCAGAGCAAGGAGAGCCTGCTTGGGGAATCCTTTGCTTTTCTGGGAGAGGTATTGACCCGCCCCCTGCTTGAGAATGGAAGCTTCCGGGCTTCTTATGTAGCTACAGAACGCGAGACGATCCGCAAGAAGCTGGAATCCATTGTGAATGACAAAATCCGCTACGCGGCAGAACGCTGCATTGAGGAAATGTGCCGCAACGAGCCTTACCGTCTTCATCCCCTCGGTCAACGGGCCGATCTGGATGCTATCACGCCTGAGACGCTGTACCAGAGCTATACCTCCTGGCTGAATGGGGCTACGCTTGATCTGTATGTTGTGGGCGATACCACACCTGAGGAGGTCGAGAAGCTGGTGACAGCTCATTTTGGCCGGGCCCATCACTCCGAAGCCGGAGGCTACACCTCGGACTTCACGCCAGTCACGGTTACGGAAGTGCGGACGGTGGAGGAGAAGCTGGATGTGAATCAAGGCAAGCTGAACATGGGGCTGCGGACCTCGATTACCTACAAGGATGACCGGTATGCTTCCGCGCTGATGTACAACGGTATTCTTGGCGGTTACCCGCATTCCAAGCTGTTCGTCAATGTGCGCGAGAAGGAGAGTCTGGCGTATTATGCCTCCTCCCGTTATGACGGGCATAAGGGTATCGGGACGATTCAATCGGGGATCGAGACCCAGAACTACGGCAAAGCCGTTGATATTATCCGCAAGCAGCTGGATGAGCTGAAGGCCGGCAATATCACTGACCTGGAGCTTAGCCAGACCAAGGCGATGATCCGCAACCTGCTGTCCGAGATTCAGGATTCGGCGTTTGAGATGATTTCCTTTGATTTCAACCGCCAGCTATCCGGCAAAGACCGTTCTGCCCAGGAGCTGATGGACCAGGTCGACGGCATGGGGGCGGCTGAAGTGAAGGCTGCGGCGGATACTTTTGAGCTGGATACGATTTATTTCCTGACAGGGAAGGAGGAATAGGGATGGAGAAGCTCCATTACGAACGGCTTCAAGAAACACTTTATCATGAGGTTATGGATAACGGACTGCAGGTGTATGTGCTGCCGAAGCCGGCTTTTCTCAAAACCTACGCCACCTTTGCCACGAAATACGGTTCGGTAGACAATCACTTCAAGGTGGCGGGCGGTGAGGAGACTACAGTACCTGACGGAATTGCCCATTTCCTGGAGCATAAAATGTTCGAGGAGCCGGAAGGCGACATTTTTGCCACTTTTGCTTCCAATGGTGCGTCTGCGAATGCCTTCACCAGCTTCGACCAGACGGTCTACCTTTTCTCGGCCACGGAGAATATTGAGCAGAATCTAAGCACGCTTGTTGATTTTGTGCAGCGTCCTTATTTTACCGATGAGAACGTGGAGAAGGAGAAGGGAATTATTGGGCAGGAAATCAATATGTATGCCGACAATCCCGACTGGCGCGTCTATTTCGGGCTGATTGAAGCGATGTACGTTACCCATCCGGTTCACATCGATATTGCCGGTACTATTGAGTCGATCTCAACCATCACCAAAGAAACGCTGTACACCTGCTACAATTCCTTCTATCATCCCAGCAATATGCTGCTGTTCGTTGTCGGCGGAGTGGACCCTGAGCAGGTATTTGAACTGATCCGCAGCAATCAGCAGGGCAAGAGCTATGAGAAGCAGGGTGAAATTACGCGTATCTTCGCGGAGGAGCCTGAGCAGGTAGCCTCCAAGCATGTGGAGAGCAGGCTCGCTGTATCCATCCCCAAAATGATGTTCGGCTTCAAGGAAAAGGTGGATGGTCTGAGCGGTGAAGCGGCGGTGCGCCGTGATCTGACCACGAAGCTGATGCTGGATCTGCTGTTTGGCAGCAGTACGGCATTGTATCAGAAGCTCTATGACGAGGAATTGATCTCCGACAGCTTCGGTCACGAATTTAACAGCTCTGCGGAGTATGCCTTCTCGGCGATCGGCGGCGATACCAAAGATCCGGGGCTGCTGCTTGAACGGATTAAGGAAGAGGTAGGACGTATTCTGGAGACGGGCTTCGCGGAGAAGGATTTCGAACGGGCCCGCAAAAAGAAAATCGGCGGCTTCCTGCGGATGCTGAATTCGCCGGAGAGCATTGCCCATGAGTTCACCCGTTACCAGTTCCGTGGAGGAGATCTGTTTGAAGTGCTTCCCCTGTATGAATCGATCACTCTGGAGGAAGTGAATGCCCGGCTCCATGCCCATGTGAACTGGGAGCAGCTGGCCGTGTCGCTGGTGGTGAGTCCTTAATGATGTTACCGGGAGAGGACAGCAAACCGATTGGCGAAATGACAGTGCTCATTACCGGGGGCAGCGGGGGAATCGGCGGCGCGATCGCTGAGCGTTTTGCTTCGGTGGGGATGAATATTGTGATTCATTATATGAATTCGCATGAAGCGGCAAATGATGTGGCCCGGCGCTGTCTGGCGCTGGGGGCGAAGGTAATGACTGTAGCGGCGGACATGAAAGACCGTAGTCAGCTCGTACGCATGGCTGAAAGGCTGGAGAGCAGCGGCATGATGCCGGATATCCTGGTCAATAATGCCGGGAAAGCTCATTATGGCATGTTAGCCGATCTGACCGAGGAGGAGTGGGACGATATCATGGCGGTGAATCTGAAGGGCACCTTCATGTGCAGCCAGATTTTCATGCCTTATATGGTCACGCAGCGTTACGGCCGGATCATTAATGTGTCTTCGGTGTGGGGGATCTCAGGTGCCTCCTGTGAAGTGGCTTATTCGGCCAGTAAGGGCGGAGTGAATGCTTTTACCAAGGCGCTCGCCAAGGAGCTGGCCCCCTCCAAGGTCACTGTGAACGCTGTAGCGCCTGGAGCAGTTCACACGGCCATGCTGTCCAATCTGCAGGCGGATGAACTGAAAATGCTGGAGGAGGAGATCCCTGCGGGGAGGCTGGCTACCCCTGAGGATATATCCTCGCTTGTTTATTTTCTGGCGCTGCCTGAGTCCGGTTATATCACGGGTCAGGTCATCAGTCCGAACGGCGGCTGGATTACGTAATAACCGGTATAATGCCAGGAACCATGAGCCTGCTCTGGAGAAATGCTCCAGCATAAGACCTTCCGGCTTGAGACATATTATAACTGTTGCTTCTAAATCTCAATATCATTACAAACCTGAGGAGGATTTAAGATGTCAACAGATTCCGTAGTGAAGAACTTTGATACCTGGAAAAGCTTTTTGGGCGACCGGGTCATTCAGGCCGAAAAAATGGGGATGAGCGACGAGACCATCACCAAGCTGGCGTTCGAAATCGGGGAATTCCTCGACAAGAAGGTCGATCCGGGCAACTATTCCAACCGGGCCATCAAAGAGCTGTGGGATGTCGGGACGGATGATGAGAAGCATACCATTGCCGGACTCATGGTCAAACTGGCGAAGAAAAACGCATAGGTACGCGGAAGAAGCTCCCCTTGCGGGAGCTTTTCTGCAATTATTACAATCGTGTCCTTGCCTTTCAATTTTTTTTTATATATCATTAACATGACCCGTGTATCTGAAACAACATGCAGGGAAAAGGAATCTATGAGGTGCGCACAAGTGGAATATAAACAATGGTATATGGAGTATAAGATACATAAGAACAGACCCGGTCTGTTAGGCGACATCGCTTCGATGCTGGGGATGCTGGAAGTCAATATTCTGACGATTAACGGCGTGGAAGGCAAGACGCGCGGAATGCTGCTGGAAACCAGCGACGATGAGAAGATCATGCTGATGGGCGAAATGCTCAAGAAAGTTGATAATATAACGGTTACGGCACTCCGTACACCGCGGCTTGTGGACCGACTGGCCGTCCGGCATGGACGGTATATCGACCGGGATTCGGATGACCGCAAGACCTTCCGCTTCACCCGCGATGAGCTCGGGCTGCTGGTCGATTTCCTGGGCGAGCTGTTTAAGAGGGAAGGCAATCAGGTTATAGGACTACGTGGTATGCCGCGGGTTGGCAAGACAGAATCGATTATTGCCGGCAGCGTCTGTGCGATGAAGCGCTGGACGTTTGTCTCCTCTACGCTGCTGCGCCAGACCGTCCGCAGCCAGCTCGCCGAAGACGAGATGAATCCGCATAATGTATTTATCATTGACGGGATCGTCAGCACCATCCGCTCGAACGAGAAGCATTATAACCTGCTGCAGAATGTCATGAGTATGGCAAGCACCAAGGTGATTGAGCATCCTGATATTTTTGTGCGGGAATCCGAATTCACCTTCGATGACTTCGATATTATTATTGAGCTGCGCAATTCACCGAACGAAGAGATATTGTACGAGTCGTTTACGACAAGCTACAGTGAAGATCTTTAATATATTTCATTAAGAGCATTGCTCACACAACATTCAGGAGGTGATGGTATGTCGGAACTGGGCCGGCATTTGAAGGAGGCTCGTCTGCAAAAGGGGATGAGTCTTGATGATGTCCAGGAAGTAACAAAGATCCGCAAAAAATATTTGGAAGCCATCGAAGCAGGGGATTATAAAGTGCTTCCGGGCAGCTTTTATGTCCGGGCCTTTATCAAAACCTATGCCGAGGCGGTCGGGGTTAACCCGGATGAGCTGATGGAGGAGCACGGCAATGTGCCTGCTGCTCCTGTCGATACTACCATGGAGACCGTGATTCAGAAGCGGAGCCGCAAGCCTGAAACGGAGCGTAACGCCAAGTGGCTCCCGACCTTGCTGATGTGGACCTTCCCGGTGCTGATCCTGGTGGTCATCTACTTATATGCCTCTTCCACGCTGAATAATGATTCGCCGGAGAAAGCGGATAATGCAAACCTGACGACTGCCACGCAAGATCCGGCGAAGGTGAAGCCTTCTCCTACTGCCGCTGGAGGCGGTGCAGTGCCTTCAGCGACAGCGGATGCGGCGGCTACGCCTGATGCTGGAGCCGCGGCAACCACTGCGCCTACTGCAACTCCAGAGCCGTCTCCATCGGCTTCTCCGGGTGCTGTCACCGTTACTCAGGACCGTAAATCGGGCAAGACGACCATTTACAAGGTCTCTGCACCTGCCGGAACCCCGGTTCAGGTACAGATTGCCGCTACGGGAGTCAGCTGGCTTGAAGTGTACAAGGGCGAGAACTCCAAGGGGGAGAAGCTCAGCTTCGGGAACACCAAGGCCGGTGAGAATCTGAGCTTTACACTGGACAGCGGCGGAATGTATATCAAATCGGGATATTCACCGGCTACCGCGATTTCGGTCAACGGACAGGCTATCACCGACGGCAAAACCTCCTCGCGCCTGCTGCTTGAACTGGATAGCGGGACGGACGGCGCTACTGACGGTAGCACTACAGGAGAATAGTACACCCGATGTATAGTCTTTGGCAGAATGGAGAACCTAGAAGTGTTTAACAGTTCTTACGCCAAAGTGAGGTGTATTCTCTCATGACCGTCAGCTGGATTGTAACAGGGCTTGGCATTATTGTCAGTCTCCTGGGGTATTATTTGACACCGGGCGCCTGGGGATATGGTATTCTGGGCTTTGGACTGGCACATGTTCTGCTGGGGATTCTGGATATGTTCCGGGCTCCTGCACGCAGCAGATAATATTTAGAGGTGAGCGTCTCCCGGACAGGTTCCGGGAGGCGTGTTTTTAGGTGCAAATATAAGAATTTATATGTTCACGCTATAAATTATCCTTCTATTTCTCGCTGAAACGGTACCGTCCTTACAAAGGACGGAATGCCGTTTCCACCTGACTCTTTTCCAGTATTAGACTTAAGAGCCCCTATCTCATATAATAGGAACAGACTAATTGTAAGTAAAGGATGTGGAACCATGAGTTCAGAAAGTTCATTTGATATCGTATCCAAGATGGATATGCAGGAGCTGACCAATGCGGTTCATCAGACCGAGAAGGAAATCGATAACCGGTTTGATTTCAAGAACAGCAAGAGCAGCCTGAAGCTGGAGAAGGATGCGCTTGTCATCGCCTCAGAGGATGAATACAAGCTGAATGCAGTGATTGATATCCTCCAGACCAAGATGGTGAAGCGGGGAATCACGCTGAAGAATATGGATTTCGGCAAAGTGGAGCCGGCTTCGCTCGGCACGGTGCGCCAGCGGCTGGGACTGCGGCAAGGAATAGACCAGGAGAACGCGAAGAAGATCAATATTCTGATCCGCGATTCCAAGCTGAAGGTTAAGAGCACGATCCAGGGTGATCAGATCCGCGTGACCGGCAAAAGCCGCGACGATCTCCAGCAGATTATCCAGCTCTTGCGCAAGGCTGATTTGCCGCTTGATTTACAGTTTAACAATTTAAAGTAAGATCATGTGCCCCGCAGTGTATACTTACCTTACTTGCGGGGTGCTTCATGTTTTTTTGACACTTATTTATGGCTATAATATACTAGCTAAGCAGTTTTGAAGAAAATGCTGGAATACCGGATTCGTATGGACTAGGGGAGGAACCTTCAGTGAATTTACCCAACCGCATCACATTAGCACGTATTTGCCTTATCCCAATCATGATGTTTTTTCTGCTGGTGGACTTCAGCTTCTATCCGGAACCGATACATTGGGGCTCCTTTCAGCTTTCAATTAATCACTTGGTCGCGGCGGTTATTTTTCTGCTGGCAGCCAGTACCGATGGAATTGACGGTTACATAGCCAGAAAATATAACATGGTCACCAATCTGGGCAAGCTGCTCGATCCGCTTGCGGATAAGCTGCTGGTCTCGGCCGTGCTGATCTCGCTGGTTGAGCTGGGAAGATGCGATTCCTGGATTGCCATTGTCATCATCAGCCGCGAGTTTGCTGTGACCGGCCTGCGCCAGGTGGCACTGCTGGAAGGGAAGGTAGTGGCTGCAAGCAAATGGGGAAAGGTAAAAACAGTGATTCAGATTGTTGCCATTTCCCTGCTGCTGCTTAACAATTTCCCGTTCCAGTTCGTCAGTATCCCTGTGGATGACATTGCGATCTGGGCGGCAGCCATCATTACCATTTACTCTGGCATTGATTATTTCGTGAAGAACAAGGATCTGCTGGATTTGAACAAAGCCTGAGACGCCCAGAACAGGCTGAACCTTGCAGGATACCTACAATCAGGAGGAGAACGTCAGCTATGAAAGCAGAGATTATTGCCGTTGGAACAGAACTTTTACTTGGACAAATCGTGAACAGCAATGCCCAGTTTCTTTCAGTCGAGCTGGCTGCATTAGGCATTGACGTTTATTTTCAGACCGTTGTGGGAGATAACAAAAGCCGCCTTCTGGAAGCGATCCGGATTGCTCAGAGCCGGGCGGATGTTATATTGTTCACGGGCGGGATTGGCCCGACCGAGGATGACCTGACCAAGGATGCGCTGGCTGCGGCGCTTGGCCGGACCCTGCATATCGACCAGCTGGCCATGGATCATGTGCAGCGCTTCTTCGATGACCGCAAGATTGTAATGACTGAGAATAACCGCAAGCAGGCGCTTGTCATTGAAGGGACGACTCCTCTGTCCAATGATGCCGGCCTTGCGGTAGGGATTGCTTTTGCAGAAGAAGACAAATATTATATCGTGCTGCCCGGCCCGCCCCGGGAGATGAAGCCGATGTTCACGGATAAGGCCAAGCCATGGCTTCAGCAGCATGCTCTTACTGGTGAAATGCCGCTCTACTCGAAGATGCTGAAGTTCGCCGGGATTGGCGAGTCGCTGCTGGAGGACAAGCTGATTGAGCTGATCCGCAGCCAGAGCGATCCAACGATTGCCCCGTATGCCAAGGAAGGCGAAGTGACCGTGCGCATCTCCACCAAGGCGCCGTCCGAGCGGGAAGCTATGGTCAAGCTCGATGCTCTCGAGAAGACGATTGCTGACATTCTGCCGGAGCATCTGTATGCCAACATCGATGTGCCGCTGGAGCAGCTCATTGTGGACTGGATGGCGGATGCGGGACTCACGCTGAGTGCTGCCGAGAGCTGTACGGGCGGTCTGCTGATGGAGAGTATTACGAATATTCCGGGCAGCGCCTCCATGTTTGCCGGGGGGATCGTGTGTTATTCCAATGATATTAAGAAGAAACTGCTGAATGTGCCTTCCGCCATGCTTGAAGGTCCGGATGCCCCGGGAGCGGTGAGCCGCGAGGTTGCGGAGGTGCTGGCTGAGCAGGTGCGTATGATTGGTGACACGGACTTCGGCTTATCGGTTACCGGTGTAGCCGGACCGGGATATTCTGAGCGCAAGCCGGTGGGTCTTGTGTTCGTAGGACTGGCTGAGCGGGGCTGCAAGACAGAGGTATATGAGCTGAATCTGAAGGGCACCCGTGACAACATCCGCCTGCGCACCGTCAAGGCGCTGCTGTACCGATTGTGGCGCCGCCTGGAAGAACGCAAGGTTGCCACTCCGCTGGAAGGCTCGGCCTTGCAATAACTGTACGTGCCGGTATATAATTCATGTATACGGAAGAACCGTGGCTTGAGCGATCATGCTGCGGTTTTTTGTTTTATATTAGGTATAACAAATTATCCTATGGCTGTTCCTGTTAACGTAAGAAGCGGAAGAGAAGCACCTGCTGAGTTTTGCATCCGGAAGGAGGCCTGCATCTTACAATAAAAGGGAGTATTATCCCTGGGAGCAAAAAAAACGAATGTATGTTCTAAAAAAGACTTGGCAAGCCCTTCAAAACACGTTATTATAATACTATAAACAGTGAAGGAAGTGGTCTGATTGTCAGATCGTCGTGCAGCGCTTGATATGGCGCTTCGTCAAATAGAAAAACAATTCGGTAAAGGTTCGGTAATGAAACTGGGAGAATCCACTCACATGAAAGTGGAAGTTGTACCTAGCGGATCTTTGGCACTTGATATTGCACTAGGTATTGGCGGACTTCCCAAAGGACGTATTATTGAAGTATATGGACCGGAATCTTCCGGTAAGACGACGGTTGCACTTCATGCGATCGCCGAAGTACAGAAGCAGGGCGGACAAGCTGCCTTCATCGATGCTGAGCATGCGCTTGATCCCAAGTATGCCAAGGCGCTTGGCGTTAACATTGATGAGCTGCTGCTGTCCCAGCCTGATACGGGTGAACAGGCCCTGGAAATCGCTGAAGCACTTGTACGCAGCGGAGCAGTAGACATCATTGTAGTTGACTCTGTAGCAGCACTGGTACCTAAGGCGGAAATTGAAGGCGACATGGGTGATTCCCACGTAGGCTTGCAGGCCCGTCTGATGTCTCAGGCCTTGCGGAAGCTGTCAGGCGCCATTAACAAATCCAACACCATTGCGATCTTCATTAACCAGCTTCGTGAGAAGATTGGCGTAATGTTCGGTAACCCAGAGACCACTCCGGGTGGACGCGCTCTGAAATTCTACTCCTCCGTCCGTCTGGATGTGCGCCGGGTAGAGAGTATCAAGATGGGTAACGATGTTGTGGGTAACCGTACGAAGATCAAGGTTGTGAAGAACAAGGTAGCGCCTCCGTTCAAGCAAGCGGATGTAGATATCATGTACGGCGAAGGAATCTCCAGAGAGGGAAGCCTTGTGGATATCGGTACGGAGATGGATATTGTCAACAAGAGCGGTGCCTGGTATTCCTATGAAGGCGAACGTCTGGGTCAAGGACGGGAGAATTCCAAGCAGTTCCTGAAGGAACATCAGGATATTGCTCTGCTGATCGAGAACAAGATCCGTGAGGCAAGTAATCTGACAACTCTGGTAGCGGCACCATCTGAAGCAGATGTGGTTGCGGAGCAAGAGGAAGAAGAGAAATTGCTGCTTGAGATCGAGTAATTAAGTACTCCTCTACTTCTAATTGAATAATGAAGTCATGATGGATAGGCGCCCTGTGGAGGATATTACAGGGTGCCTTTTCGCAAATATTTCAGCTTAAGCAGGTGATCGGCAGGATGGTTATACAATTGGATGAGGAATTCGAAGAACAGGATGAGCAGCAGGTGCTGGCGGATTTCCCGGCAGATCAAGAGCTGGTAATTACAAAGGTAGAGCGGCTTAAGAAGTCTAATTATCGTTATCTAATCCATTTCGGAGACTACAACATGACTGTTCATGAAGATGTCATGATTAAATACCGGATGATTACCGGGAGTACTTTTGTAAAAGCAGATCTGGAGGATATTGTTGCCGCAGACGAGCGCCAGCGGGCGTATGTGGAGGGGCTTAGGTATCTGGAGCGCAAGCCCAGAACCGCACAGGAGATGGCCCGCCGTTTAAGGGAGAAGGAAATAGGGGAGACTGTTATTGCCGAAGTTCTGCTCCGCCTGCAGGAGGAACGTCTGCTTGATGATACCTTGTACGCCAAGCAGTGGGCGGAGCAGCGGATTGTGAATCAGCGTAAGGGTAAGATGTGGATCCGGCAGGAGCTGCGGGAGAAAGGGATTGATAAGTCGCTGATTGCGGAAGCGCTGGATGAGATCACACCCGAGCAGGAGCTGGAGAGCGCGCTGCTGACCGGACGGAAGAAATGGAATACGATCCGGGGAGATGTGAACGACAAACGGCGGAAGACAGGGGCGTTCCTCATGCGCCGGGGATTCTCTGGTGAAATGGTGCGCCAGGTGATCGGGATTCTGCGTGAAGAGGAGAATTCTGAGGGGGAAGAAGAGGAGTTTTACTTCCCGGATTGATTCTCTTGACTTAATTGCGGTTATCGACTCTCTTGACAAGGTCTTTTTATAAATAATAAAATATAACATGAATCGGCATAAACTAAGATTCCTTTTTCCTTCCCAAAAAGCAGACTCTTATGTTCCGGTTCGCGTACAACTCATATGAAATGTAATCGCCGGATAAGGCGGGCAATGTGCATGTGCAGCATGTGCAGTATGGCAATCGGTGTATTACCGGTTTTTTGTATGGTGATGAACGGATAGTTTAACAACTGCACAAATACCCAAGGGAAGATCCTTGGAGGATATCAACGAGGAGGTGAACAGATGGATCCATTGATCTGGGTCATAGTCGTTCTCGTTGTAGCTGCAGCATTCTTTGGATTCGGTTATTTTATTCGTAAATCCCTTGCAGAAGCTAAGATTTCCAGCGCAGAGAAAGAAGCCGTAGTCATCGTGGAGAACGCGAAGAAAGAGGCGGAGGCGCTGAAGAAGGAAACGGTACTCGAAGCTAAGGACGAAGTTCATAGAATCCGTACCGAAGCTGAGAAAGAAACTCGTGAACGTCGGAATGAAATCCAACGGCAAGAGCGACGTTTGCTGCAAAAGGAAGAATCGCTGGATAAAAAAATGGAATCGCTTGAACGAAAAGAAGAACAAGTAGCTAACAAAGAGAAACGAATTGATGAAACCCAACAGCAAATTGATGTTATTTACAAGAATCAGGTTACTGAACTGGAACGTATCTCCAATCTGAGCATCGATGATGCCAGAAGTATCATTCTCAGCAATGTAGAACAGGAAGTTCGCCATGAAACTGCTCAGATGATCAAGGAAATCGAACAGCAGGCTAAGGAAGAAGCGGACAAGAAAGCCCGTGAGATTATCACCTTGGCGATTCAACGCTGTGCGGCTGATCATGTGGCGGAAACTACGGTATCTGTCGTTACCTTGCCGAATGAAGAGATGAAGGGCCGGATCATCGGTCGTGAAGGCCGCAATATCCGTGCGCTGGAGACTCTGACCGGGATTGATCTTATTATTGATGATACGCCGGAAGCAGTTATTCTGTCAGGATTTGATCCGATCCGCCGCGAAGTGGCCCGTACGGCACTGGAGAAGCTGGTGGCAGATGGACGTATCCATCCTGCACGTATTGAAGAAATGGTGGAGAAATCCCGCAAAGAAGTGGATGAACGGATTCGCGAATACGGTGAACAAGCTACCTTCGAGGTTGGCGTTCATGGTCTGCACCCGGATCTGATCAAAATTCTGGGCCGCCTGAAATTCCGCACGAGCTACGGTCAAAACGTACTGAAGCACTCCATGGAGGTTGCTTATTTGACTGGACTTATGGCCGGTGAGCTTGGGGAAGACATCGTGCTTGCAAAACGTGCCGGACTGCTGCATGATATTGGCAAAGCGCTTGATCATGAAGTGGAAGGTTCGCATGTTGAAATCGGCGTCGAACTGGCGAAGAAGTACAAGGAACATCCGGTGGTTATCAACAGTATCGCGTCCCACCATGGAGATTGCGAGGCTACCTCGGTTATTGCTATGCTGGTTGGTGCTGCTGATGCTTTGTCGGCTGCCCGTCCAGGTGCACGCCGTGAGACCCTGGAAACGTACATCAAACGTCTGGAAAAGCTGGAGGAGATCTCGGAGTCCTTCGAGGGTGTCGAGAAATCCTATGCCATTCAGGCGGGCCGCGAGGTTCGCGTAATGGTACAGCCTGAGAAGATTGATGATGCCGAAAGCTTCCGTCTGGCCCGCGATATTACGAAGATGATTGAGAGTGAGCTGGATTATCCGGGTCATATCAAGGTTACGGTAATCCGCGAGACACGCGCTGTAGAATATGCGAAATAAATAAGGAAATCGGCCCCCTTGCGGGGCCTTTTTTCATGCGTGAAAGCTATGAGCCGCTGATGTATCCATTCACACTGGAGCCTGCTGAATTCATCTGATATGCTCTACCCTGTGCCGCATGCACCTTGGAGTTTGGAATGAAGCAGAATAGGTGAAATTATACTTAAGCAGCGATATATGGTTGGCAGAGCATACACAAACCAAAAATTTAGGAGGAGAAGATTATTAAAGTTTTATTTATCGGAGACATTGTAGGCAATACAGGCAGAAAAGCGCTGCGTGAAATGCTGCCTTCCCTGAAAAGCAAATATCAGCCGCATATCATCATTGCCAATGGTGAGAATGCCGCTGCCGGCAGAGGGATCACCGCTGCTATCGCTAACGAATTCTTTAACTGGGGTATCCACGGTATTACGATGGGCAATCACACCTGGGACAACAAGGATATCTTCGAGTTCATCGACGACGAGCCGCGGATCATCCGTCCGGCTAACTTTCCGCCGGGGACACCGGGCCGGGGCTATACCGTTGTTAAGGGGAACGGCAAGCAGCTGGCGATTGTGAATCTGCAGGGCCGTACCTTTCTTCCGGCGATCGATGACCCGTTCCGGGTAGGCGAGGAGATTGTGGAGGAACTGCGCAGAGAGCATAAGTGCATTCTGGTGGATTTCCATGCGGAAGCAACCTCCGAGAAAATAGCTATGGGCTATTTTATGGATGGAATGGCTTCGATTGTAGTCGGCACACATACTCATGTGCAGAGTAATGATGATGTGATCCTGCCTGGAGGTACGGCGTATCTTACAGATGCGGGTATGGTTGGTTCAAGAGAAGGGATTCTGGGTATGGAAAAGGATGCGATCATCTATAAATTTACAACTCAGCTTCCCTCCCGGTTTGTAGTCGACGAAGGCAAATGGCAGCTGCATGGTCTATTCGCAGAACTTGATGAAGCTACAGGCAGAGCGACACGACTGGAGAAGATCCGGCTGCGTGAGGATGAATGGGTGATGAGCTAGAAGGGTTTTCATACAAATAGGTAATTAGGTAATACTCATTTTGTTTTGGGTGAAGTGTGATATTTATTATATCGAAAAAGAGTATCTTTTGAACTATTTTCTCCGGAGAGGTCCGCAAAAAGAAGGAATTAATTCTTCTGAAGCGAATAACATCTACTGTAGTGGAAGAAGAACACCATCATTTTCCCAGGGGAGGTACTTACTATGGATGTATTAAAAGTATCAGCTAAATCCAATCCAAATTCCGTTGCTGGCGCATTAGCAGGTGTTCTTCGCGAACGTGGATCGGCCGAGCTACAAGCTATTGGAGCAGGAGCACTGAACCAGGCCGTGAAGGCCGTTGCCATCGCCCGGGGATTTGTCGCACCTAGCGGAGTGGACTTGATCTGTATTCCGGCTTTTACGGATATAGTGATTGATGGGGAAGACCGGACGGCAATCAAACTTATTGTGGAACCTAGATAACTCAAGTGAATCATTTAGATTAAGCCTGTTTACACTGTAAACAGGCTTTTTGCTGTGCTGACTGCCGCTTCAGTTAGGTGCATATACATGAAATAGACGCTGGACCGTCAACGGTTCATTTAAATATTCAGCAGGTGAAGGAAGAAGGAGAGCTGACCTATGGTGGGAAACAGGAAGCTGAAGGTGGCGGATTTTCATTGTGATGCTCTGAGTAAGCTGCAGGCGAATCCAGGGATAGACTTCAAGAATGATCCCCGGCTGGATGTGACCGCAGCGCGGCTGGCAGAGGGAAATGTCGGACTGCAGGTTTTTGCCATCTATTTGTCTGCGGTGCGCGGAAGGGCAAAGTTCGAGGATATTCTGGGGCAAATCGAGTGCTTCCATCAAAAGGTTACCGGTTCTGGAGGGCTGCAGTGGCTGAGGTGGAAGGAAGAAGCGCAGGAAGGCAGCTTCACTGCACCGGCCTATGGAATGCTCTCTCTGGAGGGCGTGGACGGTCTGGAGGGCAATCTGTTCTATGCCCAGTTATGCTTCGAGCTGGGTGTGCGCTGCCTGGGGATTACCTGGAACTATGCTAACTGGGCGGCGGACGGTGTGCTGGAGCGGCGGAACGGCGGTTTCACTGAGCATGGCCGGAAGCTGATTGACTGGTGCAATGGGAGCGGAATGCTGCTGGATGTATCGCATTTGGCCCCGGCAGGCTTCTGGGAGCTGCTGGAGCACAGTACCCGTCCGTTCATTGCTTCGCATTCGAATTGCGCAGCGGTATGCAGTCATCCCCGCAACCTGAGTGATGATCAGCTGAAGGCACTGATTGTAAGGGACGGGCGAATCGGGCTTACCTTTGTCCCCTGGTTCGTGCGAAATGAAGGAGCGGCCCGGAGGGAAGATATGCGGAGGCACATTGAGCATGTCTGTGGTCTTGGCGGGAGCGGACAGCTGATGTTCGGCTCGGATTTTGACGGAATTGAAGCGTGGGTAGAAGGGCTGGAGCATCCGGGGCAATACGCGGAGTTCGCCGAGATGCTGCTGAAATACTATCCCGAAGCTGATGTACGGGGCTGGCTGTATGAGAATGCGCTGGGGTTCTTGAGGGAGCAGCTGCCTTCTTCCGCAGGTTTAACCTCTTCGCTCACCAGGAAGTGACTATGAATTGGGAAAATCAGGATGAAGCATTCACAGAATCGTAATATGCCCGGAAAAAAGCCTCGCATTGTGATGCGGGTCTTTTTATTTTCGGGTAATAAGATGTATAATGTTCAGTGGCTTGTACAGATACTAGAGAAAATACAAGGAGTGACTTAAAAATGAGCAAGACTGTACCCGTAGGTGTGTCGGCCCGGCATATTCACCTTACGCAGGAGCACGTAGAAGCATTGTTTGGCCCTGGTTATCAATTGACCGAGTTCAAACCCCTGTCCCAACCCGGACAATTCGCAGCGAATGAGCAAGTGGCTGTCATTGGTTCGAAAGGGAAGTTCGACAAAGTAAGAATCCTCGGACCTGCCCGTCCGGCTTCGCAGCTGGAAGTATCCCGCACAGACTCCTTCAGCCTCGGCGTGAAGGCACCTGTCCGTGAATCCGGCAATATTGAAGGAACACCAGGAATTACAATTAAAGGACCTGCCGGTGAAGTTGAGCTGGAGACTGGTGTTATTGTAGCAGCGCGCCATATCCACTTCCATACTTCCGAAGCAGAAGCTTGGGGCATTGCCGATAAGCAGCTCCTGAAGGTACGTCTGGGCGGCGAACGCGGCCTGGTGCTGGAGAACGTAATTGCACGCGTATCCGACAGCTTCAAGCTGGACATGCACATCGATACTGATGAAGCTAACGCTGCCGGTGCCAATAATGGCGATACCGCTGAAATCCTAGACTAGTATTTTATAATAGGTAAGACAAGAGCAGGGGACCCTTCCTCTGCTTTTTTGTTGTATATTTTTTTGAAAAGAAAGAAATGAAAGTTTTCATATTCGCTTTTATGTGGTATCATTATGTGTTATGACTTTGCTGAGCGCTATGTGGAGACGCCGCAAAAGGAATATACAGTAACGGAATTAAGGATTCACCAATATATGTATGCCCAATGAAGGAGATAAAATGACATTTAACGATTTGAACCTGATCCCCCCGATTCTTAAGGCGCTTAGCCTGGAAAACTATACATCCCCAACCCCGATCCAGGAAGAGTCTATTCCTGCGGCATTAGCCGGCAGAGACATCCTGGGCTGCGCACAGACCGGTACCGGTAAAACGGCGGCCTTCTCGTTGCCGATTATTCAGTTGCTGAGCCAGCAGCCGGGCAGAACCGGCGGAGGCAAGCGCATCCGTTCCCTGATTCTTACGCCTACCCGCGAGCTGGCGCTGCAGATTCAGGAGAACATTCAGGCTTACAGCAAGTTCACAACCATCCGTTCGACAGCCATTGTTGGTGGAGTATCACAGAAGGCGCAGGAGCGGGCGCTTGCCATCGGTGCCGACATTCTGATTGCTACACCGGGCCGTCTAATCGACCTGATCAGCCAAAAGCGTGTGGATCTGCAGCATGTGCAGATTCTCGTGCTGGATGAAGCGGACCGCATGCTGGACATGGGCTTCATTCATGATGTGAAGCGGATTATCGCCAAGATGCCGCTCAAGAAGCAGACCTTGTTCTTCTCAGCGACTATGCCTGCGGAGATTTCGCAGCTGGTGAAAACACTGCTTGTCAATCCGGTGAAAATCGAGATTACTCCAGTTTCCTCCACGGTAGACAGAATTGAGCAGTCGATCTATCTGCTGGAGAACGGAAATAAGCAGAATCAGCTGAACCGTCTGCTGCAGGACCCGTCGATTGTATCGGCGCTGGTATTCACACGCACCAAACGCGGCGCGGACCGGGTAACCCGGGATTTAACCCGCATTAATATTACAGCACAGGCCATCCACGGGAACAAATCACAGAATGAGCGCCAGAATGCGCTAAGAAACTTCAAGAGCGGAGCGACCCGCGTACTGGTAGCTACAGACATCGCTGCGCGCGGAATTGATATTGATGAGCTGTCCCATGTCATCAACTTCAACCTGCCGAATATCCCGGAAACCTATGTTCACCGTATTGGCCGGACCGGCCGTGCGGGGATGAGCGGCATCGCCATCTCGCTGTGCGAAGCGGAGGAAATTCCGTATCTGAAGGATATCCAGAAGCTGATTGGCAAGACGATTCCCGAGATCAAGGAGCATGCGTATCCGATGTCTAAGAGCAATCTGGCATTGCTGGCAGACCGTCCCGGCAAAGCGCCGGTCAAACCGTCGCAGAAGGCCAAGACGAATCCGCCCCGCAAGCCGAAGTCGGAATGGTTCGCGCAAGGCAAACAGCAGAGCGGCGGCAACACAGGTGGCGCTAAAGGCGCTTCTGGAAGCGGTCATGCAGGCAGTGGGGCTAGAAGCGCATCGGGCAGCAGTTATGCTGGCGGTGGAGCGAGAGGTGCTTCAGAGGGCCAGGCTAATACCAACGGGCGTCCAGGCGGCAGCCAGAGCCAGAAATCGTCTGGCGGCTCATACGGCCGTTCAAACCCTTCGGGCAGCAGACCTGGCGGTCAGAGCGGACGTCCGTCCAGCCGTCCAGCGGCTAAAGCGGGCCGCTCGTAATTCGATTTTGTAACGTGCAGTAATGCTTGACCGTGTCTAACACAAACACCCGCCATTCTCAGGTTCTCACTGAAAATGGCGGGTGTTTGTCTGTTACACGTCCTCTTATCTGTTACATCGCTTCTTGTCTGCCGCTGACAGCTTCCTCTGCAAGGTAGGCGCCCAGCTCCTCGCGCAGCGCGGCGCTAATGGAAGTCATTGGCAAGCGGAGCGTATCCGAGGCGAGCTCTCCGAGTTCGCTGAGCAACCATTTGATCGGAGCCGGGTTGGACTCCTTGAACAGCAGCTTCATCAGCGGCACCAACTGCTCATACGCAGCCTGTGCAGCCTCAATCTGACCGGCTCTGTACTGCTCGTAGATGCTGAGGAAGCGGCCGGTATGTACATTGGCCGAGGCCAGCATGCCTCCGGCGGCCCCGTAGCCCAGCATGTCGAAGAAATGCAGATCGTCGCCGCAGAGCACGGGCTTGCCGCCGCTCTTAGACAGCTCGGAGACGAGCAGGGGGGAGCCGGAGCAGTCTTTTAACCCTACGACATTATTCATCTCCAGAATCGTACGGGCGGTGTCCAGCGTCATGCCGACCCCTGTGCGGCCCGGGATATCGTAAGCCATAATGGGCAGACCCACCTCTGCCGCCTTGCGGAAATGAGCTATGATGCCTTCCTGAGACGGACGGCTGTAATAAGGGACAACCACCAGTGCGGCATCGGCGCCTGCGTTGGCCGCCAGCTCAGTACGGGCCACGGTAGAGTAAGTATCATTCGTACCTGTGCCCACCACGAGCGGGATGGAGCTGGACTTCAAGAGTTCCCGTGAGGTATCCACGAGTGTCTGTAATTCCTGTATATTGACTGTCGGCGATTCTCCAGTGGTTCCATTGACGACCAGACCATGAATATTGTTCTTGATGATGTTGTTCACATAACGCTGATACGATTCGAGATCAAGCTCACCGGCAGCGTGGAACGGGGTGACCACGGGAACATAAATTCCATAAATCTGTTCTTCTGTTAACATGAATATCGTCCTCCAAAAATGTAAAATCCGTTTGTTCTACTGTACCATGGATTATTGCATCGTTGTTAGCTATAATAAATGATGTGGGTTATCAATAATATTGATGTTAGGGTGAGACGATGGATTTAACGTATATGCGGACCTTCCGCGAAGTGGCCAAGCGGCAGAGCTTCACGCGTGCGGCTGAGGAGCTGGGCTATGCACAGTCCAGCGTCACAATGCAGATACAGAAGATTGAGAAGGAATACGGAGTACCGCTTATCGAACGGCATGGCCGCGCCTTGCGCCTGACTCCGCCCGGGGAAGAGCTGCTTAAGCTGTTCGTGGAGATTCTGGATCTCTATGACCGCTCCAAGGAAACGATTGCCCAGCAGATCGGCGGAACGCTTACTATCGGAACGATTGATTCGCTCGCCGCCTTCTATTTGCCGCCGTTCCTGCAGCAGCTGCGGACGATGTTCCCTGGTCTGAATATTCATCTGCAGACCGAGCAGGAGGCCAATCTGATCTCTAAGATCAGGGACGGCGAGGTCGATATCGGCCTTCTGCTGGACCGCAGCACAGTGGATAGCACGCTTACGCGGACGATCATCCGTGAGGAGCCGCTTGTCCTCGTGGCACCAGCCAGCCATCCGCTGGCCCGGCTGGAGCAGGTAACCCTTCAGGATCTGAACAACTGCGAGCTGATTGTCTCCGAGGAGAGCTGCATTTACCGCAGCCTGTTCGAGAACCTGCTCCGGGACCACGGAATCGTGTTTCGGATTGGTTTTGAGCTGTCGAATCTGGAAGCGATCAAGCGTTGTGTACGCAATGGCCTGGGCATAGCGCTGCTGCCGCGGATTGTGGCGGAGGAGGAGATCGAGCGGGGGAACCTGTCCGAGCTGTCTTTTGCCCACCCGGAGATTCATTTCGATCTGCAGCTGCTGCTGCATCCGAAGAAGTGGAAGTCCCTGCCCCTCCAGTCGCTGATTCAGATGCTGCTGGAGGATGCCAAGGCGAAGACTGTTGCGCTATGAAGGTAACGTACCGGGCAGCAGGGAGTCGCCTCTCGCAGATTCATACCACTAGAACTACGAAGGTAATCGGACCACATGTATACGGAAATCTGAATACAATCGTGCTGCTGCGATGAGGAATGCGCCCCATGCTCCGCAGCCTGTAACATTGTTAGTGAAATCCTGTATGAAATGCAACAATACGGACCAATAGAAACGACCGGTGCTAAAATCCTGCATGAAATGCAACAAAGCCAGCGCTAACTTGCTCTAATCCCCGGAATTCCTGCAAATGATGCAACAATGTACTACAGCCACTAACTTTTTTAGTTAAATCCTGCAAAATGTGCAACAATGAGGCTCCAAGCAAGCGGACGGAACGACCTGTGAAAAAGCGATAGCGGTCGCCTTGGTCTCCAGATTTTCACCGCAGCGCTCATGCTGATCCTGCTCCAATATAAAGGCTGTCCCAAGTAGCTATATCATGGATTTCGGGACAGTCGCTTTTCAAAGCGCCTTCCTTCCCTTACTCAAGCACAGGAAAACAAAGCTCACAAAGATGCCATGCAGGCATCATATCTGCACTCCGCAGGCAGGGTGGTCTCAGGGTTGTCCTGCGGAATGCCGAACAGCACCGACGAGCCTTGAAGCAAGCCTTGTTCCCGTGCCCAACCCTTCAATTGTTCCATCGCTTGAACGTTGGCGGGGCCGTAGGGGCCTGTCTGCCGTACATAAGCTATGCGTGTTGCCGGAATGCTTTCGAGCTGAATGTTCATCATTGTTCATGATCCTTTCTGTGATTCTGTGGTCAAATGGAGTACAACCCGAATGCTAACATGGACTAAAATAGAATGCATTTCTTTTTTTGTGGGCTCCCTGGGCGGTAAGATGTTGACATCAAAAACTAGAATATGGTATATAAAAGGGAGTGTTAGCACTCAAGTGTGTGGAGTGCTAAACGATGCTCCGCAATCCGAAGGTTACTTTTGAAAGGAGATTTATTTATTCATGGCTAAAAAAGAGTTTAAAGCTGAATCCAAAAGACTGCTGGAAATGATGATTAACTCCATTTATACGCAGCGCGAGATTTTTCTGCGGGAGCTGATCTCCAATGCAAGTGATGCCATCGATAAAATCTATTACAAGGCACTGGCCGATGATAGTCTGGTGTTCAATAAAGAGGACTACTACATTAAAGTAACCGCTGACAAAGAAAGCCGCACGTTAACCATTGCCGATACCGGCATCGGGATGACGCAGGAAGAGCTGGAGAATAATCTGGGGATTATCGCGAACAGCGGCTCGTTTGCTTTTAAGAAGGATAATGAAGCCAAGGATGGCCACAACATCATCGGACAATTCGGGGTCGGCTTCTATTCCGCATTCATGGTGGCGGACGATGTGACCGTAATCAGTAAGGCGCTGGGCAGCGAGCAGGCGTTCAAATGGGAATCCCAGGGTGCGGACGGCTACACGATTGAGCCTTGTGAGAAGGATACGGTCGGTACCGAAATTACGCTGAAGATCAAAGAGAACACCGAAGACGATAACTACGATGAATTCCTCGAAGAATACCGTCTGAAATCCATCATTAAGAAGTATTCGGACTTCATCCGCTTCCCGATCAAAATGGACATTACCGGCAGACAGCCCAAAGAGGGCGCTGAGAATGAATTCATCGATGTGACGGAAGAGCAGACGGTCAACAGCATGGTGCCGATCTGGCGCAAGAACAAGAAAGAGCTGACTGATGAAGATTACAACAATTTCTATGCAGAGAAGCGTTACGGGTTCGACAAGCCGCTGAAGCACATCCACATCAGTGCCGACGGCGCAGTGGTCTACAACGCGATTCTGTTCATCCCGGAGAATACTCCGTTCGACTACTACACCAAAGAATATGAGAAGGGCCTGGAGCTCTATTCCAACGGTGTGCTGATTATGAACAAATGTGCCGACCTGCTGCCGGATTACTTCAGCTTCGTCAAGGGGATGGTCGATTCCGAGGACCTGTCGCTCAATATCTCCCGTGAGATGCTGCAGCATGACCGCCAGCTTACAATGATCGCCAAGAACATTAAGAGCAAGATCAAGAGCCAGCTCCTGAGCCTGCTGAAGGATGAGCGTGAGCAGTATGAGACGTTCTACAAGTCTTTTGGCAGACAGCTGAAATTCGGGGTCTATAACGACTACGGTATGGAAAAAGAAACGCTGCAGGATCTCCTCATGTTCCACTCCTCCAAGGAGAAGAAGCTGGTGACGCTGGCTGAATATGTTGAGAGAATGCCGGAAGACCAGAAATATATCTACTACGCTTCCGGTGAATCGGTAGAGCGCATTGAGAAGCTGCCGCAGACCGAAATGGTGCTGGACAAGGGCTACGAGATTCTTTACTTCACCGATGATATCGATGAATTCGCCATCAAGATGATCATGGCGTACAAGGAGAAGGAGTTCAGAAATGTCTCCAGCGGCGACTTAGGCATTGAAGAGAGTGCCGAGGATAAGCCATCCGAAGCGGAAGAGAATGAGAACAAGGGATTGTTCGAAGCCATGCAGGGCATTCTGTCCGGCAAAGTGAAGGCAGTCAAAGCCTCCAAGCGGCTGAAATCCCATCCGGTCTGCCTGTCCACCGAAGGCGAGCTGACGATCGAGATGGAGAAAATCCTCAAGGCCATGCCTAACGGCGGCCAGGATGTGCAAGCGGACAAGGTGCTGGAAATCAACATTCACCATGATGTATTCAAGTCCCTGAAGGCTGCGGCCGAAGGCGACAAGGAGAAGCTGGGTCTGTACACCAACCTCTTGTACAACCAGGCGCTCCTGATCGAAGGACTGCAGGTTAATGATCCGGTGCAGTTCACGAACGATATTTGTAAAATCATGGTCTAATACCGGCGCTGCCGCCGGGCTGTTAACCTTGACTGATTATGAAACCCCGCGACTGGCTTAGGCCGGTGCGGGGTATTTTGGTGCGAATATGGAAAGAGTCCAGCCGCAGGATGACCGGCGCAGATAATGGACATCCTCCAGAAGGGAGGGACTGAGCGGGGCGTGTTCATAGCGACTTGAACGTCTCGATGAACTTGGTAGCCATGGTGGACAAATACTTATCCTTCATCCACACGGCGGCTACGCGGGTGCGCAGGCTCTCGCAAAGGATCTCTTTGTAGATCAGGTTGCTGTGATTAGCCAGCTCGAACGCCGACTTGGGCACGATGCCGATCCCGAGTCCCGCATTGGCCCAGAGCAGCGTGGTCCGGGCATCATCGTTCATACAGAAGATCTGTGGCTCAAAGCCGTGCTCCAGACAGGTCTCGCGGATGAGCTGCTCGAAGCGGCGGTAGATGATGAGCGGCTTGGCTTGCAGCTCGCCCAGCTGGGCAGCACTCTGGCTGGGGGCCCAGTCATAATCAGCGGTCATCACCGCGATCATCGGCTCCGAATGGAAATACAGGCATTCCAGATTGCTGGTGTTGAACGGGGTGCGGATAATGCCCACCTCAACAATGCCCTTGTTCAGCAGGTCGATAATCATGAACGTATTGCCTTCATGAATCTCAAAGGTTACGCCCGAATAGCGCTTATGGAACGCTGTCAGCGGCTCGTGCAGCAGGGTAGCGCCTGATGAAGAGACCGTTCCAATGGTAAGGCTCCCCTTCAGCCCTTTCGCATAGTCGCTGATCTCCCGGGCGGTGGAGTCCGTTAACTCCAGGATCTGCTGGGCCCGGTTACGCAGAATGATTCCGGCATCCGTCAGCTGGATGCTGCGCGGTCCGCGCTCTACCAGCTTGACTCCAAGCTCCTCCTCCAGCAGCTTCAGCTGCTGGCTGAGCGGGGGCTGGGCCATTTGCAGCTTCCTGGCTGCGGAGGTAATTTGTCCTTCCTCAGCAATCGCCAGGAAATATTTTAATTGGCGGATATCCATGGTATAGCCTCCATTTGTTAGGGTTATGACATACGTTATCCATATGGGATAGATACGAAACCAATATTATGAATATATAAGCAGGTATGACATAATCATAACGGGTCTTTTATTTTTTTCAAGAAGGATTACATACTACGCTAAGTTAGGTGAGGATGAATGTGCGCAAAATTGCAGTTTTCTTAAAACCATACAAGAAAGAAGTGACAATCGGGCCGATTTTCAAGCTGCTGGAGGCGGTTCTCGAGCTGCTGCTGCCGACGATTGTAGCCCTGATCATCAACAACGGAATTGGCAAGCAGGATAGCAGCTACGTCTACCGGATGGGGTCCCTGATGGTGCTGATGGCTATTCTGGGCTTCGGCTGCTCCATGGTATGTCAATATTATGCGGCGCGGGCCTCACAGGGGTTCGGCACCACGCTGCGCAACAAAATGTTCAAGCACATCTCTTCGCTGTCGTATGCCGAGCTGGATGTCATCGGCACGCCTTCGCTGATCAACCGGATCACGAACGACGTTAACCAGCTGCAGTTGGCAGTAGCCATGCTCATCCGGCTGGTCATCCGTGCGCCATTCATCTGTATCGGGGCTATTATTATGGCGATGATTCTGGATTTCCGCCTGTCGCTGATCCTGATTGCCGCTACTCCGGTATTCGGAGTCATTCTGTACTTCATTATTACGCGCAGCTCGCCGATGTACCGCAAATATCAGGCTAAGCTGGACCGTCTTGCGCTGGTGCTCAGCGAGAATCTCTCGGGCATCCGGGTGATCCGGGCCTTCGCCGAGAGCCGCCGCGAGAAGCAGCGCTTCAATGAAGCCTCTGAGGATCTGACGCAGACGGCCATTCGTGTCGGACGGATCTCCGCTTGGCTGGGACCGATGACGACACTGGTAGTGAACGCAGCAATTATTGCCATTCTATGGGCAGGCGGCATTCACATTGAAGCAGGGAGTCTGTCGCAGGGTGAGATTATTGCATTCATTAACTATGTAACCCAGATCCTGCTGGCCCTGATCGTAGTCTCCAATCTGGTCATTCTGTTCACCAAAGCTTCGTCGTCTGCCAGCCGCATCAATGAGGTGCTGGCGATGACAGCTTCGGTTGTTGAAGTGCCTGCTCATGCCCCTGCTGCGAAGCGGGACGGTGCAGCACCGGTGATTTCCTTCCGCAATGTCTCTTTCGGCTATAACACGACCGGTGAACTGGCCCTGGAGAATATCTCTGTAGATATCCTCAAGGGGCAGACGGTTGGATTAATCGGCAGTACCGGTTCAGGCAAGAGCACTTTCGTGAATCTGATTCCGCGCTTTTATGATGCTGTGGAAGGAGAAGTTAGAGTCGAGGGTGTAAATGTACGGGACTATCGGCTGGAGCAGCTGCGCAGCAGAATCGGCATCGTGCCGCAGAAGGCGGTGCTGTTCACCGGCACGATTGCCGAGAATATCCGCTGGGGGAAGGCGTCTGCTACCCGGGACGAGATCATGGCCGCAGCGGCGGTAGCCCAGGCTGAGGAGTTCATCACCCGGCTGCCGGAAGGGCTGGATACGCTGGTGGTACGCGGCGGGCATAACCTGTCCGGTGGCCAAAAGCAGCGCCTGACCATTGCCCGCGCTGTCGTCGGACGTCCGCCGATTCTTATCCTGGATGATTCCTCCAGCGCGCTGGACTTCGCTACGGATGCGGCACTGCGCCGCGCACTAAGCAAGAACAGTACAGATATGACCGTACTGCTTGTATCCCAGCGGGTGAGCACAGTAAGGCAGGCCGATCAGATTATCGTCTTCGAGGAAGGCCGGATTGCCGGAATCGGTACGCATGAGGAACTGCTGGAGAGCTGCGCAGTCTATCAGGAAATCTGCATGTCACAGCTCTCAAGCGAGGAGGCTTTACAATGAACAGTACAATGACCTGGAAACGTCTGTTTCAATATACCCGTGAGTACCGGAAAATAACGTATGGAGCTATCTTCTGCGCCATTCTGAGCGTGGTTGCCAGCCTGATCGGGCCGCTCCTGATTGGCCGTGCCATCGACCATATGATCGGACCGGATCGGGTGGAGTTCCCGGAAATTCTGCGCCTGCTGCTGATTCTGGGCAGTGTGTATCTGGTCGGCAGCTTCTTCGGCTGGCTGCTCACTTATTATACGAATAAGCTGGCGTTCCGCACGGTCTATGACCTGCGCCGCGAGCTGTTTGACAAGCTGGACGCCCTGCCGCTGAAGTTCCATGATAACCATCCCCAGGGCGACAGCATCAGCCGGTTCGTGAACGATATGGATGCCGTCTCTGACGGGCTGCTGCAGGGCTTCTCCACGCTCCTGACCGGGCTTGTCACCATCGCCGGAGCCATCGGGCTGATGCTCTATATCAGCCCTGTAATGACGCTGGTGGTGCTGCTGTCTGCCCCCGCAACCTTCTTCGTTGCCCGGTTCATTACGATGCGCTCCCAGCAGCTGTTCCGTGAGCAGGCCAAGATTCTCGGGGGGCTGAACGGCTATGTCGAGGAAATCGTCGGCGGGCAGAAGGTGGTGCAGGCTTATCATTACGAGGACCGCTCCTTTGCAGGCTTTGCCGAGCGGAATAATGAGCTGTACAAGACAGGGACGAAATCGCAGTTCTATGGCTCGCTCTCGAACCCGACTACGCGGCTGGTTAATAATATCACCTTCTCGCTGATTGCAATGATCGGAAGTGTGCTTGTTATCGGAGACCTGTTCTCCGTAGGGGATCTGTCCAGCTTCCTGATCTACTCCAGTCTGTTCGCGAAGCCGTTCAATGAGATAACTGGTGTGATCACACAGCTGCAGTCTGCCACAGCTTCGGCGCAGCGGATCTTCACCATTCTGGATCTCCCGCAGGAGGCCCCGGACCAGCCGGATGCCTACGTGATGGAGAACAGCCGGGGAACGATCACCTTCGACAAGGTAAGCTTCGCCTATACACCGGAGCGCCCGCTGATCAAGGATTTCAGCCTGGAGGTGAAGCCGGGCACGCGCGTGGCGATCGTCGGCCAGACCGGGGCAGGCAAGACCACGCTGGTCAACCTGCTGATGCGCTTCTATGAGGTAGACAGCGGAACGATCCGGATTGACGGCGTAGATATTACTTCCATCACCCGCGACAGTCTGCGGCGCAATTTCGGCATGGTGCTGCAGGAGACCTGGCTGTACGGGGCCTCCATCCGCGACAACATTGCTTACGGCAAGCCGGAGGCCACCGAAGCGGAGGTGATTGCGGCCGCTAAGGCCGCGAACGCGCACAGCTTCATCAAGCGCCTGCCTGAAGGCTATGACACCAGGATCAGCACCTCGGGCGACAATCTCTCCCAGGGTCAGAAGCAACTCCTCACCATTGCCCGCGTCATGCTGGTTGATCCGCCGATGCTCATTCTGGATGAGGCGACCAGCAGCATTGATACGCTGACAGAGGCGCGGATACAGAAGGCCTTCCTGGCGATGATCACCGGGCGGACCAGCTTCGTCATTGCCCACCGGCTGTCTACGATCCGCGAGGCAGACCTCATCCTGTTCATGAAGGATGGAGATATCGTGGAGAGCGGAACGCATGACGAACTGCTGGAGAGCGGAGGCTACTACGCCCGCTTGTACAACAGCCAGTTTACGGCGGTGTAACTAGGAATACGGTTAGCGTGAATGGCTGCGGCAGAACTTCTCCGGAAGTGCGCCGCAGCTATTTTTTTTGCCCAGCGAGAGCGAGCTCAAGAGTGATCCTTGCCCGGATGCAGCCGGCTGCGCATTACTCCGGGAGTTACCCCATGGGCCTTGCGGAAGACCCGGATGAAGTAATTGGTCTCCATGCCAAGGTTGAGGGCGATATCCTGCACGGGACGCTCCGGGTCCTCGGTCAGCATCTGCATGGCGCGCTGCAGCCGGAGGTTCTGCAGATACTTATGCGGAGTGACCCCGTATTCCTGCAGGAACAGACGCTGGAAATGCTGGACGGAATAACCGACAGCCGCCGCCAGATTGGTGATCAGCAGCGGCTCGGTGAAATGCTCGTTGATCAGGCTGACTGCTTTGTTCAGCGCCTCGTTGCGGACGTTCTCGTTCTCCAGCCGGGTCGCTGCACCTGTGGACACTTCACTTCTGCGCAGCATCAGCAGCAGCCGGTACAACGTCACCGACAAGTCCTGCATCGACTGTTCCTCCTGACGCGACGAGCTGTTCCCATTCACCGTGTGCCAGATCCCGCCCAGCATCTCCCAGCATTCTTCGAACCGTTCGAGGCGGAACGGGGCCGGAGGCAGCAGGCCGAGACCCTCCAGAACGGAGGCAGACTGGCTGCCGTGGAACCCGATGAAGCCGACATGCCACGGCTCGTGGGATAACGGATGATATTCATGCCCGCGGTCAGGCGGGAATGTATAGACCATCCCAGGCTGCAGCACCGTTTCGGTGCCGTCCTCCAGGTCACGGAACCGCCCGCTGCCGCTGCGGATCAGAAAAATCTGATGCACTGGGAATCCGGCAGGACGCACATGGTGATACTGGATATGACGGCCGACAGAGTATGGATAGAGAGGGAAAGCATTCAGGTCACGCGGCATTTCAATCAGAGAGAAGGGGAGCATACGAACACCTCATATTCATTTTGTGCTATGCAAACGCTATTATTATCCTACCATTGATCACAGATTATCCTTTATTATAAATAGTATAAATCGTAACAAGCAAGAGGGACAGAGCCACAAAGGAAATTGTATCAGTGAAAAGTCCCATCCTGACATCTACCATCACACATAAACGAGAGGATGAAATCATATGAGCAGCAAAGTTCCTGCAATTAGCAGCAAGGCTCCTGTAATGCTTCATGGCGCCGACTATAGTCCCGAGCAATGGCTGAAATATCCGGGGGTGCTGGAAGAAGATATCCGTATGATGAAGCTGGCAGGCTGTAATGTCATGTCTGTTGGGATTTTCTCCTGGGTCTCCCTGGAGCGCGAAGAAGGGGTATTTAACTTTGAGTGGATGGACCAGCTCTTGGACCGTTTTGCGGCGAATGGCATTTATGCCTTCCTGGCTACTCCGAGCGGTGCGCGTCCGGCATGGATGTCCGAGAAGTATCCTGAGGTGCTGCGGGTAGAACGGAACCGGGTGCGCAACCTGCATGGTGTCCGTCATAATCACTGCTTCACTTCTCCGGTCTACCGTGAAAAGACTGCGCTGATCAACTCCAAGCTTGCTGAGCGTTATGCGCATCACCCGGCAGTGATCGGCTGGCATATCTCTAATGAATTCGGCGGCGAATGCCATTGTAATTACTGTCAGGATGCCTTCAGAGACTGGCTCAAGGCGAAGTACAATAATGATCTGGATGAGGTGAACCACGCTTGGTGGGCTACCTTCTGGAGCCATACGTATACTTCTTGGGAACAGATCGAGTCCCCTGCTCCGCATGGTGAAATGCAGGTTCACGGGCTTAACTTGGACTGGCGCCGGTTCGTAAGCGATCAGACGATCAACTTCTGCCAGCATGAGATTGACGCGGTGCGGGGCTTTAACCCTGACCTGCCGGTGACCACTAACATGCATATGATTGACGGCGTAGACTACCGCAACATGGCTAAGATTCTTGATGTGGTATCATGGGACGCTTACCCGGACTGGGGATATACCGAGGACGATGATGACGCCCGTCTGGCCGCTTGGACAGCGATGCATCATGACATGTACCGCTGCTTCAAAAAGAAGCCGTTCCTGCTTATGGAAAGCACGCCTTCCCTCACGAACTGGCAGATTGTCAGCAAGCTGAAGCGTCCGGGGATGCACAAGCTGTCTTCACTCCAGGCAGTTGCGCATGGTTCTGATTCTGTACAGTACTTCCAGTGGCGTAAAAGCCGCGGCTCCAGCGAGAAATTCCACGGCGCGGTGATCGACCATAGCGGACACACGGAGACCCGTGTCTTCAAGGATGTAGCTGAGGTGGGCCGTACCCTGGCGGGACTGGAGGAAGTTGTAGGTACAACAACTCCTGCTGAGACAGCCATTCTATTCGATTGGGATAACCGCTGGGCGGTGAAGGATGCCCAAGGTATCCGCAATTCCGGCCTGAAATATGAAGAGACTGTGCTTCAGCATTACCGGGGACTGTGGGAGCTGGGAATTCCGGTGGATGTGGTTGGCTCAGGCGATGACCTGTCCGGCTATAAGCTGGTGATTGCTCCGATGCTGTACCTGATCAGCGAAGAGAACGGGAAGCGGATTGAGAAGTATGTGGAGCAGGGCGGAACCTTCCTGGCCACCTATTGGTCGGGAGTAGTCGGCGAGACCGATCTGTGTCACCTGGGCGGCTTCCCTGGACCGCTGCGCAGAACGCTGGGCATTTGGGCCGAAGAGACAGAAGGACTGCATAGCCGCGATCTGAACGGTTTAGTAATGGACCCAGGCAACAGCTTGAAGCTGAGCGGGGAATACGATGCACATGAGATCGCCGAGCTGATTCATCTGGAAGGCGCTGAGGCGCTGGGCCATTACCGCAGCGACTTCTACGCCGGACGTCCTGCACTCACAGTGAACAAGCTGGGAGCAGGTAAGGCTTATCATCTGGCAACACGCGTTAAGGATGCGCAGTTCTATGTGGACCTGTACGCCGCGATTACCGGAAAAGAGCGGATCAGCCGCACTCTGAACACCGAGCTTCCGACCGGAGTAACCGCCCAGCTGCGTTCCGATGGTGAGCATGAGTATGTATTCGTGCAGAATTTCAGCGGCTCCGAGCAAGTAGTGACACTGGACGGACAAGCATACACCGATGTTGAATCCGGCGCTGCGGCTCCGGCCGAGCTGAAGCTGGCAGTGAACGGACTTGCAATTCTGAAGCGCGCAGCGGCTACAGCATAAGTGATGCAGCTAAATCGCGTAATATAGTTACAAGTATCAGCAAAGATACATTGAGTTACAAAAGAAGGCAGAACCCCGTCGACGGGTTCTGCCTTTTAAGTATGTTTTAGGTTGTGGCTGGACCGTACAACCGCTCAATCCCCTCAATCACCCGCCTGAAGTATTCACGCTCATGCGGGACAAAGTGCGTGAAGTCCACCAGCTCGTCGATGCCGATTCGTTCCCCGTTCACGGTGACCTGGAAGCCCTGCACATGAAGCTTGCTGTCTGCTCCCGAGATGAAGCTGCGGAAGTCAGCGAAGCGGGCCTCTACGATTCCAGCCACTTCTTCCACCTGCGGGGTGAATTCACTTAGTGCATAGCGGTTCTCATAGACATATACATGCGCCCGTTCACGGTCCATGAATCCGGCGGAGTCCATCTGGTAGGGGATGACCCCCAGCGGCTGCAGCTCGTCAAAAGCAATCTCAAGCCCCAGCTCCTCCTGCACCTCGCGGATACCGTCCATAACGGTCTCGTCAGCCAGCAGATGTCCGGCAGCCGTAATATCGAGCAGCCCGGCATAATCTCGCTTCTCCGGACTGCGCAGCTGGAGGCAGATCCTCAGCCCACTGTCAGCCTTGCGGACAAACCAGCAGTGGAAGGTCTCATGCCACAGCCCCTGCCTGTGGACCTCATCGCGGGGAGCGGTTCCGGTCCGATTGCCTTGCTCATCAAACGTAGCTAATAATTCCTCGTTCATGCAATTTTCCTCCATTGCCCCAGTAAGTTAAATTGTCCGGGAGTAGTATGCTGATAACAGAAGGTATAACAACAGAAGGGTAACCAAAGTCACAGCAATCGTTAAGAACACGGTTTGGTTAATCAAAGAGGCGACGACAGCAGAAAGTGACAATAAAAGAAGGAAAAGACGTATAGCAGCCCTGCCAGTTTTTAAGGCGATCATCCGGTTTCGTTCATCTTGTGCGGCAATATGTAACGCTTCTAATAATTCAGGGTCTTTGAGAACCTTGCGGAGCCGGGCAATACGGAGAAAGGCGGTAATCCACGAACCGAACAATAAACCGGCGAGAATCCCTATATTCCAGCTGTTCAGCGTGTCGAACCTGCCCCATACGAACGCTTTGAATATAAACGCCACAATAACGGTTATCCCCATACCTGCCGCATAAAATGAATTTATAACGATTCGCCGCCGCAGCTCCTTTTCAAAAGACTTCATAGTCGATATCCTCCACATCTGAAAAATCAAAAATATCCTCGATCGGCAAACCGAAAAATTTTGAAATTTTATAGGCAAGCGGGAGGGAGGCGATGTATTTTTCGTTCTCAATTGAAGTGATGGTGTGGCGTGTGACACGCAGTGCCTTAGCCAATTCCTCTTGGGAAATCCGCCGCTCTTTTCGCAGTTCGCGTATTCTTGTCTTCACTAACCTGCCACCTCCCCTGAAGCAATGCTGCTGCACCTCAACTCTGTTATTATGTTGCACGGATACGCTCTTAGTCAAGTTCACTACACAATTAATGTACAGTTGACTATACAAAAAATGTGCAGTAAGCTATACATAATATGGTCTAAAGGATGGGGCGGGGAGCATGGAGAATATACGGTTCGAAGGGGTCAGAAAGTCCTTTGGCGATGTGGCTGCTGTAAACGGTCTGGATCTGAGTATTGGGGAGGGCGAGGTCTACGCACTGCTTGGGCATAATGGGGCGGGAAAGACCACAACGCTTCGCCTGCTGCTTGGTCTGCTGGAGCCGGATGAAGGGGATATCATTGTTTTTGGGAAGAATCCTATACAAGAGGGGGATAGCGTACGCGGTCTGTGCGGCGTTGTATCCGAAGATACAGGGCTGTACGAGTCTTTGACCGTCTGGGATAACCTGATGTATTACGCTGACATTTATGGCATGAGCCGTGTTGAATCGAGTAGCCGTATTGACGAGCTGCTGCGGACATTTGAACTGCATGACAAGGAACGAACGATGATTAAGGGGTTGTCTGCCGGCATGAGTAAAAAGGTTGCCCTGATCCGGGCCATGCTGCATAGACCGCGCATACTGATCCTGGATGAGCCTACGAATGGGCTTGATCCTGTCAGTACAACCGATCTAAGGAAGATGTTATCGCGGCTGGCGAAGGAGGAGGGGACCACTGTCATTATGACCACACATCATCTGGAAGAGGTCCAGAAGCTATGCGATCGAGTCACGATTCTGCGGCACGGGCGAAATATTTTTACCGATTCCATTTCAATGCTTCAAGACAGCGATCATTACCTGGAGAACGGCCAATTCAGTCTTGAAAAGCTGTATATGGATATGGAGCAGGGGGGAGGGCGATGAATAGATCCTATCCCGTTTTTCGTATTCAGTGCGCGGAGTTTACAAGTGACAAAGGGATGCTCTTCTTTTATGGCCTAGCTATCGGCATTACCGGTATAATCGTTCCACTATTCATGCACGGGGTAGAAGTCTCCTTAACCGCCGCAGCATTACATACGGCAATCTTACTGAGGCCCATGTTATCCGACAGCATCGCGGGAGAACGGGAGCACCGCACTTTGGAGACACTCCTGTCCAGTCCAATCCACGGGAAAAGCATGCTCTGGAGGAAGTTTGAATTCTGCTTCTTATTTGCGCTGGGCTACTTCATTATAACCGTCCTCTGCTCTGTGTTCACGAGCTATCTTGCCGGCGGCGGAGCGGTGTTGAATCCTTGGCAATGGATGTGCATCATGGTAGTGGCTGCATTGAATTATAGTGCAATATGCATGGGCGGGGTGTATGCTTCCTCCACATCAGGGGATTTGCGGGCTGCCAACCAGAGGGTGTCGCTAATGGCTTATCCTCTGAGCTTTCTATTTGTCATCTGTCTGTCGGTTATAGGAACCGTGGACTTGTTATCGGCGCTGATCATAAGTTGTATCTGTGCATTGATTTACCTTTGGGTTATTTCGATGTTCGCAGCGAAGATCTGGAGGATGAAGCAGCCGGATTTCTTCCAGCCCATCACCATCCAGAAGCCGGAGAGAGTGCATCAGCAGCGTATATCACTAACTCTCCCGAAATCTCAATTTGGCATGGTTTTAAGATTGGAATGGAAGATGCTAATGACCTTGAAAAGGATGCTCCTGAGCTTTGGATTGCTGTGCTTCTCGCCGGTTGCGATGGTGTGTCTGCTGCTGTATTTTACGGGAACGCTTGACCTGAATTATGCCGTCCTGCTAACCGTGCTAATGATACCGAGAGTGCCGACCAACTTAATAGCGTACTCCATAGGCGGGGAGAAAGTATATAAGACAGGGGAAGCCTTATTATCTACACCTCTGCAGATCCGTCCGGTCTTTCTGGCCAAATGTATGATTCCCGTGCTTGTAACGGCGGTCATGCTGACCCTCTCATCTGTGCTGACGCTGGCGGGCGTAACTATTGCAGCACTGATCATGCCTGATCTTGTCTCCCTCCAAGGCTATACAGCGGCACAGCTTATCCTGCTGTTTCCCGTTAGTCTGCTCTCATCCACAGCCATGATGTTCATAGCAGCTATTCTTTCTCTGCGGCTCAGAACTCCGCGTCAGGGCTTGTATGCGACAAGCCTTCTGTCGGTTCTGTTTGTGTTCCCGGTATTAGCGATCATCTACTTGGCTCCTAACATGCTGCTGGGGTCCACGATCTATCTCGCGGTTCTTGGAATTGGCAATCTGATCTGTCTAAAAAGAATTTCGGACAACATAACCCGTCCTCAGCTCATGAGCAGACTATAAGGAACATACAAAACCCCCGGTCAAGCTTCATAAGAAGCAACCGGGGGTTCTTTGTATTTGGATTCCTTATCTAGCCAACCAGCCGCCATCCACATTCAGAATGTGGCCGTTCAGGTAGTCGGAAGCGGCGGAGGCCAGGAATACGGCAGGTCCCTTCACATCATCGGCAGTTCCCCAGCGTCCGGCTGGAATACGGTCAAGGATGGAGTCGGAGCGGCTCTGGTCCGCACGGATAGGAGCGGTGTTCTCTGTAGCCATGTAGC
Source organism: Paenibacillus sp. FSL M7-0420 (assembly GCF_038002345.1). NCBI lineage: Bacteria > Bacillati > Bacillota > Bacilli > Caryophanales > Paenibacillaceae > Paenibacillus > Paenibacillus sp. FSL M7-0420. The sequence continues at coordinate 4,047,598 of NZ_JBBOCJ010000001.1, read as the reverse complement.
CTGGAGCAATTGCGTTGATGTTAAGGCCCGAGCCTGCCCATTCATTGGCAAAGGCTTTGGTCAGACCGGCTACGGCATGCTTGCTTGCGGTGTAGCCCGGCACGTTGATGCCGCCCTGGTAGGAGAGCATGGAGGCGATGTTGATGATTTTACCATTGCCTCTTTCGAGGAAGTGGCGGCCGACGATCTGGGACAGCAGGAAGACGGTGTTCTGGTTAAGGTTAATCACATCGAACCAGTCTTTCTCACTGTGGTCCTTGGCTGGAGTACGGCGGATCATGCCTGCACAGTTCACCAGGATATCTACTTTGCCGGTGAAAGCAACGGCTTCATCGAACATGGCTTGAAGCTTGGAATGGTCGCTGAGATCAGCGGCGATGCTCAGTGCTTTGACGCCAAAAGCTTCACAAGCAGCTACGGTCTCGTCACTGGAATTAAGCGATACGGAGACTACGTCTGCACCGGCTTCTGCGAAGGCGATGGCAATGCCTTGTCCAAGACCTTGTGCTGCGCCTGTTACGATTGCTGTCTTACCTGCCAAGCTGAATAAAGATGACATATGATTATTCTCTCCTTTGAGCGATTTGAATTGTATAATTATCAGCATTCAATGTTGATGCCGGCCTTGCGGAACAGCCCGGCGGTCTCCGGGGCAAGCCCGCTGTCTGTCAGCAGAACATCGACCTCCTGCAGGGAAGCGAAGGTGCGCAGCGCGGTCTGACCGAACTTGTGATGATCGCATGCGGCGAACACCTGACGGGCCGTGGAGACTAACGCCTGTTTGAAATCTATAAGATCGCCGGTATAGATGGACAGGCCGTGTTCAATATGAACGGCTGTGGCCGAGAGGAAGGCTTTTTGAATATTAAGCTTCTGTACATAGGATACGGCTTCGGGACCGGCCAGCATATTGCGGACACGGTAGCCGCCGGGTACGACCAGACGGATGTTATCTCTCTGGACCAGCTCACTGATGATGTAGACATCATTGGTAATGACCGTAAGAGGCATATTCGTAAGCCGCCGGGCAATCTCAAGCGTTGTGCTTCCGCCGTCCAGGGCAATGATATCATCCGGAGCGATATGCGCCAGCGCACGCCGGGCAATCTCCGTCTTCTCCTCAGCGTATTTATCCAGCGGATTGCGCAGGGGCAGAATGCCGAACTGATCGCTCTGTGCCAGCACGGCACCGCCGTGGACGCGCATAATCAGTCCCTGCTCCTCCAGCTTGCTTAAGTCCTCGCGGATCGTTTTGCCGGTGACCTGGAGCTTGTCGCTCAATTCGTTCACGGTTACATCCTTCTGGTTCAGCATAACTTCCATAATCATCTCGTGCCGCCGTATCGGGTTCATCCGCCTGCCTCATCTTTCCGTAGTTGATTTGCTACTATTGTAATTCTTTCATCCCTACGGGGTCCATATCATCATACCGCTTGTTGTCTCCGGCCATGCTCCAGATGAAGGTATAGTTATGCGTACCAACACCGCTGTGAATGGACCAGCTCGGGGAGATGACAGCCTGTTCATTGTGCATGACGATGTGGCGGGTCTCGGTCGGTTCGCCCATCAGGTGGAAGACGATGGAATCGTCCGGCAGATCGAAATAGAAGTAGGCTTCCATCCGGCGCGGATGCGTGTGGGATGGCATGGTGTTCCACATGCTGCCCGGCTTCAGCTGAGTCATGCCCATGACAAGCTGTGCGCTCTGCACACCGTTCGTGTGGATGAAGCGGTGAATCGTCCGTTCGTTGGAATTCTCCAGACCGCCCATGGCTCCGGATTCGGATTCAGCCAGCGTAGTCTTCGTAGTCGGGTAAGACTGGTGTGCCGGAGCGGAATTCAGATAGAATTTGGCCGGCTTGGCGCTGTCCGCACTCTTGAAAATAACATCCTTCGAGCCTTGGCCCACATACAGGCATTCCTTGAAATCAACCTCATATTCAGTTCCGTCCACAACAACCGAACCCTTGCCGCCGACATTGATAACGCCCAGCTCACGGCGTTCCAGGAAATAGGTTACGCCCAGCTCCTTGAGGTCCGTGGTCAGAGCCACCTCGCCGTTCACCGGATTCGCTCCGCCAACGATCATGCGGTCTTCATGGGTCAGGACAAGCTTCAGCTCATCTGGTGCAAAGATAACCGGGATATGGAACTCCTTACGCAGGCGCTCAGTGTCAAACTGCTTCACTTCATTCGGATGTGATGCAAAACGTCTTTCCATCGAATATTCAGTCTCCTTAGAAAACATATTTTCGTTCGTATAGGTACAACTTAATCCATTTACGTTCATTTATCAAGCATAATCTTTTTTAGTACGTTTATTTTAGTTTATTTATTCAGCGATAAGATTGCCATCTGAACTGAAAGCGTGCACAATAGAGCTGGAGTACAGGGAATTTATTCAGGATTAAAAATATGGAATTCATACTTACGGAGGGTGAACGAGATGGCAGATATGCCTCAGCAACAGATGACTTCTAAAATACGCCAAAGGCAGATTATATCCGCTATCGCGGTGGAGGCGGAGCGCCGCCCGCTGTTGTACAGCGGACTCTGGTTCCATGATGATGTGCGGAACAACTTCTATTATGCGTCTTATCTGTTTGCCGCTGCGGTGGATGACACTCTGGAGCTGCCGTTTGGCAAGGAGGATGCCAAGCGGAAAGCCGAGTCTGTACTATTAGAAACAGTTAGACTCCAGAACCGGATGCCGGGGACCCCATTGTATGGACATTGGCCGCTGGGGCTTCATCCTACTCCCGGAGAGGCTGCACCGCATGAGCTGCCGGTTGAGATTATGGGCAGCCTGATGGTCTGGTTCAACCGGCAATATTCCGACCGGTTCAGCGCGGGACTGCGGGTGGCGTTCCATACAGCTATCGGCCATATCTACCGCAGCGCCTTCTTCCGTAAGCAGGTAGCGACCTTCGGCCATCATGAGGCGAAATATACGGCGGCGAAGCTGATCTTCGGCAGGCTGTTCGAGGATGATCTGCTGAGGGAGGACGGGCGGCACAGCCTGGAGCTGACGCTGGCGCATATCCGTGCGAAGGGCATGCCGGAATATGGCAGCCTGCCGTGGTTCTGGCACTGGGTGCAGGCGTTCACCTGCGCCTGGGAGCTGGAAGAGGACAACGGGATCAAACAGACGCTGGGCGAGATGCTGGACTTCCTGTGGACCGAGCGGAGCCAGTGGTACCTGCAAGGGGCCTGGGCGGGCGCGCATTCCCGGGGCTGGCCGCATGATGTTCCGGCAGAAGGCAATGTGCTGCATGACTATGTGCAGTTCGGGGATTTCGCTCTGCCTGCGGAGATGCCCCGTACCGAATATGCAGGGTTCCTCTATTATGAAGCGCCGGAGGAGGTGCGCTCCGCTGCCCTGAACCGCCAGTTACCGGCAGAGGTCTGCAAGAAGACCGAGAAGGTGATTGCCGGTTCCCCGGAGCGCCAGCCGGCGCTGCATTCTTACGCCTATATCTGCAAGGATTACGCGGCAGGCGGGATGTGGGAGCGGGTGGAGGAATTCGATAATGAGCAGCTGCGCTGGGCCTTCTCGCTCCCGGTTCCGGCGGCGGCGGGCGTGAACCGGCTTTATTTTTTCCATCCGGGTGAAGGCTATCAGCCGGGCGATCCCCGGCACCAGAGTCCTTATATGGAGGTGCTGTATCACCGGAACACGATCCTGTCGCTGTTCCCGGTGCCTGAAGGAAAGGATACGGCCATCGTCGGGGTGCTTCCGTTAGGCGAATGGATCAGGCAGCCCAAGGCGCTGCTTGGACATGCGGGCAATGTGTATTTTGCCGTCTATGTATCGCATGAATACGAACTTCTGGAGCGGCCATCCTATCTGGAGGTAACGTCCAAGAACATGCCGGGAGGCGTCGTAGTCGAAGCACTTAGCACAGATCAGGCGGCGGAGCTGGGGATACACAGTCTTGAGGAATTTGCCGCAGCCGCTATGCAGCGGGCACCGGAATTTACGGAGGGAGAGATCCTGTCGGCCACGTATACAGCCTGGAGCGGCAATGAGCGCCTACAGCTCAACATAGACAATAAGCATAGGGGAATACAGTCGCTGATTAACGGCAAACCGGTATCATTTGAACATTATATGGTCTAAACGGAACACTTCGCTCCCTGGGGAACTTAAGATTTTTTCGGATTGGAACTATCTCAAATTTTAAGCTACAATGACATAGAGCCCGGGGGTCAGCAATGGCTGCCGGGTTCTTTGCGCTACCCGCATAGGCCCTGAGCATGGCGCAGCAATGAAGGTAATATCTTTAACGCTGCAAGGAAAGAATAAGTTAACTAATTTGCAGCAGAGGATCTACTACTGAAAACATGGGGGAGAGCAGGATGACAGAGACGGAATATCGGCTGGAGAAGGATTTTTTGGGCAGCAAGCAAGTGGAGCATCAGGCCTATTACGGGATACAGACCCTCCGGGCGGTGGAGAATTTCCCGATTACCGGCTACCGTGTGCACCATGAATTAATCAAGGCGATGGGGATTGTCAAAAAATCCGCTGCGCTCGCCAACATGGAAATCGGCCGCCTCTATAAGGGTCTGGGTGAGGTTATTGTCCAAGCGGCTGACGAGGTGATTGCGGGGAAATGGGATGAGCAGTTCATCGTGGATCCGATTCAAGGCGGCGCGGGTACCTCACTGAATATGAATGCCAATGAAGTGATTGCGAACCGTGCGCTGGAGCTGCTGGGCAAGGCCAAAGGGGATTACTTACAGCTCAGTCCGAACACTCATGTGAATATGGCGCAATCGACGAACGATGCTTTTCCGACGGCGATTCATATTGCCACGCTATCGCTGCTGGAGCAGCTGCTGATTACGATGCGGACGATGCACGGTGTGTTTTTGCAGAAGGCGGCTGAATTCGATTCCGTGATTAAAATGGGGCGGACCCACCTGCAGGATGCGGTGCCGATCCGTCTCGGACAGGAATTCGAGGCGTACAGCCGGGTGCTGGAGCGTGATATTCAGCGGATCGAGCATACGCGCGGCCATCTGTATGAGGTGAACATGGGCGCGACCGCCGTAGGTACCGGACTGAACGCCGATCCCCGGTACATCAAGCGGGTCGTCGAGCTGCTGGCCGAGATCAGCGGTCTGCCGCTGGTCAGCGCGGAGCATCTGGTGGATGCTACGCAGAACACGGATGCTTATACCGAAGTCTCGGCCTCGCTGAAGGTCTGCATGATGAATATGTCCAAAATCGCCAATGACCTGCGGCTGATGGCCTCGGGCCCGCGTTCCGGCTTCAATGAGATTACGCTGCCGGCCCGCCAGCCGGGATCGTCCATCATGCCCGGTAAGGTGAATCCGGTGATGGCCGAGGTGATTAACCAGGTGGCTTTTCAGGTGATTGGCAATGATCATACGATCTGCCTCGCTGCTCAGGCCGGTCAACTGGAGCTGAACGTTATGGAGCCGGTGATGGTGTTCAATCTGATTCAGTCGATCAGCATCATGAACAATTCCTTCCGGGTGTTCACCGACTATTGTCTGGCAGGGATTGAAGCCAACAAGGAGAAGCTTGCGCGTGAGGTGGAGCGAAGCGTCGGTATCATTACCGCCGTGAACCCGCATCTGGGGTATGAGGTCGTCTCGCGGATTGCCAGGGAAGCCATTCTGACCGGAGAATCGGTGCGGGCCTTGTGTCTGAAGTACAATGTGCTTAGCGAGGAAGAGCTGAACCTGATTCTGGACCCGTATGAAATGACCCATCCCGGCATCGCGGGGGCCGCACTTTTGAATCATGAATAATAATCGTGATTTGTGTAAAATCAGGCTTCCTCTCATGGTATAATAGACACGAGCATTTACACCGGGCATGATCCTATATTCTGTAATGGCTTACTGGAGGCAAAGTGTGGCGAAGGCAAAAGTGGCAAAACGTCCCACCCGCGACGAATTCGTGCTTGAGGAGCTGGGCAACCAGCTGGTAGAGGCGAAGCAGGAGGATTCCGAGATTCTGCTGACGGTCTGGGGGAAGGAAGAAGAGGTGCGCGGGGTGATTGTAGAGATGGATTCGCGTACCGGCAGGGTGCATGTCAGAAATAACGAAGAGATTATCAAGGTGCCGTTCATGGACATTATGCAAATCAATTATCCCCGGGATTAGGGGGAGCGGCACATGAACAAAACAAATGCCATGCGCATACTGGATGCAAGGAAGATAAGCTACACCATTCATAGCTACGACAATGAGGACGGGCTGATTCACGGAACAGCGGTTGCTGAGAAGATTGGCCTGCCTCCTGAGGTAGTATTCAAGACACTGGTCGCACACAGCGGACCGCAGCCGTATGTCTATGTGATCCCGGTTGCTGAGGAGCTGGATCTGAAGCGAGCCGCCAGAGCCGCCGGAGTGAAGAAGATTGAGCTGCTGCCGCTGAAGGACCTGCTGAAGCACACGGGATATGTCCGCGGGGGCTGTTCCCCTGTCGGGATGAAGAAGCTCTACCCTACGTTCATTCACAGCAGTGCGGCGGAGCTTGAGACAATCGCGGTCAGCGCAGGCCGGATCGGCGTTCAGATGGAGCTTGAGCCGAAGCTGCTGGGCGAAGCAGTGTCTGCGGTTTTTACAGAGTTGATTAAAGAGGAAGTGTAACGAATAAAGCCGGAACTCCTATGTGTGTAGGGTTCCGGCTTTTGCTTCAAGCAGTAGTCCATTCGCTGTAATGGTCGGCTATGAATTGCAGCTCGCGCTCGTAGTGGGCCAGGTGGCCTTCTTCCACCATTGTGACAAAAGCAGGATTGCCCGCCCCGGCCTCCTTCTTCAGCGTATCGCACATAGCCGTGAGCCGCCGGGTCAGCCAGACATGCAGATCTTCCGGGACAGCGAGTCCATAGGCTTCAAAAAACAGCTGAATCCGCCGCTGCCGGTCTGCCGCATGCAGGTCTGCCTGATAAGGTACCGTGGAGCCTGTCAGATAGTCGGGTGCAAAACCGGCGAGCGGAACTGAGGTGTAGAGGGTATAGGCAATGTCCCATAGGCGCGGGCCCGGACCAGCCATGTCGAAATCAATCAGCGCCACGGGCGAACCATGCTGAAACACCACGTTGTACAGCGCCGCGTCATTATGGCAGATCACTTCATGTGCGTCAGGATCGGCATAGGGAAGCTGCCACTCCGTATGTATACTATTCGGTACGAAGCCCACCGTTGCATCATGATAGCTGCGCAGCAGGCGCGCCAGGCCCGTAAGGGTCTCTTCCGACCACATGTACGGCTCCAGCTCAGGATAAGCGTTGCCCGGAACCTCGCCGGGAAGAAAGGATAGGATTTCGCGCCCAGCTTCATCTACACCCAGGAATCTGGGTGCTCCTGCGAAATTCTGCTGCTCCAAATGTTGTAGCAGTGCATGAATACTTGGGCTCCAGCTCCCTGTGGGACGGCGGACGGTGTCTGCCTTGCGGATAATTTCGTTTACATTTCCGCCGGTTAACTTCTCTTCATCATAGGGGTTCACTGGTTACGGCACCTCGCTTTCTTGGATGGGCGTCCGGCCGCGTGCAGCCAGCTGCAGGGGTCAAGGCAGCAGCTTCGCGGCGATTACCCCCAGATACTCCTTCAGCGCCAGCCCGGTTGTGGAGACGGCTCCGGCGGACGGAGTGAATTTGCTTACATAGAGTGACATAGGACGGCTGGCCTGAAAATCGACCGGAAAAGCCTGCGGCATAAGTCCGGCATGCTCGAACTGGAGCATGCTGCGCGGCATATGGAAGCCGGAGGTCACCAGAACGGGACGGCTGAAGCCATGCTCCTGCATGAGCTTCGCGGTGTTGACCGCATTCTGCTCCGTATTGAGCGAGCGGTTCTCCGGCAGGATATCCTCTGCGGGGATGCCGAGGCCGATGAGCTGCCGCCGGGCGATATCCGCTTCATTGCCGCTGTCGGCGAATACCTGTCCCCCGGAGAAAATAACCGGCAGGCCAGTCTCGCGGTACAGCCGCGCAGCCGCCAGCAGGCGGTTCGCGGCCGGACCGGACATATTGCCCTGCCCGTCCAGATCCGGGGTGCCGGAGGTGGCCCCGCCGCCGAGGATTACGATCACATCCCCCTCTGCGGAAGCAGGCTGAGGGTACTTCCGCTCCAAGCTCCCGATCAGCGTGTCGGCGACAGCAGAGGTCATCGACAGATAGAGCAGGAGTGTGACCGCCAGCAGCACGATTGCGGGACGGCGGCTATTTTTCCACAGCCAGACCACCATGCCCAGCAGCAGCAGGACGAATATCCCGGGCGGCAGGACAAAGCTGTATACGAATTTAATGAGATAGATCAAGAGTTCACCAACTTTTTCGAGGATCATATCAGATATTGTACCACGAGTCCGGCAGGAGTTCCCAGCCTCACAATTGTCTTAAAAAACTGCGCTTTCCTCTTAAAAAGCTTCACCCGGCTGCCGGAGGTGTCATGATACAGTATAATTGGATGAATCTCTTCAATAATGAATACAGACTGAAACGGCCGCAATCCTGTAATAATATATCAATGACAACCATGCGGAGGTGCAGCAATGAACAGAACCATACGGGTGCTGCTCGCGGACGACGAGCCGGTTATTCTGCGCGGGCTGAAGAAGCTCATAGCCTGGGAGAGCCTCGGGCTTGATATAGTAGGGGAAGCTTGTGACGGGATAGAGCTGAAGGCGATGATCGACAGCTGTCATCCCGATCTGATTATCAGTGACATCAGTATGCCGGGTTATTCGGGTATAGATATTATCCGTGAAATTCATCATTCCGGGCGTCCGATCAAGGTGGTCTTTATCAGCGCCTATCAGGAATTTACTTATGCCCGGCAAGCGGTACAATACGGGGCGCTGGATTATCTGGTCAAGCCGGTGAATACGGGCCAGCTGGAGCAGGTAGTGATCCGCGCAGCTATGGTAATCCGCCAGGAATCCGAGGAAGAGCGCAACAAGGAAATGCTCAAGTCCTATGAGCGGAAGAACCTGTCTGTTACGGTGGAGGAGCAGCTGGAGCAGCTGACCGATGGCAATAAGGCGGCGGCAGCTACGCTTGCCCGGATGGGCAACACGGCAATTACCCGCTATGCCAGCGTGTGTGTCATTGAGACGGATGAATACGGCGGCCAGCCTTCACGCTGGGAGGAACGGGAACGCAAGCTGGTGGAGTTCGCTTTGCTGAATATCATCAAGGAGACAGTGGACAGCAGGGGCAACGGGTATGTGTTCCGAAAAGGAGAGCGTTTCGGGGTGCTGCTCCAGCATGAGCATCTGAATGAACCGCAGCAATTAATGGAGGATCTGCATCACAAAATCAACAGCTTTCTGAAGCTGCAGGTCTCAATAGGCATCGGCCGCCCGGCCAGCGGCATTGAAGAGGCGGCGGATTCTTACCAGTCTGCACTGAAAGCGCTAAGATTCAGATATTTCGCCGGATTGAACCGGGTAATTCCCTATCCCGAAGAGTCATTGGAGGCTGCTGTACCTGTATCTGCACTTGCTGCCATCCAGAGTAGCCTGCCGGAAGCGCTCAAATCACTCGACAAGGAGCGGCTAACGGCATTAACGGGCGAGCTGCTGAAGACCGTGCGGCTGCTCTCTGGAGAAAGCCGGAACCAGGCGGTGTCCTATGTGTATAATGCCGTGATCCAGCTTGAACAGGATATGGCTGACTTCGGCGCGGATGCGGGGCTGTTGAATCAGGGAGAGAAGCCGCTGCTGGAAAAGCTGGCGGATGCCCCGACCTTCGGCACACTGCAGCAGGAATTTGAAGCGGTCCTGTCCAAAATGTCTGAGCAGCTGATCTGCCGGATCTCCAGCAAGGAAATGCCGCAGCTTGCGCAGGTGAAAACCTATGTGGAGGAGCATTATGCCGAGAATATTACGCTGGAGTCCATAGCCGCCATGGTGTATATGAATCCTTATTATTTCAGCAGCTTCTTCAAGAAGCATACCGGCCAGAACTTCAAGAATTATGTTACTGAAGTGCGGATGGGTCATGCCCAGCGGCTGCTGCTGCAGAGTGATCTGATGGTCTACGAGATTGCCGACCGGGTCGGCTACAACAACGCGCGGCATTTCAGCGACATGTTCAAGAAGCAATTCGGCAAGCTGCCGCAGGAATACAAGCAATCGGCCAGGAGCTAAGCGGATTGGGGGGATCATAGAGTGATAAGACGATGGCCTGTGCCGGTCTGGGGACGGGGACCGAAGAGTATTTTTGTTAAATTTTCTGCATCCTTCCTGCTGGTCGGGCTGATTCCGCTGTTTGCGCTGAGCTTCTTCTCCGTACAGACCTTCTCGGGCTATGTGGAGCGGTATACCACCAGCAATCTGCAGCAAATGGTGCTCTATATGAGCTATAATCTGAATTCAGCGTTCAATCAGTATAATGAAGTATCCAAATTAATGTATACAGGGCGTTATGAAGGGTTCATCGAGAGCTATTCGCAGAATCAGACACAGAATGTGAATGAGCTGGAGAGAATCAACACCATTCCGATAGAATCCTTCCTGAAGACGATTCTGTTCAGTGATTCTTATATATCCAGTGTCCAGTTTATCCGCCAGTCTGACGGTAAGCTGTATGTTCAGGAGCGCGGCAACCGGTCGCTGAATATGGAGACGGTTCCGAATGCGGAGTGGCTGTCCGCCATGGCAGTTGATCCTGCGAAGGTGGCTATTTTCCCGACCCATCAGGACAGTTATTTCTATGGCTCGGACCGCCGGGTGTTCACGATCGGGCGCAGCCTGATTGATACCTCCGGGCGCGTGACCAAAGATCCCAAGGTAGTCGGAACGCTTTTCCTCGATATTGATACCTCGTTATTCCAGCAGTTCTTCCGTGAGCTGAGTCTCGGGGAGAAGGATGAGCTGTACCTGCTGGACGGAGAGGGTCGGACGTATTTCAGCAACCAGCCTGCCGGTGCGGCTGGAGCTGGAGCTGCTGAGCTAACTAACAATGAGATGATTGTGCTCAGTGAGCCGATCCCTTTTTTGAATGGTCAGGTTATCGCCAAAATCCACCGTGGCAACCTGTTCGAGCAGCTGCTGTCGGCCCGGGCAACGGTATATATCGCTATCGGCATGTGTGCCTTTGTGATGATTGTAATGGGGGCCTGGTTCTCCAGACGTCTCGCCGCTCCCATCCGGGAGCTGATCCGGCAGATGGCCGTGGTGGAATCGGGCAAGCTGGATATCCAGCTCTCCGTGAACAGCAATGATGAGATGGGCAGGCTGGCCCACGGATTCAACCGGATGGTGGAACGGCTGCAGGTCTACATTGATGAGGCCTATGTGGCCCAGATCAAGCAGAAGCAGACCGAGCTGAATGCACTGAAGAGTCAGATCCGGCCCCATTACCTGTACAACACCCTTGAGGTGATCCGGATGAACGCGGTGGATAAGGAAGCAGGCGAGGTGGCGGATATGATTCTGGCGTTATCCAATGAGCTGAAGTATGTCATTGATTACGGGGAAGACCGTGTAAGCCTTGCCAGCGAGCTCGCCCATCTGCAGAATTACTTCTATATCATTTCTGTGCGGTATGAGAACCGCTTCGAGCTGCATCTGGATATTGCCCAAGATGTTAACCTGGACTGGCCCATCCTGAAGCTGTCCCTGCAGCCGATGGTGGAGAATGCAGTTCAGCATGGGCTGCGGGGGCAGGGAAAAGGAACCGTCGGCATTACGGTTGAACGGAGAGAGCAAGTGCTGGCGATAACGATATATGACGATGGCGTGGGGATGAGCAGGGAGACGCTGTCCCGCATGAATAAGATTCTGGAAGACCCGGAGGCTCCAAGCAAGAATGTCGGCATGAAAAATGTGCATGAGCGTATCCGCTCCAGCTTCGGGGAGGGGTATGGCCTGTCTGTGAACAGCAGAGAGCATGTCGGGACCTCTATTACGCTGACATTCCCGGTTATCACAGAATGAGGAGGTCACAGGGGTGCAAATGCCGAGGATATCAGCTATGAAAATAACAATAGTGTCGCTTGCGGCCGCGCTGATCCTGTCCGGCTGTGGAGGCAAAACGGGATCAGGCGGAATCGGCGGGAGCCAGGCGGCCAATCAGGAGAGCCACCCGGATACAGCCCGGAGCGGTAAAATAAGCTTTACTATAGGGTATGCCTCCGGTGATCCGGCGACGAAGCAGGCTATCGGGGGTACCATTAAGGCCTTCATGCAGGCGAATCCGGACATAATCGTCCAGGATGTCAGTGAGACAAGCTCCTCTGCTTATTTGGACTGGCTAAAGGTTAAGGATGCCGTGGGCGAGTTCCCCGATCTGGTAGAGATGAGGGATACCGAGGCCTTCGCTGGTGCGGAAAAGATCGTTCCGCTCCCCGATGAGCTGGCGGAATTGTTCGATCACCCGCCGCAGATCGGCGGCAAGGTGTGGAATGCCCCGCTGTTTGTCTCTGCCCCGCAGGGCATTATTTATAGTAAGAAAGCTTATGCCGAGGCAGGCATTAAGACGCTTCCGGCAACCTACGGGGAGTTTCTGGAGATCCAGAACAGACTGCGGGCAAGCGGGATCACTCCGCTCGTTGTAGGCGGCAAGGATATTTTTCATATGGGCTTCTGGGTTAATAAATTTCTGATAGATGAGGTATATGCCGCCGATCCCGGCTGGAACGCGAAGCGGACGGCCGGTGAGGTTAGCTTCGCCGATGAGAATGTAGTCCGGGCCATGACTGATTTCAAACAGCTGTTCAGGAATGATGTGGATACAGGCTGGCTGGGCACAGGGGATAACCAGACGGCATCGATTCTGGTATCCGGCAAGGCGGCCCAGCTGTTCTCCGGCTCCTGGATGTTCTCACAGATCCAGGAAGCCGATCCGGGCTTCGAATTCGGCTTCTATGCTGTGCCGGACCGTCAAGGGAAGCTGAATGTGGTCGGTCTGCAGTCGCCCTCCGGCTGGTCGCTGTCTGCCCAGGCGGCCAAGGAGCCGCTCAAAAAGCAGGCAATCGAAGACTTCATCCGCTTCTTTTTCTCACCGGAGCCTTACGGCGCATTCCTGAGCCGGATTCATTCGGTTCCTTCGACCAGGCAGGAGTTCAGGCGGGAAGCCGGTGAACAGATGCAGGTGGTGCTTGATCTGATGGCTGATCCCGCTGTTACCAAATCCCTGATGATCAACAACTGGTGGGGAGAGAACCTGATTCCTCCGCAGTTCCGTAACTGGTTCTACAAGCTGCTGCAGGAAATGGTTGTTAAGGACGGGAATGTACTGGAATATATGAAGCGGGCCGATACTGAATATGACAGACAGGTAGCGGAATACTGGCAGTGACATTACCCTATAGCCCGCGCAAGAACGGAGGTCAGCGGACCTTCGTTTTTTTCTGTGAATATAAGAAGTTACATGTTGCACATCTTCTTAAATTTACCGCACCTCCCTCTTAAATTAGTTCATTCTAACCCTGAGGGCTGAATGCTATTCTTGGAGCATAAGGAAACGCTTACGGGCGATGATGCGCACATCGGGCCGCCAGCTTCCGGGCTGTATACCCAAGGGGAGGTTACTCAAGATATGAAGAACACCATTACGAAATTATCCGTCATGCTGCTCGCAGCAACCACTGTACTCACCGCATGCGGCGGAAATAACAATAACAAGGCCAGCGGCGGCAATGCAGCCGCGACTGAAGCTCCGGCAGGGAATGCTGCAGCTACTGATTCTGCGAAGAAGGACGTCAGCTTCACCATCGGTTATGCGTCAGGTGACCCGGCGACCAAGAAAGCCATAGCCGATACCGTTAAGAAATTCATGGAAGCGAATCCTAACGTCACCATCAAAGACTTAAGTGAAACCTCATCGGCGGCTTATCTGGACTGGCTGAAGACGAAGGATGCGGTTGGAGAATTCCCGGATCTGGTGGAAATGCGTGACACCCAGGTATTCGCAGATGCCGGCAAAATTGTAGAGCTTCCAGCCGATCTGCTGGATCTGTTCGAATCGCCGCCGCAGGTGGACGGCAAAGTATGGAACGCTCCCATGCAGGTCAACGCACCACAAGGGATCATTTACAGCAAAAAAGCCTACGCGGACGCCGGGATCACCGAGCTTCCCAAGACCTATGACGAGTTCATTGCCATCCAGGAAAAATTGAAAACAACAGGTATCTCCCCGCTGGTAGTAGGCGGTAAGGATATCTTCCATATGGGCTTCTGGGTCAATAAATTCCTGATTGACGATGTCTACAGCAAAGACCCGGACTGGAACGCCAAGCGTACGGCTAAGACCGTCAGCTTCGCAGATCCTGCTGTAGTTCAGGCCATGACTGATTTCAAAGAGCTGTTCAAGAACTATGTGGACAAAGGCTGGCTGAGCACCGCAGATAATCAGACCGCTTCGATTCTGGTATCCGGCAAAGCCGCACAGCTGTATTCCGGCACCTGGATGTTTACCCAGATTGCTGAAGCTGATCCAGGCTTCGAATTCGGCTTCTACGCGATCCCGGACCGCGAAGGTAAAGTAAATGTCATCGGTCTGCCGTCACCGGCCGGCTGGTCGTTATCCGCGGATGCCGCTAAGGATGCCGATAAGACGGCAGCGATCAAAGACTTCATCCGCTTCTTCTTTGAACCGGAACAGTACTCGGTCTATCTGGCTTCGATCAATGCCATTCCTTCCACCAAAGAGAAAGTAACCTATGAGACCAGCGAGCAAATGCAGGTTGCACTTGATCTCATTGCCGACACGAACGTAACCAAATCTCTGGCCATCAACAACTGGTGGGGCGATAACCTGATTCCTCCGCAATTCCGCAACTGGTACTATAAGCTGCTCCAGGATATGGTAGTGAACGATGCGGACGTCACGGAATATATGAAGAAGGCCGATACCGAATATGACAATCAGGTCAAAGCCAATTCACTGTAAATAAAAGCGCCGGAAGGGAACCTCTGCTCCGGCAGCGGTTCCCTTATTTGAACAAGCGCGTCCCAGGGAGGGGAGAGGAACCATGGCTACATCCATCGTGAATACAGACAAGTCATTGATAGCCGCAGAGAAGCCGGGGAAGAAAAAGAAAAGATGGCAGTCCTACGCGCTGTTGTTCATCCTGCCGTCATTCCTTTTATACACACTGTTTGTCATTGTCCCTACAGCAGGCAGCGTCTACCTAAGCTTCACATCATGGGACGGGATTAGCAGCGATATCCGGTATATCGGATTCGCCAATTTCGTCGAGATCTTCCAGAGTCCGCGGGTGCAGAACGCATTGAAGAACACTTTAGTTATGACAATTACACTGGTACTGCTTGAGAACATTGCTGCAATCGCCATGGCCTTAATGGTCGACAAGGTACGCTGGTTCCGCAATTTATTCAGAAGTATCTTCTATTTCCCGACCCTGCTCAGCGGGATCGTCATGGGCTTTGTCTGGGCCATGATCCTGAATTACAACTTCGGCGTGTTTAACCAGATCCTGACCTCCGTCGGTTTAGGCGACTATATCGTGGACTGGCTGGGTAATCCGAAATACGCTATGCTGTCGATTATTCTGTCAACGGTCTGGAAAGGCGCGGGTTATTATATGATCATTTATCTGGCCGGACTGCAGGGCATTCCGCAGGAGCTTAATGAAGCGGCCAGCATTGACGGTGCAGGCGGCTGGCAGCAGTTCCGGCATATTACGTTCCCGCTGCTTGCGGGTTCGATGACTGTGTGCATGGTGCTCTCTATGATCAGTGCGCTGAAGATATTTGACCAGATTGCCGTAATGACCGACGGCGGCCCGGGCTTTGAGACAGAGACATTAACTTATATTATCTACAAAGTAGGCTTCGGGGAGCTGAGACAAGGCTTCGGCACTGCTCTGGCCATGGTCCTGTTCCTGATTATTCTCATCATTACGGTCATCCAGGTTAAATTCCTGCAGAAACGGGAGGTGCAGCTCTAAGATGACGATGCAGACCAAGCGGAGAATCACTGAAATTGTCCTGTTTGTCATAACGCTCCTGGTAGCGGTTATCTTTTTCTTCCCGATTTTCTTTAATCTGATGTCCGCATTCAAAAGCAATGCCGAGATTATGCGCGATGCGGTTGCTTTTCCGAAGACACTGTATTTAGACAGCTTCAAATATCTGCTTACGGAGACCGAATTTCCGCGTGCGATCCTTAACAGCCTGATTCTGACCGTTGTGGCGATTGTCGCCCAGGTGCTGATTATTCCGATGGCAGGTTACGCGATAGAGCGCCGAAATGCCCGCTGGACGCGGCTGGTCTTCATCTATTTCCTGGCCGGGATGATGATTCCGTTCCAGGCGTATATGATTCCGCTGTTCAAAGAGCTGAGAATACTCGGCCTGTACGGCAGTCTGGCGGGACCTATCATGATCTATGTCGCCGGTGCCGTAGGCTTCGGATGCCTGCTCTATACCAGCTTCGTCAAAGGTATTCCACGGGAGATTGAAGAGGCCGCAGAAATTGACGGGTGCTCCCGCTACGGGATTTTCTGGAGGATCGTCTTCCCGCTGCTCGGGCCGGTTACGGCAAGTATGGTGGTGCTGAACGGTCTGGGGATCTGGAATGACTTCCTGATGCCGATGCTGGTTCTGCCTTCAGGCCAGGCTAAGACAATGGTTGTAGAAATCTACCGGTATATCGGGGAATTCTCCTCGCGCTGGGATATGATTTTTGCCGGAACCGCCATGTCGGTCGTGCCTGTGCTGATCGTGTTTATCTTCCTGCAGAAGTATTTCGTTAAGGGGATTGCGTCAGGGGCCACCAAGGGGTAAGAGGTGTGTGTCTTCTGGGGGAGAATAAAAAACTCCGCAGGCCATTATATAATGGTTTGCGGAGTTTTTGTTATAATTCCCTGCGCAGTAGCGGATAACGCATTGCCGTCTGTCTTCCCCGGTTCCTCCGTAAGCTGACGGTAGCCCATGGGCGGCAGGCCGGTCCAGCGCTTGAACTGCTTGCTGAAATGGGAGACATCACGGTAGCCGAGCCTGTAGGCGATACTCTCCACGGACAGGCTGTTATCCAGCAGGAGCAGCTTGGCATGGCGGATAATCAGGTCAGAGAGATACTGCCTCGGGGGCAGTCCGTAGATTTGCCGGAAGGCGCGGTTACAGTGACTCGGGCTATAGCCAAGCCTTGCGGCTATGTCTTCGATGCTTCCGCCCCGGCTGCCGGTTGCCGCAGCGGTGAATACGGATTCCTGCAGCAGTCCTTCAATGGCATTCGCCAGGGCAACGGTTTTCTCCGTAACGCCCGGCAGGGTGCTTCGGGCAGGGGAGGGCAATGCAGCCAGCACCCAGCTGCTGAGTGCGGTGAACAGCTGCAGCGAAGCATTGAGCGTCACCAGCCGGCCCCGCTGGGTATCGCTGGCATCAGGGAGGATCGTCGAGCTGATAATTGCATCGAGCGAAGAACGGATCGCCTGCAGCTCTGGAGTGTCACCGCTTAGGCTGACAGTGTCCATCGTCATCAGGGAACGGCGCAGGACCAGATCATCAATGTCGAAATGCAGGCAATAATAGGTCATCTCATCCTCTGAAACCGTACCCAGACTGGAATGCAGGACACTTGGGCGGATGAACAGAATGTCGCCGCTGTGCTGGATGTAAGACTGCCCGCCTACGGTCATTTGCTGCGAACCCTGCAGGACGATATTGATCTCGAACATCGGATGGGTGTGTGCCGGATATTGCCACTCCCTGTTCACCTTGCGCCAGTGGGCAGCGAATATATGGAAGGCAGCCTGTATATCCGGGGACATCCGGCCGTCCATGGAATGCTGTGTACCGGGTTCTAAAACGTTCATACGCATGCCTCTTTTTCACTAAAAGTTGGCTTTATTATAACATAGGCTGCCGCGTCCGATTGATTTGTCCAAAAAATTGGCCGCTTTACGCCTGTTACATAAGCCGGGCCGGCGCTAACATAGAGCTATGATCCCGGTAGTGCCGGGACACAGTCTGGAGGGAGTGCATTTACGTTATGCCGACAAATCCGTTTTTCAATGCCCATCATTCACCGATTGGTTCTTTTTCCAGCTTCACTCTGGGGTTCAAGGGAGCGTCCGGCGGTTTCGATCTGGAAGCGGGTAAGCCGCCGAGACAGAACGTATATATTGGCCTGGAACGTAAGGACGGCCGCGGCTTCGATACCTTGCCTTTCCATGAGCAGGGCAGTGACGATGAGAGCAAGCGCTATGACATCGAGAACCCGGACCCGAGCCCGGATAAGCCGCAGATACTGTTTCACTTCGGGGAAGACGAGATTACGCGCGATTTCCGGCTTACCGCCGACAGCTGGCAGGCAGGCGATCTGACCTTCCGCATTCTGTCACCAGTGCGGCCGGTGCCGGACCCGGAGACGGCCTCGGATGCAGAGCTGAAGGAAGTGCTGTTGCCAGCCGTGCTGGTAGAGCTTGAAGTCGATAACACAGCGGGCAGCTCTGCGCGCCGTGCTTTCTTCGGCTTCCAGGGGAATGACCCGTATAGCGCCCTTAGAAGATTCGATGGAGGCAAGGAGGATCTGACCGGTGTCGGCCAGGGCCGATTCCTGGCGATCGCCGCTGAACAGGGAAGCGTCAAGTCCGCCATGCACTTCACTATGGAGGATATCCTCACTGCGGAGCTGGAGGAGAACTGGACCTTCGGACTGGGTCAAGTGGGTGCACTTGTCATGGATGTGCCTGCGGGTGAACGGAAGGTCTACCGCTTCGCAGTCTGCTTCCACCGGTCGGGCTATGTGACCTCGGGGATGGATGCCAGTTATTACTATAACCGTTATTACAGCAATGTAGAGGCGGTAGCGGAATATGCGCTGTCCCATTTCGATCAGCTGAAGCAGCAGGCCATGCAGGCTAATTCCATGCTGGAAGGAACAGGGCTCAGCGAAGATCAGACCTTCATGCTTGCTCACGCCATCCGCAGCTATTACGGCTCCACCGAACTCTTGGAGTACAAAGGCCAGCCATTCTGGGTCGTCAACGAAGGCGAATACCGGATGATGAACACCTTCGACCTTACGGTAGACCAGCTGTTCTACGAGCTGAAGATGAACCCGTGGACCGTACGCAATGAGCTGGATATGTTCGTGGACCGGTTCAGTTATGTGGACACCGTCCGTTTCCCGGGAGATAGCACCGAATATCCGGGCGGGCTTAGCTTCACGCATGATATGGGAGTAGCCAACGCCGTGTCGCGTCCGGGGTATTCCTCCTATGAGCTGTACGGCATTGACGGCTGCTTCTCGCATATGACCCACGAGCAATTGGTCAACTGGATTCTCACTGCAGCAACCTATGTGGAGCACACGGGCGACCGCAGCTGGATGGAGCGCAATCTGACGGTACTGGAGAGCTGCCTGCAAAGTATGCTCAACCGGGATCATCCGGACCCGGCGAAACGCAACGGTGTGATGGCGCTCGACAGCTCACGGACCATGGGCGGTGCGGAGATTACTACGTACGACAGTCTGGATGTGTCACTGGGCCAGGCGCGAAACAATATTTATCTGGCGGGTAAGTGCTGGGCAGCATATTTGGCGATGGAGAAGATTTTCCGCGATAACGGCAATACGGAGCTGTCACAGACTGCCGGCAGACAGGCCGAGCTCTGCGCAGCAACCATCGTGGGCAGTGTTACCGAAGGCGGCTATATCCCGGCAGTAATCGGAGAAGGCAATGACTCGAAGATTATTCCGGCGATTGAAGGCCTCGTGTTCCCTTACTTCACCGGCTGCAAGGAAGCTCTGGAGCGCGGGGGGCGGTTCGGTGAATATATCGGGGCACTTGACACTCATCTGAAGGCTGTGCTTGTGGAGGGAGTCTGCCTGTTCGAAGACGGTGGCTGGAAAATCTCCTCCACCAGCAACAACAGCTGGCTGAGCAAGATTTATCTGTGTCAGTTCATCGCCAGACAAATTCTCGGTCTGGAGTGGGGGGACAAGGGCCATGCAGCCGATTCGGCACATGTAAGCTGGCTTACGCATCCGCAGCTCTCGGTCTGGAGCTGGAGCGACCAGATTATCTCTGGCGAGATCACCGGCAGCAAATATTATCCGCGCGGTGTGACGGCTATTCTGTGGCTGGATGAGCAGCGGGGATAAGCATTCGTACACCGCATAAGCGGGGGAACGTGTTAAACATTATAAGTGCTGCATGTATTACAACTTTGAATCCGAATAGTTGTGTATTCTTGAAGATTGTTGCATGAAATGCAGGAGTCCTACCTGCAAATCTTTGAGCTTTTAAGAATCATATGTTTAAAAAAACAAACAGCGAATCTCCCATGGCGGGGGTTCGCTGTTTGTATTATGCGCGAATCCCCAAGGATAAGGAGGCCCGCTGTTTGTTGTTATGCCATAACCAGACTAGAAAATACGATGCTTCCAGCCGTTCAGCTTAGCGACAGCTTCGACATAGTAATAGTCACCGTAGATCAGCGATACATCGATGAAGGAGTCACCGCTGCCTGCACCATGGAGCA
Organism: Paenibacillus sp. FSL M7-0420; assembly: GCF_038002345.1. Taxonomy (NCBI): domain Bacteria; kingdom Bacillati; phylum Bacillota; class Bacilli; order Caryophanales; family Paenibacillaceae; genus Paenibacillus; species Paenibacillus sp. FSL M7-0420. The sequence goes on along the minus strand of NZ_JBBOCJ010000001.1, from coordinate 4,027,148 downwards.
GAATCGCCTCATGCTCCGGCTGGTCCCAGGTAGCATAGTTCTCGGTCAGTGAACGCAGAATCCGCTCTGCGGCATTAGCGTAGAGGCTTTTCTCGCCAAGCGGCACGATGTCAGCCAGCTCCAGTAAGCCTGATGCCGCGATGGATGCAGCGGAGCTGTCTCTGAACATCCGCTTGTCGTCTGCCAGCCGGAAGTCCCAGTAAGGCACATGATCCTCCGGAAGGGCAGAGATGAAATAATGGGCAATCCGCTTCGAAGTATTTAGGAAACGTTCATCTCCGGTGTGGCGGTAAGTATTAATGAAGCCGTACAGTCCCCAGGCAGCCCCCCGGCTCCAGCAGGATTCCGCGGAATAGCCCTGACCGCCGAAATTCTCGATATATGCGCCAGTCTCGGCATCGAAGGAGAGGATATGCTTGGTCGATCCATCCTCCCGTACACCATACTGCATCGCAGTCTCCGCATGGCTGACCGCAATATGTCTATAGCGCGGATCGCCAGTCACCTTGCTTGCCCAGAACAGGAGGGAGATGTTCAGCATGCAGTCGATAATCACCCAGCCATGTTTGTCCTCATTCCAGGCGCGGATGAACCTGCCAACCGGATTATAGCGTGCGGCCAGGAAATTAGCGGCCTCAAGTCCCCGGCGCAAGCCATCCTCATCCCCGGTCAGAACGTTCTTGATTACGGCTGTAGCCAGGAACTGAAAACCAACATCATGATGCAGCTCCACGGTCGGCTTAACGAACCATTGCTCCAGCGCCTCATCCCAGGGCCAGGCTGCATCCTTATAGTGGTCCTTGCCGGTCATATCATGCATAATCCATAGCATCCCCGGCCAGAAGCCGGTTGTCCACCAGTCGGAGGCGATATCATCGAACTTACCGTCTTCTCCGGCGAAATGCGGACATTTCCCGCCGATCTGCTCGATCATCCGCGTAACCTTCGTATCCAGCCGGTTCATAACTTCCTGCCAATATGCTGTACTCATCACTGATGCCTCCAATAATTAGAATATGGCCTCAGTATAGCGTTCTATTGTTATATAAAGTTGCACTTTGATATGAAGAAATATTGTTATATTGTCATTTAACTACATGTTCCCTTTCCGGTACTTCAGCGGAGTGGTCCCGAGGACCCGCTTGAACAGCTGGTTGAAATAGGAGGCGTTCGGGAATCCGACGGCGATGCCGATCTGCTCTACAGGCATATCGGTAGTTCCGAGCAGCCGGCAGGCCTGCTTGAGCCGCCGGGCGGTAAGATAGTCGACCAGTCGGCCGCCAGTTTCCTGATGAAAGATCCGCGAGACATAGGATTTCGAGAGATGAGTCTCCTCCGCAAGCTGATCCAGATTCACCTCTTCCTGATAGTGAGCCTCTATCCAGTTCATGATCTGCTCCGAATACCGGAGATTCCGCCGTTCTCCGGCAGGGATCAGAGACTGCCCGTCTGTTCCCAGGCAGCTTAGCAGCTGCAGGAGCAGCATCGTGATATCCTCAGGGTCTTCCTCAGACGATTTCATCCTTAACTCATTGTAATTCTGATAGAACCATTCTATGGCTTCAATCCGGTCCCGAAGATCAAAGCCGCAATACGGGTTGTCCCCCTGCCAGAGAGCAGAGAATAATGCCTTACGCTTGCTGAAGCCCTGCAGCAGATTCTCGGCAATATGGGGATCGAGATAGAAGATCGTGCGTACGAATGGACAAGCTGGTGATACTTCTGAATAGATCCGGTGCAGCTGATACGGCTGGAAAAAGAAAAGCATGCCCGGCCGGATATCATACATCTGCTGATTCACAACAATGCTGCCCTGCCCGCCATGCACGAACATGATCTCACAGCACTGATGCCAGTGGTAATATCCCTTGTAATGGTCGTCGGTATAGATGCGGTAGTCCCAGATCAGAGACTGCCGGTTCGCAAACAGAACAGGTTCGAATAGCTGTTTCATATCACTCTATGAAGCCTCCAACAAGACAAAATACAAACATTTTATTATAACCCATTATAACTTTCTGCTCCCTCACGCGCTACAATAAAAGCGGGGATTCTTCAATAGAATCCAAGAGGTACAATTCAATCTGTAACTTACATCAAGCAGGGGGTAACATTCATGGCTTCAACCATTGTCAATCCGGTGTTGACCGGCTTTCATCCCGATCCGTCCTTCCTCAGGGTGGGTGATGATTATTATATCGCAACCTCCACCTTCGAATGGTTCCCCGGTGTGGAGATTCATCATTCCCGTGATCTGGTGCACTGGCATACGCTTACCAGAGTGCTGACCGCGACCTCACAGGTGGACCTGCGCGGCAACGGAAGCTCCGGCTCCATCTGGGCACCGGCCATTTCCTGGGATAACGGCTTATATTACCTGCTGTTTACGGATGTAAAGTCCCGCTCAAGTGTATATAAGGATCTGCATAACTACCTGATCACTGCTGCCAGTCTTGAAGGACCCTGGAGCCCGCCGGTACGGCTGAACGGCAGCGGTTTCGACCCGTTCCTGTTTCATGACAGTGACGGACGCAAATGGCTGCTGAATATGCGCTGGGATTTCCGGCAGAATCACAGCAATTTTTCCGGCATCGTGATGCAGGAGTATGACCCTGAGAGCGGCAGGCTGAGCGGCCCTATTCATGAAATATACCAGGGGACTCCTACAGGAGTAACGGAAGGACCGCAATTGTACAAGCGCGGGGATTATTACTATCTGCTGGTTGCCGAAGGGGGCACCGGAGTGAATCATATGGTCACGATGGCGCGCAGCCGCAGCCTAACCGGACCTTATGAGACCGATCCCGATTACCCGGTCATGACTACGGCTCATGATCTGACCTATGCCTTCCAGCAGGCAGGGCACGGCTCACTGGTGGAGACGCAGTCGGGGGAATGGTACATGGCTCATCTGTGCACCCGGCCGATCCCGGGAACGGGCAAGCTGAATCCGCTGGGCCGGGAGACGGCCATCCAGCGCTGCGTATGGACGGAGGACGGCTGGCTGCGCCTGGCACACGGCGGGAAGCTGCCGGCCTTGCGGACCGAAGCGCCGGAGCTTCCCCCGCACCCGTTCGATGCCTTGCCGGAGCGGGATGATTTTGACGGCCGTGTGCTGGGTTATCCCTACCAGAGTCTGCGTGTACCGTTCGATGAATCATGGGTGAGCCTGCAGGAGCGTCCCGGATTCTTGCGGCTCCGCGGCCGGGAATCCCTGGCATCGCTGTTTGACCAGAGTCTGATCGGGAGGCCGATTCAGCATTTTGCCTGCACCGTGACTACCTGCCTGGAATACAAGCCGGACAGCTTCATGCAGATGGCTGGACTGGTGCTCTACTATGATGACAAGGATTACTATTATCTGCGCGTAACAGCGGATGAACTCAGAGGGGTAGCTTTAGGGGTCGTAATGTGTCAGGCCGGCAAATACGGGGAAATTTCCTCTATGCAGATATCGGTGAAGGACTGGGAGCGTTACTATTTGAAGGCAGAGATTCATGGCAGAGATATTATGTTCTACGCTTCGCGGGACGGGGAGGTCTGGACAGCGATGTGTACACCACTTGATTTCGGTACTCTCTCGGATGAGCATGGCGGCAAGCTGGGCTTTACCGGCTCTTATGCCGGGATCTGCGCCCAGGATCTGGACCAGCAGGCGAAGGCGGCATATTTTGACTACTTCGAGTATACAGGTCTGGACGTATCAGCCCCGCACAGCGTATAGCTCTACAGCTTATGAGGCAGCGGCGCGCTGCCTCACTTTGTATACTACGAGGATCACAAGTGGAAGTGCGAGCGAATAGGTTAAATTCCAGTCCACCCAGTAGGGGGGAATTTCTTTGACGTAGAAGATGATATCCTTGGAGATGAGCTGTGAAAGTCCGTAAATCAGGAAGGCGACAGGAAAGATTAGAGGGCGGTGGCTTTTCAGCTTGAATATTTGCGCGGTTCCGAGTACAAAGGCATAGAAGTAGAGTGCTGTCTTGAAATAGGTTGTGATAATCCAGGCTGTAGCCATAAGTGCTTCAAGCCGCTGCAAAAAGTTGGCGATATTGATTTTTTGGGCCAGGATATAGGCGGCATAGAAATTATGCTCGGAGAAATAGACACCGAGAACAGTCAGCGAGAGGAACAGTATCAGGTTCAGGCCTACGGAGCCTATGCAGAGCGCGATGAAGATATCACGGTTAATTTTACTGTTCTTACGGGTGTAAGGATAGACCATGAAGAACACGCAGATCTCCCCGAAAGGGTAAAACACACCGATCATGATCGAATGCAGCATATCCGGTAAAGGTGTAGTCATCATGGGATAGACACGATCCAGCCGGACCTGCGGAAATAAGAGCACCATCAGGGCCACCAGAAATAAGGCAAACAGCGGAAAGAACACCTGCGCTGCCCGTCCGACTGTCTCAAGCCCCAGGCGCAGACCGTACACCAGCAGAACAATGCTCATGAACCGGATCACTCCGCCGGGAGTTCCCTCGTAGATCTGTGTACACATGAAATCCTCAATTTCCCGGACATACGTAGAGGCCGCGATGATAAAGAAGAACAGATAGTACCCGCCTACCGCGCTGCCAAGCCATTTCCCCAGCACCTGCTGGCTGATTTCAATAATATTTTTGTCCGGATTAATATTAGCGACTGTGACAAACAGGAACACTAGTGCAATTCCCGGAGGAATGCTGAACAAGGCGGCGATCCAGGCATCCTGATGGGCTTCTGCAGTCATGGCTGCCGGATAGACCAGAGCCATGTCTCCGATAAAGGTAAAAAGACCGAGGATTACCAACTGTGCCGTACTGATCCGATCTTTTTCAATACTCATCTCTATCCCCCATTTACTTGTGACCGCCAGGGCCTATTAACCCGGAATTCCTCTTAGTATGGCATCCTCTTCCAGAATTATGTGAATCAGGCACGGATCTCATCTTAGGAATAATTATCAAGCAATGCTACCAAACTAACCTGAATAGAATGTTCACGGGAAGGAGAGGTGGCCCGGATGAAGAGTACGGTTGAGGGTAAGTTGTCCAGCCGGCTGGAGGTCAATAATGAACAGCTGTACAAGCTGCTGGGCGAGAGCACTGACCTGGTGCGAAAGCAACTGAAGCTGGGAGAGCATACGGAGCTGGCTATTTTTTATATTGATGGTCTGATAGATAATCAGCTGCTGCATAATTCGATTCTGTATTCGCTTCAGGAGGGACGGACCTCGGCTCTGCTGGAGGAACAGGACCCCGATAAGAAACTGGAAATCTTGACGAACCGTGTCCTAATGGCCGGTGATCTTACCCTGGTTCAGGATTACGCCCAGTTCGTACACGACCTGTTATCCGGCAACGTGATGCTGATGGTGGAGGGGACGATGTCAGCACTGAGAATCGGGCTGCCCGGCTGGGAAGACCGAGGGGTAAGTGAGCCCAGCTCGCAGTCTGTGGTCCGCGGACCTATGGAGGGGTTCAGCGAGAATCTGCGGACCAACACCGCGTTAATCCGGCGCAAGATCAAAGATAGCCAGCTGTGGCTGGAAACCATGCAGATCGGCCGTGTCACCCAGACCAGTGTCTCGATTATGTATCTCAGCCACATTGCGAATAAAGAGCTGGTGCAGGAGGTAAAGCGGCGCCTGAACAGCATTGATACGGACAGTATTCTGGAGAGCGGCTATATCGAGGAATTTATTCAGGACAAGGTGGCGACACCCTTTCCGACAATCTATAACAGTGATCGGCCGGATACCATCGCGGCGGGGATTCTGGAAGGGAAGGTGGCTATCCTGGTTGACGGAACCCCTTTTGTGTTGCTGGCCCCGACCGTATTTGTCTCCTTCTTTCAGTCGGCGGAGGATTATTATCAGCGTGCGGATATCTCTACCCTGCTGCGGTTCATCCGGTTTCTGGCTTTTTTTCTCACCTTGTTTGCCCCTGCGTTCTATGTGGCTATCACAACCTATCATCAGGAGATGATCCCGACCAATCTGGTGATCAGTCTGGCGGCCCAGCGGGAGACGGTACCGTTTCCGACTTTTGTCGAAGCGCTGATGATGGAATTAACCTATGAGATTCTGCGTGAAGCAGGGGTACGGATTCCTAAGAATGTAGGTCAGGCTGTATCCATTGTCGGAACACTGGTCATCGGGCAAGCGGCGGTTGCGGCAGGGTTCATCTCCTCGGCGATGGTTATCATTGTATCCATTACAGCGATCTCAAGCTTTGTGATTCCCGAGGCCGGGATGTCCATTGCTGCACGCATTATCCGGTTTTTCCTGATTGCGCTGGCTGGGTTCATGGGACTGTACGGAATATTGTGCGGAGTATTCTTAGTGGTGCTGCATCTCGTCAGCCTGCGCTCCTTCGGCGTTCCTTATATGAGTCCGCTGGGGCCCTTCAGGCCGGCAGACCTTAAGGATTCTTTCTTCAGGTTCCCCTGGCCGTTCCTGAGAACAAGACCGCAAGAGAATAGAACACAGAATCTGCACCGCCAGAACAGATCCAGACGCGGGGGTTCCTGATATGGCAGGCAGAATAAAAAGAGCTGTCGCGGCTTGCCTTCCCCTGCTGCTGCTTTCGCTATTGCTTAGCGGGTGCTGGGAGAGGAAGGAGCTGAATGAACTGGCTTTTGTGCTGGCGATGGGCCTCGATAAAGCGGAGAATGGCTACAACGTAACGATGCAGGTGGTCATACCCTCTTCGATCTCTTCACAGAATGCGGGAGGAACAGGGGGAAGCGGGGTTCCCGTGGTTGAGTATAATTTTACAGTGCCCACGGTCTATGAATCCCTCCGTAAGTTCAATCTGATCAGCTCCCGCTCTCCGTATCTGGGCCATATCCGGGTGCTGGTGATCGGAGAAGAGCTGGCGCGGGAAGGGGTGGGCAAGACGCTGGATGTGATTAAAAGAAGCCGGGAGCCGCGCATGGACTTCTATGTGATGGTTGCACGGAAGACGACCGCCGAGAATGTTCTGAAGGTGCTGACCCCGCTGGACCGGCTGCCGGCGACTAAATTATTCAGTTCCCTGGATAAATCCTACAAAATTTCATCCAAGACCGTCGCGGTCACGCTGGACAAATTCATCGAGGATCTGCTCTACCAGGGCAAGAGCCCGGTGTTGACCGGAGTGGTGGTGCAGGGTGATCCCGAGGCTGGCAGTGAGAAAAGCAATGTGGAACAGACAGACCCCAGAACGAAGCTCCGGTATGAGAGTGTTGCCATATTCAAAAAGGATAAGCTGGTTGGCTGGATAGAAGATGATCTAACGGTTGGCTTCAATTATGTCACTGATAATGTCACCAAAAATACGGGGCATTTCAAAGACGAAGCCGGAGGCCTGATCATTATAGAGGCGCTTACCTCCACTACCAGCCGGAAGGTGAAAATCATAGACGGCGAGCCGCATATATATTTGAGCGCAGAAACACTATGCAATGTGCAGGAAGTTGAAGGCGCGGATACGCTGGATACGGAGGCCAAAATCAAATCACTGGAAGAGGAGACAGAGGAACGGGTTGTCAAGCGGATGAAAGATGCTGTAGAGGGAATCAGCAAGCAGTTCAATGTGGATATCTTCGGCTTCGGCCAATCCATTTACCGTAAGAGCCCCAAGGAGTGGGAGAGGCTGAAGGCACGGAGGGGAGAAGGCTATCTTAAGACCCTGCCAGTCCATTACGAGGCCAGTGTAACGATCAACCGGATCGGTACGATTGATAATTCATTTTATGAAGATATTAAGGAGTGAGCCTGTATGCTGCTGGTGCTGATGTTTGCTCTGATTGCCGCAGGCTGTGCAGCCATGGATCTGTCCTCCCTGAAGGGCAGGCAGAAGCGGCGTGATCGTGTGGTGTGGGGTCTGCTCTGGATCGGCGGAATGACTGCCACGATATGCACGCTGCTCAAAATTCAGGTTCCCAGCCCGCTGCTGCTGATTATATTCATCTACAAGCCGATCAATGATCTGGTATCTTCATGGTTCTGATCATGGGCTCGGAACAACCCGGCAGGTCTTCAACGAGAAGGCCTGCTTTTTGTCATGCACCGGTTAATTTTCGTAAATGTCGAATTGAGATTGACGAATTGATTTTATCGTCGTATGATGTGTGTTATAAAGTTTCTGAGTAATAATAAGTAACTATATATTAAAATGATAACAACGGGAGGAATGAAAGTGGAATCATCTACATTTGTACTTTTTGGCGCAACCGGGGACTTGGCGAAGCGGAAAATCTTCCCCGCTCTATACAACCTGTTCACTGATGGCAAGCTTTCGGGTCCTCTCTCAGTCATTGGGCTGGGCAGAAGGGAGCTCACTAACGAGACGTTCCAGCGTCAGGTGCTGGATTCCCTGCGCACCTTCTCGCGCCGTCCGGTAGAGGATACAACGGGGCTGCAGAATTTCCTGCAGGCCTTTGAATATAGTGTGCTGGATGTCGGACGTCCTGAGGATTATGTGAAGCTGCTTGGGCATGTACAGCGCCGGGAGGAAGAGCTGGGGCTTCCGCAGAACCGGATGTTCTATCTGTCGGTCGGTCCCGAATTCTTCGGGGAGATTGCCGGTAATATCAATGCCAGCGGACTCGGGGATACCAAGGGCTGGAAACGTCTGATCATCGAGAAGCCGTTCGGACGGGATCTGCAGTCGGCGCGTGTGCTTAATGAGAGCTTGAGCGCAGCTTTTGCAGAGGAGGAAATCTTCCGTATTGATCACTTCCTCGGCAAGCCGATGGTGCAGAACCTGGAGGTGCTGAAATACTCTAACCCTGTGCTGCGGGCCTTGTGGCAGAACCGGTATATCGCAAATGTCCAGATTACTGCCAGTGAAACGGTTGGGGTGGAAGAGCGGGCGGGATACTATGATAAGGCTGGTGCGCTGCGCGACATGTTCCAGAACCATATGCTCCAATTGCTCATGATGATGGCGATGCAGCTTCCGAAGGGCAGTACACCAGAAGACGTCCGCAGCAAAAAACGGCATGTCATCCGTTCCGTCCGGCCGCTGCTGCCCGAAGAGGTGGCTCAGCATGTAGTGCGCGGCCAGTATGTAGCGGGGGAGATGCGCGGACAGCAAGTGCCTGCGTATACCGCTGAACCGGGGATCGCAGCCACTTCACAGAATGAGACGTATATTGCAGCACGCCTATGGATTGAAGATCCGCTGTGGAATGATGTGCCGTTCTACATTCGTACAGGTAAGCGCATGAAGGAGAAATCCACGCGGATTGTTATAGAATTCAAAGAGCCGTTTAATGATGTGCATAACAAGAACCGTAACAAGCTGCCGCTTGACCCTAATCTGCTGGTGATTGATATTGGCCCGCATGAGGGCATCTCCCTGACTCTTAACACCAAGAATCCGCTTCAGCACGGGGAGCTTGAGCCGGTCAGCATTAAGCATGAGCCGGGCAATCCCGATGTGCCGGAGGCTTATGAGAATCTGATCTATGATGCTATGCTCGGCGATGCTACGTTCTTCGCCCACTGGGAGGAAGTAGAGTTGTCCTGGCAGTGGGTTCAGCCTATAATCGAAGCAACAGCAGAAGGCAGCCTGCCGCTGCACCAGTATCCTGCCGGATCTAACGGCCCGGCGGCGGCAGATCAGCTCCTTGGCGAGTTCCACTGGTGGCTGGATGAGCCGGAGAATGCAGAGCCTGCACGCGTTCACCGGACAGCCGGGATAGAGCCGGAAGTCATCCGGCCGGGAGCGTAAGCGGCGGCGGTAACAGCAAGCGGACAGAGTTAGCTTATATATGACTACACAATTCGGAGGGATTCGTAATGAAAGTCGGTTTAATCGGACTTGGCAAAATGGGCTTCAATCTGGGCCAGAACCTGCTGGAGCATGCCCATGAAGTGGTAGCGTATGATGTGAATCCTGCTGCGGTGCAGGAACTGGCCGAACGCGGTGCGTCCGGGGCAGCAAGCCTCACGGAGCTTACGGGCCGGCTTGATTCCCCGCGCGTTCTCTGGATCATGGTTCCCCATACTTTTGTAGATTCAGTGATTGCTGAACTGACGCCGCTATTATCCAAGGGAGATATTATCATTGAAGCCGGGAACTCACATTATAAAGAGTCGATCCGCCGTCATGAGGAGCTGGGTGCCCACGGAATTCACTTCCTGGATGCGGGAACCTCCGGCGGAATGGAAGGTGCACGGAACGGGGCCTGCTACATGGTTGGCGGCGATGAGGAAGCGTGGGCGGTGGTCGAGCCTCTGTTCCGTGACACTGCGGTAGAGAACGGATATCTGTACGCCGGCAAATCCGGGAGCGGACATTTCCTCAAGATGGTGCACAACGGGATTGAATACGGGATGATGGCTGCGATCGGCGAGGGCTTCGAGGTGCTGGAGAAAAGCGGATATGATTTCGACTTCGAGCAGGTGGCCCGCGTCTGGAACAACGGCTCGGTGGTCCGCTCCTGGCTGATGGAGCTGATCGAGCGCGCTTTCTCCAAGGATGCCAAGCTGGAGGACATCAAGGGAGTCATGCATTCCTCCGGGGAGGGACGCTGGACACTGGAGACGGCCTTCGACCTCCAGGCAGCAACTCCGGTTATCGCCATGGCTCTGCTCATGCGCTACCGGTCGCTGGAGACCGACACCTTCACCGGCAAAGTCGTCGCCGCCTTGCGTAACGAATTCGGCGGCCATGCGGTGGAGTCGAAGTAAGCAGCAGCACTTAGGCTGAAGCGGTGATATCAGGGGGCTGTCCCATAGCCATGTAATGGCTGTTTGGGCAGCCTCTTCTGTTTCGGCTTTGGGCGGAAACCGGCCTGGAAGCGGGCTATACGGGAAAATGAAGGGGATTAATCCCATTAAATTGGCCGGAAGTGGGCCGGATGGGGAAATGAAGAGGATAAATCCCATTAAATCGGCTGGAAGCGGGCCGGATGGAGAAATGAAGGGGATTAATCCCATTAAATTGGCCGGAAGTGGGCCAGATGGGGAAATGAAGGGGATTAATCCCATTAAATCGGCTGGAAGCGGGCCGGATGGGAAAATGAAGGGGATAATCCCATTGAATCGGCTGGAAGCGGGCCGGATGGGGAAATGAAGGGGATAAATCCCATTAAATTGGCCGGAAACGGGCCAGATGGAGAAATGAAGGGGCTGTCCCAAAAGTAATTTTCTATGAACGATGACAGCCACTTGCAGAAATTCCCGGAAGCCTCGATTGTTCTTCAGTTGTCCAAGCAATTTCCGGTTCTGTCATTCAGCGTACAGCTAATGGGTCGTCTTTTAAGGCAACACCTCCTTACGCAACTGCCGAACGCCCTCTGAGCGATTTTTTTGTTTCTTTTTTAGCATGGATGAGTCGTTTCCCGCTTAAACAGCGGTGCGGACGGAACGATTGTGTAAAAGCGGAAGCGGTCGCCTTTGTGTCCGGATTTTCACCGCTAAGGGGAATGAAAAAAATCTGGACGCAACAGCGATTGGAACAACGGTCCGTTTGCAGAGCGTCCACCTAAGTGCTCACGTTGGTCCCACTCCGCAATAAAGAGCTGTCCCAAGCAGCCATTTCATGACTTTTGAGACAGCCCCATTGAATCCGCCGAATACCCGCCGACCTCGCAAATGAAGAGCACTAGTGCACCTGAATTCACCGACTACCCGCCAACCTCGCAAATGAAGAGCACTAGTGCACCTGAATCCGCCGAATACCCGCCAACCTCGCAAATGAAGAGCACTAGTGCACCTGAATCCGCCGACTGCCCGCCAGCCGAGCAATCAAGCCAATGAAGCAGTACTTTTCCACCAATGTAGCCCAATGGAGAAGTAGTGCTCTTTGTTGTGCCTGGCACAGAGAATCAGACAACCCGCAGGCAGCATATAAGTACAGAAACATGAATTGGACGGGGGAGATAGCCGGTGTCCCATAATCAGGAATTTAGAGTTTATCTGATCACGAAAAGAGATATCTTACGGTTCATTGTGGTCGAAATCATTATCGGCAGTATGACGTATAAGCTGGCTTTGAACATTTGTCATAATGCGATTCTGGCAGGTGCCGGAGGCTGGGCCTGTACGGAAGGGCTGAAGCGGCTGGTGAAGCTGGGCGGGTGATGGGTAATAACGGGGATTCCCCGGACTGTCTATCTGATGTACTATATAAAGAAACAGATATAGACATAGATCGACAGACAGAGGGAATGGTGATGCACAGATGGTTAACCTACTGGAAGTATTACACAAAGAAATTATGCCGGCAGAAGGCTGCACCGAACCGATAGCGGTAGCTTATGCCGTCTCGTTGGCCGCTGAACTGGTGGAAGAGGAGATTACGGCGATTCGGCTATTCCTCAGCGGCAATATCATCAAGAATGCGATGGGTGTGGGGATTCCCGGTACAGGCCAGACGGGCTTGCCGATAGCGGCTGCCTTGGGTGCGGTGGTGCGCCGCTCGGAGCGGAAGCTGGAGATTCTGTCCGGGCTGACCCCGGAGGAGCTGGCAAGTGCAGAGAGACTGCTGGAGCGTAAGCTGCTGGAGGTTGAGCTGAAGGATACGCCGGAGAAGCTATATATTGAAGCGAGAGTACACAGCAAGAACCATACCGCCACAGCGATCCTGGAAAAAGAGCACACGAATGTGCAGTTTCTGGCGAAGGATGGCCAGCGGCTTGAGCCGAAGCTGGACAAGGCCGACTGCGGTGACCCGCTTAGTCTGGACCCTGAGGTATACTCGGTCTCACTCGAAGATATCTATGCCTTCGTTCAGAATACACCGTTCGAGGATCTTCGCTTCCTGCTGGAGGGAGCGGTTATGAATAAGGCGATCTCGGAGGAAGGGCTGCGCGGGGAGTATGGCCTTCAGGTGGGCCGGAAAATGAGCCAGCAATCCGCCCTCAATCTGTTCGGCGCGGATGTGGCGAACCGGATCATTGCCGCAACGGCAGCCGCATCCGATGCACGGATGGACGGCAGTGCCATGCCGGTAATGACGACGGCGGGCAGCGGCAATCAGGGGATTGCCTGTACCATGCCGGTCATTGCCTTGGCCGAGCTCCTCGGCAAGGATGAGGAGACCCTGGCCAGAGCGATGGCGCTCAGCAATCTGATTACCATCCATGTGAAGCATTACATTGGCCGTCTGTCCCCGCTCTGCGGCTCAGGCATTGCCGGTGGAGTGGGGGCGGGCAGCGGCATTGTCTATCTGATGGGCGGGACGCTGGCGCAGATCAAGCACTCCATCCAGAATACGATTGCCTCTACTTCCGGCATGATCTGCGATGGTGCCAAGCCAACCTGTGCGCTCAAAATCTCAACGGCCACCAACGCGGCCATTCAGTCTGCTACTCTCGCCATGAACAATATCTCCGCTAGTCCGAGTGACGGTGTCATCTTCGAGAAGGTGGAGGATACGATCAAGAATATGGAGACCCTGGTTCAGGAAGGGCTTGCCGCCACAGACCAGGCGATTCTGAATATTATGCTCTCCAAGGGAGCCGCTTCTTCATAGGGAGCAGGACAAGTACTGGATGTCTCAGCATTTAGCGTTTGTAATCCGGCTGCGGCAACGAAACAGGCTGTGGATTGGCAAGTACCCAATTCACGGCCAATTCGCATAATCTGGCCGGCTCATCATTGCCGTTGCCATGGCGCAGGTAACCGGCTAATTCCGCTGCTTCCTTGAGGTGCGCAGGGTCCAGAGGTGTGCCCGAGGCGAAGTGCCGGAGCAGCGCATTCAGCATTTTACGGAAATCGGCATCCCAGTTGCCTCCGCCGTTATTCATGATTTCATGAGAGATCCGGCCGGTGATGCGAATGACCTCTCCCTGCACGGTGAGTGCATGTCCTGACGCCGGGATGAGTAATTCCCATAGCTCCTGGTGCTGATCCTGCCATCTTGTACTGTTTACCTCGATCTTGGAAACGCCGTCATGCATCACCCGCGCTGCTACAGGCTCTACATCGAACAGCTTGTACAGGGATTCGAGTGCAGCTGCGGTTTCACTCAAGCGCTCTTTATTGAAATTGGAGCGGGCGAATTCAAAGCTCTTGCCGATCTTCTTCACGGATTCCCTCATCTCCGGTGTAGCTTCTGTTCCGGCTGCAAGCATTGCCTGCGCGATCTCAGCCATGCCGGTGATATCGGCATTCCGGCAATTGATCAAGGCTTTTGCCAGCGGGGTATTCCCGCGCTTGCTCACAGCATGGATGTTGGCGCCGTGAGCGATAAGATCACGGACCGCCCCAGTCCGGTAGTAGTTGACAGCGGCGTGCAGCGGGGTCTCGTCCTGATAATCCAGGGCTTCCAGCTCAGCACCAAGCTCAAGGAACAGCGGGATATTACCCGACCAGTTTCCGGCCTGTGAATGCAGCGGGGTACGCTGATATTTATCCCTGGCGTTAATGTCAGCACCCTGTTCCACCAGCCAGCGGGCCAGCTCATCCGGAATTTGCCGGATGCTGAGTGCAGGTTCTTTGGAGTAGCCCAAGGTTGCATTCCATTCACATTGCTCAAAAACAGCCTTAAGTAGATCGATATCCCCTGTTTTAACCAGCTCGCGGAAATCGGCGGGTAAGGTTTTCCTCTTTGTGCCCATATCTAAACTTATCCCCTCTCAAAATGATCTCTTGTGATATTAATACAATACTTCCACATTCTTCTCGGACAACAGCTTCAGCCACGCTTCCGAAGGCTTGCGGTCGGTAATCAGCACATCGATCCGGCTTAGCTCTGCGAGCCTCGCGAAGGCTGTCTGGTCGAACTTGGTATGGTCAGCCAGAAGGACTACCTTGTGGGCTTGGCGCAGCATGTATTTCTTCAGCTCGCATTCCGGTTCATTGGAATCGGTGACTCCGCGGTCCATATCAAGGGCCTTGCAGCTGATTACAGCGGTGTCCACATTGTAGCGCTGAATGGTCTCATGGGCTACGGGGCCGACAAGCGACAGGGAACGGTGGCGGAGTGAGCCGCCTGTAGAAATAATGCTGTGGCTCGAACTTGCGAACTCATGGAGAATGTTGATCGAATTGGTGATGATCGTCAGATTACTTTTATTACCCAGCAGCTTCAGGAATTCAAACGAAGTCGAGCTGGGGTCGACCATCAGCGTATCCCCGTCATTAATCAGATCCAGCGCCTGGATCGCTATTGCGCGTTTGATATCCGTATTGAGCGCTCCCCGGGTCAGAAAAGGCAGGTCCTCATTGGTATGCCTGTTCAGCATGGCTCCGCCGTAGGTCCGGCTTACAATGCCATCCTTCTCCAGCTTCTCCAGGTCTCTGCGGATCGTCTCCTCTGTCACCTCGAACATCCGGCTCAGATCGGACACCAGCACCCGCTTGTCCTGATGGACAAGGTCGATTATTTTTTTGCGTCTTTCGGCAGCAAGCATACGTATCACCTTTCCAGAGTTGATAGTCTTAATATAGACTGTTATTTCTGTGTTGTACAACATTATGAACCCGATTTGCTCTGAAACCCACGATAATGATCGTTTGTTTTCCACGAAACGTACATTAAACAAATAAAAACAACATTATTTGTATTTATAATGTTGACAACACAGATTAACGGCTATACGATGAGAAGGTCAACAGGTAGATGTACGCTTACAGTGTTCATTCATTATTCATGTGCCCGGGAGGCTGGTTAAGCAATGAGTACTCATGTCTATTATGTACCGTCAATCAACATTATGGGGAAGGGCTGTCTGAAGGACATCGCCCCGTACATTCAAGAGCTGAATTTGAACAAGGCGCTTGTAGTCACAGACAAGTTCCTGATGAAGAGCGGAATCGCTGGCAAGCTGCTGGCTGTGCTGGAGGAGGCGGGGATTCAGTATGTGGTATATGATGAAGTGAAGCCGAACCCTACCTGCAAAAATGTTCATGACGGCGTAGACTTCCTTAAGCAGCACGAATGTGACTATCTGATCTCCATCGGCGGCGGCTCGCCGCAGGATACGGCCAAGGCCATCGGAATTGTGGCCACCAACGGGGGGCATATTGCCGATTATGAAGGCGTTCACAAATCCAAGAAGAAATCTCTGCCGATTGTCGCGGTGAACACGACGGCCGGGACTTCAAGTGAAGTGACGATCAACTACGTGATTACAGATGAAGAGCGCAAAATCAAGATGGTCATGGTAGACAAGAACAGTATCGCCACCATCTCGGTGAATGATCCGGAGCTGATGGTCGATAAGCCTGCTGCGCTGACGGCAGCTACGGGCATGGATGCACTGACGCATGCGATTGAAGCGCTGGTCACTCCAGGCGCATATCCGGTGACCGATGCTACGGCACTGGCTGCGGTGGAGCTGATCTTCGCTAATCTGGCGCGGACGGTAACGAACGGAGGGGATATTGAAGCGCGTGAGCAGATGGTCTATGCGATTTTCCTCGGCGGCCTGGCCTTCAATAACGCAGGCTTAGGCTATGTGCATGCCATGGCCCATCAGCTGGGCGGGGTGTATGATCTGCCGCACGGCGTGTGCAATGCAATGCTGCTGCCTTATGTGGAAGAAGAGAATGCCAAGCATGTGCCGGAGAAGTTCAGAGCGATTGCCAGAGCGGCCGGTATGCAGACTGAAGGACGGAGTGACAAGGAATGTGCGGATTATGTCATTGAGGCGATCAAGGCCCTGTCGAAGGAGGTTGGCATACCTGCCAAGCTGTCCGAGCTGGGTGTAGCGGAAGTAGATCTTGATCTGCTGGCTGAGAACGCTATGAAGGATGCCTGCGCGCCCGGTAATCCTTTTATTCCTGCCAAAGATGAAGTAATCGCGTTATTCCGTAAAATTCTGTAAATCACCTCTCATAGAATAGGAGATTCCCTATGACCTATCATATCGCCGTCGATATCGGCGCCTCCAGCGGACGGCTGGTGCTCGGACAGCTCGTGGACGGGAGCCTCCGTCTGGAGGAGATTCACCGTTTCAGCAATGGCTTCACAGAACAGGAAGGCTCCTGCTTCTGGGATATGGATTATTTATTGAATGAAATTATTAACGGTCTGCAGCAGGCGAAGCTAAGAGGCATTCACGAATGCACCCTCGGCATTGATACCTGGGCGGTAGATTATGTGCTGCTGGATGCCGAAGGCAAGCGGATAAGCGGGATCTATGCCTACCGTGACCACCGGACCGACGGGGTGATGGAAGAAGTCGGGCGGCTCCTTCCGCCAGAGAAGGTCTACGCCAAAACGGGCATTCAGCAGCTTACCTTCAATACGCTGTATCAGCTATATGCGCATGACCGGGAAGAGCTGAAGGCGGCCGATCAGATCCTGCTGGTACCGGATTATCTCTACTACCGGCTCGGCGGACGTAAGATGAACGAGGTTACCAATGCATCCACGACACAGCTATTGAATCTTGCGACCCGTGAATACGATCCTGAGTTGCTGGAATTTCTGGGTCTGCGGCGTGAACAGTTCGCTCCGTTAACCGAGCCTGGGGAAGAGCTCGGCTTCCTTACGCAGGAAATGCGCGCGGAGTATGATCTGCCGGAGTGCCGCCTGATCTGCGTGGCTACGCATGACACAGCATCTGCGGTGCTCGGTGTGCCTGCTCAGAAGGACCGTGCGTCAGCCTATCTTAGTAGCGGAACCTGGTCTCTGCTGGGAGTAGAACTGGATCACCCGATCAATAACAGCAGAGCGATGGCCGCCAATTATACCAACGAGTGGGGCGCTTACGGGACTTACCGGTTCCTGAAGAATATTATGGGCCTCTGGCTGATTCAGGAAGTGCGCAGACTGGACGGCGGAAGATTTAGCTTCGCGGAACTGGCAGAGCAGGCCGGGGAATGCTCTGGCTTCCGCAGCCTGATTCCTTGCAATCATCCGAGGTTCCTTAAGCCCGGGGATATGATTCAGGAGATCCGGCGGGCCTGCCTGGAGAGCGGCCAGCCTGTGCCGCAGACTACGGGCGAGCTGGCCCGCTGTATCTTTGACAGTCTGGCATTATCCTACCGCAGTCATCTGGCTGAATTGGAAGATCTCACCGGGAAGCGTACCGAAGTGCTGCAGATTGTCGGCGGCGGCGCTAACAATGGGCTGCTGTGCCAGCTGACGGCGGATGTTACCGGCAGGGAAGTGCTGGCCGGACCGACCGAATCTACAGCCCTGGGTAATCTGGCTGTGCAGATGGTTGAGGCGGGCCGTATGGCAGATATCCATGAAGCCCGGCAGATCATCTCTCAGTCCTTCGCGATTCAGTCTTATCTTCCGCAGCCGGTTCCTCAGCTGGCGGAGCTGCTGGTCCGCTGGGAGCAGCTTCATCCGGGAGCGGATGTTCACAATACGTATTAGGAGGCAACAGCATGGATCAGAGCATCATTAACAGCTACAACGAAGCCAAGAAATTATTTGCAGCCCATGGGATTCATACGGATGAGGTACTGGAGAAGCTGGGGCAGATCAAAGTATCGCTGCACTGCTGGCAGGGCGATGATGTACGGGGCTTCCTGTTCAAGGATAAAGAGCTGAGCGGCGGTATTGCCGTGACCGGCAGCTACCCCGGCCGGGCCGGTACACCGGATGAGCTGCGTCAGGATCTGGAGAAGGCCCTCTCGCTGATTCCCGGCAAGCATAAGGTCAATCTGCATGCGATCTATGCCGATACGAAGGAGCAGGTGGATCTGGATGAGCTCGCGCCGCGCCATTTCACGAATTGGGTGGAATGGGCCAAGGAGCAGGGCTTAGGCCTTGATTTCAATCCGACCTGCTTCTCGCATCCGAAGGCGGCGGACGGGTTCACCCTGAGCCATGCGGACGAAGAGATCCGGAGCTTCTGGATTAAGCATTGCAAGGCTTCCCGCAGCATTGCCGAGAATTTCGGGCGCGAGCTGGGCCAGCCGTGTGTGACGAATTTCTGGGTGCCTGACGGCTACAAGGATACTCCGGTAGACCGGCTGGCACCGCGCATGCGACTGAAGGAATCGCTGGACGAAATCTTCAGCGAGGAGATGGATCCGCAGTACACTATCGATGCCGTGGAGAGCAAGCTGTTCGGTATCGGCTCGGAGAGCTACGTTGTCGGTTCGCATGAGTTCTACATGGGCTACGGCCTGACACGCGGTAAAGCCATCTGTCTGGATGCCGGGCATTTCCATCCGACGGAAGTGATCTCGAACAAGCTCAGCTCCATCCTGATGTTCAGCGAGCAGCTGCTGCTGCATGTCAGCAGACCGGTCCGCTGGGATAGCGATCATGTGGTCACGATGGACGATGAGCTGCTGGAGATTGCCCGCGAGCTGGTTCGCGGGGATCTGCTGCCGCGTACGCATATCGGGCTCGACTTCTTCGACGGCAGTATCAATCATCTGGCAGCTTGGGTAATCGGCACGCGCAATACGATCAAGGCGCTGCTGCGCGCTATGTTAGAGCCGGTAGAGGAGCTTCGGGACATTGAACGGGCCGGAGATTACACCTCACGGCTGGCCCTGGTGGAAGAATTCAAGTCCTACCCGTTCGGTGCTGTCTGGGACTACTACTGCGCTTCGCAGGGGACCCCGGTCCGCGAGGGGTGGCTGGCTGAAGTGAAGCGCTATGAACAGGATGTATTGGCTTTAAGATAAGATTAGGCTGCTGAAATTACAATGACTGCTGAAATAATAAATAACAAGTACCCGCACGCTTAGGGTGCATATAGAAGGAGAGAGCATATGAGTACTTCCGTAATTGAATCCAAAGGGTATATCTCCGGCGTCACCGCGCCTTTTATCGAGGAAATGTCTGAAATTACCCATCACATGTGGTCGCTGGGCTGGGATGAGCTGAATGGGGGCAACGTCAGTTACCTCCTGGATGAAGAAGAGGTAGCCAAGTATATTAATATCCGCGAGCCGCTGCGCACGATCAGCCTTACCTTCCCTGTAGCCGAGCTGGCGGGCAAATACTTCATTGTTACCGGATCAGGCAAGTATTTCCGTAATGTGATCAAGGACCCGGAGGCCAATCTGGGTGTGTTGCGTGTCAGCAGCAGCGGCGAGAGTGTAGAGGTGTTATGGGGACTGAGGGGCGGCACTGTTCCGACCAGTGAGCTGGCTTCCCACTTCATGAGCCATATCGAACGGCTGAAGGTAGATCCGGCGCACCGGATTGTGCTGCATACCCATGCAACGAATGTAATTGCCATGACCTTCACCCATGATCTGGATGAGCTGAAATTCACCAAGACGCTGTGGGAGATGTGCACGGAATGTCTGGTGGTCTTCCCGGATGGCGTCAGCGTCATTCCCTGGATGGTGCCGGGGAGCAGCGAGATCGGCCGGGCTACCGCGGATAAAATGAAGGAGTACCGCGTAGTCATCTGGCCGCAGCATGGGATCTTTGTGACCGGGGCGACGATGGATGCCACCTTCGGACTGGTTGAAACGATTGAAAAGGCCGCGATTGTCTATAACCTGATCGGCGGAAGAGAGATTCGGCAGAAGATCACCGATCAGCAGCTGGCAGATCTGGCCGCAGCCTTCCGGGTGACTCCAAAAGCCGGAGTGCTGGACTTATAAGATTTATCAAACCGCTTAGACTGGCAGTCATTTGCATTTGCCGCCGGGAAGCGTCATACTATGCTTACTTAAAGTAATCATCAAGTAATCATCAAGTAATCATCAAGTAATCATCAAGTAATCATCGTATGAAATGGAGGCTAGTGAATTATGAATGCTGCTGCATTGTTTGAACCTTTTGAATACGGGGGCTTGTCTCTCAGTAACCGTGTGGTGATGGCCCCGATGACCCGGGTGTATTCTCCCGGAGGCGTACCTGGTCCTGAGGTGGCGGCGTATTACCGCCGCCGCGCGGAAGGCGGGGTGGGCCTGATCATTACCGAAGGCACAGCCATCGATCATCCGGCGGCAGTCAGCCATCAGGATATCCCGAACTTCCATGGCGAAGCCGCTCTGGAGGGATGGGCGCAGGTCGTGCGCGAGGTGCATGCCGCCGGAGGCAAGATTATGCCCCAGCTCTGGCATGTCGGCATGGCCCGTAAGATCGGTGAGGAGCCTAACGCTTCGGCGCTGCCGATTGGCCCGTCCGGGCTGAATCTGGCCGGTGAGCAGGTGACGGAGCCGATGACGAAGAGCGAGATTCAGGCCATCGTCAGTGCCTTCGCCAAGGCAGCGAAGGCTGCCAAAGCCATCGGCTTCGACGGCATAGAGCTGCACGGCGCCCACGGCTATCTGATCGACCAGTTCTTCTGGGAGAAGACCAACCGCCGCACCGATGAATACGGCGGTGATCTGGAGGCGCGCACCACCTTCGCGGTGGAAGTGGTCGATGCCTGCCGCCGCGCGGTAGGACCGGATTTCCCGATTGTACTCCGCTTCTCGCAGTGGAAGGCCGGGGCCTATGATGCTAAGCTGGCCGAGTCTCCCGAAGACCTGGCCCGCTTCCTGACCCCGCTCAGCAATGCCGGGGTGGATATCTTCCACTGCTCGACCCGGCGGTTCTGGGAGCCGGAATTCGCTGGCTCGGAGCTTAACCTGGCAGGCTGGACGAAGAAGATCACGGGCAAGCCTGCCATTACAGTAGGTTCTGTGGGATTGGATAGTGCGTTCACCAGTGCGGTCACGGAGAAGGACCAGGACGACAACATCGACCGTCTGCTGGAACGCCTGGAGAAGGGCGAATTCGATCTGGTAGCAGTAGGCCGGGCGCTGATCAGCGATCCCGCATGGCCTGCCAAAGTGCAGGCGGGCAAGATTAACGAGATTATTCCGTTCACCTCGGAGTCTACCAAGACATTGTTTTAATCAATAGAGCTTGATCTGTAACACCCTGTGCCAAGCCATTAGGTTAGACTTCAAGTCTATCCGCTCATGGCTGCCCGCATGGGGTGTTTTTTTGCGGGTGAATCTTTGAAGATGTACTGATTATGACTATTTCTTATAATAATGCCAATTTGCCAACACTCTTCTGTTTTCTCTCGAATATTGCTATTAATATAGCTTGATTTAGGTTGAGAGGGGAGCTGGAAATGGCAATTTTATCTACAGGACCGATTGAGAACAATATTTCAAGCAATACGGGGACCCGCCCGACGCAAAGGGTAACACTCAAAATAGACGGCCGCAATATAACCGGATTCTTCGATATGCTTATTTCGGGTTATACCCTGAACGGCATACGCACCTTATATGTGCAGGAGGAGATCAGTGTGGCCCCCTCCCAAGTGGTTACCAAAATTTACTATGCAGACCTGGATGCTTTTGAATTCGTGTTCAACACGACAGGAACGGCGGTCTCCGAAGCGCAGGTGTCCCTATGGGGCCAAAATACCAGCGGGCAGTTGGTGACAGCACACCGGCTGGTCTCGCAGGAGTTGCTGGGAGAAGAGGCAACAGGAGTCACCGGAGCTACCGGAGTAACGGGAGTAACGGGGGCGACGGGAGTAACGGGAGCCACGGGTGCGACGGGAGCAACGGGAGCCACGGGTGCGACGGGAGTAACGGGTGTGACGGGAGCTACGGGAGCAACGGGAGTGACGGGAGCCACAGGTGCAACTGGAGCAACGGGTGCGACGGGAGTAACGGGAGCTACGGGTGCAACTGGAGCCACGGGAGCCACGGGAGTAACGGGTGTGACGGGAGCCACGGGTGCAACGGGAGTAACGGGAGCCACAGGTGCAACTGGAGCAACGGGTGCAACGGGAGTGACGGGTGCAACGGGAGTGACGGGTGCAACTGGAGTGACGGGTGCAACGGGAGTGACGGGTGCAACTGGAGCCACGGGAGCAACGGGAGTGACGGGAGCCACGGGAGTAACGGGTGCAACTGGAGCGACGGGCGCAACAGGAGCCACGGGAGCGACGGGCGTATTGGCGTCATCTTATGCCTATATTTTCAATACGGGGGCCCAGACCGTGGCTACGGAAGCAGATGTTACTTTTGACAGCAATGAGAGTCTTGTCGGCTTCTCGCATACCCCTAATACCGCTCAGATTAATGTTGAGAATGCAGGAGATTATGCGGTAATCTTTATTGTCACCGCAGTGGAACCGAATCAGTTCACGTTGTATCTGAACGGTGCACCTGTTGGTGGCAGTGTCTATGGTTCTGGAGCGGGAACACAGCCTAACCCCGGGATGGTGATTATCTCTGTAGTCCCCGGCGATGTAATCACTTTAAGGAACCATTCCAGTGCCGCTGCAATCAATTTACAGACCTTAGCCGGAGGAACGCAGGTCAACTCCAACGCATCGATTTTGATCTATAGGCTTGGGGATTAGGACGTCCGGTGGCAAGCTGGTTGTAATAAATAAGTCCGGGACCTTACATTTTAGGCCGGGCTTTTTTGTCGTATAGGAAATTATATTATCCGTCTGTTGTGGATAAGGGGGCATCGCGTGGGGAGAAGTACTCTTTGGATGATCAGGAGGTCGCATGAGTATATGAGGAGCTCAGAATGTATGCGGAAAACAGCATACATTTGCTGGCGCGCAGGCTTGTGGCCTGAATGTATGCGGAAAACAGCATACATTTGCTGGCGCGCAGGCTTGTGGCCCGAATGTATGCGGAAAACGGCATACATTTGCTGGCGCGCAGGCTTGTGGCCCGAATGTATGCGGAAAACAGCATACATTTGCTGTCGCGCAGGCTGGTGGCCCGAATATATGCGGAAAACGTCATACATTTGCTGTCGCGCAGGTAATCTCTTCCACCCGAAGGGTGATTTTGTTGCGCTGGAGATACTCCTGAGTTGCGTGCCTCACACTGAAGCTCTAAGCAATGAAGTTATTTTAAATCTGGGGATTTCCCGATCGTACTCCGCTTCTCGTAGTGGAAGGGCAGGGCCTACGACGCTAAGCTGGAGGAGACGCTGGAGTATCTGGCCCGTTTCCTGACCCCGCTCAACAATGCCGGGGTAGATATCTTCGCATTCACCAGTGCGGTTATGGAGAAGAATGAGGACGATAACATCGACCGTCTGCTGGAACGCCTGGAGAAGGGCGAATTCGATCTGGTAGCAGTAGGCCGGGCGCTGATCAGCGATCCCGCATGGCCTGCCAAAGTGCAGACAGGCAAGACGGATGAGATTATTCCGTTCATCTCCGCGGCGACCAAGACTTTGTACTAATAGATAGAGGTCAACACTCCACCCTGTGCACCCGTCATCAGCCTGTTCGCTGATGCCTTCGGGCACAGGGTGGTCTTTTTTTCCGGGAAGCCTGATATCTTATCCGTTCGTTATCCCGGCCCCAGGCGGAAATTCTTCTCGCAAACGGCCTTCGCCTTATCCCCTCTGGATTTGTGAGTTGCGACTACCTCTCCGTCATACAGAATGGTGCAGCTGATCCAAGTGGCCGCTTCATCCTTTTCTGCCAGCACCTTGGTGGAATTCAACGGGATGAAGGTGTCCTTGGGGACGTTAAATTCCTCTCGATATGGAAGTTCAATCGTATCCAGGTATACACTCTCCGGGTGCTTCCGGGCGTCGATGTCCACCTCCAGATTAACTGCCGAATCGCTGTCACTTTTAATCAGCACCTCTACGCGTATGGCACCTGCATCCGGTTCAGCCTGTACTGGGGAGGGCTCAGCGATCATTCCATCCTTGGATTCTTGTGTTATTCCGCAGGCCGATAATAGAAGCAATACACTGGCCAGCAGCGCTGTCCTTCCTATTTTCCTGATCATCATCTCTATTTGTTTAGCTTTATTCATGCCGGTTCTCCTCTCTATGCCCAAGATAATATCCGATCATCTCATCTATAAAAGACATCATTGCGCGATCCATGCCCATTACGACAGGCTCTGCCCCGTCAGCGGGTCTAATCTGCTCCCAATACTTATCCAGCAGCTTGGCATCACCCTCGAATAGCTCCAGTGCCTTGTCGTACAACCGGCCCGCCAGAGCCTGAGCTTCAGAAGAATAGGGAGAGGAGGACATCATACCTGCTGCCTGTCCCATA
The DNA here is from genome assembly GCF_038002345.1 of Paenibacillus sp. FSL M7-0420. NCBI lineage: Bacteria > Bacillati > Bacillota > Bacilli > Caryophanales > Paenibacillaceae > Paenibacillus > Paenibacillus sp. FSL M7-0420. The sequence goes on along the minus strand of NZ_JBBOCJ010000001.1, from coordinate 4,002,281 downwards.
ATGTCTACAAGCTCCTCCAATCGCTGGCTGTTGCTGCCAAGCACAGGGAGATGCTGAAGAATCCCGGTTTCCTTAGCCGTAAAGGGGGAGTCCTCCGTGAATTCGGCAGGTATGATTTCTCCGCTCAAAGGGCGGTTATTCATGGCACTAATGATGTGCGTCAGATCCTGCAAATTCTCCGTTCCCTTGAGCCGGATGGCATGAATGGTTGACCGGAGATAATACTGCTTGCGGCTTAGCTCTTCCTTCTTCTGTTCTATCAGCTCTATCTGCTCGTTTAATGAAGCGATCCAATGATCATCTTCTTGCGCAGAATGCTTATTCTCCAACAGCCCTTTAATCTGTTCTAAGGTATAGCCAATCGATTTCAGTAAAAGAATTTTTTGCAGCCGAAGGATGGCTTGACTATCATAATAGCGATATCCGTTCTCTGAGATATGTGCGGGTTGCAGCAATTCAATTTGTTCATAATGATACAGGGTTCTTTTGCTGATATTTGCGGTCTTCGCCAACTCCCCAATGCGGATCATAGTTACGTTCCCTCCTCAACAACACTATAAACGATAACGTATACGTTATAGTAAAGCTTTTAAATCCAACTTGACCCCGGACATAGAATGGTATCTATTGGGATTCTTATGATATAATTTTACACTAGAAAAGCTCTGAAAATACGGGGACATCAGCAGAGGATGTGTTAGTAGCATGGCGAAGGGGAGTAAGGATTACGGGCAGTATTTCGATTTCACGGATGCCAAGATCATCAGCGAGACTGAAGGCAAGACCACCTACCGGATCAAAGGCAGAAACGTACAGATCAACAGCCAGCCCGATTACAAGGAAGGCAAGCGGCGGGGCAAGGAAGAGATTGAAGTGCTGTATCATTTCGACATCCCGCCGGAGATGGCGGATTTCGGCGCAGGCAAGAGCTATCATATTACCACCTACGGCTGCCAGATGAATGAGCATGACACGGAGACGATGAAGGGAATGCTGGAGCAGCTCGGTTATCGGGCGGCTGAAGACCGCAGCGAAGCTGATATTATACTACTTAATACATGCGCGATCCGCGAGAATGCGGAGGATAAGGTATTCGGAGAGCTGGGCCATCTCAAAACACTGAAGCTCGAGAAGCCCGGCCTGCTCCTGGGGATCTGCGGCTGTATGTCCCAGGAGGAGGGCGTGGTCAACCGGATCATGAGCCGGTACGGCTTCGTGGATCTGATCTTTGGCACACATAACATCCACCGCCTGCCGGAGCTGATTAAGGAAGCGGTGTTCAGCCGCGAGCTGGTCATTGAGGTCTGGTCCAAGGAGGGCGACATCATTGAGAATCTGCCGAAGAAGCGGGAGGGTCTGCGCGCCTGGGTGAATATTATGTATGGCTGCGACAAGTTCTGCACCTACTGTATTGTGCCGTTCACCCGGGGGAAGGAGCGGAGCAGACGTCCGGAGGATGTCATTGCCGAGGTGCGGGAGCTGGCCCGCCAGGGCTTCAAGGAAGTAACGCTGCTGGGGCAGAACGTGAACGCCTACGGCAAGGATTTTACGGACATTGATTATACCTTCGGCGACCTGATGGACGACATGCGGGGGATTGATATTCCGCGTATCCGGTTCATGACCTCGCATCCGCGTGATTTTGACGAACAATTAATTCATGTGCTGGGCAAAGGCGGCAATCTGGTGGAGCATATCCATCTGCCGGTGCAGTCAGGAAGTACAGCCGTGCTAAAGCGGATGAGCCGCAAATATACCCGGGAAGCCTATCTGGAGCTGGTCCGTAAGATTAAGGCAGGCGTGCCGGATGCGGTGCTGACTACCGATATTATCGTCGGCTTCCCCGGTGAGACGGAGGAGCAGTTCGAGGAGACACTGTCCCTGGTGCGCGAAGTAGGGTATGATATGGCGTATACCTTCATTTATTCTCCGCGTGAAGGGACTCCGGCAGCTGGGATGGACGATAATGTTCCGCCAGAGGTCAAGAGCGCGCGTCTCCAGCGTCTGAATGATCTGATCAAGGAGCAGAGCCGTCTGGGGAATGAGCGGATGCTGGGCCAGCGGGTGGAGGTATTGGTGGAAGGTACGAGCAAGAATAATGCCCGGATGCTGGCCGGACGTACCCGTGACAGTAAGTTGGTGCATTTTGAAGGCCCGTCCTCCCTGATTGGCACGCTGGTGCAGGTGAGCATTACCGGCGCGAAGACTTGGTACATCCAGGGGGACTATCAGGCGGAAGCCGCAGCGGTCCTCTAATTATAGAGAAATGAGGCGAGAAGAATGAGCCAGGAAGAAGCACGACTGAATGAATATGGCATGCAGACCCACAATACCCGGGATTTAATTGTCCGCGAAGATATTATGGGCAAGGCGAAGGACTTGGCTGCACTCATCTCCACCAGTGAGGAGGTCCGCCATTTCCAGCAGGCCGAGCAGAAGATTCTGAATCACGAGCGTGTGCAGGGACTCATTGCTACGATTAAGAAGAAGCAGAAGGAGATCGTGGCGTTCGAGAGCTTCAAGAACCAGGCGATGGTCGCGAAGATTGAACGTGAGATTGAAGAGCTGCAGGATGAAATCGACAGTATCCCGGTCGTGAATGAGTTCCAGCAGAGCCAGAGCGACATCAATTATCTGCTGCAGATGGTGATTTCAGTGATCAGGGATACCGTTTCGGATAAAATCAATGTGGAAGCAGGCACTGAAGCGCCGCCCTCTACATGCGGAGATTAAGGCAGAACACCCCGGGGGCGGATGTGAATCCGTCCCTTTTTACATAGTCAGCGGGCCGGCTCCGGTTGATTTTGGGCGCACAGGTTTGGTACATTAAAAGATACGAACAACAAACAATAGCTGCGGCAAAGGATGATCTATAGTGACTGAGAACGCGGAACAAACCTATAACGCCAAGAAGTACCGCACTCCGGATGGCGTTCCGGCGGATATTGTCATGTTTACACTGACCAAGCGCGAGCGGAAGACCGTCACGAAGACGCTGCCGCTGCGCGAGCTGAAGGTGATGCTGGTCCGGCGCAAAAAATGGCCGTGTGCGGGCATGTGGGCCCTGCCGGGCGGCTTTTGCCAGGAGGATGAATCGATCTATGATGCCGCTACGCGCGAGCTGAAGGAAGAGACCGGCGTGGACGGCGGGCATTTGGAATATCTCGGCGTCTACAGCCAGCCGGGCCGGGATCCGCGCGGCTGGATTATCAGCCATGCCTTCTTTGCACTGGTGGAAGAGTGGATGCTGGAGCAGCGGCAGGCCTCGGATGATGCAGGCGAGGTGGGCCTGTTCACACTGCAGGAAGCGCTGGAGGAGCTGGAGCTGGCTTTTGACCACCATGATATTATTACCGATGCCTACCTGCGGATTCAGCAGCAGATGCTGCAGACGACGATTGCCCGGCAGTTTCTGCCGCGCCATTTCACGCTGAGCGAGCTGTACCAGGTGATTCAGACGGTGGTGCCCGAATTCAAAGAACCGAATTTTATCCGCAAAATTACGTCAACACGCAGCCGTCAGGGTATATTAAAAGAAGTGAGCGATGAAGCGGGGAATCCGCTCAGCTCCAATCAATACTCCCAGCGCCCGGCACAGCTCTATATGTTCACGGACCATGAGCCGTTATTATCCATTTATACGTAAGCTGCCGGGAAGTGCAGGCCCATTAACCTTTTAGGAGGCTATCCTACCATGAGAGCACTGATTGTAATTGATTTCACGAATGATTTCGTTGACGGGAACCTGCCTGTCGGCCAGCCCGGCATCGATATTGCACCCCGAGTCAGTGAACTGACGGAGCAATTCGTGCGCAGCGAGGACTATGTGGTGATGGCTGTAGATCTGCATGAAGCGGATGACCCGTACCACCCGGAGACCAAGCTGTTTCCGCCGCATAATCTGCGGGGAAGCGAGGGGCGTGAGCTGTACGGCAGCCTGAAGGCTGTCTACGAGGCGAACCGGGAAGCCATCTACTGGATGGATAAAACGCGTTACAGCGCCTTCTGCGGCACGGATCTTGCGCTGAAGCTGCGTGAGCGGGGCATTACCGAGGTGCATCTGATCGGGGTATGCACGGATATCTGTGTGCTGCATACGGCAGTGGATGCCTACAACCACGGCTTCGGGATTACGGTGCATGAGGATGCCGTAGCCAGCTTCAACCCGGACGGCCACGTGTGGGCGCTTGGACACTTCCGCGGCAGTCTTGGCGCGAAGGTCGTCACGGGCGCAACAGAGCAGTAGCACATCTGCAGAGACAGAACCCAAATACAACAGTGTAACGACTAGGAGATGAGGACTTGAGGAGAGAACTTGCTCTACATACAGACAAATACCAGATTAATATGATGTATGCCCATTGGATGAATGGTACACACAAGCGCCGGGCGGTGTTCGAAGCCTACTTCCGCAAGCTGCCGTTCGGCAACGGGTTCGCCGTGTTCGCCGGGCTGGAGCGGATCGCCCAGTACATCGCGGAGCTGCGGTTCACAGAAGAGGATATCCGCTACCTGTCGGAGCAGGAGGAGAACTATGCGCCGGCCTTCCTGGAGGAGCTGCTGCAGTTCCATTTCCAGGGCAGTCTCCATTCCATGAAGGAAGGGGCCCTGGTGTTCCAGGATGAACCGCTGATCCGGGTCGAAGGCACGATTATGGAGGCGCAGCTGGTCGAGACTGCGATTCTGAACTTCATGAACTATCAGACGCTGATTGCTACCAAGGCGTCACGGATCAAGCAGGTGGCCCCGAATGATACGCTGCTGGAGTTCGGAACGCGCCGCGCGCAGGAAGCGGATGCCGCAGTCTGGGGCGCTCGCGCCGCTTATGTCGGCGGCTTCCATGCGACTTCTAACATGCTGGCCGGCAAAAAGTTCGGCATCCCTACGAAGGGCACCCATGCCCATTCCTGGGTGCAGAGCTTCCCGAGCGAGCAGGAGGCGTTCGACGCCTACGCGCGAGTAATGCCGGACGGCGTGACGCTGCTGGTGGATACCTTCGATACCTTGCGCAGCGGTGTGCCGAATGCGATCAACACGGCGAAGAAGCTGGAAGCGCAAGGCAAACGGATGAACGGCATCCGGCTGGACAGCGGTGACCTTGCTTATCTGTCCCGCAAGGCACGCGAGATGCTTGATGAAGCCGGGCTGCAGTATGTGAAGATTGTGGCCTCCAACGATCTGGATGAGAACACCATCATGAACTTGAAGTCACAAGGGGCGGCAATTGACACATGGGGGGTCGGAACCCAACTGATTACCGCTTCGGATCAGCCTTCACTGGGCGGCGTCTACAAGCTGGTCGAGATTGAAGCGCCTAGCGGCGAGATGATCCCAACGATCAAGATCTCTTCCAATCCCGAGAAGGTATCTACGCCCGGCAAAAAGGAAGTCTACCGCATTATCGGCCAGAACGGCAAGGCGCTGGCTGATTATATCAGCTTCGCCGATGAGCCTGCACCCCGCAGCGGTGTCCGGCTGAAGCTGTTCAACCCGCTGCATCCTTATATGAAGAAGCATGTGGAGCGTTACGACGCGGTGCGGATGCTGGAGCCGATTGTGGTGAACGGATTCCAGGTCTATACTCTGCCGGAGCTGGCGGAGATCCGCCGTTACCATGAGGAGCAGCTCGACCTCTTCTGGCCGGAGTACCTGCGCAAGCTGAACCCGGAAGTCTTCCGCGTGAATCTCAGCGAACAGCTATGGAACCGCAAGCAGCAGCTGATTGCGGAGCACATGATTACAGATGTAGAATAGAACCTGGTATGAATTTCATTAGAACCGGAATATAGTCAGCCCTCTCAGGCCTGCCGTGTGAACTCGGCGGTAGGCCTGAGAGGGCTTTTCGTGTGAGCGACCATCTGCTCATTGACAGCAAGTCTCTGAAATCATATATTAAATATGTTAGGTTTTACAGATTTGGAAGAAAGATACCTGATTTTGCAACGAAAGTATAAGCGCTTTAAAATTCGTCCTCAAGCTCATGATAACCGCTACGCTATCTACTGTAGCCGCCACACTCGAAGGAGGAGGTGAGCTTTTCCGCAGTTGTCTGTTCACTTTACCAGCAAATCTATACGGCATCTACCAAACTTATGAGGAGTGATAGAGTTATGAACAAACCAGCGAGGCGCAAGCTGCATTTGACAAGTCTGATGCTTTTATGTGTGGCCATGTTCATCCTGCCTGCCGGGTCCGCCTTCGCAGCAGTCAACAAGCCGTTCCCCCAGCACACAACCTACACGAGCGGAACCATCAAGCCGAACAATGTCACGCAGACAGTCATGGATAACGCTGTTAAGACCAAATGGGACGCATGGAAAGGCGCATACCTCAAACCGGCTGGCACCGGCAAGTATTATGTGAAATATAATTCAGCCGGGGAGACCGTATCGGAAGCTCAGGGCTACGGGATGCTGTTCACCGTCCTGATGGCCGGCTATGACGCTAACGCGCAGAACTATTATAATGGACTCTATAATTATTACACCGCACACCCGAGCTCTATTAATCCTTACCTGATGTCCTGGAAGCAGAACAGCAGCTTCCAGAATGTCGAAGGCCAGAATTCGGCTACAGACGGCGACATGGATATTGCCTACTCCCTGCTGCTCGCCCACAAGCAATGGGGAAGCAGCGGGACCGTTAACTACTTGCAGGCCGCGACCAATATCATCAATGCCATCATGAATAATGACATCAATCAGTCCCAGTGGACGATCCGTCTCGGAGACTGGGCGACCAGCGGCTCCTATAACACAGCCACCCGCCCGTCGGATTTCATGGTGAACCATTTCAAAGCCTTCCAGGCCGCTACCGGGGATGCCCGCTGGCAGAATGTAACGAACAAGACCTACACCTTAATCAACAGCCTCTATACGGGTTATAGCTCCACAACCGGTCTGCTTCCTGACTTCGTAGTCTATTCTAACAATACCTATAAGCCTGCTGCCGCGAATTTCCTGGAATCTCAGCGTGACGGGGATTACAACTATAATTCCTGCCGGGTGCCATGGCGGATTACCACCGATTATCTGCTCACCGGTGATAACCGCGCTTTATCCCAGCTGAACCAACTCAACACCTGGATTAAGGCCAAGACAGGAGGCACGCCGGGCAATATCAAGGATGGCTACAAGCTGGACGGAACCACCTTTGGCAGCTACAACAGCGGAGCCTTTTACGGCCCCTTCGGTGTAGGCGCAATGACCTCATCCGCGAACCAGAGCTGGCTGAACTCCCTCTGGAGCCATACGGCGCACAGCGCAGCAGAGGACTATTATGAAGACAGCCTCAAGCTGTTCTCGATGATTGTCATGTCAGGCAACTGGTGGGCCTATTAAAAGATTATAGCAATGAAGATGGAACTCCTTCCTTGAATGGACAGGAGTTTCTTTCTTTTGGCAGCAGGCACCTGTGATATATATCATTATTTCTGTGATATTTTTAACATCTTAATTTTTAATTTTATTGCTAAATTAAGGATGACATCTCATCCACAGTTTGCTTGGGAGAGTGCGGGATTACACAGAATTTTCACATTTTGTCGTTTTCATGGAAGCTTTCCTTCTATTGAAATAACACCGCACTGTCGCGTATAAAGAAACCTGCATAAATCTATAAAGAACTGTGATTTCCTGAGCGTGGAAAATGCAAGATATGTCACTTCGCGGCTTGCAAAATCAAGTTACAATCGTTGAAAAAGTCAAAAGGATGTACTAAGAAAGGGGTTATGTCGGTGGTACAATTGCCAATAGTAAATGAACTGGGATTCTTTGAGATTCGTCTGGAATCCATTGGAGGCCTGGGCGCGAACCTGGCAGGTAAAATGCTGGCGGAAGCAGGAGTGGTCGGCGCAGGGCTGAACGGCGTCAGCTTCTCATCGTACGGTTCGGAGAAGAAGGGGTCTGCGGTTAAGGCTCACATCCGCTTCTGTGATATGGATACCCATATCCGCGATACTTCACCAGTCGAGCGTCCGCATGTTGTCGGCGTATTTCACGAAGCACTTGCCAAGACCGTTAATGTAACCAGCGGAATTCATGAACACAGCACCGTTCTTGTGAACTCGGCCAAGACGCCGGAAGAACTCAGAGAGCTGCTGAAGATGAAGGCCGGCACGATTGCGGTAATCGATGCTACCAGCATCGCACTCAAGGAGAAGAACCGTGTTAACATGGCCATGCTCGGAGCGCTGTTCCGGCTCTGCCCGTTCCTGGATACAGATATTATGAAGGGCGTCATTGAGAAGTCGCTCGGCAAAAAATATCCGCAGGCCGTCCAGTCGGCCATCACCACCTTTGAGCGCGGCTACAATGAAGTGAAATTCATGCAGTTCGAGCTGGCTGCCGGCGACAGCATGCCGGAATATGTCCGTTCCGATATCTCGGCTCTCGGTTATGAGACTCAGCCGATGGGCGGTACGATCACGAACCCGGGCAGCAGCTTCCTGAAGAATCTCAGCATCTCCCGTTCCGGTATGCTTCCGGCATTTGAGATCGAGTCCTGTATCAACTGTGCACAGTGTGACACGGTATGTCCTGACCAATGCTTCGTGTGGGAAGAGCGCCTGGACCGCAAGGGCCGTTCGCAGATGTTCCTGCTCGGTATTGACTACCAGTACTGTAAAGGCTGCCTGAAATGCATCGGTGCCTGCCCGACCTCGGCATTATCCAGCATGAGGGAGAAGGAAGGCTATGCGGACAGCCATGCCGTGAAGCATCAGTTCGATCTGGTAACTCCAGTCTAAAACCCGGAAGAAAGGTGGAATACATTGTGGCTATTGATTATGAAAAAGAACTAGGCTCCGCCAAGGTGGAGCAGAAATTCCTATACGAGTCCGGTAATGAAATGGCGGCCTATGCCGCGCATCAGATTAACTATCATGTCATGGGTTATTTCCCGATCTCCCCATCGACTGAGGTGGCTCAGTTCCTCGATACGATGAAAGCCAGCGGCCAGCACGATATTATGCTGGTACCGTCCGACGGCGAGCACAGCTCCGCCGGGATCTGCTACGGTGCTTCGACGGCAGGCGGCCGTGTGTTCAACGCAACCAGCGCTCAAGGGTACATGTTCATGCTGGAGCAATTGCCTGTACAAGCAGGTACGCGGATGCCGATGGTCATGAATCTGGTCTGCCGTTCGATCTCAGGACCGCTGAATATTCACGGAGATCACTCCGATCTGTATTTCGCCCTGAACACCGGCTGGCCGATCCTGATGTGCCGTGATCCGCAGTCGGTCTATGATATGAACCTGATGGCGCTGAAGCTGGCGGAACACGCCAAAGTCCGGCTGCCGGTGATGGTAGCCTCTGACGGTTACTTCACTTCGCACCAGAAGCGCCGGGTACAGGCTTTTGCCCACCGTGAGGATGTTCACAAGTTCGTTGGCGAACAACCGCCTGCCGGCTTCACCGATACCCTGGACCGCAATAATCCGGTCACTGTGGGACCTTACATGAATGAACCGGATTACATCAACAACCGCTATCAGCAATCCGTTGCGATGTACAATGCGGGTGAAGTCTTTGAAGAAATCGCCCAGGAATTCGCAGAGCTGACCGGACGCCATTATGAGATGATCGAGCAGTACCGGATGGAGGATGCCGATGTTGCTGTCTTCCTGATGAACTCGGCTTCGGAGATTATTAAGGACGTAGTGGATCAGCTCCGTGAGCAGGGAATCAAGGCAGGGGCAATCTCCCCGAACATGATCCGTCCGTTCCCGCAGAAGCAGATTGCTGAAGCGCTGAAGCATGTCAAAGCCATTACTGTAGGTGACCGTGCCGATTCGGTTGGCGGACACGGCGGTAACATGGTGAACGAGATTAAGGCTGCACTGTTCACTTACGGCAATACAACGACTAAGGTGATTAGCCGGATCTACGGTCTGGGCGGTAAAGACTTCTATGCCGAAGACGGGCATCACTTCTTCCAGTTGGCTATGGATGCTGTTGTTGCGGACCGTGTAGAGATTCCGTTCGATTACTATGGCCATAATCCGGGAGCGCCGGAGAATGCGCCGAAGCGCCTCTTGAAGCCGATGGACTTCGATAAGCTGAAGACCGGCCTGATCACGGTAACCCGGAACGAAGAGACCGGCAAGCTGAGTGTCAGAGTTCCGCCGGTCCGTTCGCTGATGAAGAAGCCGAGACGCCTGTCTCCAGGACATGGCGCATGTCCGGGCTGCGGGATTTTCTCCGGGCTGGAGCTGTTCTTCAAAGGGATCGAAGGCGATATCGTAGCGCTCTACCACACCGGCTGCGCGATGGTAACGACTACCGGCTATCCGTATTCCTCCCATAAATCGACGTTCATCCACAATCTGTTCCAGAACGGCGCAGCTACGCTGTCCGGTGTGGTTGAGATGTTCTGGGAACGCAAACGCCGCGGTGAGCTTGACGGGCTGGGGCTGAAGGAAGACTTCACGTTCGTTATGGTTACCGGCGACGGCGGGATGGACATCGGGATGGGACCTGCGATCGGTGCAGCGCTGCGCGGCCACAAGATGATCATTGTGGAATATGATAACGAAGGATATATGAATACAGGGGCGCAGCAGTCCTATTCGACACCGCTCGGACACCGGACTTCCACCTCAAGCATCGGCAAAACCCAGCAGGGCAAGGTGACCCAGCACAAGGATACAGCGCAGATTATGGCGGCTACCAATATTCCTTATGTCTTCACCGGCTGTGAAGCTTATCCGCAGGATATGCTGAAGAAGGCGGCGAAGGCCCAGTGGTATGCGCAAAATGAAGGTCTGGTCTACGGCAAGATTCTCATTGCCTGTCCGCTGAACTGGATGAGCGACGACAAGGACGGCACAGATATCGTGTCCCTGGCTGTCGAATCCTGCTTCTTCCCGCTCTATGAAGTAGAGCAGGGAATTACGAGTATCACCTATAACCCGGAAGACAAGGACAAACGGATAGAAGTATCCGCCTGGCTGAAGACGATGGGCAAGACCCGCCATCTGCTGAAGCCGGAGAATGAACCGGCCCTGCGCAGCTTCGAGGGTGAAGTACAACGCCGCTGGAGCCGCCTCAAGGCGAAGCATGAGCATCCAGACTTGTAAGGTGTAAGGTCTATTGGAGTCTTAGCATTCATAAAAGCAAGCAATAGCTAAAGTTAGTACCCGCCCGGCAGAGTCACTCTGCCGGGCTATTTTGCAGCTGTAACTAGCCCGGAAGAATATTATAAAATAATTATGTAACATGATATAGTAACGAGGGGAAACCCTAATGAAAAAAAGTCGCTTCCAAGAAGCTGGCAACTCTATCGATGGGATAGTTCACCTACAATGAAAGGTTAGGCGGGAGTAACATGGCAACGGTATTCTTAATCATTATTTATCTGGCGTTCATCAGCCTGGGACTGCCGGATTCGATGCTTGGGTCAGCCTGGCCGATTATCCGGCTGGATTTCGGGGCGCCGGTTGAGCTGGCCGGACTGCTGTCGATGATAGTAGTCGCCGGGACGATTATCTCAAGCTTGGCCAGCAGTGTGGTGCTGAAGCGGCTCGGGACGGGGATGGTTACTTTTATCAGCGTGGCGGTAACCGCTCTGGCCCTGCTAGGCTTCTCTTATTCCTCTTCCGTCGTGTGGGTGGCTCTCCTGGCCTTGCCGCTGGGTCTGGGGGCCGGTTCGATTGATACAGGGTTGAATAATTATGTGGCGACTCATTACAAAGCGCATCATATGAGCTGGCTGCACTGTTTCTGGGGGATAGGGGCTATGCTGGGGCCGATTCTGATGTCGCGTTATATTGCGAATGGCGAGTCCTGGAGAACAGGATTTTTCGCGGTCAGCATGATTCAGTTCGCGTTAGTCGTGGTACTGTTCTTCAGTCTGCCGCTATGGACAAAGGTAAGCAAACGGGGCGGCCAGAAGCCTGTAGAGAGGTCTGAGAAGTTAGATTCCCGGCCTGCGGCCGTTCCCGCTGAGGGTAAGGTGCTCCGCATCCCGGGCGTGAAGCTGGCGATGCTCACCTTCCTGTTCTATTGCGGAGTGGAAGCTACGGTGGGGCTATGGGGCAGCAGTTATCTGGTGAACGTCAAGAAGGTATCCCCGGCAACGGCTGCCGGATGGGTCTCGCTCTATTATGGCGGAATCACGGCCGGGCGGCTGATTACCGGCTTCATTACCTTCCGGTTCAGCAACCGTACGCTGATTCGCGGCGGGCTGGCGATCTCACTCGCGGGTTCGCTGCTGCTGGCCTTGCCGCTGCCGGATGTGTATTCACTGGTCGCCTTTATTCTGATTGGCCTGGGCTCAGCACCGATCTTCCCCTGCATGCTGCATGAGACGCCCGCCCGGTTCGGAGCGGAGCATTCGCAGAAGATTATGGGGTATCAGATGGCCTTGGCTTACACCGGCGGTGCGTTTCTGCCTCCACTGTTGGGTTGGGCGGCGGCGCGGAGCACCTTCATGATTCTCCCGCCGGCAATGATTGGGTATATCATAGTGATGATAGTAAGCTCTGAAATCATTAACCGGATGATGAGCAAACGACAAGGAGAGGTGAGGCTGTAATGAGATTCATAGAATGGCAGGATGGAGTATGGAGCAATGAACCGGTGTCCAGCAGGACCGCAGACGGTCAACTGGTGGCCCATGCAGCGAAGGGCAGTGATTACTGGGAAAAGACGATGTACGGCTTCCAGCATGACAACGGTCATGCGCTGCTTGCCCCTTGGGATAAGGCAGAAGCGGTAGAGATCAGCTTTGCGTTGGACGGGTTCACGGAGCTGTACGACCAGGCAGGTATTATGCTATGGCACAGCGGTGAGCAATGGATCAAAGCCGGTATTGAGGTGAATGACGGGGTTCCCCATATAGGTGCAGTCGTGACGGATGGTTACTCTGACTGGTCATTGTCCCCTGTGCCCGAGTGGAAGGGCGAAGTAATTACCCTGCGGGCTTCACGGATGAAGGATGCAGTAATCCTCAGAGCGCGAACAGAGAATCATCCCTGGCGGACTATCCGCGTTGCCCGGTTTCCTTATGAGACTGGCAGTCAGGCGGGACCCTTCCTGTGTGCTCCAACGCGGGCCGGGTTTCAGGTCACCTTCACACGCTGGGCGGCTACAGCACCCGATGCAGACGTTCATACAGACCCGCCAATTGTATAGACTTTCCCGGAAAAGACAAAACCGCCGCTGCGCGTATCTTTCACGCGCAGACGGCGGTTTTGCCTTTTACAACTATCTTATAGACCGGAGAGGCAGGCTAGACTATCTTTTTCTGCTGCGCACCATTGCGGTAGGCCCGCACATTTCATCCCGGACGGAATAAGTGTAGATATGGTGAGGGACCGGAACACAGTGGTGGCGTCTGACGACCTCGACATGGTGGACCACCTGGACCACCTGGGGATGATAGTAATCTTCATATACAACCTGTGTGGGATCTGTAACCGTTTCAGCAGGACATTTCGGACAATTTCTCATTACACTCAGCTCCTTCGCAGTGGACTTATGCCAGTATACGCGTTATGCAGGAGCCTGCTTGTTCATTCGTCTAGATTCCGGCAAAATAGGTGTCCGGCCATGCTGCGTCTCACGAACGCTTGTAGATCTCGCGCATGACATGGCGCAGCTCGGGCAGGATCAGCCGTTCCATGGCCAGCTTGATCGCACCGGTGGAGCCGGGCATGGAGAAGACAGCGGTACTGCCGATCGTCCCGGCAATGGCCCGGCTAAGCATGGCGGCAGAGCCGATATCTTCCGTGAAGCTCAGCAGCCGGAAAATCTCCCCGAAGCCCGGCAGCGACTTGTCCAGCAGAGAGGCTACGGCCTCATAGGTGGTGTCACGGGGGGAAATGCCGGTCCCTCCGGTCAGAAGCACAGCTTCGATGCCGGAATGGACGGAGCTTTTGTAGACCAGCTCCCGGATATCTTCATAATCATCCTTGACGATGGTGCGGCCGGTCACGGTATAACCGGTAGCTTCCAGCAGACTCTGGATCAGCGGCCCTCCGGTGTCCGTATCGATGGTCCGGGTGTCCGAGACCGTTATGATGTAGCAAGCGACTGAATCCGGGGCTTCGCTCCGGTGTTCTTCGACGGATGAGATACGAACCAGCTCCTTTTTGTAACTGCTGTGCAGCTTATATTTCCCATGATAGGGGATGGAAGCGGCAATAACAAGCTCCGGGGAAGCTGATGTATGCCTCACCAGGCAGTGCCGCCTTGCACAGAGGCGGTCATTGTAGTACACTCGCTACCATAACCGATTGAGGCAGGGAGAGAGCAAACTTGGAACAGTCATTACCAGTATATATCTTGTCGGGATTTCTCGGCAGCGGCAAGACAACATTATTGCAGCGTCTCTTGGATCATTGGAAGCTTCAGGGCCTCCGTCCGGCCGTAATTATGAACGAGCTGGGTGAGGTGAATCTGGACGGCCTGCTGGTGGAGCAGTCTGTGCCGATGGCAGAAATGCTGGGCGGCTGTATCTGCTGCACCAGCAGAGGGGACTTAAGCACGGAGCTGACCACGCTGGTCAAAAAAGAATCGCCGGATGTTGTTATCATCGAGGCTACAGGCGCAGCCAACCCGCTGGAGATTGTGGATGCAGTAACGGAGACCTCGCTATATCAGCAGGTGGAGCTGAAGGGGCTGATTACCGTCGTCGATGCTGCCCATCTGCTGGAGCTGTACCGCTCCCAGCAAGGGGCTACCTACCGTCTGATGCAGGAGCAGATCCGCTGTGCATCCGTCCTGATTCTGAACAAGACAGACCGCATTCAAGCCGCAGAGATTGCAGAGATCTCGGAGGTGCTGCGTAAGTGGAATGCGTACGCGGAGATTCTGCCGGCGGTACGCTGTGAACTGGAGCCGGAAGTGCTGCTGGGCAGTGTGGGAGCCGTTCATAGGGAAGACCGGCCTGAGGGCGGGGAGCATACGGAGGGCGGAGCTGAAGGGGCGATGCATGCTTCGCATGATCATGTGATGGCTTACACGCATTATTTCCAGAATCCCGTGAACAGCGAGGAATTCGAACGGTTTGTGAAGGAGCTGCCACGTGATGTGTACCGGGCCAAGGGGATCGTAACTTTTACCGATACCTCCAGCCGGTTTCTGTTTCAGTACGCCTACAGAGAAGCGGATTTCATGAGAATTACGCCCCAGGGCGAGGTGCCGGATGTTGCGGTTTTCATAGGTGAGCATTTCTCCTCCGGTGAGCTGCGCAGGGAACTTCTGCGCCTGGAGGGACGTCTGCTGTCCAGACCCGCAGCGGTCAAACGAAGCCTATAGTTAACAATCTGCAGTTCCTTATGAATGGTTCGTTCTTATTCTTGCAGGTTAATACATAGGCATACCCTATAATAATTGCAGGAGGTAGTAAGGCTATGACCCGAATTCAATATCAGGAATGCATTAATGCTTTGATTAAATGTATGGATGCCTGTAACTATAGCTATGTCTCAAGCCTAAAGGAATATGATCTGGCCGATCTGCGGGAGAGCATCCAGCTGGACCGTGAATGCGCAGATATCTGTTCCTTTGCTATTCAGGCGATGACCCGCCAAAGCCCGTTCGTGGCCGAAATCCTCAAATTATGTGCTGACATCTGTGACCGCTGCGCAGACACAAGCAGCCGTCATAAGCATAACCATTGCCAGGATTGCATTGATGCCTGCCGCAATGCAGCCATGGCCTGCAGATTGGTCAGTGAAGCTGTTGAAGTCTACGCCTGACATCACCCATTAGGACTAACATATATAGCATTGAATACTTAACAGGAACCAGGGCGGGTGCGGATTTTTTCTGCACAGTTCTGGTTTTTTTCAATGTGAAATTCATGGATTCACGAAAATAAAAAGGAGAATAAAGCCATTCCGGCGAATGTTACATAAGAGAACAATCAGGCTGCCGTTCGATGCGGCCCAGAGGCATGCACGAATGGAAGGAGGCCTGGAAGCCACGAATGCAACATCTCTAATTACAATTACCGGAGGAAGCAAGCGATATGGAAGCCGCCCGGTTCTGACCGGAATATCGATGACGGTTCTTCCCGGCACGGCCACGGCTCTCATCGGCCGTAACGGGTCCGGCAAGAGTACGCTGTTATCCATCCTCGCGGGGCTGCTGAAGCTGTCCTCCGGTGATCTTATCTGTGACCGTCGGGCGATAACCACAGGTTATGCACCTGAGGCGTTTCCCGGCTTGAAGCTCACCGCCGAAGACTATCTGCGCTGTATGGGCCGGATTGCCGGACTCTCCGAAGAGGCTTCGGGGTCCCGGATTAACGAACTGCTGCAGCTGTTCAGTCTCGAAGCCTCCCGCAGCCGCAAGCTGGCAGGCTTCTCCAAGGGAATGCTGCAGAAGGTCAACCTGATCCAGAGCCTGCTCATCCGGCCGCAGCTGCTGTTGCTTGACGAGCCCATGTCGGGACTGGATCTGCCCGCACAAGATACGCTTATCGAAATATTGCTGGAGCTGAAGGCGGAGGGGACGGCACTCGTCTTGTCCGTTCATGAACCGCAGATCATCGAAGCTGTCGTGGATACAGTATATGTATTACATGAAGGGCAGACCCTCCGGACGATTCATGGAGCGGAGAAGCTGAAGAGTGCTCCAGTAGTGGATATCGTCTATACAGCACTGCCGGGACAAGCCCAGCGGGCTCTGGAAGCCTTGCCTGGAGTCATCCGAGTGCTGCCGGAGCCGGACTTCGCCGGTACAGCGTGTACAGGGTTGACTGTAGAACAGAAAATGTCAGATACCTGCCTGCAGCAGATTCTTGCTGCGGGCGGTTCCATAGTTTCAGTGAAGCCTCTCGGGGGATTAAGTGACCTGGCCGAGTGGATGGACCCCAAGGATCAGAGCGGGAGTGGACGCGGGTGAAAGGGCTAATCGGTTATTTTTTGCATAGTTATACAGTCTCCCAGCGGTTCTTCGGACCGGTTGCCGGTGTAATAATTGCGGTATTAATTCTCTATTCCTATAAGCCTAATCCGGTCATGAGCAGCTACTCGGCTACGGCAGTCTTTCTATTCATAGCCTGTGCGTGGCTCGGCTTAAGCTTCCTTAACCATGAGCAGGCGGTGCAGAAGCAGGTGGTTATCGTTCAGCTCCGCAGTGCCCGCCGCTACAGTATCGGCGGTCTGCTGACCCTGGTCCTGCTTACGCTGCTGCTGGATGTCATCATTGTTATGTACCCCGTCTTGACCGGAAGCTTCCATGAACCTGCCGGACTTCAGCGGATATTGCTTGGTTTGGCCGGACATGCTCTAATGGGGTTATTAGGGATTACACTCTCCTTGTACCTGCAATCCTCGTGGGTACCGCGGGCTGGATATGCGGCCGGAATGATGCTGATCCTCCTCATTCTATCTATTAGCGCCGGTAAAGTGGCTGATGTGGTGCCGGGGCCTGTTGTATCTATTCTCCTGCCCCCGGTATACCCGGTCATGGACAGGATGATGAATGCAGAGACTCTGCCCGTGTCCTCTGTGCTGGTAGCCTATGCCCACGCGTTGGCGTACATAATATTGCTTGCCGGATTCTACATTTACCGTACCGGCCGTATGGACTATAACAAAACAAACTGAGCTGTGTCCTTTGACCTTGATGATTTACAATTTGAAAAAAGTGGCCGGAAGTCCAAATGTTCACCGCAGCAACGGCCATTCCGAAATAGAACGAAAAGTTCAATCTACACACAAATCAAATAACCAGATCAAGAACGGGAGGAACGATGAAGGATACACAAATACCGGAGAGTGAACAGTCCAAAGAGCTATTTGCTTATTTCGGGCTGGCTGTCTACTATTGCCAGGCGCTGGAGCAGCAATTAACGAATCTGCTGCTGCTGACGAAGCTGTCGCGGGGCAAGACGCCAACTGACGCCGAAATCGCAGAATTGTATCAACGCAAGCTTAGCAATTCACTCGGCCAACTCATCAAAGAAATCCAGCATCACTTCCCCTTCTCTGAGGAAGAGACGAGTCAATTGCAGGCCGTATGGAAGGAACGCAATCATATTGTCCATGATTACTTCAAGGAACGGATTCAAGAGACCTTCACTCCGGCCGGGCGGGCCCATATGATCCGTGAACTGAAACGCTTCAAGAACAAGGCGAGCCGGCTGGAGATTAAGCTGCAGGGCTATTGTACTGAGATGTACAGCAAGCTTGGCCTTGAGGAAGAGCATATCCAATAAGGTAATCAATGAAATATAGTTACACTTACAAGAAGACTCCCGCTTTCGCAGTAAGACTGCGACAGCGGGAGTTTTCTTTGGTTATACGAGCTGAGCGTAATAGTGGGCCGGATGTATGCGGAAAACCGAGTACAATGTGCTGGAGAGGCGTTATGTGGGCTGACGGAGAGCCACGAGGGGTAGAAGTGCCCCTGAATTCAACGAATACGAGCCAAACGCCCAAATGAGGGGCACTAGTGCCCCCGAATTCAGCGAATAGGAGCCGAACGCCGAAATGAAGAGCACTAGTGCCCCTGAATTCGCCGATCGCCCGAGAAGTGGGCGGATGACCAATGTGGAGGGAGTCCGCACAAGCTGTGCGGACGAACCGAATAAGTCCTTCCATCCTCCGCCCGCAGGGGTATCAGATAATCGGATTAATTTGTTTTTACCGCATTGGCAGACAGGGCCTCCTCCAGCTCCTGCAGCCCGCAAGATCGAACGACATCCGGCGCGAAGCGGATTGAGGAGGCTCCGGTCGAGTGTTGCAGCGAGGAGAAGGCCCTGGTGAGAGCGGGGAGCATGGAGCGTTCAAGCGCTTCTCCGGCCTCCCACCACCAGCGGACGATGGTTAGTACGCCGGTCTTCTTGTTCATCACCGGTTCCAGCCGACCGATGAAGCGGTCGCCGTAGAGGAGTGGGAGGACATAGTACCCGTATTCCCGTTCAAGCACAGGCTTGTAAACCTCCCAGCGGTATTGAAAGCCGAATAGCTGGAGGATCAGCTCTCTGTCCCACAGCAGATTGTCTAGCGGAGCCAGTGCCGCCGCGAAGGAGGCTGCTCCTCCAGCATGACCGGCCCCACCCTCATTACCAGCCTGCGGCCCGGCTACGGATTCATTTGCGCCCGCAGTATCATCCTGAAGCAATATAGCTTCAAGCTCAGGGACGTCTGCTGTGCGGATGTATAGCGGCAGCTTCAGGCCGTCCACCTGTACCTCGCGGAGCAGGTCCTTCTGCAGCAGCCGCTGCACGGACGCTGTCCGTTCTTTGCTCTTCAGGCCTGCGATGCCAAGCCAGCCGTCCCCGGACCGGTTCCATTGCAGGCCGATGCTGCCGATCCGGCGCAGCACATACCAATCGTGATGCTGCTCCAGCGTCTCGTTAGGATCGCTTGCGCTCAGCAGTTCAGGAGGCAGCAGCTTGGCCGTGTAGTCGTAATAACGCCGGGTGTGCACCCGGTGATGGATGGATAGCTCGCCCCAGAAGTACATGCTCTCCATGGCGGCCCGGGAGAGTCTTGCCGGAGCCCAGGACCAGTCGATCTTCTCCGTACTCTCCAGGTCCAGTGACGAGAGTGGCCCTCGTGCATCCAGCTCCGCACGGACATGGGTAATCATGCCCGCCATGGCCTCGTTATGCTGATGCCTGGCGGCAGCTTCCCGGCGGCGCTGGAAATACGGCCAGTCTTCCGTGCAGTAGATCGACATGTTCTTATCCCAGCCGTCAATCAGCAGCCTGTCCTTATATAGCAGCTCATTGGCCATTTCGGGCACGAAGCCGGGGATTCTCGCCTGAAGCACCAGCTCGTGATTATGTCCGGCTATGCTGAGCGGATCATACTGGATACAGCCTACATGCCGGACGAAGTCATAGATGCTCTGCTTGCCGCCGGGCAATCCGTCCGGGACGAGCCGCTGATGGCGCAGCAGGAACAGCCGGGCTTGCCGCTTGCTAAGACTGTAGGTTATCATCATCTTCACCTCACCCATAATATGTATTGCTTCATTATACAGAACAAATGTTCTGATATCAAGTATAAGACACCCCTTGACGCCTGTAAGCATCAAGGGGTGTTCTTGTTACGAATTATTAACGATCTGAGCGGTACAAGCGGTTGCCCGCACGCGGACTTAAGCAGCCAGCCCTAAGCAACTGGATTAGAGCTGTTCCAGCGATGGCCGGAGTACAGCGGAAGAAGCATGGCCCTCGGATAGAGGAGCCGGCTCTCCTGAGCCGTTCCCGGCTCCCGCACCCAGCTGAAGCTGATACATGCGGAAGTACCTGCCGCCCTGCGCCATCAGCTCATCATGGCTGCCGCGTTCGACAATCTGGCCCCGGTGCAGCACCAGAATCTGGTCCGCACTGCGGATGGTCGACAGCCGGTGGGCGATGATGAAGGTGGTCCGGCCTTTTTTCAGCACCTCCAACGCCTGCTGGATAATGCTCTCAGTCTCGGTATCGATGTTGGACGTTGCTTCATCCAGAATCAGGATCGCCGGATCGAAGGATAAGGCTCTGGCGAAGGAGATCAGCTGCCGCTGTCCGGCGGACAGGGTGCTGCCCTTCTCAATCACCGGTTCATCGAAGCCTTGCGGCAGATGAGCCAGCAGTTTATCAGCCCCTACCTCACGCAAGGCGCGTTCGACACGCTCTCTAGAGATCCGCTCGTCACCCAGACTGACATTGGAGGCAATGGTTCCGGTGAAGAGGTACGGGTCCTGAAGCACGATGCCCATATGACTGCGCAGCCATTGCTTCGGCAGATCCTTGACCTTTTGCCCGTCGATCGTTATGCTTCCCTGCTGCGGATCATAGAAGCGGAACAGCAGGTTAATGATGGAGCTTTTGCCGGAGCCGGTATGGCCCACAAGGGCGACGGTCTCGCCCGGGCGCGCCTCGAAGGAGATATCGCGCAGGACGAAGTCCTTTTTATAAGCAAAGGAGACATCCTTGAACACGACATTTCCCTTGTAACGCGGCATCGATCCGTCAGTGACGGGCTCTCCCGGCTCATCCATCAGCGTGAACACGCGGCCGGCAGAGACCATCGAGCTGTCCAGATTTGCCAGCTGGTTGACCATCCCCGTAATCGGCTGGAACATCCGGCCCAGCACATCGACGAAGGCATACAGGACACCAAGCGATACGAAGGTCGACCCGTCCAAGCTGCCGAAGCCGAAGTACCACAGCACCAGCACGAAGGAGAGGCTGCGCAGCGAGTTCACCAGGTTGTGGGAGGTGAAGGCGTTCAGGTTGAGCATTTTGTTCTGATATTTCAGATAGTCGTCATTGAGCTGCTCGAATTCAGCGCTACTCTGCTTCTGGCGGCGAAAAATACGGATGATCGACATCCCCTGAATCGATTCGTTGATAATGGCATTAATCTCACTGAGCCGCGAGCGGATGATCGTGTTGTATTTGGTAGCGATTTTTCGGTACAGCACGATCCAGAGAATAATAATCGGCACGATGAACAAGCTGACCAGTCCCAGCTTCACATCGAGCAGGAAGAGGGCCACATAGACACCGGTGATATTGATGATTCCTGTAGCGAAGTTGGATAACACGGCAATGAAGAGATCCTTGACTGCTTCCGTATCGTTGGTAACCCGGGACACTACCTTACCGGCAGGCAGATTATCGAAGAAATAGACCGGCAGGCGCTGGATATGGGCATAGACATCGGTCCGCAGCTTGCGGATGACCTGATTGGCAGACGATTGCAGCCAGTAGGTTTTGCCGAACTCAGCAATAATGGAGATAACAAGGAACATGGCGTATAGAGCGACTAACTGATAGATACCAGGAAGCTCCGGCTTGTAAAAGGAAAACAGATCACCCGCCGACAGCTTGACGGCCGGATAAGCCGTCGTCTGCTCGCCGTACTTAATCTGTAGCTTCCCGTTCGCGAAGCTCCGCTCGCCTTCGGCCTTCGCTACCGCTTCATTGATGAAGTAGAAGCTTCTGCCCGCCTGAAGCAGGCGGACCTCCTGGCCCTTGGCTTCGTCAGCGGCAAATTTGTCACCGCGTTTGTAATAAGTGTTGTTATATTCAGCGGCACCTTCCGGTGAGGCTGTCTGGAAATAGGGCTTCTCAATCGCAAGCAGATGATTATCAATCATGCTCTTGGCGATAAAAGGCCCCGCCAGCTCAGCCGCTACTCCGATGGTCAGGAGTAGAAGGGCGGCGATGAAGGTCTTTTTGGCGGTCAGTGCATATTGCAGCAGACGTTTGCCTGTACTCTGTGTCAACGGTGACACCTCCTGTATGGGGTTATTCATTCGTCAGATTATTCTCGACCTGCTGGCGGTCGAACTGCTCACGGTACCAGCCGTTCAGCTCCAGCAGCTCCTGGTGCGTACCCTGCTCTGTAATATGCCCGTCTTCGAGAACAACGATCAGATCGGCATGCTCAATCGCCGAGAGGCGGTGGGTGGAGATGAGCGTGGTTTTGCCGCTGCGCTCCTCGCGGATGTTCTCGATGATCTTCGCTTCTGTCCGCGCGTCCACAGCAGACAAGGCGTCATCCAGAATCAGAATATCAGGATTTGCGATGAAGGCGCGTGAGATGGAGACCCGCTGCTTCTGTCCCCCGGAGAGGGAGACACCGCGTTCGCCAACCATTGTATCCAGCCCGTCGGACAAGGTACCGAGGTCATTCTGGAAGGCTGCTGCGGTAATCGCCTGCATGATCCGTTCATCGCTGGCCCCGGAATATCCGAACTGGATATTCTCGCGAACCGACTTAGAGAACAGGATCTGCTCCTGCGGCACGTAGCCCATCCAGCTATGAAGCTGGTCGAGGGCGATCTGGGTGATCGGCACACCGGAGATCAGAATCTCGCCTGTGCCCGCCGGGTATTCATGCAGCAGCTGCTTCAGCAGCGTCGATTTGCCGCTGCCGGTCCGTCCGACCACGCCAAGCGTCTGGCCTTGGGAGAGGGATAAGCTGACTCCGCTGAGATTATCGATGGTAGAGGTCGGATACCGGAAGGTCACATTCTTCAGCTCTATGGTGGTTGGCTGGGCCACCTTAACCGGCTGAGGCACATCCTTGACATCAGGCTTCGCATTCAGCGTCTCGTCGATCCGCTCCAGTGAAGCGCCGCCGCGCTGCATGATATTAATCAGCTCGCCGATCGCGAACATCGGCCACACGATCATCCCGAGGTACATGTTGAACGACACCAGATCGCCGAGCGTAATCTGATTGCGGAATACGAGATAGATTCCGTAGGTCAGGGCAATGATATAGCTTAGACCCACGAACAAGCGGATCGTCGGCTCGAAGAAGGCATCGACCCGGGCGACCGCCATATTTTTGCGGTACACATCATCTGTAATGTCAGAGAAGCGCTTCTCATCGTGCCGCTCCTGCACATAAGCACGGATGACGCGGATACCCGATACGGATTCCAACACCTGGTCATTCATGTCGCCGAAGGCATCCTGCGCCAGACTGTAGCGGTCGTGGATCGCTTTGCCGTAGAACACCATGGCTACCGCAATCATCGGAAGCGGGATGACCGCAGCCAGTGTCAGCTTCCAGCTGACCAGGAACCCCATGGCGAACAGGACGACCGTGAGATATACGGTGGAGTCGACAAGAGTGAGCATCCCGAAGCCTACGGTTGCGGAGACGGCGCGGATATCGTTGGTGGCCCGGGCCATCAGATCGCCGGTGCGGTTACGCTCGAAGAAGGCGGGGGTCATCGTCATGAGATGATTCATGAACCGCGAGCGCAGCAGGCGCTCCACCAGATTCGAACCCCCGAACAGCTTATGCATCCATATGTAGGTGATCCAGTAAATGATCAGCAGCATAAGTACGATCAGGCCAATGTATTTCATCAGTGAACCTGCAGTGATGGCACCGGTGACGATTTCGTCAATGGCGTTGCCCAACAGGCGTGGAGGCAGCAGTTCGAGCACACCTACCACGATAAGAAGAATAAGGCCTATAGTATAGCGCCTTTTTTCCCGGCGGAAGAACCAGCCGAGATTTCGGAGTACGGAGAACAAGATGAATCCCTTCCTTTCGTGCTTGGAGTAATTACTAAGTTGGCTTGGTTAACGGAACATTCATAGACACTTGGACAGCAGATCACACTCTCACAGCACGCGAAAAAGCGTACCATCCGAAAACGGATGATACGCCTGTAATTGCGGTTATCATGTCCACGGTGCTATAAGCAGCACAGAGACATGTGAGAGATAAGTTAAGCCTGTTCTCATACGTTACGCGTAATACGCATGAACCTCAGGAATTCTCCACTGCTCGGGCTGCTTCGGTATTCAGTTGGGTATAGTTTTCTACAATAGTGGCGAGGTATACCATATCAATGTTAAACACCGAGATCACCCTTTCTTCATTTTGGTAATAACTTGAAGACGTTTCGTTATGTTCCGAGTTTATCATCACACTTTAAGAATTGTCAAATTTAATTTTGTGGCGGAGACGGCATGTTGCCGTAATACCGCTTCGATTTGGTGAATTGAAGTTTTTTGGGTATGATTGGGGTAGAGGGGAGGAGTGGAGAGATGAACATATTAATTAGTCCGGAAGCAGCCGCCTGGTTCAAAAGAGAACTGAGCCTCCAGGAGGGTGCATATATCCGGTTGTTTCCCCGGTACAGCTCAGGCGGAGGCCTGCATCCCGGCTTCTCGCTGGGCATTGCCACCGAGCAGCCTGGACGTCCTGCTGTGCAGTTCATGGAGGGCGGCTTGACCTTCTATATGGAAGAGCAGGATCTGTGGTATATGGAGGGGTACAATCTGTCGATTGTCTATTCCCAGGCTGAGGATGACATCGAATATAAGTATGAGCCTGTGCCGGTGGCATAAAGGGAGAGCTGCAGCAAAGGGCAGATCCCGGCACTGCCGGGGATGCGGAACAAGCCCTTGCCGTGAGGCAAGGGCTTTTACATGGGGATATGCCCCAGGCCAACGAAGCTGCCCGCCGCTCAGGTGACGCGATCAGTGCGAGCTGCGGAAGGTCTCTTCCTCCATGGCGAACTCGAAATCATCAATGTCATAGACCTGGACGGGAACTCCGCCTTCGATGATGCGCTGGATCAGCTCGAACTGGTCGGTCAGAATCGGCACCTTCTCACGCTGGGACGCCAGCAGCAGCTCTGTCTCAATCGGATCGAATGCTTCTCCGTAGGAGGCATTGTCAACGCTGTTGATAATGGTGATCTGCGCGTGTCCGCCGAGGAGGATACCGGAGCTTTTGGCCCAGGGGACGTTCAGGCAGCGGTTGATCTTCTTGGCATTCAGCGGCTCCTCGAAATAGTTGATCAGCTCGCGGATTCTGAGTCTGACATGCTTGTCATCATCCGCCTGGCTCATCACCGGCTCATCGCTGTCCCGCAGCTCGTAAAGCTCCATAATTGTGGTATAAGGGACTATATATTCTACAGGGCTCCGCGGGATGAGAAGCTGGCCGTAAATCGCCATCATGACGGCTTCCGTCACAAATTGTCTGGGCATCATTATCCTCCTGAATTCCGGTACTGCAACCGTAACTGTTTAAAAATAATAAAACACTGCAGCGCGCAAATGTCAACTGCACCCTGATGAAGAATGAATTGGAAAGGACCTGACACGCTGTGAAACCTTGGAAATCTTATTATACCTTTGTTCGGCCGTATATGAAATGGATTGTGCTCACTCTGATCATCGGGATGGTCAAATTCAGCATTCCGCTGACCCTGCCGATGATTCTGAAATATGTGGTCGATGAGCTGCTGGGTAATCCGGCACTGACGATAGCGGAGCGGGTCTCGAAGCTGATGACAGTGATAGGCGGGGGCCTGATTCTGTTCGTGATTGTCCGCGGGCCGGTGGAGTATTACCGCCAGTATTTCGCCCAGCTGATTACGAGCAAGGTGCTATTCGATATGCGCAATAAGCTCTACGGGCATCTGCAGCGGCTGTCGTTGCGTTATTACCAGAATACTAAGGTAGGCGAGGCCATCTCCCGGTTCATTAACGATGTCGAGCAGTCGAAGAACCTGGTTGAGGTCGGAATGATGAATGTCTGGCTGGATATGTTCACCCTGCTCTTCGCCCTGGGCTTCATGCTCTATCTGAATCCGGTGCTGACGCTGGTGGCGATTGCCATTCTGCCGCTGTATGGCATTGCCGTCAATACGCTGTACAAGCGTCTCAAGGTGCTGACCAAAGACCGGTCACAGGCACTTGCCGTCATTCAGGGCTATCTGCATGAACGGATTCAGGGGATTGCGGTCATCCGCAGCTTCACGATGGAGCGGGTAGACCTGCAGCAGTTCGAGGAGATCAACGGCAAGTTTCTGCAAAAAGCGCTGGCGCAAACGCGGTGGAATGCCTTCACCTTTGCGATAATTAACACCTTGACCGATATTGCTCCGCTGCTTGTGATCGGATACGGCGGATACCAGGTCATCCAGGGCAATCTGACGCTCGGGACCTTCGTGGCCTTCTTCGGCTATCTGGACCGGATGTATGCGCCGCTGCGCCGTCTGATCAACTCCTCGACCGTGCTGACCCAGGCTTCGGCATCGCTTGAACGTGTGCTGGAGCTGCTGAATGAGCCGTATGATATTGTCGATGCACCGGGCGCGAAGCCGCTGCTGAAGCCAGCCGGGAAGATCGAATTCAACAACGTGTGGTTCAAGTATAGCGACGAGCACGAGTGGGTGCTGCGGGACATTAATCTGAGCATTGCTCCGGGCCAGACGGTGGCTTTTGTCGGAATGAGCGGAGGCGGCAAATCCTCGCTGATCAGCCTGATCCCGCGCTTTTATGATATCAGCGACGGCAGTCTGCGCATGGACGGACACGATATCCGCGCACTGACGCAGGAGAGTCTGAGGCGGACGGTGGGCATGGTGCTGCAGGATAATTTCCTGTTCAGCGGCTCGGTACGCGACAACATCCGGTTCGGGAACCCGGAAGCAGGGGAAGAGGAGGTGATGAAGGCGGCGGTGTCTGCGAATGCCCACGACTTCATCATGCAGCTGCCTGAAGGCTATGATACCGAAGTGGGAGAACGGGGTGTGAAGCTGTCCGGCGGACAGAAGCAGCGCGTGGCAATTGCCCGGGTATTCCTGAAGGACCCCAAGGTGCTGATTCTGGACGAAGCGACCTCCGCGCTGGATCTGGAGTCCGAGCATCTCATCCAGCAGGCGCTGCAGTCCCTGGCATCTGAGCGGACGACGCTGATTGTGGCCCACCGGCTGTCCACGATTACCCATGCCGACCAGATTATCGTGCTGGAGAACGGGGAGATCACCGAACGCGGCACCCATGAGGAGCTGATGGGACTTGCAGGGAGCTACGCCAGGCTGTTCAACGTTCAGCGGCTGGATGCATAACACGGCTATACTATTCTTAGTCAAAAGAAACAGGCTGCAAGTCCACCCGCTTAGGTGGACTTGCAGCCTGTTTCGTCTTGCCTTGGTCTTGAGGTGGCTACCGGCTTACATCCGGCCGATCAGCAGTGACAGGATGCCGGCGGCAATCAGCGGGCCCACCGGTACGCCTTTGAACAGAGCCACGCCAAGGACGGTTCCGATGAGAAGCCCGGCGACGATGGTCGGCTGGCTGCCCATGAGCACGGCTCCGCGTCCGCCCAGGTAAGCGACCAGGACGCCGACTCCGATGGCGGCCAGGGATTTCCAGTGCAGGAACGACTGGCCGACGGTCTGGAGGGAGATCTTCCCGCTGGCCAGCGGCGTCATGACTCCGATGGTCAGGATGATAATGCCGACGGTCAGTCCGTATTTCTCCAGCCAGGGAAAAGCCTGCTGAAGTCCCAGCACACGGATCAGCAGCAGCACGACCATGGCAATGGTAATCGGCGAGTTGCTGCTGACGACACCAAGCGCTGCCAGACCCAGCAGCAATAACGAGGTTATATCCATAACCTGGATACACTCCTTCTCTAAGTAAGCCTTGTGCTCACAATATGATCGGCAATCAGCTTGCCGTGCCCCCGCCCGCTCTCGATGAATACCTCGTTGGCGTTCCGTCCGGAAGCGATCACCCCGGCGACGTAGATGCCTGGTATATTGCTCTCCATTGTGGCGGGGTTAAAGGCTGGTTTATCCATAGAGTCATCCATCTGCACCCCGGCAGAGGTAAGCAGGGCCCTGCTCGGGCGGAAGCCGGTCATCGCCAGCACGAAGTCATTGTCGAGCTCGGTAATATCCCCATTCACGGAGGAGGTTACCCGCACCGAGGCCGGGGTGATCTCCGTGACGCGCGATTCCAGATGCAATGTAATGCTCCCCTTCTGCACCATGCTCTCGAAGATCGGACGCACCCAGGGCTTGATATTGTCCGAGATACTGCTTCCCCGGTAGACCATATCCACCTTGGCGCCTACCCGCAGCAGTTCCAGCGCGGCATCCACCGCTGAATTGCTGCCTCCGATTACAGTTACCTTCATGCCGGAATACGGATGAGCCTCGCCAAAATAATGCGTAACCTTCGGCAGCTCCTCCCCGGGAATCCCGATCAGATTAGGCTGGTCGAAGTAACCGGTAGAGATGACTACGTTCGCAGCGCAGCGCTGCTGCTCCTCGCCGCGCTTGTTGACCGTATGTACAACGAAGCTGCCATCCTCCTGCGGCAGAACGGACAACGCTTCTTCATAAGCGGCAATCTCAAGCTGATGCTGCGCGGCCGCACGGCGGTAGTAGACCAGCGCCTCATGGCGGTAGGGCTTGTCATTCGGAGAGGTGAAGGGCACATCTCCAATCTCAAGCAGCGGAGTGGTGCTGAAGAACTGCATGTTGGTCGGATACAGGTAGATGGAATGGACAATGAAGTTCTTTTCCACAATCAGGCTGGAGAGTCCTTGGCGCTGGCATTCGATGGCTGCAGACAGTCCGCAGGGACCGGCGCCGATAATAATAACGTCTAGCATAATATCTATGTCCTCCTAAGGTAGTATTCTATTCAGTAAATGGTACCTTATATTTTTGTTTTTTGCCATGGCCGGTGAATTCCGCAAATTGGGGATTGATCAGATGACAAGATGGGTATATAATTAGATATATATCTAAAATGTAAATTGGCAGCCCCCCAGACTGCCTTACGAATATCCGTAGGAGCGTGATCCCGCTTGCAGTTAGACAAAATTGTCGCCTATCACAAAGCTTTATCCGATCCCACCCGGCTGCGTATTCTTCTGCTCCTGTCACGGGGCGAGGTTCACGGTCATGCCTTGGCCGAGAAGCTGAATCTGTCACAGCCTACGGTGACCCATCATGCAGCCAAGCTGCGTGAAGCCGCACTGATCCTGGAGCGCAGAGACAAGAACACTGTATATTTCAAGCTGAATCCCGAGTTTATCCAGGCAGGCTCTGAGGCCTCGCTGAAATTTATTTTTGCAAAGGGGGTGGAGGAGATGGAGGAAGAGTCGCCTGAACACAGTCTGAAGGAGTCGGTGCTCCGTAATTTTTTTGCCAAAGACGGACGCCTGCGCCAGATTCCCGCACAATACAAGAAGAAATTAATCGCGCTGCAATATATGGTGGAGAAGCTTGAACCGGGTGTGGTCTATTCGGAGAAAGAGATCAACGAGTTCATTAAGCCGTTCCATGATGATTATGCCACCATCCGCCGCGAGTTCATTATGCACCAGTTCATGTACCGGGAGAATGATAAGTACGAGCTCAACCCGCCCGAACTCTGGACTCACTGGGAAAATGTCAAATAATGATCTAATAAATGGGGATTTTTTATGACAAGTGCGAAACTGCTGATTAATTGTTCAAATAACGAATAAAATGGTATTGTAAGCGTTATCTGACAAAAGCTTCGAAAGGAGACCTTCAGTATGATATTCAAACGTGCCAAAAAAAACTTGCAACCCAATCATCCAACCGTTACCTTGCCGCAGATCAAGCAGGCTGTAAGGCAATTTGAAGAAGATATGCCCGCTCCCATTAACCGTACCGCTCTGATCCAGGAAGATAAGAGTATTGACCTGAACCGGCTCAAACGATATTTAGGCGGAGTTCCGCAGCAGAAATTCTATATGTCCAGCGAGACCTTTGAGATTTTTGAAGAATCTGACAAGCTGGTGCCTTACTACCTCGATATGGTTCAATCGGCGGTAGACAATTATATCAGTGACACCGGCAAGCTGCCGCTGCTCGAAGACGCCTGGCTCCCTGAGGTTCATTACCGGCTGCTGTCCACCGAGCGTTATCTGAAGGAGACACCGCCGTTCCCGCTCTACATTACCGATGAGGAAATGATGCTTACGCATCGCGCAGAGCATTTTGAACACTTTGAATCCTGAAAGCTCTGCGTACCTGATTCCCCCTATACAGGCCATTCTGACGAAGGAGAGGTTGTCCTTCCTGGCGGAATGGTCTTTATTTTGCGCCCGGGAGCGTAGTACAATAAGCATCTGGTGCGTAGACCGCAGAAATGGACGACAGAAAGGGGAGCATAGACATGAGAGAGGTACAAGCTTTGCTGTTTGATCTGGACAATACCCTGATGGACCGGGATCAGACCTTCCGCAGCTTCAGCATGAAGTTTGTGCAGGATCACCTGGGACATCTTAGCGAAGAGCAGGCCGTGCAGGTGGTGGAGGATATGATTATCAGGGATGCCGACGGATACCGGGATAAGGATGGGTTCTTCGCGGAGCTTAGCGAGGTTCTCCCATGGGAGCAGGCATTGACCGCTGCGGACATCCGGGCCTATTATGACGAGACCTATATCCGCCACGGGGCGATGATGAAGCATGCGGTGGAGACCCTGGAGTATTGCCGGGACCGGGGATATCCGCTGGGACTGGTCACGAACGGCGGCAGGGATATTCAATATGGCAAAATCGATCTGCTCGGACTCCGCGGCTACTTCCGCACGATCGTCATTTCGGGTGAGGCCGGGATCAGCAAGCCTGATCCGGCGATCTACCGGTTAGCTCTGGAACGTCTGGTCTCCACGGCGGAGCAGACTATATTCATCGGCGATCATCCGGTGAATGATATCTGGGGGGCGGCGCAGAGCGGTATGGATACGATCTGGCTGAAGCGCAACCACCCTTGGGATGAATCACTGAACGTGAAGCCTCTCGCTGTGATTCAGGAGCTGGATGAGCTCCGGGACATTATTTAAGCAAGTTAGGGCCCGCTGTTGACAAACGGTATCCGGGCCGTATATTATTACAGCATATTATTTCGGAAGGAGACGATGTCAAATGGCAGTTTATACTAGCGTTTCAGGATTGGTTGCTACTGTTGTGGATACGTGTCTTCCGGGAAATGCGGCTGTGGAGTAATAATTGATCCCCAGCTTCGCAGGTAAGCTCTATGATGCCTTCTAGAGCCGCCGGGAACCGTATCGGTTCCGGCGGCTTTTTTGCGTGTGCAGGTCTGCTGCATCACGCCCGAAATACCGGTGTCTGCTCCTTCTTCCTAAGAGGGAGTAGCCTCCGCTATTCTGGAATGACTCTGCCCGCAGCGGACGGTTCTTTGCTGTACAACAGCAAAAGCCGGACCGCAGCCGAGTCTGCCTCTGCCGCCGGAACCTTTGGGTTCCGGCGGCTTTTTTTGTGCGGCGTGACGAGCCAATGCTGCCCGGAGATACATGGATGATGTGATAAGCGGATGTATGATAATAACCCATTCAGGAGGAAATGCATGAATATCGATATCAAGCTAGAACAGTACGGCTGGAATGAAGAATGGAACGGAAAATGGACAGATAAGCTGCGGCTGCTGGACGACAGGGAGTATGCGCCGGGGCGGGTTGCCGGAGATTTCGGCAGTAAATACAAGGTGATTACCGCAGCAGGTGAAATGTGGGGCGAGCTGTCAGGCAAGTTCCGGCATTCGCTGAGCGGGTCCGGTGAGTATCCGGCGGTAGGCGACTGGGTGATCCTGGCGATGCAGGATGGGGGAGCGCATGCGGTGATTCATGGCGTGCTTCCCCGTCACAGCGTCATCTCGCGCAAGGTGGCGGGCCCGACCCAGGAGGAGCAGATTGTGGCTTCCAACGTGGATACCTTATTTCTGGTCAGTGCACTGAATGATGATTTCAATGTACGGCGGATGGAGCGTTATCTGATTATGGCCTGGAACAGCGGGGCGAATCCCGTCATTCTATTGACTAAGGCAGATCTGTGCACCGATGCGGAGCTGAAAATGGCCGAAATGCAGCAGGCGGCTCCCGGTGTCCCGGTCCATGCGGTCAGTGCCTTGCTGAACGACGGGCGGGAGGAGCTGCAGCCCTACATTGGCAGCGGCCAGACGGTAGCCCTGACCGGTTCGTCCGGCTGCGGCAAATCGACGATGGTCAACTGGCTCAGCGGCCGGAATCTGCAGCTCACCCAGGATGTGCGGGAAGGGGACAGCCGCGGACGTCATACGACCACACACCGCGAGCTGTTCGTCCTCCCGGATGGCGGAATCATCGTCGATACTCCGGGAATGCGCGAGCTGCAGTTGTGGGAGGATGACGGCGGACTGGATCTGGCGTTCGGTGAGATCAGCACGCTTGCGGCAGAATGCCGCTTCAGTGACTGTACTCATACACGGGAGGAAGGCTGCGCCGTGCTTGCGGCTGCCGCCAGCGGTATGCTGGACGGGAAGCGGCTGCAGAATTACCACAAGACACAGAAGGAGCTGCAATTCCAGAACAGCAAGGAAGCGAGACAGAAGCGCAAGACAGCCGCCGCCTCCGCCAAAAGCACCCCGCCCCGTGCCAAGGGCAACAGCTGGCAGCGGGTGCTGGACGAATATTGAGCGGCGATGAAATCCCAAGGCGTTGTAGAAGCATAGAAGCGAGCATGGGAATAGGGATGAAAGTTTGCATGACGGAATAAACTTGCTAGATGCTGTGCATTGTGTAAGCAGGAGCTACGCCACCTGGAGTAGTTGGAAAAACGTATCTTAATTTGGTGGTTCGGGAGCTATAGAGGAAATTAGTTGGATAAACGTCATTTGTTACACCGTAAAAGCCTCGATTGGGAAGAGTTGGAGGAGATTAAGTGCCATTTTTCCAACTGCTCTCTAGCTTGAGGTCTCTTGTTCGATAGCAAGTGGAGAAAATCCACCTGCTTCAGCAACTTTTATAGCAGTGGTATCTGGAGAGCACAGCGACTGTAACAACGGTCCGTTCACGCAGCGTCCACCCAAGTGCTCACGTTGATCTAACTCCAAAAAAAAGAGCTGTCCCAAGCAGCCACTTCATGGCATTTGGGACAGCTCTTCATATGCTCTCGGTAAGTCTCCCTACGGAGACTTTCAAAAAGCTATTTATGATCAGATTAGAACGATGCTGCTGCTGTCTTAGCCAGTTGCAGACCGGAAGCGATAATCTCAGCGGATTTATCCGGATTCTGGTTGTGTCCTTCGATGATTACCTGTGTAGTTTCCTTGAAGCCCCAGAAGTTCAGGTTGCCCATGATGAAGTTCACGGCCATTTCAGCACTTGCAGCCGGGCCTGCGGAGTACACGCCGCCTCTGGCGTTCAGAACAGCTGCTTTTTTGCCAGTCAACAGTCCTACAGGACCTTCAGCAGTATACTTGAAGGTAGTTCCAGCCTGGTTCAGATAGTCGATATAAGTGTGCAGTACAGCCGGAACGGTCATGTTCCAGAGCGGGAAGGCAAAGACTACTTTGTCAGCGGCCAGGAACTGGTCCAGATATTTCTTAACAAGTGCAGCGCCTGCTGCTTCTTCAGGAGTGGCTTCGAAGCCTTGGGCTGCTTTGTATACGCCAGTGATGAGTGTGTTATCGTAGTAAGGAAGCTGTTCAGCGAACAGGTCGAGTTCAGTGATCTGGTCCTGCGGATGAGTCTCCTTGTAGCTGGACAGGAATTCGTTGTAGAGCTGAACACTTACGGATTGCTCGGCAGGGCGGTTATTGGCTTTGATAAACAGTACATTCGACATTATGATTTCTCCTTAGGTATATATTTAATATTAACTATCGATAATATAGCATTTAATATTTAGTTTGTAAATATCCGTCGGATAAATTTTTTTTCTGCTTACAGAAGCTGCTATCCTTCGCAAATGTACCATATCTTCTATAACGGATTCCTAATTTGCCGCTGAAAGGCCCATATGTAGTTTGACTAATTTCGCAAGCGGTGCAGGTGCGCATCAGGACAAGTTTAGGGGATCAACGGTCCGGTTATATAGGTGATATAAGGAGAAGAGGAAATGATTCCCTCTCCATATCACGGGACTAAGCCCCCATTTAAAGGAGCGATTGACATGTCCATCGACCGTTTCATCCTGAAGAAGCTGGACAGCTGTCACGAAGAGCATACCCGGCGTAACCTGGTGAAGTTGTTCAAATTGCGAATTAAAAAGGCGGAGAAAGAGGAGAACCGGAACCTCCGGATTGGCTGAGTGACGGTATAATATTGACTGCTAAGCGCCTACCATCCTATAAAATAAGCGCATCCCCTCAACAAACATGCGGGTATGTGCTTATTTGTTGTGTACCTTTATATTTATGCAAGTATGTACTTATTCAGGCAAAAAAATATCCCTCTGTTTAATAGAGGGATAAGGCCAATGAATCATTTTCACTGTAACTGTGCAATATAGCTTCTGAGCCTTTAATTTCGATACTGATCAGGGAATTCAAACAGGTCTGCAGGGCGTTTTTGCCTTTTTGAATTTTGAGTTCAAGGGTGCTGTTGAGCAGTCGAAGTACTTTTTGGGTCGGCTGTTTGTTTTCTGTTGTGAAATATACAGGGACAAGCTTGTTTTGAAAAGTGATGAGCATTCTCATTTTGAAAACCACCTCGCTAAAAGTATTTCATGGTATTGATCTTACCCTGTGTTTCTTAATTTTACCTTAAAATTAGCTTATGATAACATAAAGATTGCAAGTTTTATAGTTTTGCAGTTTTTTTGAAAGCCACTCATTTACAGTTATACTTACATGTATGCCTAAAAGGAAGGGATAAAGAATGTGAATAAGCAAGATTGTATCTGTCTGGCACAGTATTTGTTCCCGGGTGAGACCGGGCGTAGAGTGGTGGCAGAGCTCCTGCACACAGCCTCCGGCTCCAAGCGGATCTGCAGAATGAAATTCAATGAGCGTGAATATGCGCAGGATGTATGCCTGCAAGTACATAAGGATAAGATCCTCCTGACAGGGTTAACGGAAGAGGACGATTTCAGATACGAGCTGAAGGAGCCGGCAGAGATGAAGCGCGCCTGCTATTACCTGTTCAATTGCTTCGAGCGTGCGCAGCCCAGGAAGCCGTCCGCTCCTGCGGTATTCCTGTCCAGACGGAGTTATGAGGAGATTCATGAGAAGGCCGGAACATGGACGTTGTGTGTGCTGGCGGCTTCACTGGAAGCGGAGACAGGTGATCCTGACAGCTCTGCCGAATTGGCTAAAGTGCTTAAGAACCGGACAGCGTCCGGTGAACTGCGGTTATGTGCGAGGAATGGGGAAGGCTGGACCCTGCAGGAGATTTCTTACATTGAAGCTTCTTCGGGCGGATGGCTAATGCGCAGCAGCAGTGAGCAGGAAGACGGTTATATCATTGCGTTCCCGCTGACCCGGGCGGAGCTGTGTCAAGCTTTTGGGGAATGGCTGCTCTATTAAGATTGTTCTTGCAAAATAACCTCGGCGGAAGCACCGCCCCATTCTGACGAGTCCGGCTCGCTGGTCCGGTACAGCGTGAATACGGCGCTGCGATCATTCATAGAGCGGGCTGGGTTGACGAACTGAATATAATGTAAGCGCTTCATATATTGCACTTTAACCTTTCCATAGACTCCCGCATATGCATAGAGCAAGGGCGAAAGACCCGGAAGGAAAGGAGTGGAGAGGATGAAAGGGTTCAAAAAACTGTCATTGCCGTTCTTGTTGATGCTTGTGCTTGGCTCTGTTCTTGCAGGCTGCGGCAGTAAATCCGCTAATGTCAAGGTGAAGATCGGCGAAGTTACCCGTTCCGTGTTCTATGCGCCTGAATATGTGGCCTTATCGCAGGGCTTTTTCAAGGATGAAGGGCTGGATGTGGAGCTGCAGACGATACCTGGCGGAGATAAAACCATGACGGCCCTGCTCTCAGGGGCAATCGATGTGGCGCTGGTCGGTTCGGAGACCTCCATTTACGTGTACCAGCAGGGGGCGGATGATCCTGTAATTAATTTTGCCCAGCTTACGCAGCGGGATGGAACCTTCTTGTTCGCGCGTACACCGGACAGCCATTTTACATGGGACAAAGTGAAGGGCTCGACCTTCCTGGGGCAACGGCAAGGGGGCATGCCGCAGATGGCGGGCGCATTCACACTGCGCAGCAAGGGGATTGATGCGGGGAAGGATCTGACGCTGATCCAGAACATTGATTTTGCCAATATTGCCGGTGCATTTGCTTCCGGGACCGGGGATTATGTGCAGCTGTTCGAGCCTCAGGCATCGATCTTCGAGAGTGAAGGCCGGGGCCAGGTGGTCGCTTCCTTCGGGGTAGAGAGCGGTTATCTGCCGTATACGGTATTCATGTCCAAGCAGAGCTACATCACTAAGAATCAGGACACGGTGCAGAAATTCACCAATGCGGTCCAGCGTGCCCAGTTATGGGTGAAGGCTCATAATCCTGAGGAGATTGCTGACGCGGTCATGCCGTATTTTGAAAAGATTGACCGGGGCATTGTAGTCTCTGCCATCAGCCGTTATAAGGAACAGGATACCTATGCGGTGAATCCGGTAATTGATGACAAGGAATGGAATAATCTGCTGGATGTCATTGACCAGGCCGGTGAGCTGAAGGAACGGATTCCAGCCGCTAAGATTGTGAATAACAGCTTTGCAGAGCACGCAGAGAGCACCATTAAGGAGTGAGGAGGCCGACCACTATGCTTCCAGTAGTCGAGTTGAAGGAAGTCACGCACGCCTATCTGGGAGACCGCGAGGCTTCGCTTGCTATAGAGGATCTGAATCTCAGCGTCGGCCAAGGCGAGTTCGTCAGCCTGGTCGGACCGAGCGGCTGCGGCAAAACGACGATTCTGTCGATCATCGCCGGGCTGCTGCAGCCTTCACGCGGTGAGGTGCTGCTTAGCGGACGTAAGGCCGCAGGACCTTCGCCGGAGGTCGGCTATATGCTCCAGCAGGACTATCTCTTCCCCTGGAGGACGATTGAGGATAACGCGCTGCTCGGGCTGGAGCTGACCGGAAGGC
This sequence comes from Paenibacillus sp. FSL M7-0420, assembly GCF_038002345.1. Lineage (NCBI taxonomy): Bacteria > Bacillati > Bacillota > Bacilli > Caryophanales > Paenibacillaceae > Paenibacillus > Paenibacillus sp. FSL M7-0420. Next base: position 3,965,182 of record NZ_JBBOCJ010000001.1, on the reverse strand, counting down.
TCACCGGAAGCTCGCGTGCCAAATCGCTGCAGCTGCTGGCCGATATGGGGCTGGAGGGCAAGGAGCAGGCTTATCCGGCACAGCTCTCGGGAGGGATGCGCCAGCGTGTCGCTCTGGTGCGGACACTGGCTACCGACCCCGGCCTGCTGCTGCTCGATGAGCCATTCTCGGCGCTGGACTACCAGATTAAGCTGCAGCTGGAGGATCTGGTCTCGGAGACGCTGATGCGCCGGGGAACCACGGCGATTCTGGTTACGCATGACCTGTCTGAAGCGATTGCGGTCAGCAGCCGGGTCATTCTGCTCCAGCCGAATCCGGGCAGAATCCGCAGGATTTTTGAGATTCCGGAAGTGATTCGCAGAACACCGCCGCTGTATGCGCGGGACCTGCCGGGCTTCGCCGGGCTTTTTCACGAGGTATGGAAGGAAATGGAGCTGGCAGGGAGGGAAGAGATGTGAATACAGAAGCGCAGCCCCGTGAGACGGCTTCCCGTGCGCAGTGGCTCGAACAGAAGCATGCGGATTACAGGAAGAAGAAGCTGCGCCGCAAAAGTCAGGTGCTTATGGTCCGGAGCAGCCTGCTGCTGGTGTTCTTCGTGCTCTGGGAAGCCGGGGCCAGAATGGGCTGGATCGATGAGCTGCTGTTCAGTTATCCGACGAAGGTCTTCGGTCAGATCTGGGAGGACATGGTCAGCGGCAGTCTGTGGCCGCATCTGGGAATGACCGTGGGCGAGACCGCAGTGGGTTTTATTCTGGGCACCTTAATCGGGACGCTGCTGGCTGTCGTCATCTGGTGGTCACCTTTTCTATCCGCCGTCCTGGACCCTTATATGGTCGTATTCAACAGTATGCCGAAGGTGGCGCTGGGGCCGATCTTCATTGTAATGTTCGGGGCAGGCTTCACCGCCATTGTCATTACCACCTTATCCATTACCGTGATTATCACGACTCTGGTGGTGTACAACAGCTTTTGCAGCGTGGACCCGAATCTGGTCAAGGTGGTCCGCTCCTTCGGTGCCTCCAAAAGCCAGGAGTTCTGCAAAGTCATTCTCCCGGCGTCGTTCCCGGCGGTGGTCTCCACCCTCAAGGTGAATGTCGGCATGTCCTGGGTCGGCGTTATTGTCGGTGAATTTCTGGTTGCGAAATCGGGGCTGGGGTATCTGATCATCTACGGCTTTCAGGTGTTCAACTTCACCCTGGTGATGTCGAGTCTGCTCATTATTGCGGCTGTGGCTACGGCCATGTACCAGCTGGTGGTGTATGTGGAGAAGCTGCTGCTGTCGAGACGGTAAGAACCATGTCATATTGTGTCTCTTGGCAAAATCTTGTACCATGACTATATCTTTATTTGAATGATGAAGCTTAACGGTGTAGGAGAGATATTCACATGGGATTTCGTATTATTAAAACGGCGGCTGCAACTCTGCTGTCTATTCTGCTGGCAGCCGCCGCTGGTATCCCTAATGCGCAAAGCGCGGGACTGCTGGCCATTCTCGGGGTGGAAACAACCCGTAAAAGGAGTCTACGCACGATTTCGGCGCGCTTCTTCGCCTCATTGGTGGGACTCTTTTTGGGCTGTATTCTATTCTTCGCCCTGGGCTTTCATTATTGGGTACTCGGACTGTATGTATTGTTCGGCTTCCCGCTGATTGTCAAAGCCGGCTTCAAGGAAGGGATCGTCACCAGCTCGGTAATTGTGTTCCGCGTATTTGGACAAGCTGATATCACGGTTCATATCCTGCTGCAGCAGGTGGAGCTGCTGATTATCGGCCTTGGCTCGGCCGGCCTTGTGAACTTCATCTATATGCCGGAGACCGGCGGGATGATTGCAGGCATCCGCAAGGAGGTGGACGGCTACTTCTCGGTGATCTTCCGGCAGATGGCCAGGACGCTCCGTGATCCCGGCTATATCTGGGATGGTCAAGAGCTGATCGGGGCAGGGGAGACCGTGCAAAAGGGGCTGAGCGCGGCTTCCAGGGAAATGGAGAATCATGTGATTCATCCGGATGAAGCCTGGAACGTGTACTTCTATATGCGTAAAGAGCAGCTGGAGTCCATCCAGAATATGATGCAGCTGCTCTCGCAGGTGTACCGCCAGCTGCCGCATGGGGATATGGTGGCAGAGCTGTTCGACCAGCTTAGCGGCGATGTGCTGGCTGAGGAATATACCGGCCGGACCGAGCGGCTGCTGGAGGAGCTGCAGCAGGAGTTCCAGGAGATGGAGCTGCCGGATTCGCGTGAGGAATTCGAGATCCGCTCCGCGATTCTGCAATTATGCCGCGAGCTTGCGCTGTATCTTAAGATTGCCAAGCGCTATAAGAGCCCGGTGGAGCTGCGTCCGGCTAAGGACAAGCAGCCTGCGAAAGGCAAAGCATAAGCAAATCCATGTAATTTAGGTGTCAGGTATTCACATTCCGGTGTAAAATAACGATAAGAAACATAAGCACCCAAAGTGAGCTTGTCTCTTAAGTTATGTCCAAAACCCAAGAATCTTGGTCTGGCAGGTGAGGAATATGAATAACAGCAATGATCAATATATCGGCAAACAGCTGGTAGCGAACCTTTTTAATCATAGCGGTGTATTTGTCTTGCCGGCATTGACCCTGCTCACCGGAGAGCATATCCGCCTGATTACGCAGCACAAGATCGTTCTGGAGCCGCAGGATGTGGTCCAGGTCGACAGCGCTGCATTCTATCAGCTGGCTGTGGATGATTGTACGGCGGCGATGGAGAGTATTTTTGAGCAGCTGCGTTATACGAAGACGAAGCGTCTGCCGATGATTGAGCTCAGGAATGAAGTGATCCCGTTCATCCAGCAGGTGAGCGAGAAGAATGATTTCTTCGGAATATTGTCTGCGCTGCAGACTAAGGATGACTATACATACAGGCATAATGTGGCGGTGGGCATCATCTCTACGCTGCTCGGCAAATGGCTGAAGCTGAAGCCGGACGAGCTGAGCATGCTGACGATTGCTGCGACGCTTCATGATATCGGCAAAATTATGATTCCGGCCGAGATCCTCACCAAGCCGGGTCCGCTGAGTGAGGATGAATATGCTCTGATGAAAAAGCACACCACCTATGGCTATGAGATGATCCGCGATACGGTGGGCACCAATCATATGCAGGCGCTTGTGGCGCTGCAGCACCATGAGCGGATGGACGGCAGCGGCTATCCCTTCGGCGTGCTGGGCCACCGGATTACGGATTTTAGCAAGATCGTGGCGGTGGCGGATATTTTCCACGCGATGACTTCGGACCGGTTCTACCGTACAGCCGCGCCGCTGTATGAGGTGCTCAAGCAGATGGACGAGAACGTCTACGGCAAGCTGGACCCGTATATCTGCAGTGTGTTCATTAATAAGCTGATGCAGTCGATGATCGGCAATGAGGTGCTCCTGACGGACGGGCAGATCGGCAAAATTATTATGATTCTGGCCCATGACCCGCTGCGTCCGCTGGTGAACATCGGTGAGGACTTCATCGATCTCAGCCGCCACCGGCAGCTTGGCATCGTACGTGTACTTTCCTAGCAGGGCCTCTGCTCTTCCCGGCTTAAGATGTTGGCACAATAAAAAGTAGCGGTTTTCCCGGTTTGGGGGAGCCGCTACTTTTGTTTTTTTTCAGGTCAGGAGACTCATAATGGACTAAATCCGGCAATAAAATGAAGCAAAGGGCTTCAGTTACGGCATCTGAGGGCTTACCCAAATTTATTTCTACTCTAACAATCAACAAATGCCCAGAACGTGCATACACTTGATAGTGAATGATTGTATGGAGGAGGTTCAAAGATGTCATTAAGCCATAAACGTCAAACAAGGGAGATCATTACGAAGGCAATTTGCGGCAAAGGTCGTAAGTTCTCTACAGCAACCCATACCGTGACTCCGCCACATCATCCGACTAGTATTCTGGGGGCTTGGATCATTAACCACCAGTACGAAGCGGTTGCCGCCGGGAACGGAATCGAAGTGATTGGTACCTATGATGTGAACATCTGGTATTCGTACGACAAAAACAAGCAGACCGAGGTTGCCAAGGAAACGGTCTCCTATGTGGAGCTTATTCCATTGTCGTACCTCGACCCGAGACACCGTGCTTCCACGGCACAGGTCTCTGCGGAGGCAACGCAGGAACCCAATTGTGTGGAAGCCGGGGTATCGCCGGGCGGAGGCAGTGTGACACTCCGGGTGGAACGCGAGTTCGATGCGGAACTGGTGGCTGAGACCAAGCTCCGCGTGTTTGTCAGTGATCAGAGTGACGATCTGGAAGACAAGGATTATGATTTTGAAGGCGAGAACTATGATTACGATGATATGGACCCTGACGCTCTGGATGATGAGCTCTAGGAAGGAATGCGCCGCTGCCTGAAGTACTGTGTGGGTTATGATCCATTATATGATGAGAGGGCAGCGGCGTAGAGGGCGAATGCCCTCTTTTTTTTAAAAATGCAAAATAATTTTTTGAACGTTAAATGTATGCTTCACGCTGAGCATTATCCTTCAAGGCGAAATGAAGCGGAGAGGGATGCTGGAGCGGGAGAAGCGGCAGCGACTGTCTGTGGGCTTTGGCTGTAACATGATAGCGTCATTGCGATTTCGAAATGAATTGGGGGTCAGGCTTCCTCAGCGGCTTATCGCTCAAAGGGTATTGTCCGGTACAGGACGGTGCGCGAGGGGATATGGCCCTGAGGAATTTTCGTATGGGCGGAGGCATTAGACATGAATGAAGGGCTGAGCGTATTCCGGCAGCTTGCGCCGGAGCAGATCGAACGCAGGCTCCGGCGCTGCGGGATTGAGGCCGACTCCAATTCTATCGGCAGAGGGGCGCGGCGGCAAGATACAAGAGACATCCGTACCCAGTCGCATGGACAAGACTCCGAAAGCTACAGACAGCACTACCGTGTGCTCATCTTCAATCTGGCCGTGCTGGACTGCCAGCCCCTTGGAGCGGGGGCGGCTATGGGCGGGGGACTTGGGACTGGATGGTTGGGTGGGGATGGGAGTGGTGGAGCAGGAGCTGGGATGCAGGGTGAGTATGGGAGTGGTGGAGTAGGAGCTGGAGGGCAGGGTGAATATGGGAGTGGTGGGGTAGGAGCTGGGGGGCAGGGTGATTATGGGAGTGGTGGAGTAGGAGCTGGAGGGCAGGGTGAATATGGGAGTGGTGGGGTAGGAGCTGGGGGACAGGGTGAGTATGGGAGTGGTGGGGTAGGAGCTGGAGGGCAGAGTGAGTATGGGAGTGGTGGAGTAGGAGCTGGGGGGCAGGGTGAGTATGGGAGTGGTGGGGTAGGAACTGGGGGACAGGGAGAGTATGGGAGTGGTGGGGTAGGAACTGGGGGACAGGGAGAGTATGGGAGTGGTGGAGTAGGAGCTAGAGGGCAGGGTGATTATGGGAGTGGCGGAGTAGGAACTGGGGGGCAGGGAGAGTATGGGAGTGGTGGAGTAGGAGCTAGAGGGCAGGGTGAGTATGGGAGTGGTGAGGTAGGAGCTGGAGGGCAGGGTGAGTATGGGAGTGGTGGGGTAGGAGCTGGGGGTCAGGGTGAGTATGGGAGTGAGAGTGGCGTCGTAGGAGCTGGAGGGCAGGAGGAGTATGGGAATGGTGAGGAAGCGTTTGGCAGTTTAGGTGGCGGGGGAAGTGAGTTGCGGGGTTCTGCGGGGGTTCTGCGGACTACTGCGGTGCGGGCGCTGTATAGCCTGGGACTGGATAGCGGCGAGGTGGAGCTGCGGGCCATGGGCGGGCGGCGGTATATGGTGACAGGCATCACTCCGGTGCTGCCTGATCCCGCAGGAGCGCTGCCTGAGCCATTCCGGTCAGCATCCGCAGCGCTTGCGCGGATGCTTGACAGTGAGCAGCCGGGCCGGCCGGGGCTGCTCATGGGCATGGACCCGGAGTTCCTGCTGCTTCGGGAATCCTCGGGCCGCGTCGTGCCGGCGTCGCGGTACCTGCCCATGGACGGCGTCGCGGGCTGCGACGCCGGACCCCCGGGAACGCGCGGCGTGTTCCCGGTGGCGGAGCTGCGCCCTGCGCCGCGCGGGGAACCGCGCGCGCTGCTGGCGCAGCTGATGTCCGCCGCACGCGAGGCGGACCGGCTCATTGCCGACCGCTCGCTCCGCTGGCGGGCGGGAGGTATGCCGCTGCGGGGCTGGGCCCTCGGCGGCCACCTGCACTTCAGCGGCGTCACGCTGTGTGCGCCGCTCCTGCGCGCGCTAGATAACTATCTAGCGCTGCCCCTGTTCCTGCTGGAGGACATCCGGGCTGCGGCCCGGCGTCCCCGCTATGGCGTGCTCGGCGATTTCCGGCGGCAGCCGCATGGCGGCTTCGAGTACCGGACCCTGCCGAGCTTCCTGGTCTCCCCGGTCATCGCCAAAGGCGCGGTCTGTCTGGCTCACCTGATCGTGAGCCATTATGAAGACCTGCCGCTGCGCCCGCTCGACCGGGAAGACCTGCATGCCGCCTTCTATAGCGGCGGCAAATCTCCTCTGCGCACAGCCTGGCCTCCCCTGGAGGCGCAGCTGCGCGCGCACTGGGCGGCTACGCAGCCGCCGCCCGGTGGATTGATCCGCTGCTGCGCGCCATAGCGGAGCAGCAGAGCTGGGATGAGTCGCGGGATATCCGCGGCTCCTGGGTACGCAGCGCCCCGCCGGACTCCGGGGCGCTGCCTTCCGGGCGGGCGGATGCATAGCAATAGAGCCCGCCGCCCGTCAAGTCCCGATAGCCGCCATTTACAGCTTTTCTGCACCGCCAGGTGTGGGAAGCTGTAGCTATGGCGGCTATATTTTTAAACAAACAATCGTACTCATGTACTCTCAATTACTCTGGCTTACTCTCCATTATCTAAGTTACTCAACCAATCATCCCCTTCAAACGTGCGCCCATTCATGAAGTTTCGTTCGAAGTGAACATTCAGCCATAGGTGTATTCTGTACAACTAAACGCACTCCAAAAGAAGCTTTTTCTCTTCTAAGTGTAGTCTGTACAACTAAATTTGCCCGAATGGCGTGAACCCGAGTACAGATGGATTTTTAAATGTACAAACTACAACTAAACGGATCATTGGTAGGACATCGGACACTTTAGTTGTACAAAATGCATTTAAGCATACCACTGTAGCTTGTATATAAAGGGGACACAGAAGAACCTCAGGATGCGGTTGGTCAAATTGCTGTTCGTTACTTCCACTAATAAAAATCTGACGTATTCTTACCAGTGCAAGTTACTATTCTAATCCCGCTATCGCAGCTATATGGGTCTGTTGAAGTAATTAACGAAGTGATTAACAAAGCTGATTATCTGAGTGATTGCATTTACTGCAGCAGAATCGCCGTTTGCCAGCGCTGAGATCCATTCTGATGTAGTTCGTACATTAGATTTGTGGGATTTGGTCCGAAAACTCTCCTTTTAAGGATTTCTAATGTACGAAGTGCAATAGATCCTATTTTTCAGCCAATCACAGGGCCATCTAATGCACAAACTACAATAGAATAAAAAACCTGCCAGGAACTCTCATCACCATACCTGACTATGCTTGCCTGAGCCTCCGTCACCATATTTCGCACTCACACAAGCATCCGCATTTGCCACTTCGCACTCGCACTCGCGTATACGCATCTGGACCAAGTATTCTCACCTGTATTCCCACCACATATAGCCCGCACTCTGACCAAACATTCTCAGCCGCTCTTACTGCTCACCCACATCCCCGCACAGCCCCGTACTCCGCCTCACTCAGCCCCTAACACTCGCCCCCAAGTTACTCACGCTCCGCACATCCCCGCCCCGCCCCGTACTCCGCCTCACTCAGCCCTTAACACTCGCCCCCAAGTTACTCACGCTCCGCACAGCCCCGCACAGCCCCGTACTCCGCCTCACTCAGCCCCTAACACTCGCCCCCAAGTTACTCACGCTCCGCACATCCCCGCCCAGCCCCGCATCCCGCCTCACTCAGCCCCTAACACTCGCATCCCCCCCCAAGTTACTCACGCTCCCCACATCCTTGCCCCGCCCCGTACTCCGCCTCACTCAGCCCCTAACACTCGCATCCCCCCAAGTTACTCACGCTCCCCACATCCCCGCCCAGCCCCGCATTCCGTCTCACCCCGCCCTTACACCCGCCCCAACATCTCCACATTCCTCCCACCCCCCAACTAATATATCTCACACATTCACATTCAAGCCTCCCCCACAAACCCATAATCCCCAAGCGCCAGCCCGCCCGACATCCCCCTGAATACCCCCACCAACTTTTAGGAACCTTTGCGGGCGTGCCAGGGGTAACCCGGGGAGCGGAGTTTCTGCTATAATAGAGAACAGTATGAAGTAGGTATGGAGGTAGACGATGGCAAACTATACGCCGATGATTCAGCAGTATCTCAAAGTCAAGGAAGGGGCTAAAGACGCTTTCCTTTTCTTTCGCTTGGGCGATTTCTATGAGATGTTCTTCGAGGATGCGCTGCTTGCATCCAAAGAGCTTGAGATTACATTAACAGGCCGCGACGGTGGAGTGGGTGAGAAGATTCCAATGTGCGGAGTGCCGTATCATGCCGCCGAGGGGTACATACAGCGACTGATCGAGAAGGGCTACAAGGTCGCGATCTGCGAGCAGCTGGATGATCCTGCCGTGACTAAAGGGATGGTCCGCCGCGATATCGTCCGGGTCGTAACACCGGGTACCGTGATGGACGGCAAGATTATTTCGGACAAAAGCAACAACTACCTCGTCTGCGTAACAGAGGAAGACGGGATGATGGCGCTGGCTGCCTGCGATTTAACGACAGGTGAGCTGTATGTCACATCGGTACTCGCAAGCACCGAGTGGCTGCGCGACGAGATCGGCATCTACGAGCCGGCGGAGATTATCGGGGATTCGGCCCTGCTGGAGGAGCTGCGCAGTGAAGCTTCCCTGCTGGCCAAGCCTGTGGTCTATACGCCGTGGGACAAGCAGGAGGAGGCGCTGGCCCGCCGCCAGTTCGGCGAAGCGGCCTGGGTCCGGCTGGAGAAGGAGCGCGGCCGTGTGCTGGCGCTGCTGATCTCCTATTTCAGCGAGACCCAGCGGCGTTCACTCGGACAGCTTACCCAGATCTCACCTTACGAGCCGGGAAATTATATGATTCTCGATCCGTTCACCCGGCGGAATCTGGAGCTGACCGAGACCGTGAGGGAACGCTCCAAAAAAGGCTCGCTGCTCTGGCTCCTGGACCGCACCGAGACCTCGATGGGCGGCCGCCTGCTGCGCCGCCGGATTGATAAGCCGCTCTTGCAGCGCGCGCCGATTGAGCGCCGTCTGGAAGCCGTCGATTATCTGTATAACCAGTTCATCGTCCGCGAGGATCTGCGCGGGGCACTGAAGGAGATCTACGATCTGGAGCGGCTGGTCGGGCGGATTGCTTTCGGCAGCGCGAACGGGCGCGATATGAACGCACTGAGGCTGTCCCTGGCCCAGATTCCTGCGCTGAAGGAGATGTGCCTGACCTCCGGCTCCACTACCTTAAGGGAGATTGGCGCGTCCATGGACGAATGTGCGGAGCTTCGTGAGGATATCGAGCGGGCGATTGTGGAGGATGCACCGGTGTCCGTGCGAGACGGCGGAATCATCCGCGCGGGCTACCATGAGCGGCTGGACGAGCTGCGGGAAGCCAGCAGCAGCGGCAAGCGCTGGATTGCCGAGCTTGAAGCGAAGGAACGCCAGGTGACCGGGATCAAATCCCTCAAGATCGGTTACAACAAAGTCTTCGGCTATTATATAGAAATCACCCGCTCCAATCTGTCCGCGCTGCCGGAAGGCCGCTATGAGCGCAAGCAGACGCTGGCTAACGCCGAGCGGTATGTCACCCCGGAGCTGAAGGAGAAGGAAGCGCTGATCCTGGAGGCCCAGGATAAGATGACAGATCTGGAATACAGTCTGTTCACCGAGCTGCGCGAGCGGATCAGCAGCCAGGTTCCGCGCCTGCAGGCGCTGGCCGAGAAGGTGGCAGAGATTGATGTGTATCAGTGCCTTGCAGCAGTCAGTGCGGAGCACCGGTTCGTGAAGCCCAAGCTGTCCGACAGCTATGATCTGCGGGTTGAAGGCGGACGCCATCCGGTTGTGGAGGCGGTGCTGAAGGATTCGGCATTCATTGCGAACGGGAGCACGCTAAGCAAGGACGAGGGCAATATCCTGCTGATTACAGGACCGAACATGGCCGGCAAAAGCACGTATATGCGCCAGGTGGCGCTCATCTGCATCATGGCCCAGATCGGCTGCTTCGTGCCTGCAGCCAGCGCCGAGGTGGCGCTGATCGACCGCATATTCACACGGATCGGTGCAGCGGATGACCTGATCGGCGGCCAGAGTACGTTCATGGTCGAGATGTCCGACATTCAGGTCATGACCGAGAAAGCAACTGCCCGCAGCCTGATCATCATCGATGAGCTGGGCCGGGGGACCTCAACCAGTGAGGGGATGGCGATTGCCCAGGCGGTGATCGAATATGTGCATGACACCATTGCCTGCAAGGCACTGGTCTCCACACATTTCCATGAGCTGGCCCATCTGGAGCAGAGCCTTGAGGGGCTGCGGAATTATTCGATGGCGGTACAGGAGAGCGGCGACAAGGTGAACTTCCTCCGCAAGCTTGTGCCGGGAGCTGCGGACAGCAGCTACGGGATCTATTGTGCAAGGCTGGCTGGATTGCCTGAAGGAATTATTGACCGGGCTTACGGGCTGCTCCAGAGCATTGAACAGGCTTCTCCGCCGGGCAGTACATCGCTGAATTACGGCACGGGTTACAGTGACCGGAGCGGGAGCGCAACGGTTATACAGGAGCATCAGGCTACCGCTGCGCAGACGCCGGATGCCGGAGAAGGAGCTGCCCCAGGCAGCCAGTCCTATTCGGCTGAACGCACCACCCAAGCTTCAGCCCATTCGGACCCGTCTTCCGAAGCCGCAGCTTCTATGGCTGCCGGACAGCGTGAAGCTGCCGTTACCCTTGCTTCTCCTGTAGAGGAAGAGGACAATGAAGTGGTGCAGCTGTCTATCTTTGGCGAGGTGGAGCCGCGCAAGAACCGCAAGGGCGGAGCCGTGGCACCTGCCGTCAAAGACAATCCGCTGCTCAAAGAGCTAATCACCGCCGTGCAAGGCGCGGATCTGATGAATATGACCCCGCTGCAGGCGATGGGCCTGCTGAATGAGCTGAAGCTGAAGGCAAGGGAGCTGTAGTTCAGCGGAACTGCTGCCGTTGAAGGTGTGCTTAAAACCGAATACGATTGGCTATTACAGCGGAATATGTAGCAAATATATGTGAAAAACAGCATACATTGTGGTCGCAAGCAGCCACACAGCCCGAATGTATGTGAAAAACAGCATACATTGTGCTCGCAAGCAGGCATACGGCCCGATGTATGTGAAAAACAGCATACATTGTGCTCACAAGCAGGCACACAGCCCGAATATATGTGAAAAACAGCATACATTGTACTCGCAAGCAGCCACACGGCCGAATATATGTGAAAAACAGCATACATTGTACTCGCAAGCAGCCACACGGCCTAAATATATGTGAAAAACTGCGTACATTGTGTTCTCAAGCAGGCACACGGCCCGAATGTATGTGGAAAACAACATACATGGTGCTCGCAAGCAGGCATACGGCCCGATGTATGTGAAAAACAGCATACATTGTGCTCGCAAGCAGGCATACGGCCCGATGTATGTGAAAAACAACATACATGGTGCTCGCAAGCAGGCGCACGGCCCGAATGTATGTGGAAAACAACATACATGGTGCTCGCAAGCAGGCACACGGCCTGAATGTATGTGGAAAACAGCATACATTGTGCTCGCAAGCAGCCACACGGCCGAATGTATGTGAAAAACAGCATACATTATACTCGCAAGCAGGCACACGGTCTGATTGTATGTGAAAAACAGCATACATTGTGCTCGCGCGAAGGTAATCTTATTCATCCGTTAGAATGATTATCTCTTTGATACGGTACGTCCTTTAAAAGGACCGCAAAGGACGGCAAAGCCGTCTCTACTTGTCCGAATAAGTCTTTACAGTCCGTTAATGATCAATATTATCTATAAAATAAATACATGCGGGGTGAACGAATATGGCCAAAATTCATGTGCTGGATGAGCATATTGCCAACCAGATTGCTGCCGGGGAGGTAGTGGAACGTCCTGCTTCTGTAGTGAAGGAGCTTGTCGAGAACGCGATCGATGCGGGCAGCACCCGCATTGAAGTCTCTGTGGAAGAGGGGGGACTGCAGAGCATCCGGGTGAAGGATAACGGCTCGGGGATCGAGCCGGAGGACTGCGAGACCGCCTTCTACCGCCATGCGACCAGCAAAATTGCCAGCGGCCGTGATCTATTCCTGATCACCAGTCTCGGCTTCCGTGGAGAAGCGCTGGCGAGTATCGCAGCGGTATCGAAGCTGACGCTGCTGACCGCAAGCGGAGACGACGGGAAGGGACGGGTACTGGACATTGAGGGCGGCAGGCTGATCCGTAATGAAGATGCAGCTTCCGGCCAAGGCAGTGACCTTACCGTGCGGGAGCTGTTCTATAATACGCCTGCCCGCCTGAAGTATATGAAGAGCATCCAGACCGAGCTGGGCCATATCTCGGATGCCATGTACCGGATGGCGCTGGCCCACCCGGATATCTCCTTCACCCTCCAGCATAACAGCAATCAATTGCTGCATACGCTGGGCAACGGAGACCTGCTGCAGGTGATTGCTGCTGTATACGGCACCTCAGCGGCTAAGGCCATGCTCCCTGTGTCGGCGGAAGATCCGGACTTCCGGATCTCCGGCTATATCAGCCGTCCCGAGTGGACACGCTCGAACCGCAATGCGGTGACGACGCTGGTCGGGGGACGTTACATCCGCAGCAACGGGCTGAACGCGGCGATCATGCGCGCTTACCATACGCTGCTGCCGATTAACCGTTATCCGCTGCTGGTCCTGAAGCTGGAGATGCACCCGTCACTCGTGGATGTCAACGTGCATCCGGCCAAGCTTGAAGTGCGCTTCAGCAAGGAACCCGAGCTGTACGGCTTCATAGAACAGCAGCTCCGCTCGCTGCTGATGGGCCAGAGCCTGATTCCGCGCCCTACCAAGGAGATCATCGGCGGCAAGAACAGCAGCTCCTTCATTCAGGAGCAATTCGCCTTCTCCAAAGGCGCGGCTCCGGGCAATATCCAGCAAGGCACGGAAGCGGGCGGTGCGGATATGTCAGCAGCTCCGCGCAGCAAGGGCCAGGGAATGCCTGGCGCTTCCAGCGGCGGAGGGGGCAACCAGCTGCCTTCCAGCGGAGGGAGCGGCGCTCCGTTCTCCGGCAGCGCTGGTCCATTAACGGACGCTGCCGCTCCAGCCGCAGAAGGCCCTTATGCGGCTTCCCAAGCATCCGGGAATACCCGGCCTTATAGCGGCAGCAATGCACAGGAGCAGCAGCAGGCCAGAGAGACGGCTGCTGCTTACAGCGGCGGGAACACCGCCCAGGGTTCATACCGCCAGCCGTCCTCCGGCCCCCGCGACAGCTACCGCCCTCCGGCAGCCATCGCTGGCCGGGGGCAGCAGCAGGCGGCCGGGGAGCTATATGCTCCTGCGGAGCAGACCGGCACTGGTCTTCCGCAGTTCCCCGAGCTGAATTATATCGGCCAGCATCACGGAACCTATATTATCGCCCAGAATGACAGCGGATTGTACCTGATTGACCAGCACGCTGCGCATGAGCGGGTGAATTATGAATTTTACTATGAGAAATTCGGCAAGCCTGAAGATGCCTCACAGGAGCTTTTGCTGCCGATTACGCTGGAGTTCACGCCTTCGGAGAGCAGGCAGCTTAGCGAACGGCTGCACTGGTTCGAGCAGGCGGGGGTCGTGCTTGAGCATTTTGGCGGGCAGACCTTCCTGGTCCGTTCCTTGCCGTACTGGTTCCCGGAAGGGGATGAGAAGGCGGTCATCGAAGAGATGGCGGAGTGGGTCTTAAGCGAACGGTCGATTGACCTCGCCAAGCTGCGTGAGAAATCCTCCATTCTCTGCTCCTGCAAGGCTTCCATCAAAGCCAACCAGAAGCTTACAGAGCTGGAAGTGGAATCGCTCCTCACCAGGCTCGCGGCCTGCCGTCAGCCTTATACCTGCCCGCATGGACGCCCGATCGTTGTGTCGTTCTCGGCCTATGATCTGGAGAAGCTGTTTAAGCGCGTTATGTAGTGGCTATATTGTACATTTATAGAGTGCAGAACGGAGGCAACATGATTATAACTACGGGCTTTGACCCGATACCGCAAGTGGTGGCCCGGGCCCGGGAGCTTGCGGACCGCACAGGCTGCGCCTATGCTCCGAGAGCGAAATTCTCGATGGGCAAGCTGGTGGAGCATTACGGGGACGAACAGGTTCTGGTGGTTCTGCAGGAGGCCGTCCGGCTGATTACGCCGGGAATGCCGCCGATGGAATTCCATCCCAGCATGGGGTTCGTCCGCGCCAAAAGAATCTTAAGAGGCGAGCCCGACCCTATGATCGATGCCGCAGGCATGCTCCCCGGTGATAGCGTGCTGGACTGCACGGCCGGACTCGGAGCGGATTCGCTGCTGTTCGCCGTCACCGGTGGGGAGACCTCCAAGGTGACGGCGCTGGAGAGCTCGCTGCCGCTGTACGCCCTCCTGCTGGAAGGGATGAGCGGCTATGTATCCGGCCAGGTGAAGGTGAACGAAGCCCTGCGCCGTATTGATGTGCGGCACGGGGATCACCTGGAATATCTGCGTGCCCAGCCGGACAAGAGCATCGACATTGTCTACTTCGACCCGATGTTCCGGGTGCCGCTGACGGATTCGGCGGCGATCTCGCCGCTGCGGCAATTCGCCAATCCGGCTGCGCTATCGGCTGACAGCGTGGCTGAGGCCACCAGGGTGGCCCGCAAGACCGTGCTGCTCAAGGAGAAGGCGCTGAGCGGAGAATTCACCCGCCTCGGCTTCAAGGAGCTGCTGCGGGCCAATGCCAAAACATCGTACGGGGTGATTACCATTGACAACTAAGAAGAAACGCAAAGTGCTTGTACTGCTGGGTCCGACAGCGGTCGGAAAGACCAGACTGAGTCTGGAGCTGGCCGAGGCCCACGGAGCCGAGATCATCTCCGGGGATTCGATGCAGGTCTACCGCGGGATGGATATTGGTACCGCCAAGATTACGCCGGAGGAGATGAAGGGCATCCCCCATCATCTGATTGATATTCATGATCCGCAGGATGCGTATTCCACGGCTGAATTCCAGGAGCAGGGGGCGCGGCTGATCGAGGAGATCAGCGCGCGAGGCAAGCTGCCTTTTATTGTGGGCGGTACTGGACTGTATATTGAATCGTTATGCTACGGCTTCCGCTTCTCCGAAGCGGTGGCTGACGAGGCTTTCCGCGAGCAGCAGGAGGCCTACGCCGAGGAGCATGGGGCTGATGCCCTGCATGCCCGGCTGGCAGCGGTAGACCCGGCCAGCGCGGAGCGGCTGCATCCCAATGACCGCAGGCGGATCATCCGCGCGCTGGAGATTTATCACCAGACGAACGTCCCGTTATCCGACTCGCTGGCCGTCCAGAAGAAGGAGTCTCCCTATGAATTATGCCTGATCGGTTTGACAATGGACCGGAAAATACTATATAAACGTATTGAAGAGCGAATCGATCAGATGCTGGCGGATGGCCTCGTGTCTGAGGTGCAGCGGCTGCTGGATCAAGGCTACGGCAGGAGTCTTGTGTCTATGCAGGGTTTGGGCTACAAGGAAATTGCCGCTTACCTGGAGGGGGAGATGACGCTTGAGGAAGCCGTGGTGCTGCTGAAGCGTGACACCCGCCGGTTTGCCAAGCGGCAGTTGTCATGGTTTCGCCACATGAAGGAGATTCAGTGGATTGACGTCCTGGAGAGCCAAAACTTTTCTGAGAATTTTGCGAAATTAAATGGTATAATAGCAGGAAAGTTTCTCACAGGTCTTGAATATACTTCTGAACAATCTAATTGAACCATTGGGGGTACGTCATATGAACAAGTCCATTAATATTCAAGATACGTTCTTGAACCAGCTGCGCAAAGAGAATATCCCTGCTACAGTATATTTGACCAACGGCTTTCAAATCCGGGGAATTATCAAAGCGTTCGACAACTTCACCATTGTCATCGACAGTGACGGGCGCCAGCAGATGGTGTACAAGCATGCGATCTCCACATTTACGCCGCAGCGGAGCGTATCACTGATGCAGGACAACAACAGCGAGAATTAAGATTTTACCGTCTTGAAGCGAAACCTTTTTGTTTATAAATCGTTTGAATAGAGAGTGCGAGAGAGCAACCTGCGAAGGTTGTTCTTTTCATTCGTGAACATCATTTATGTTTTTTCCGTTAAGGGAGTCAGGAGGCAGCATGTCCAGAGACCAGTTAACCCGGAGCGGCGGTAACAGAAACAGAGGAAGTCAGCCGCCAAGCTCCCAAGGGAAGCCGAAGAAAAAAAAGAAAAGATACTTAACCAAAAAACGTGTGCTGTGGAGTTTGTTTTTTTCAGTTGCGCTGGCTATTTTTTGTGCGCTGGGCGGCTATTTGTTCATCATGCTGAACGGGCAGAAGCTGCTGGAGGAGAACAGGGATAAGCTGACGATCAATCCGCCGACACAGATTTTTGACCGGAACCGGAACCTGATCGGAGAGCTGTCATTGGAGAAAAGCGATCCGGTGGAATATGAGGATCTTCCCCAGATGCTTGTTAAAGCATTCGTAGCCACCGAGGATAAACGGTTCTTCGAGCATAACGGGGTGGACCTCTGGTCCATCGGACGCGCGGCCGTTAAGGATATTGCGGCCCGCAGTATGGTAGAAGGCGGGAGTACAATTACCCAGCAGCTGGCGAAGAACATCTTTCTGAACCGCGACAAGACCTTCTTCCGTAAGGCGACCGAGGTTTCGATTGCCGTTGCACTGGAGAAAAGCCAGACCAAGGAAGAAATTATTACCATGTATCTGAATCGCATCCCCTTCGGAGGGACGATCTATGGTATTAAGGCCGCTTCCATCCGTTATTTTGGGGAAAGCGATCTGAATAAACTCGAGCTTTGGGAAATAGCCACTCTGGCTGCAATGCCCAAAGGGCCGTCCCGCTATAATCCGCTGCGTAACCCCGAGCTGTCGAAGGAACGCCGGGGCGTAGTGCTTCAACTCATGTATGAGCAGAAGCTGATTACCAAGGAGCAGATGGACGAGGCGAAGGCTGTGGATTACAACTACAAGCCGCCTGAGAAGAAGCAGCGCTACCAGGCATTCATTGATTATGCGATTGGTGAGGCTGAGGACAAATTCGGGCTGACCGAGGATGATCTCAACATCGGCGGGTATAAGATTTATACAACTATGGATAAGCATGCCCAGGAGACGATCGAGGATGCTTTTGCCGACAGTGATAACTTTGAGAAAAGTGTGGACGATGAGCTGGTACAAGGCTCGATGACCATTGTGAATCAGGAGAACGGCAGCGTTGTAGCCTTGATGGGCGGACGTAATTATGAGAAAAAAGGCTACAGCCGGATCGACGGCAGCCGCCGCTCACCGGGTTCTGCCTTCAAGCCCCTGGTATCCTATGCACCGGCACTGGAATCCGGCAAATTCACGAATGATTCCATGCTGAGCAATGAGAAGCAGTGCTTCGGCAAATATTGTCCGAACAATCTGCACGGGTACTCGAAGTCGATCAGTATGAGCGATGCGCTGACGAAGTCGGAGAATATTCCGGCAGTCTGGCTGCTGAATGAGATCGGTGTGAATACCGGCTTCCAGTTCGCCAAGAAGCTTGGCATCAACCTGAAGGATGAAGACAAGAACCTGTCGCTCGCCCTGGGCGGGATGAGTGAGGGAACGAACACGATGGAGATGGCCCAGGCCTACAGTGCCTTTGCTAACGGGGGAGAACTGCGGGAGGCATACTCGATCAAGTCTATAGCTGACGCTGATGACAAGACCGTCTACAAGGCGAACACCAAGGCAGACCGTGTGATGAGTGAACAGACGGCCTATCAGATGACAGAGATGATGCAGCGTGTTGTACAGGACGGTACAGGTAAAAAAGCGAAAATTAACCGTCCGGTAGCCGGTAAGACCGGTACAACACAAAGCGGTTATAAGGGCATCAGCTCGAACCGTGATGTCTGGTTCGTCGGCTATACGCCGGAATGGACGGCAGCGGTATGGATGGGCTACGACAAGCCGAGCAAGACCCATCTGCTGAAGAACAGCAGTCCGCTGGCCGCTGCCTTCTGGGGCAAGGTCATGGAGAAGGCGCTGGAAGGTGTACCTGCCAAGCAGTTCCCGGTACCGAAGGGCGCTGCTCCAGAGGTAGAGGCTACGCCGACGCCTGAAGCGGTATCGGCGGTAACGGGCTTCCAGGCTGCGTATGATCCATCCACGATGACGGTCAATATGAGCTGGAATCCTGCTGCGGCCAGCGGGGTAGAATACCGTATTTACCGCCGCGAGACGTCTGAAGCAGACTTCACCCCGCTCATGAACACCATGGCCTCGAATATCGGGGACATCAGTGCGATGCCGGGACTGTCTTACGAATATTATGTTACTGCATATTATCAGGAGCTTGATCAGGAGAGCGAGCCTTCTGAGACTATAACGGTGTCCGTTCAGGACGAGCTTCAGACCCCTGAGCCGGAGATGACGCCTGACCCGAATCTGCCTACGGATAGCCCCGATAACGGCGGCGATTCCGGAAATGGAGAGAACGGCGGCAATCCGCCAGACAATGGACCTGGGAATAACGGATCAGGTAATAATGGTCCAGGCAATCACGGTCCAGGTAATAACGGCAACGGTCAAGGCGGGGATAACGGCAGCGGAGCCGCCACATCCCCGCCTGAGATAACACCGCCGCCTGCGCCTGCCACGACAGAGCCGTTACCGACACCGGAGGCGACAACCGGTACGGTTGATCCCGGAATCATCCCTGACCCGAATGCCGGAACCGATCCGGCAAGTGATCCGGGCAGCGGTTTTGTCGAAGGACCCGGCAATGTGCATTAGACTGACTTGAAGTCAAATTCATAGCATGAACGATTACCCTGACAGCTCCGGGAGCTCTGCGCGATGCAGAATTGCCGGATGTCGGGGTTTTCTTGTTTTGAGTGTCTCTGCAAAATGTGTTAAGCTGAATGCACCATTATCAGAAGAGGGTTATTCATATGAAACGTAAATTCGGAGACCGGGCCAACTGGCGCAGGATTACCCGCCGCCATTTTGCCTGCCGCTATGTGGAGACCCGGGAGTTCAGCGGTTATATCACACTCTACACTATATACGGGCTGAAGGAGCCGCTATGGAAGAGTTACGGCAGGCATACATACCGCATTGCGGACAAGGGATATTCATGGCTGCAGTATTTTCCCAAGGACAGCCACTATATTGTGACGGCCATGTTTGATGAACGGCAAAATATTGTGCAGTGGTACATTGATACCTGCAAGGTCCAGGGTGTGACCGATCAAGGGGTTCCCTGGTTCGACGATCTGTATCTGGATGTTGTCGTACTGTGGAATGGTGAAGTGTTTTTGCTGGATGAGGATGAGCTGGAGGAAGCGCTGGAGCGGGAAGATATCACGGACAGTGATTACCAGTTAGCCTGGTCAACAGCCAATGCAATACTGCGTGCGATAGACGCTCATGCCTTTCCGTATTTCTCCCTTTCACTGAAGCATCGTGCCGAATTGTTTCATCACGGAGAATTTAGGAGGAAGTAGATCATGGATTGGTATGTCTATCATCGGGGTTCATCCCCGATACGTAAAGTGTCGCGCAAGCGCCATCACCGTACAAAGCGGGTGCTGGCGGTTTCGCTGCTGGTACTGATTGTGGCCGGATTCATCTGGTGCGGAGTAGCTTTTAACAGAATTAACAGTGCAGCAACTACCTCGCCCATGGTGAAGGCGGACGCCGGAGTTATTCTGGGGATGTCGATGTGGGGGAATGAACCGAGTCCCGGGCTGAAGGAACGGCTGGATTATGCGCTTGAGCTGTATAAGTCTGGTGCATTCAGCCATTTTGTTGTCTCTGGTGGGCTGGATCAGCCGGAGTATAAGTACACAGAAGCCGAAGGCATGCAGAGGTATCTGGTTGCCCATGGAGTACCGGATAAGGTGATCTATCTGGAGGACCAGTCTACCAGCACTTACGAGAACCTGCTCTTCAGCAAGACAGTCATGCAGCAGGAGGGCTTGTCTTCAGCCGTCGTGATTACCCATGATTTCCATGGCCGCCGCGCCTTGGAAATTGCGCATAAGCTGGGGTACAAGAACCCGGAGCTTGGCGTCACAGAGTCTAAAGTGATGTGGATGCTTAAGTATAAGTCCCGCGAGATTCTGGCCTACACCAAATGGAAGTTGCAGGAGCTGTCGCTGTAAATCTGCTAATTTCCAAAACTGCTAATAACGCCTTTTATACTGGAATAGACTGGTTAGAGCAAGTCAGACCTGTATAATGAGGTGAACTAGGTGAACGGACATGTAGCGGCGGCAAGCAGCGGACGGGAAGAACGCAGACCGTCCAGGCAGATTAACATTGTGCTGAATAATCAGGCTCCGGCCCCGGTGTCCGGCTTGCCGGCTGATAGCGCAGGCGGCACGGCAGCTCCCAAGCCCGGCAGCCATAGCGGACTGTTCCAGGAGCTGAGCCGGGAGCTGGATGCACTTGTAGGTCTGGATAACATCAAAGAGCTGGTCTTCGAGATCTATGCCCTGCTGCAGGTGGCCCAGATGCGCAGTGAAGCCGGACTTGCCACCGGAGGCCAGGCCTACCATATGGTATTCAAGGGCAATCCGGGGACTGGCAAAACCACGGTTGCACGGATTGTGGCGAAGCTGTTCCAGCGGATGGGTGTGCTCAGCAAAGGGCATCTGATTGAAGTAGAGCGCGCAGATCTGGTAGGCGAATATATCGGACATACTGCCCAGAAGACGCGGGATCTGGTAAAAAAAGCGCTCGGCGGTATTCTCTTCATCGATGAAGCTTACAGTCTGGCCCGCGGCGGAGACAAGGATTTCGGCAAGGAGGCCATCGACACTTTAGTGAAATCGATGGAGGACCACCGCAGCCAGTTTGTCCTGATTCTGGCCGGGTATTCCGGCGAGATTGACTATTTTCTGATGAGCAATCCGGGTCTGCCCTCGCGGTTTCCGATCCAGGTTGAATTTCCCGATTATACCATCGACCAGCTGCTGCAGATTGCCGAGCTGATGGCCAAGGACCGTGATTATATTTTGATGCCGCAGGCCATACTCAGACTCAAGCAGCATTTGCTTATGGAGAAGACAGAGAGTCTGCATGCTTTCAGCAATGCAAGGTATGTACGCAACAGTATTGAGAAGGCGGTACGCGCACAGGCTGTGCGGCTCTTGAACCAGTATGAGAGTACAAGTCCGGGCAAGCAGGAGCTGATGACGCTGCGGACCGAGGATTTCAAAGGATAGTCCAGGAAGAATAGATGAGGAGCATGGAACGAATGGCAACTACAACACATGACACAGAGACAGAAGTGCAGGACCGGGCGATTCTTGTCAGTCTGGTAACTGACAAGATCAAACGCACCGGGATCGACCCTGAGCTCTCGCTCCAGGAGCTGGTACAACTAGCAGAGACCGCCGGGGTAGAAGTGCTGGATGTATTGCGGCAGAATAAGGAGACCCCCGATTCCAGGTGGTTTATCGGTAAAGGTAAGGTGGAAGAGCTTCGGATGGCCGCTGACGGGCTTGGCGCGAATACCGCGATCTTCGATCAGGAGCTGTCCGGGGCGCAGGTGCGTAATCTGGAAGAGGCGCTGGATCTCAAAATCATTGACCGCACACAGCTGATTCTCGATATCTTCGCCGGACGCGCGAAGACCCGGGAAGGGATCATCCAGGTAGAGCTGGCCCAGCTGTCTTATCTGCTGCCGCGCCTGTCCGGGCAAGGCAAGAATCTGTCGCGTCAGGGAGGCGGAATTGGCACGAGAGGTCCCGGAGAGAGTAAGCTGGAGACGGACCGCCGGCATATCCGTGAGCGGATTACCGAGCTGAAGCGCCAGCTGGATGAGGTGGTCAAGACCCGTGAGCTGCACCGTGAACACCGCCGCAAGAGCGGTGCGGTTCAGGTGGCACTGGTAGGCTATACCAATGCGGGCAAATCCACGCTGCTGAAGCAGCTGACCGATGCCGATGTGTACATCGAGAACCAATTGTTCGCTACCCTTGACCCGACCTCGCGTGTGCTTCAGCTTCCGGGCAGCAAGGAGGTCGTGCTTACGGACACCGTCGGCTTCATTCAGAATCTGCCGCATGATCTCGTAGCCTCCTTCCGCGCTACGCTGGAGGAAGTGAATGAAGCCAATCTGGTGCTGCATGTGGTGGATTCCTCTTCTCCGATGCGTGAGGAGCAGATGGAGGTCGTTCAGAGTATTCTGCAGGATCTGGGCGCGGCAGGCAAGCCGCAGATCGTATTGTTCAACAAAATCGATCTGTGTCAGCCGGAGCAGCTGGAGATGCTCCCGACCGGTGAGGGCTTCCTGAAGATCAGTGCTTTTAATGAGGAGGACCTCTCACGGATCACGGAGATCATCAGCGATCAGCTGGCCGGGGATACTCTAATCTTCCGCATTCCCGGTGACCGCGGGGATATGTCCTCTCTGCTCTACCGGGTGGGCGAGGTGCTTGAACAGGATTATGACGGAAGCGATGTACTCTATAACGTGAGGCTGAACAAAGAGGATTACGATAAATGGAGCTACAAGCTGGCTGAATTCGTGGAGCCGCAATAATGGCTTATCTGACCCGCCGGGAGTTGGCATGAACCGCTAAGATAGGAAGCATTCATAGCCCGCATAGCAACAGTCTGCTTCGGATATTGATCCAGGCAGGCTTTGTTGTGCGGGTTTTCCAGGAATCGATGCCTATCAGGCTGTACATCACTTGCGGAAGCGTGGCATCATTATACAGAATGTTAGGAGAGATGAAGGGGACATGGCAGGATTTGCAGAGGATTTATTACAGGCAGCGGAAGCTGCAGAGCTTGAAATTGAAGGTGCTGTCAAGGCGCTGGACCGGATTGTGGATCATAATCAGTGGAAGGTGATCGAAGCCTTCCAGCGTCAGCATGTGAGTGATTTTCACTTCGCAGGTTCTACCGGTTATGCCTACAATGACCGGGGGCGTGAGGTGCTGGATCTGGTCTATGCTGAAGTATTCGGTGCGGAAGCTGCGCTAGTCCGGCCGCATTTCGCTTCAGGAACTCATACCATATCAACCGCTCTGTTCGGTGTGCTGCGGCCCGGAGATGAGCTTCTGTACATTACAGGACGCCCCTATGATACGCTGCACAAGGTGGTGGGGAAGCCAGGAGACGGGAGCGGCTCTCTGGCAGATTTCGGCATCGGCTACCGGGAGACAGCGCTGACAGAAGAGGGGAAGGTTGACTGGGAGGAGGTCGCCTTAGCAATAAATGACAAGACCAAGGTCATCGGAATCCAGCGTTCGCGAGGCTATGACTGGCGTTCGTCCTTCACGGTCGCTGAGATTGGCGAGATGGCAGCGCGGGTAAAAGCCCTTAAGCCGGATGTGATCGTATTCGTGGATAATTGCTACGGTGAGTTCACCGAGACGCTGGAGCCGCCGCAGGTTGGCGCTGATCTGGTAGCCGGTTCGCTGATCAAGAATCCCGGCGGCGGAATCGCTGAGACCGGCGGTTATATCTGCGGCCGTGCAGAGCTGGTGGAGCTGGCGGCCTACCGCCTGACTGCCCCTGGAATCGGCGGTGAGGTAGGAGCGATGCTCGGCACGACGCGCGGCCTGTATCAAGGCCTGTTCATGGCCCCGCATACGGTGGGACAGGCTGTGAAGGGAAGTATCTTCGCATCGGCGGTATTCCAGCGCTGCGGCTTCACTACCAAGCCTGCCTGGCATGAACCGCGTACGGATCTGATTCAGGCGGTGGCTTTTGACGGACCCGAGCATCTGATTGCGTTCGTACAAGGCATCCAGCGCGCAGCAGCGGTAGACAGCCATGTCGTGCCTGAGCCTTGGGACATGCCGGGGTATGAGCATCCAGTCATCATGGCTGCCGGGACCTTCATCCAGGGCGGAAGCCTGGAGCTGTCAGCCGACGCGCCCATCCGCGCACCATATATCGGGTACATGCAAGGCGGATTAACCTATTCTCATGTCAAATACGGGGTATTAATGGCTCTTCAGAGCATGAGGGAGCGCAAGCTGCTGTAGTTCTCGAACACATAGGAGGCAGAGGCCGATGTACGAAGCAGAAGCAATCGAGGGATTGTTGCAGAAAAGGAGTGCGGACAAGGCTCCACTAGTCGTCATGATGTGCGGAGTAGCGGGTTCGGGCAAAACGACTTTTGCGCTTAAGCTGGAGCATGAGGGGTTCGTCCGGCTGTCCATCGATGAGGATATCTGGAGTACATATGGCCGCTACGGGATAGATTATCCTGAGGAGGAGTATGAATCCTTGAAGGAACAGTCGGAACGCAAGCTGCGCAAAGAGCTGGTGCAGCTGGTTCAGGCGAAGCGTCATGTGGTGGTGGATTTCAGCTTCTGGCAGCGGCAGCGCCGGGATGATTACAAGCAGCTGATCGGGGAGTATGGCGGGAAATGGGCTGTGATCTTCCTCAAGGTACAGCCTGAAGAGCTACGGCGGCGGCTCCTGTTAAGAAGCGAGCGGATGGATGCCAATGCGGCATTCACCATTACCGATGAGATTCTGACCCGTTTCCTGAACGGATTCGAGACTCCGGCTGGAGAAGGGGAATGGGTCGTTGAAGCGTGACATGCCATGAAACATGTACAGTAAGCCTTTAAGGCCCCCGCAAAGCATCTATTTCGTCATCGGAACTAAAGCCCTGTTATGTGGGCGGATTTTGCCTGCGGATTGCTCTTTGTGATATACTTCGGGGAACCAAATCCCATGCATCGGGCACTTTGATCTGTTAATCTCACAATGGGTGAAAGAAATCTTGTGAGAAAAACTCACATACCATTGACACGCCATATAAGGAAATGTACAATGAGATGAGAAAAAGATCATTGGAAGGTTGGATGAGTCATGGGTGATGAAATCCGCAGAAATATGGCATTATTTCCGATTGGAATCGTAATGAAGTTAACAGATCTATCCGCCAGACAAATTCGTTATTATGAGCAGCACAGCCTGATCGTACCTGCGCGTACCTCCGGCAACCAGCGTTTGTTCTCTTTTAATGATGTGGAACGTCTGCTTGAGATCAAGGCGTTGATTGAGAAGGGTGTTAATATTGCCGGCATTAAGCAGGTGATGAATCCTGTCTCGAAGGAATCTGAAGAAGCTACGGTTATTACCCCTGACACAGAGGTGAGACGTAGAGAGTTGTCTGATTCGCAGCTTCACCGTCTGCTGAAGCAGGAGCTGGTTTCCGGTAAAAGACCGGGACAAGTGTCTCTAATCCAAGGTGAGCTATCCCGGTTTTTTAATAAATAATATAGAGCTGTTGAAAGGGAGAGGGTAACGTGAGCTTTACTAAAGAGGATATTCTGCGCATTTCCAAGGACGAGAACGTCCGGTTTATTCGCCTGCAATTCACCGATTTGCTGGGAACGATCAAGAATGTAGAGATTCCGGTAAGCCAGCTTGAAAAAGCACTCGACAATAAAATGATGTTCGATGGCTCGTCCATCGAAGGTTATGTGCGGATTGAAGAATCCGATATGTATCTGTATCCGGACCTGAGCACCTGGGTTATCTTCCCTTGGGTGACTGACAGCCGTGTGGCACGTCTGATTTGTGATGTGTACATGCCGGATGGCACACCGTTTGCCGGAGACCCGCGTGGTATCCTCAAGCGTTGTCTGCAGGAAGCGGAAGAAATGGGCTTTACAGCTATGAATGTTGGACCGGAGCCGGAATTCTTCCTGTTCAGAACAGACGAGAAGGGCAATCCGACTACAGAGCTGAATGACCAGGGTGGATATTTCGATCTGGCGCCAATGGATCTTGGGGAGAACTGCCGCCGCGAAATCGTATTGACACTGGAAGAGATGGGCTTTGAAATTGAAGCCTCCCACCACGAAGTGGCTTCCGGCCAGCATGAAATTGACTTCAAATATGCCGATGCCATCAAGGCAGCGGATCAGATTCAGACCTTCAAGCTTGTCGTGAAGACGGTAGCGCGCCATCACGGCCTGCATGCAACCTTTATGCCTAAGCCGCTGTTCGGTATGAACGGATCTGGTATGCACGCTCACCAATCCCTGTTCAAAGGCAAAGAGAATATGTTCTACGATGAGAGCGATAAGCTGGGCCTTAGCAAGACTGCCCGTTATTACATGGCCGGGATTCTGAAGCACGCACGTGCTTTTGCAGCGATCACTAACCCGACTGTCAACTCTTACAAGCGTCTGGTGCCTGGTTATGAAGCACCTTGCTATGTAGCCTGGTCTGCAAGTAACCGTAGCCCGATGATCCGTATTCCGGCTTCGAGAGGACTCAGCACACGCGTTGAGGTTCGTAACCCGGACCCGGCGGCTAACCCTTACCTTGCACTGGCTGTTATGCTGAAGGCAGGTCTGGATGGAATCAAGCGTCAGCTCGATCTTCCGGCTCCTATCGACCGTAACATCTATGTGATGTCCGAAGAAGAGCGGATCGAAGAAGGCATCCCAAGTCTGCCAGCCGATCTGAAGGAAGCCCTGAACGAAATGATCCGCAGCCACGTGATCACAGAAGCCCTCGGCGAACACGCCCTGGCCCACTTCTACGAGCTGAAGGAAATCGAATGGGATATCTACCGGACCCAGGTCCACGAGTGGGAAAGAGATCAGTACATGACATTGTACTAGGATACAGCAGCCCCCGGCGCTCTAAGCGCCGGGGGCTTTTTTGTATGTGGACGCGAGAGGATTTCTTTTTGTTTTTAACGATGTTCTACTCCAAAGTAAAGGACTGTCCCAGTAGCCATTTCATGGCTTTTGGAACAGCCCCTTGTAATTCATCTTAGCAATGCCGCCGGCGTTTTTTATGCTTACAAACGATAATCGCTTTTTGACCCGGGTGCAGTTTTACGACAATTACTTTTCGATGCTTCGGGCAAGACATAGTAGCTGCCTCCTATTGATTTGACATATAACAGAATATGTTCCTGGGATCAATATGGAGTGGACGTAGTTACTACACTTCAATAAAGGGGCGGATTAACCAACCTCTCCTCGAAAATTGTTCAATCCCCACCAAGCCCCTGCAAATTAGAGGGGAATTGGAGCCACTGCCTCTTTTTGCGGGGACAGGAGCGGTAGGCGAATATATTATTATTTTCATTCCTTTGTGGTTTTTGTCTACCAAATAAAATCTCAAAAAGCTTCCATCACTTTTATCATAATCAAATGTGTACGTTTCGACGGAACTTAATAAGTACGTATCCTGACTATTAAATACGTCACCCATTATGGTTATAGCTTTTGTTTTGAGAAAGAGGCTTGGGCATTATCTGCGAAAGAGGTACCAGGTAGGCAAGCTAATGCTACAACAGACAAAACTATCAAAAATAGATAAATGAAAGCTCAATCCATAAAATGGAAAGATATAGGATAATTAAAAATAATCGTAAAAAATGAAAGAGATCAGTACATGACGCTTTACTAGGATACAAGCAGCCCCTGTCGCTATACACGCTAGGGGCTTTTTGTATTTTTTTAGAGAGTATGATTTACATCTGTCCGGGGATCTAGTGCTCTTACGTATGTGGGGGCCAAGATGTATGCGGAAAACCGAATACAATGGATCGCCGGGGGGCGACAAGGCGAAATATATGTGAAAAACCGAATACATTGGACAGTGGCGAGGACATGAGGGCCAAATGTATGCGAAAAACAGGCATGACAAGACAGAGGCCTTGTCACCCCCAGGAATGAAAATAAGTGGGTGGCATCCGTCGCAACCATTCTAAATGAGGCTGTAGTCGTCAACACTACATATACAAATCAAAGGGCGGAAACGGTTACTGGGATACACCCCGTGCGAAAAACTGTTCTATTGCGCTTTTCGAGCATCGCCTATTGTAGCCCCCAAAAGTACGTGTATTAAATTACACTCACTCGAGCGCATGATTTGTAAGCTGACGATGGAGGATGATTGGAATGGATGCTGTACGTATGTGTTGCGCCGGTCTAGACGTGCACCAGGAAACCGTTGTGGCCTGCGTGTTGAAAGGACCGATCGAACAGAAACCACAATGTCACCTGAAAACCTTTGGGACGACAACCCGAGAATTGCTAGGCCTGCAAGATTGGCTGAATGAACACGGCTGTCGGGAAGTGGTGATGGAGAGTACCGGCGTGTTTTGGAAACCGGTATGGAATATCTTAGAGGGCAGTTGTGATCTGGTCTTGGCCAACGCCCAGCGGGTAAAGAATATGCCGGGTCGAAAAAGTGACATGCAAGATGCGCGCTGGTTAGCGCAATTGCACCGTTGCGGGCTCATTGAAGGCAGTATGGTGCCAGAACAGGACATCCGGGATTTGCGAGACTTGACCCGTTACCGGAGTAAGATGGTGCAGGCGGTGACGGCGGAGAAAAACCGTATTCACAAAATCCTGCAGGATGCTAACATCAAGCTGACCACCTTTATGTCCGATCTATATGGGGTTTCGGGCCGGGGCCTGCTCCAGAAGATCATGGACGGCGAGGTCGTAGACGAAATGGCCGTTAAAAGCCTGGTCAAAACCCGTTTAAAAAAGAAAGTTCCGCAGTTGCTAGACGCGCTCAATGGCAAGTTGCGCCGTCATCATCGGGAGATGATTCGAGACCATTGGGACCACTTGGTCTATTTGGAGAAAAGGATCACGGAGCTGGAAGCGCGAATCGAGGCGAAGGCAGAACCGTACCTGGAGGTGATTGAACAAATTGACTCCATTCCAGGAATTGAGCGGACGTCTGCCGTGACCATCTTTGCCGAAGTGGGGCCGCATGTCGCGGAAATGTTCCCGAGTGATGCGCAGTTTGCTTCATGGGCGGGGGTGTGTCCAGGGAACAACGAAAGCGCGGGAAAGCGAAGAAAGTCAAAAACGATGCAAGGGAACAAGCATCTGAAAGGGGCCTTGTGTCAGGCGGCTTGGGCGAACTCTCGGTCCTCGAACCGGATCGGCCAATTCTTTCGACGAATACGTAAGAGACGAGGCGATAAAAAAGCAAACGTCGCCACCGCGCATTTGCTGATTCGAATCCTCCATGCCCTGATGCGGGAGAAGAGGTCCTACCAAGAAATAGACGTCTCACTAGGCGATGAGACGTCCAAGAAAAACCGGTTGGATCGGTACGTGCAATATATCCAGCAGTTAGGATATAGCGTGCAACTAAATCCTACCCCATAGTCTCCCCTTTTTCAAAAAAAACGAAACGTTTTTTTAGGGCGGTGGGTCTTTTTTTGTCAAAATCCAGTCTGCGGTGCATTGTCCGGTACTTTTATTTTCGTATTAAACCGAATACAATGGGTGTCACGGAGACGACCAGGCCCAATGTATGCAAAAAACCGAATACAATTGGCGGCAGCGAGGAGATTATTTTATATTGTGCTGAAGACATAACAAAAGAACAGGCTTCCTAAAGCTAGCACAGCAGTCATACCAAGCAGCACTCCAATAATGACTTTTTCAGATCTGTTGTATTTCTTCAATTTGATCACCTCAACAAACTCTAATATAAAAAACCAACAGCTCTCTTTTACCGAGAAATAAATCCCGGACTGCTGTTGGTATATGGAACTGAACGTCTCTGATTAGGTTAATGTATGATTATATATTTTGGTGATCCTTATGATGAAGATCCCTATATTCATTCTTTGTTAAACCAAACAACATAGAATCATGATATTTACCATTGATATAGAAGATTTGACGTCGGACTCCTTCTTGAACGCATCCTACTTTTCTAAGCATAGCAGCCGATGCCTTATTTGCGTCCAGAACATAATCATTAAATTTATTAAGTCTACGCTCGAAAAATGCATATTTTAAGAGCATGTGCACTGCCCTGGTACCGTAACCCTTACCTCGATAGGGATGATCAATTACAATACCTATGCTGAAAGTACCATTCCTCTCGTCAATGCTGTTTAGATTAATACCACCTACCGTTTCACCATTCATATTTTCAATAGTAAACATGATTCGGCCATTAGTGGATGAAAATTCAACGTTCTCTTCAACGAATTTCTTCGCATCCGAGATTGTAGGCGGCAATTCAATAGTACATTCCAGAAAACGACGGGCAGGGGTATCAAATGCAGTTAAATATATACTTTCCCAATCCTCAGCCTCTATTGAACGCAATCTAATTTCATCATCTTGCCAATAATAGTTTGTATAATCTATATTTCGCATAAGTACACCTCCAAATAATATCACGATTCTATAAGTTTATCTCATGAAATATATATTTTGGAGGTGCTTTTTGATTATAAGTAATCTTAACATGATGACATTACTTAGATGGTGTAGTTCTAAGATTATTGTTCAAAGTCAAACGGGGGGCGGAAGATCTGCTACATTAGTATATAAGTTATTCCGAAGTATGTTTATAAAAAAGGCGCCTACTACCACCAAGCGTAGTATGTGCCTAGCTGCTTTGTAAGTTGGTTGATCGTAGGGAGGATCTCTGGCGAATATTCGCTGATCAGAACACCTTGGATGAGCGGCATAGCCTTAAGCGAAAATCCATTCACGTTCCCTCCCAGGTTTTATAGATTATTCTTCAATGGGAACCGGGGACCGGAAGGCATACCATAGCAGTCCATAAGCTATTCCGAAGTAAAGGATTACACCCAGTATGGATATGGACAGAAGAATGAGGATAACTTTATTTCCATTCATACATTTATCTCCTACATAAAAAAACTCTCCCGATTTTTAGTATGGGGGAGAGGAGTGAAGATGACGACTGAGCAAAGCCCTTACATCATAATATAAAGGAATTATAACTTCAGATCAATCCATTTTACATACTATTCCATCTCCTATATACTTAACCAGAAGAGAATCCTAGTGGCAGACATGGGAGCGGATGATGAAGAATACATATAAGATTATGCTTTCGCTGATGCTCATCCTGGCGTTGATAGGTCCGGTGGCTGGGGCGGAAGGAGTGGCTGTGCCAGCGGAGACCCAAGCTAGGCTTATGGAGCAATATGGGCTGGATGCGCCGGCTCTGCCGTTGTGGGATTGGAGCAGCATGGATGTCGGGGGCAGTGGTATTAGCAGTGGGATGCTCTTCGTGTACCGGATGATGTTGAATCCGCTGGGGGTCATGCTGCAAGAGATACTATATATTCTGTAGTAGAGGGGGAAAAGAATGAATTCGCGTTATGATACGCCAAGCCCTGCACGCAGAGTCCGCAGGAGATCGGGCGGTAAGTCGTTACTGGTCCTTATCCTTGTTCTGATTGTGATGGCGGTTACGAATCCGGGAAAGGAAGCATTCAGTGAATATTCTGTAAAGAATCTGGAGAATACGATTGATCAGGAAATAGGCGACGGAATTAGCAAAGTGGTGGCCCAGCCTGTAATTGAGTCTTTGACCGAGAGGGATAACTACATTTTGTTCTCAGTATTCAGTGTACCAGACCTTAAGAATACCAATTTTTTTACCCGGGATGGCGGGGCCACGAAGAAGTATATCGGATTGTTCAAAATCCTTTTTATTAAGCTGTAAATATGGTTTACATATTGTTCCATGACCCGGTATAATTGAATAGATTCGAGACGGAATCTTTAATATGGTTGTGGAACAAGGAGGAACGAAGTTGAATACGGCTTATAAAGTACTGTCCAGTGATGCTGATCTATTCGCTGCCGCACTGGCACAGGTACAGGTCTACGTCGTTCAGCTGGTTGATGGCAAACCGCATGTGATTGCTGATTATGCCGGACCTGTACAGAAATGGACACCGGAGTACATTGTGCTGGCCGGAATGACTTATAGACGCGATGAATTTGAATTCCGGGTACGATTGAACAAGAAGTAAGCAGATTCGCTGCCCACTACCTGCAGCTCTAACTAACATTACTGCCGAATCACACAATCTTTGGAGCCATTCTTGGCATCTCTTATACTATCCAAGTGTAAAAGAGGTGTAAAGATGAACCAAAGAGAACGTAACCGGATTCGCAGAGCCATTAATGTCCTGCTGACACAGCGGGCTGTCCTGCTGGAGAGACTGGAAGAAATCAATGAGAATCTGCGTAGAGTGCCTAGAGGTTCGCGGGCCAGAAGAGAGCTGCTGGCAGCCAGAGAATCGATCCGCGAGGCCATTCGTTTGAATACGGTGGCTATCCGTCTGTTGAGAAGTGTACTGTAGTCTGTATCCTCTCTAATTCATAGGAGTCACAGGAACCCTTGGGGCGCAATCTGGCGTCTCAAGGGTTTTTGCGACGTTCCTATTCCCGGATGGTGACACGGGTACCTATGGGAACGAGGGCGGCTAGAGCCAGAACATCTGCGTTATACATTCGAATACAGCCGTGTGAGACCATGTGGCCGATGGAGGATGGGTCATTGGTTCCGTGGATGCCGTAATGCGGCTTGGACAGTCCCATCCAGAAGGCACCGAACGGACCGCCCGGATTGGGCTGTTTGTTAATGATGGTGTATTCGCCTACAGGCGAGACGGTTAACATTTTGCCGATGCCGACAGGGAAGCCTCTGGTGACAACGTCATTATCCAGCAGGTACAGCATGCGCTGTGACAGATCGACGATAATTCGGTAATTGGGCATACAGATCAGCACTCCTTTGTAACAGGATATGTGCGGAGCTATGCAGCGGTTCGCAGAAAAAATGGCCAAAAAGCCGAATGCGAACAAATGTTTGTATACAGCTTTTTGGCCACTACACGAAGTAAAATGAACATAAAACAGGCTGCTTCGCATGGTGCGGAGCAGCCTGTTCTTAAGCGGGGAGTAGATTAGTGGATATCGCGGAATAATCCGATGACCCGGCCCAAAATTGTAACGCGGTTGAGGCGGAGAGGCTCGTACGCCGGATTCTCCGGCTGCAGCCTGATATGATCCCGTTCTTTGTAGAAGGTCTTGACAGTTGCTTCATCTTCTTCGGTCATCGCTACAACAATATCGCCGTTGTCGGCAGTCTGCTGCTGGCGCACGATGACATAATCCCCGTTCATAATTCCGGCATCCACCATACTGTCACCAAGGACAGATAGCATAAATACCTTGTTATCACCTACATAATGAGCAGGCAACGGGAAGTAATCCTCAATATTCTCTGTTGCTGTAATAGGAACACCAGCTGTAACCTTACCCACTACCGGGATGCGGGTAACGGTCTGGACGAATTGATGCACATTCTCTGAATCTTCCTGGCCGAGTAATTCAATGGCACGCGGTTTTGTTGGGTCACGCCGGATCAGGCCCTTCTTCTCAAGCCGGTCCAAGTGACCATGCACGGTGGAGCTGGAGGCCAGTCCGACAGCCTCGCCAATCTCGCGGACGGACGGAGGATAACCCTTGCTGCGGACTTCATTACGTATAAATTCCAGGATCGCCAGCTGACGACTAGAAATCTTTGACATCGGTATCAACCCCATATACTATGTTTGGGAAAATTATAACATAGAACTTCCGTTCGTACAAACATAAGTTCTAAAATGAGGAAAATAAGAGAACGGAAATAAAGAGAACAAATGTTCCGAAAAAACTATTGATCGAAACACATGTTCGTGTTATATTATTTTCGAAAGCAAGAACATGTGTTTGGAGGATGATAATCATGTTAAAGTATAGTACATACAACAGCATCTACAATAATGAGGATATCAAGGTGTCCGCTCCCGGTAATCCAACTGCTCATAGTAATGTAACCAAGATCAAGGACGCGATTCTTCATAGTGTCGCTGCGCTATCATCGCTATTCCGTCAGGTCAGCCTGATGAAGCTGGTTCTGGTGCTGATGCTTGTTATTTCGGGATTCACTGTGGTGGGGAATGTTTTTGCCGGTTCGGTTTCGTCGATGAAGCCGGATAAGCGGATTGTAGTCGAACGCGGGGATACCTTATGGAGTATTGCGTTAAGCAACAAGCCTGAGGACATGAAGACAGCCGTATATATAGAAGGAATAATGAAGAGTAATCATTTGGAGAACAGCGTCATTAAGGCCGGAGATATTCTCACTTTACCTGTATATTGAAGGAATGTGTCATGCTAATGATCGACTCAGAGAGCTTTCAGGGGGTAGACCTTGACAAGCTCTTTTTCTCATGGCAAAGTTAAAATGAATTTAGAGGGAGGGAAACGTATTGAATATTGACGAATTGGTCGCACGCATCAATGAATTGGCACGCAAAGCTAAGAACGGCGGCCTGAATGAAGAGGAACTGGCTGAACGAGCCAAGCTCCGCGAGATTTACCTGGGGAATATCCGCACTAACTTTCGGGCCCAGCTTGATACTATCGAAATTGTGGACAATCCGGAGCATGAAGAGGGCAATAACGGACTTAAGCATTAGCCGGTTGCCTTTTC
Organism: Paenibacillus sp. FSL M7-0420; assembly: GCF_038002345.1. Lineage (NCBI taxonomy): Bacteria > Bacillati > Bacillota > Bacilli > Caryophanales > Paenibacillaceae > Paenibacillus > Paenibacillus sp. FSL M7-0420. The sequence goes on along the minus strand of NZ_JBBOCJ010000001.1, from coordinate 3,930,636 downwards.
ATAGATAATACAGGATGACTAGGGGGAACTTACATGGCCCGTTCTTGGGAAAGAATGGTTCAACGCAACACCAAGCAAATTAACCAGCAAAGAAAGAAGCAGGGGAAGGACTCCATTTACACTTCCAGCACTAAGACTGCTGCGAAAAGCATCGATATTTTCAAAGGCCGCAATATTGTATTCCCCGTTGTACTGATGCTGCTTGGCATCATGTTCTGGGTGGTCGGCTCAATTGACGAAGCCAAAGGAAGCGGGATTCTGGCCAACTGGCTGGGTGTAGTGCTGTACTTCCTGCTTGCTGCGCTGCTGTTCTTCCGCCGTCCCTTCCTTAAGGTTGAGCGTGCGCGTATCTCTACTATTAAATACAACCGCGAACGCTTCCTGGCTGCGGCGGATATTGAAAAGATCACTTTATCGCGCAGTGTAGTTACTATTAAGTATAAGGGTAAGCGCAAGCAGTGGATTTTCTCCAAGCTGATTAACCGATATGACACCGCTGCGATGGGGGAACGCCTGGAGCAGTTCGCCAAGAACAACAACATTGAGGTTGTGCACGAATAGGAAGACAGACCAGCATATAGGGAGTGGAAGAACAAATGCCGATTACCGCCGTACTATTTGACCTTGACGATACTCTGCTGTGGGATGACCGCAGTGTGGAAGAAGCCTTCCGCTATGCTTGTGAGCATGCTGGAGATTCCGTTGATCCCGGGGAGCTTGAAGCTGCTGTTCGCAGGGAAGCTCGTACACTGTACGAATCCTATGAGACGTATCCGTTCACGAAGCTGATCGGTATTAACCCGTATGAAGCGCTGTGGGCGAACTTTACTGCCGGTGAGCAGCCGGAGTTCCGTCAACTGGAACAGCTTGCCCCTGTCTACCGTAAGGAATCCTGGCGCCGCGGCCTGGCCTCACTCGGGGTAGAGGATGAAGCGCTGGCTGCACAGCTGGCTGACAAGTTCGCCGCAGAGCGCCGTAGCCGTCCCTATATCTATGAGGAGACACTTCAGGTGCTGAACGAACTGCGCGGTAAGGTGAAGCTGCTGCTGCTGACGAACGGCTGCCCGGCACTTCAACAGGAGAAGCTGGATGGTGTGCCGGAGCTTACTCCGTATTTTGACCACATTGTAATTTCAGGAAGCTTCGGCAAAGGCAAGCCGGACAAGGGAATCTTCGAGCATGCGCTCGGACTGCTGGATATTACTCCAGAGCAAGGGATAATGGTGGGCGATAAGCTTACGACAGATATTCTTGGCGGCTTGTCTGCCGGATTGACCACGGTCTGGATCAACCGCAACGCAAAAGCTGCGGACCCGGAGATTACGCCGGATTACCAGATCAGTCATCTCTCCGAGCTACTGCCGCTTGTAGACTCCCTATAATTGAAACATCTGTGTTTTTAAAATTGTAAAAGGTCAAAGAGCAACGGTCCTCCCGTCACTGGAGAATTGTTGCTCTTTATTTTTTTATTTGAAAACCCAAGTGCGCACCATAAAAGATATGACTATTCTCATGTTCACGAGTGAATCCTGCAGCTTCTTTAAGGCAAATTGAATAAAATGTGTATAATAAGAAGAGTAGCGATCTGACTTTCATTGTAATATAGAATTGATATGTTCGTGGATGAAGAAGAATCTACCTAATGAACCGGGAGGACTTCAGATGATGAAGCCAAGGATACGCAGGGGACTTATATGCATTATAATGGGGATGACGCTAGCCGGATGCTCGGGGAATAAGGAAGATGAGATGCAGATGCATGCTGCGGCCAATTCCTCCATGTCACCGATTAAGGTGGAGCTGAGCTGGACCCCGGAGGAAGTAACCGCAGGTACGGCAGTTAGCTTCAAGGCTGTGGTGACACAGGACGGTGAACCGGTTGATGATGCGAGAGAAGTAATGTTTGAAGTCAACGAGGCAGCGGATAAGACCCGGAAGGTTGAAATCAAGGGTGAAAGTGCCGGAGAAGGCGCATATACTGGGGATCATACCTTTGAAGAGGCAGGCGAATTCAGTGTCACTTCACATGTGACTGCCCGGACGCAGCATTCCATGCCAAGCAAGCAACTGGTGGTAGCGCCTTAAAAGAAATGAAATCAATGAAATACAAATAATGCAGGGTGGAAAGGAAGGCTTTCCGAAATCCCTTTATTCTGCTAAAATTACTCTAATGTTTCACTGGGGGGATGGAAAGTGGCTAAATACACACTTGCTGAGAGCTTGCAGCAGCGCATATTGATACTAGATGGAGCTATGGGTACCATGATTCAACAGGTGCCGCTCACCGGTGAGGATTTCGGCGGGGATGACCTGGATGGCTGTAATGAAATGCTGGTCCTGACCCGGCCGGAGGTTATTCAGGACATTCATGAGAAATACCTGGAGGCCGGTGCAGATCTGATTGAGACGAATACCTTCGGTGCCACTTCAGTGGTGCTTGCCGAATATGATATTCAGGACCGTGCCCGGGAGATTAACCTTGCGGCCGCCAGACTTGCACGTAATGCCGCTGATAAATATGATACACCGCAGCGCCCGCGTTATGTTGTAGGAGCTATGGGACCGACCACCAAGACGCTTTCCGTTACCGGGGGAGTCACCTTCAAGGAGCTTATAGACAGCTATGAAGAACAGGCTATTGCCCTGATCGACGGCAAGGTGGACGCCCTGCTCCTGGAGACATCCCAGGATACCCTGAACGTGAAGGCTGGAAGCATTGGCATCCGTAACGCCTTTGAGAAGAGCGGAATTACGCTGCCGGTGATGATTTCAGGAACGATTGAACCTATGGGAACTACACTTGCCGGTCAGAATATAGAAGCCTTCTATATTTCGCTGGAGCATCTGAAGCCGGTGTCCATCGGACTGAACTGTGCTACCGGACCGGAGTTCATGCGGGATCATATCCGTTCGCTGTCCGCGATCTCTTCAGCGGCCGTCAGCTGCTACCCGAACGCAGGTCTGCCGGATGAGAACGGGAATTATCATGAATCCCCGGATTCTCTGGCCCGTAAGCTGGGCGGCTTCGCTGAGAAGGGCTGGCTGAACATTGCCGGCGGCTGCTGCGGAACGACTCCTGATCATATCCGGGCGATGGCTGAAGTGATGGCGGCTTACCCGCCGCGTAAGCTTGACGGCCAGCATCCTCCGGCCTTGTCGGGGATAGAGCCGGTGTACGTGGAGAGTGAGAACCGTCCGTATATGGTCGGTGAACGGACCAATGTCCTCGGTTCCCGGAAGTTCAAGCGTCTAATCGTCGAGGGAAAATATGAGGAAGCTTCGGAGATAGCCCGTGCCCAGGTGAAGAGCGGCGCACAGGTTATTGATGTCTGCGTGCAGGACCCGGACCGGGATGAGACGGAAGACATCATGCGGTTCCTGGAGCTGGTGGTGAAGAAGGTCAAGGTGCCGTTAATGATCGATACGACGGACCCCAAGGTCATTGATCTGGCCTTGCAGTATTGTCAGGGTAAAGCGATCATTAACTCCATTAACCTTGAAGATGGTGAAGAGAAATTCGAGCATGTCACACCTCTGATTCATAAATACGGAGCAGCGATTGTAGTAGGAACCATCGATGAGACCGGTCAGGCCATCCTGGCTAAGGACAAACTTGAGGTTGCCAGACGTTCCTACGATCTGCTTGTCAACAAATACGGTCTGGCTCCCGAGGATCTGATCTTCGATACCCTTGTGTTCCCTGTTGGAACCGGGGATGAGCAGTATATCGGCTCCGCGAAGGAGACGATTGACGGTATCCGCCTGATCAAGGAGGCTATGCCTGCTGTTCACACGATTCTCGGTATCAGTAATGTCTCTTTCGGTCTGCCGGAAGCCGGCCGCGAGGTGCTGAACTCAGTATTCCTGTATGAGTGCACCAAGGCTGGTCTGGATTATGCCATTGTGAACACCGAGAAGGTGGAGCGGTACGCATCGATCCCTGAAGAGGAGCGCAAGCTCGCAGAAGAGCTGATCTATAATACGAATGACGACACCTTGTCAGCGTTCGTGGCGGCTTTTCGCGGCAAAAAGGTCGAGAAGAAGGAGAAGATCTCCAATCTCTCCCTGGAGGAGCGCCTAGCTTCCTATGTGGTAGAAGGCACTAAGGAGGGACTGATCCCGGATCTGGATGAAGCGCTGAAGACCTCGCCTCCGCTGGAGATCATTAATGGACCGCTGATGGCGGGGATGTCTGAGGTCGGACGGCTGTTCAATAACAATGAATTAATCGTGGCAGAGGTGCTCCAGAGTGCGGAGGTCATGAAGGCCTCTGTAAGCCATCTGGAGCAGTTCATGCAGAAGGATGAGACCTCGGTTAAGGGGAGAATCATGCTTGCGACCGTCAAGGGTGATGTGCATGATATCGGTAAAAACCTGGTCGAGATTATTCTCTCCAACAACGGTTATGAGATCGTCAATCTGGGCATCAAGGTTCCGCCGGAGAATATTATTGAAGCCTTCCGCAAGGAAAAGGCTGACGCCATCGGCTTGTCGGGATTGCTGGTGAAGTCGGCGCAGCAAATGGTGCTGACTGCGCAGGATCTGCGGTCCGCCGGGATTGATGTGCCGATTATGGTGGGCGGTGCGGCACTGACCCGCAAATTCACCAAGACCCGAATCCGTCCGGAGTATGACGGGCTCGTCTTATATGCCAAGGATGCCATGGACGGTCTGGATATCGCCAACCGGCTGATGAACCCGCTGGAGCGGGTGAAGATTGAGGAGGAAGTCCGCGAGGAGGCGGAGGCTGCCGTAGCTGTCGCTCCGCAAGCGCCGCTTCCCGAACTTACGCGCGCAGTCCGCTCCAAAATCTCGGCAGATGCCCCGGTGTTCATCCCGCCTGATCTGGAGCGTCATGTCCTGCGGAATTATCCGCTGGGACATGTGATTCCTTATGTGAATATGCAGATGCTGCTCGGCCATCATCTCGGTCTGCGCGGCTCTGTAGAGGCGCAATTGGCAGCGCGGGAACCGCGTACGGTAGAATTGAAAGAGACCGTTGACGATATTCTGCATCAGGCGATGCTGGAAGGCACGATTGTGCCGCATGCGATGTATCAGTTCTTCCCGGCCCAGTCACGCGGGAATGATATTCTGATCTATGATCCGCAGGATCAGGCCAAGGTGCTGCATACCTTCACCTTCCCGCGCCAGAATGTGGAGCCGTATCTCTGCCTTGCTGACTTCCTGAAGCCAGTGGAGGGCGGAGTCATGGACTATGTGGGCTTCCTGGTGGTTACTGCGGGACATGGTGTCCGTGAATTATCGACTGAACTTAAGGATAAGGGTGATTATCTCCGTTCCCATGCTCTGCAGGCAGTCGCTCTTGAGGTCGCGGAAGGTCTGGCTGAACGTGTCCATCATATGATGCGCGATACCTGGGGATTCCCGGACCCGGCAGATATGACTATGAAGCAAAGACATGGCGCGCGTTACCAGGGCATCCGTGTATCCTTCGGCTACCCGGCCTGCCCGGATCTGGAGGATCAGGGGCCGTTATTCAAGCTCATGAAGCCTGAGGATATCGGCGTGCAGCTTACCGAGGGCTTCATGATGGAGCCGGAGGCTTCGGTCTCGGCGATGGTCTTTGCCCACCCTGAAGCGCAGTACTTCAATGTGGAGAAGCTCTGAGCCTTCCGCATGCTTACCGGTCAGAAGGGGCTATGCCCCGACTTTTCGGAACCTCCCGTTACCGGGAGGTTTTTTGCTGCAAATACAAGAATTTATATGTTCACGCTATACGGCAAAGCCGTTTCCACTTGAAAAGATGCTTTTGCAGCCAAAACAGAGTAGAATTCTTGTCATAAGAACAGACAAGATCACAAAAAATAATAAAGACATCAGGATGAGAGAGGGGAGGGGCATAATGGAAATCTATTTTCTCGGAACGAATGCCGGGGTGCCGACGCTGCAGCGCAATGTGACGTCGGTTGCACTCCGGCTGCTTGAAGAACGGCGGACCTTCTGGATGTTCGACTGCGGGGAAGGGACACAGCATCAGGTTCTGCGCTCGCCGCTGCGGCTGGGCAAGCTGGAGAAGCTGTTTATCACCCATCTGCACGGTGATCATCTGTTTGGCCTGCCCGGACTCATCTCCAGCAGGGGCTACCAGGGCGGGACTTCACCGCTTACGGTGTACGGACCTCCCGGGCTCAAGGCATATCTGGACATATCGCTGTCTGTCAGCCAGTCCCGCATTCCTTATAAGCTGGAGATTGTGGAGCACAGCGGCGGGCTGATTTTTGAGGATGAGACCTTCAAGGTGGAAGCGGGACTGCTGGAGCACCGGATTGACAGCTATGGCTACCGGGTAACGGAGAAGGACAGTCCGGGTAATCTGAATACAGAACTGCTGAAGAGCTACGGGCTGAAGCCGGGACCGCTATATGGCCGGTTAAAAAAAGGCGAGGATATCACTACCGATGAAGGCGTGCTGATCCGGGCGGCCGAGGTGATTCATGCACCCAAGCGCGGACGCATCGTAGTTATTCTGGGAGATACCCGGCCTTGTGCGGGCTCACTGCCGCTGGCGCAGGATGCCGATCTGATTATTCATGAGGCGACATTTGCCCATGGCCTGGCGGAAATGGCTCATCAATATCATCACAGCACGGCACAGCAGGCTGCGGAACTGGCAAGGGATGCAGGCGGGGCTGAGCTGATCTTGACCCACTTCAGCTCGCGTTACACTTCGCAGGAGGAGCTCGCTCCGCTGCTGAAGGAAGCACAGGAGATCTTCCCGAATACACTGCTGGCAGAGGAATTCTGCACCTTCCCGGTCTACCGGAGAACCCCTGGAAATGACGCTGCGGACTGAATTATTTTCCGGGAAAGCGCAGGAAATGACAGGGCTGTGCCAAAAATAGCCGGGCGCTGCAGGAGTTCGCTAGCGTTCGACGAAGAACGTTAAATTTAAAGTAAAAGCTGAGGATTAAGCGTACGAAGCAGTAGAGAAAATGCCGAAACGAAGCGGCTAAAAATCGCAGGCAGGCGGGCAATAAATCCTTTCAAAGCGCGCTTCCTGGAGAAGCTGCCGCTGCTCTGAAATATAATTCATAGGGTTAATAATAAATAAGATGAACCACTTAGTACGAATCGACAGGAGGAGTTATGAACAATATTGGAGGCTTGTTAATTGATCTGGATGGCACCTTGTATCATGGCGGCAGAATGATCCCCGGGGCCCAGCGGCTGATAGCAGCGCTTCGTGCGGCGGAGATTCCGTTCCTGTATGTGACGAATAACTCTTCAAGAACACCGGCGAGTGTAGCTGCCCATTTGCGCGGAATGGGCATTGAAGCCAGGCCCGAGGAGGTCTGCACTTCAGCGCTGGCTGCCGCCCGTTACATTGCCGGAGAATCTCCGGGAGCATCCGTGGCGATACTTGGAGAAGAGGGGCTGGTGGAAGCCTGCACAGAGGCAGGGCTAACCCTGGTCTCCGAGCATCCGCAGGTTGTCGTGCAGGGGATCGACCGTTCTTTTACATATGAAGCACTGGCCCGCGCCTCACGTTGGATTCGTGAAGGAGCCAGATTCGTCCTGACCAATCCCGACCTGATGCTTCCCTCCGATGACGGAGTGATGCCCGGTGCAGGTACGATAGGTGCAGCTATTGAAGCAGCCAGCGGAGTGGCGCCCGTGGTCATCGGCAAGCCCGAGACGCACCTGGTGACATATGCGACATCTCTGCTCGGCATCAAGCCGGAGGATGCGGTGATGGTGGGTGACAATATGAGAACGGATATCTTGGCGGGTGCCAATGCAGGCTGCCGGACTGTGCTGGTGCTTACGGGACTGACAACCCGGGATAATCTGGAGCATTACCAGCAGCTGACCGGAGTCAAGCCTGATGAAATTTGTGCTGATTTAGCTGAACTTATGGTACTGCTCGGTGTATAATGACAAAGGTGACCATTTGACCATCCAAGAAGGGAAGATGACAATATGCCGGAATTGCCGGAAATGGAGAATTACAGAAAGCTGCTTAGCCAGCATCTAATAAACGTACCCATTACAGGGGTAACCGTAAATAGAGAAAAGACCATCAATATGGAGACTGAAGAATTCGTGAAGGGACTGGTTGGTGCCCGAATTGTATTCGTGGAACGCCGCGCCAAGCATATCCTCTTCCACCTGCATGACGGCCGCAGACTGCTGCTGCATCTGATGCTGGGCGGACTACTGTTCTATGGTACAGAGGAAGAACGTCCTGACCGTACTACACAGGTTGAGCTTGCGTTCGGTGAGCATATCCTCTACTTCATGGGACTGCGTTTGGGCTATCTCCATCTGCTGTCTGTTAAGGAAGGTGAAGCGGCAATGGGGAAGCTTGGACCGGAGCTGCTGGACCGCCGGATGACGGCCGAACGCTTCGCCGGACTGCTCAAGGGACGGCGCGGTGCGCTGAAGAGTCTGCTGGTCAACCAGCATGTTATGGCTGGAATCGGCAACTGCTACGCTGACGAGATTGCTTATGAAGCCCGTCTGCTTCCGTCTACGCTGGTTCAGAATCTGTCACCGGAAGCGGTGGCCCGGCTGTACGACAGCGTGCGTAAGGTGTTAACGGAGGCCACTGAAATCGGCGGTTATATGGAAATGCCGTTCATGACCGGCGATACGGTGACCGGTTCTTATAATGATGCCTGTAAAGTGTATGACCGTGAAGGCGAGCTTTGCCTGCGCGGCGGGGGAACCATAGTGAAGACAGAGCTGTCCGGACGCAAGGTGTTCTATTGCCCGGATTGCCAGCATGACGCATAGCCCCTTCATAGGGGCACATGTCAGCATACGCGGCGGGTACGGGCAGGCTGCCCGGTCCGCCAGGGAGAGCGGTGCTACATGTTTTCAGTATTTTCCGAAGAATCCGCGCAGTCTGAAGCTGAAGCCGGTAGACTACCGCGATGCAAGCAGCTGCGCAGAATACTGCCGGGAGCAGGGAATGGCTTCCATTGCCCATACCCCGTATCCGACGAATCTGGCTGCCGGCCCGGGCGACAGAGAGGTGATGATTGCCTCCCTGCGCAACGATCTGGAGATTGCCGAGGCGTGCGGATCGGTGGGCATTGTGGTGCATTTCGGACATTTTGCCGGGATGGAGCCGTTACAGGGTTATCAAAAAATTATACAATGCATGAACGAGGTACTGGCAGACTGGACGGGACGAACCAAGCTGCTGCTTGAGAATATGGCAGGGAATCATGGGCATGAAGGCATGACGCCCGAAGAGCTGGTCAAGGTCCGTGAGCTGAGCCGCTACCCGGAGAAGATCGGCTTTTGCTTCGATACCTGCCATGCTTTCGCTGCGGGCATCTGGAACCCGGAGCAGACGGAGGAGCTTATCGCACGCGGTGAGCAGCTGGGGTACTGGGCGAATCTGGCGGCTGTGCATTTGAATGACTCCCGGTTTCCCTACGGCTCCCGGCGGGACAGACATGCCGGAATCGGCAGCGGATATATCGGGGGAGCGGCGCTTAGCCAGCTTGTGAAGATGGAGGCCCTGGCTGATAAAGTGATCGTTATGGAAACAGAAAAGGGACCGGATGGCACGCACAGAGCGGAGATTGCTGCTGTGAGGACCTGGTTTGAGTCGGGGGAGGATTGAGAATGAAGGAAATGAATCAGCCGGAGCTGCTGGAGCTGCTGGCCACGAAGGGCGAGCCGCTCGTCCTGTTCCTGCATACCCCGCTATGCGGAACCTGTAAGGCAGCCCGGCGGATGATTGAGGTGGCGGAGCATCTGCTTCCGCCTGGCCTTTTGATTGCTGAGGGGAATGTCAATAGGCTCCCTGATCTGGTGAACACCTATCAAATCTCAAGTGTGCCCGCTCTGTTGGCCGTATCTGCTGACCGCAGCGCTGAACCTGACATCATCTATTCCATTCACTCTGTTGAACGGGTGCTGGCATACATAAGGAGAGTGACATTATAATGATATCATTACAACATCTGTCCCTGCGCAGGGAGGAGAGCCTGATTCTTGACGATGTATCGCTGGATATGAAGCCGGGGGAGAACTGGGTCATTCTCGGGCGTAACGGCTCCGGCAAAACCACCCTGCTGGAAATGATGACCGGCTACCTTTTCCCCAGCAAGGGCTCTGTTGAAGTGCTGGGGTACAAGTATGGTCAATGTGATCTGCGCGAGGTGCGCAAGCGAATCGGTTATATCGGCCCGTCCCTGATGGAAAAGCTCTCGCTAACCGACCCGGTCTGGGAGGTTGTAGCTACTGGTGCCTATGCGTATTTACGCTTCTATCAGGAGATTCCGCAAAGTGTGAAGGACCGGTCGCTTAAACTTCTGGAGGAGATGAACCTCGGCGAACTGGCGTATCATCCGTTCGGCTTGTTATCCCAAGGGGAGCGCAAGAAGGCTATGCTGGCCCGCTGCCTGATCGCAGAGCCTAAGCTGCTGATTATGGACGAGCCTTGCGCCGGTCTTGATTTATATGAACGGGAGAAAATGCTCGCCGAGATCGACAAGCTGCGGCAGCATAATGTTGGAGTGGTGTATGTTACCCATCATGTGGAGGAGATTGTTCCGCTCTTCACTCACGTGGCGCTGATCCGTGACGGGAAGCTGGCAGGAGCCGGTCCCAAGGAAGAGGTGCTGACACAGGAGATGCTGATGGCTACCTATGATCTTCCGGTCAAGGTTGAATGGGATAACGGACGTCCCTGGATAAAAATAAGTTCTGGAGGCAAAGCGATTTGAACGATGTTACGGAAGACAAGAGTATTTCAAGATATATCTGCACGGCGAATCATGGTTTCGCCCCCTATGCACAGGAGGAGCTAAGACGCCTGTTCGGAGCGGTTAAAAGCACCTTGCTGCTGCCGGGAGAAATCTTCCTGGCCACGCTTGAGGAGGAGCCGGAGGAGGTAGCGCAGCGGCTGGCACAGAACCTGCCGGTCTTCCTGCGCCACATTCAGCCAGTAGATTTCCAGGACACCGGCGATCTGCCGGCTCTGGAACGGCTGGCGGTATACTTAAGCCGGCGTTCGGAGCTGCAAGGCGAGAAGGTGTCGCTGCATGTCCGCAAAGGCCCGTCCTCCTTCTGGGAGCAGAGTCCCGGCGAGCTGCGTGAATGGCTGCAGGGCAGGCTTGACAGCCTGGACGCCGAGTTCACCGTGCAGGAGCCCGCTTGGGTGATCTCCGTCTATGCGGACGGTGACGCGCTGTATGCCGGGGTATCCCGGCCGGAGGCGAACCTGTCCAGCTGGAATGGCGGCATGATCCGCTTCCGCAAGGAGGACGGACAGATCTCGCGGGCCAAATTCAAGCTGATGGAGGCGGAGAAGGAATTCGCCATTCCGTTCTACAGCTTCAAGAATGCGGTCGATATCGGCGCTTCTCCGGGAGGCTGGACCTCATTCCTGCTGGAGCGCGGCCTCAAGGTTACTGCTGTTGATCCGGCGCTGATGCACGAGTCCTTACGTAAGAATCCGGCACTCAAGATTCTGCGCAAAAATGCCGGAGAGGTCAAATTCCGTGAGAACGAATTTGACCTGCTGGTCTGCGATATGAGCTGGAGCCCCAAGCTGATGGCGAAGCTGGTCACTGAGCTGCTGCATAGCCTGACACCGGGCGGCAGCGCGATTGTTACCGTGAAGCTGATGCACAAGAAGCCCATGGCGGTGATCAAGGAGATCATCACCATGTTTGAAGGCCAGCGGATGCAGGTCCAGCGTGCGAAGCAGCTGTTCCACAACCGGGACGAGATTACACTTTATATGATTAAGTATTAATTCATATTTGCAGGATTATGGGAAAGCATCCCGCAGTCTGCACCTCCGGCTTCTTGCCGGTTCCGGTGCGGGCAGTGGGGGCTTTTTTTGCGTTATACAACATTCTATATGAACAGGCGGGGAAGAGATGGAATTCACAGGAAAGTTAAGTCCCGGACAGATTCTGGGAGGGCGTTATTATGTAACCGGGTTGATCGGGACAGGCGGAATGAGCCGGGTATATCTGGCGGAGGATATGCGGCTGCCGGGTATGCTGCGGGCCATTAAAGAAAGTGTCATCCGGGAGGGAGGTTATGGTGCAGGCGCCATTCAGGCGGAAGCGGAGCTGCTAATTTCGCTCCGTCATCCTCTGCTGCCGCAGATTGCGGATTTCTTCCCGCCGGACTCAGGCGGCTACACCTACCTGGTGATGGATTATATTGAGGGCATCACCCTGCATCAGTATATGGCAGAGCAGTCTAATTCAATGACGGGGAAGCGAATCCTAAGCTATGCGCGGCAGCTGCTGGAGGTGCTGCATTATTTGCACAGCCATGAGCCGCCTATCGTCTACCGGGATCTCAAGCCTTCGAATATCATGCTGACTGGAGAGCATGAGCTGAAGCTCATTGACTTCGGGATTGCGCGCAGGCTGAGAGGCGGCTCCGGTGAGGACACGGAGAAGCTTGGAACAGCCGGGTTCGCAGCCCCGGAGCAATACGGCGGCGGGCAGAGCTGCCCGGTGTCGGACCTGTACGGGCTTGGCGCGCTGCTGCTGTATATGGCCTCCGGCGGGGAGTTCAGCGCCTGGCAGCCCGGGATGGAGCGGAAGCTGCAGGGTCAGCTCCCGGACCGGATGATTCCGGTCATCAGACGGCTGCTGCGGCATCACCCGGAGGAACGGTATGGCAGTGCTGAGGAGGTAAGGAGGGTCCTCCAGCAGCTGGAGATTGGCGGTGCGGGGGAATCTAGACATGAGCGGACGGACATACGTAAGGCTCCGGATGACATACAATCGCAGCAATCTCCTGTGGTAGTGGCAGTATTAGGAGTGTCCCCCGGGATTGGGACCACGCATACCTCGCTTGCTGTCAGCCGCTGCCTGTCGCCCGCCGGACGGACGGCATGGGTAGATTGTAATCCCGGTTCGCAGGTATTTAACCGCATGAAGGAAATGGCGGGGAGCCCTGAAATAAACGGTGTTCTGGGGACACAGGTGCAACCGTTCAACTGCATGGGAGTGGACTACTGGAGGCTGCTCCCTTCGGAGGGACTCCCGCAGGTACCGGAGCAAGCCTATGCTTACATCGTCATGGATCTTGGAACCGGCGGCGGTGAGGGGGCGCTGGAAGCGTTCACAGGCAGCAGCTTCCCGTTGTTGATTGCCTCCGGTGCGGATTGGCGGCTGGAGGATACCCTGCACTGGCTGCGCCGCAGAGGCCTGATTCCCCGGCCGGAATGGCGGATCTGCCTGCCGCTGGCCGGGGAGCATACTGTGGCGCTGCTGGCTTCCCTGCTTGAACCTGCGAGCGTATACAGCCTGCCGCTTCAGCAGGACCCTTTTCAGAGTAAAGGGAAGCTGGTTCAGGCCATCAGGGGGATGCTTGGACCGCTTAAGGGTGCCCGTTTTCCTGCAAAGAATATTAGATTGTTTCAGAAAAAGAGCTGAACGCTCAGAGCTTTTTGACAGTTTTTCAGAAATCGGGCTTTATTTCTATTTCAGTGCAGGGTGCAGGTGTGCTAGAATGGAGCGATATCTATAATGATTGAACCTCTTGGTATTTACAATATAGAATGGAGCTTGCAGAGAATTTATGAGTTTACTTAGTGTGGAAGACGTTTCCCATAATTTCGGGGACCGGGTGTTGTTCAAGGATGTCTCCTTCCGTCTGCTGGATGGAGAGCATGTGGGAATCGTGGGTGCGAACGGCGTGGGCAAATCGACGCTGATGAATATTTTGACCGGCAAATTATTGAAGGACAACGGCAAGGTGGAGTGGACGCCGCGGGTCCGTTACGGATATCTGGATCAGCACACCCTGCTTACCGCCGGTAAAACCGTGCGCGATGTACTTAAAGATGCCTTTCTGCCGCTGCTGGAGCTGGAGCATGAGCTGCTGGCGATTACCGATAAGATGGGGGAGGCGAGTCCCGAGGAGCTGGACCTGCTGCTTGAGCAAATGGGCGACATTCAGGAGCAGCTTGATATCGGCGACTTTTACCTCATCGATGTGAAGGTTGAAGAGATGGCGAACGGACTGGGCCTGACGGCGATCGGTCTGGACCGGGATGTCACTTCCCTGAGCGGGGGACAGCGGACCAAGGTTCTGCTGGCCAAGCTGCTGCTGGAGAAACCGAATGTACTGCTGCTCGATGAGCCTACCAACTATCTCGATGTGGAGCATATTGACTGGCTGACGAATTATCTGAAGCAATATCCGTATGCGTTCATGCTGATCTCCCATGATACGGAATTCATGAACAAAGTGGTCGATGTGATCTATCATCTGGAGTTCTCGAAGCTGACCCGCTATACGGCCAATTACGAGAAATTCCTGGAGATGGCGGGGATGAACAAGGCCCAGCATATTGATGCGTACGAGAAGCAGCAGGATTTCATCAAAAAGCAGGAGGACTTCATCCAGCGCAATAAAGCGCGTGCCTCCACCTCAGGCCGGGCCAAGAGCCGGGAGAAGCAGCTTGGACGGATGGAGCGGATTGATAAGCCGGAAGAGGCGATGAAGCCTGTGTTCCAGTTCAAGGAGAGCCGGGCCAGCGGGAAGACGGTGTTCGAGGGCGTTGATTTCGAGATCGGGTATGACCGTCCGCTGCTGCCAAGCAAGCTGAATATGATCATAGAACGCGGGGACAAGATTGCGATTGTCGGCTACAACGGGGTCGGCAAATCGACGCTGCTCAAAACCATCCTGGGTGTCATCCCTACGTACAGCGGCAAAACCTACCTGGGAGACTACCTGAGTTCAGCCTATTTCCAGCAGGAGCTGAAAGCAGAGAATATCACGCCGATTGAAGACGTATGGAATGAATTCTCCGGTCTGACCCAGAATGAAGTGCGTGGCCATCTGGCCCGCTGCGGTCTCAAAAACGAGCATATCACCCGTCCGATGAACATGCTGAGCGGCGGTGAGCAGGCCAAGGTACGATTGTGCAAGCTGATGATGCGTGAGAGCAACTGGATTCTGTTCGATGAGCCTACGAATCACCTTGATATTGTGGCCAAGGCTGAGCTTAAGCGGGCGCTTATGGAATACAAGGGAACGATTCTGCTGGTGTCTCATGAACCGGAATTTTACGAGGATTGGGTGACGAAGGTCTGGAATGTGGAGCAATGGTCCGCGCAGACCGTATACTAATGGAGTCCGGGAAAAGTGGAGGTCTGCGCTTTTCCCGGTTTTTTACCAAAAACCTACATACATAGGGGGCTGTTCAGAGATGGGTCCTGATCAAAACACGCCGGTTGGCAGATATTCAAGACAGGTCCGCTTCGCGCCGTTCGGCGCAGCAGGACAGCAGGGACTGGGACGTTCCTGTGTGCTGGTTGTTGGCATGGGGGCGCTGGGAACAGGCATCGCCGAGACTTTGGCCCGCTGCGGGGTTGGGCGGCTTATCCTTGTTGACCGTGACTATGTGGAATGGAGTAACCTGCAACGCCAGCAGTTGTATACGGAAGATGATGCCCGTGTGCGCACGCCCAAGGCGGCTGCAGCCCGTACCCGGCTGATGGCGGTCAATTCGGAGATTGTGATCGAGGCTCATGTGCTTGATGTACGTGCAGAGGAGCTGGAGAGCCTGCTTCCCGGCGTGGATCTGATTATGGACGGGACCGATAATTTCGATACCCGGCTGATTATCAACGACCTGGCGCAAAAGCACGGCATTCCCTGGATCTATGGAGCCTGTGTCGGCAGTTACGGCATTACGTATACGATTCTGCCGGGTGAAACCCCCTGTCTGAATTGTCTGCTGGGCACGATTCCGCTGGGCGGGGATACCTGCGACACAGCCGGCATTCTTCCGCAAGCAGTGCAGATGGTGACTACGAACGGAACGGCTGAGGCGCTGAAGCTGCTCGGCGGGTTCAAGGACAAGCTGCGCGGCAAGCTGTTGACCTTCGATATCTGGCATAACGAGCAGCAGGAGATTGGCGTGAGGGCGGCGAAGAAGAACGACTGTCCCTCATGCGGTGAATCACGGAGCTATCCGTATCTGTCAGCCTCTAATACAGAGCGCAGCGACGTGCTGTGCGGCAGGGATACGGTGCAGATCCGTCCGGCAC
This sequence comes from Paenibacillus sp. FSL M7-0420, assembly GCF_038002345.1. Classification (NCBI taxonomy): domain Bacteria; kingdom Bacillati; phylum Bacillota; class Bacilli; order Caryophanales; family Paenibacillaceae; genus Paenibacillus; species Paenibacillus sp. FSL M7-0420. The sequence continues at coordinate 3,914,617 of NZ_JBBOCJ010000001.1, read as the reverse complement.
ACCGCAGAAGTCTTGACTTGGAGGAGACGGCTGCCCGCCTGTCCAGGCTCGGCAGCGGCAAGGTGGAGCGCAACCCGTATCTGGTTTCTTTTACAGAGGAGCCGTACCGGATGGTTGTGTTCGCAGACGGGAGAGCCTTAATACATGGAACCAGTGATATCGCTGCCGCCCGCAGCTATTATCACCGGTATTTCGGTTGAATGGAGGAGAAACGTAATGAACAAAGGAACGATCCGTCATATGGCTGTATTCACACTGAAATCTGCCCCGGATTCGGAGGAGACCAGAGCTTTCCTGCGGGATGGAGCTGAGATTCTTAGCGGGATTCCGGTGGTGGAGAATTTCGAGGTGCTGCGTCAGGTCAGCGCCAAGTGTGAGCATCAGTACGGCTTCTCAATGGAGTTCGCCGATCAGGCGGCTTATGATGCTTACAATAGTCATCCGGCGCACCAGGCTTTTGTAGCAGAGCGCTGGGACACCCAGGTAGCGGCATTCCAGGAGATCGATTTCGTACAAATATAAGAATTTATAGGTTTCATACGATTTGTACCGCAAAGAGACCATTCCCCCGAATGGTCTCTTTGTTTTGCGGGAATTCTAGGTATCATCTGCGGCGGCACAGCCGGTGCAAGACTGGTACAGGGGGACTATCCCGGTGAATGAAAAGATAGCATGGTATATACCCGGTCCGCGCCCGGATAACCATGAAGCTGATGCAGACAGAGAGGATAGGGCTGCCGGCCATATCGGGCTAGAGGAGGCCATCCATAGCCTTGGTATAAGAACAGCAATAAGCGAAGACCTGAATAGTCTTCGCTTATTGCTCTCAGGCGGTGAGCCTGTGCTTCTGCTCGCGGAGCTGGAGGAACCCGGAGGCTGGGCGGGCTGGGAAGCTGTCTCGGAGGCGCGGAAGGAGGGGATGATTCTGCCGGTGATGGTCATATCCGGAGGGGCACCTGAAGTGAAGGGGGAAGCGGCTGTCTCCGTATTCGATGCCGGAGGCAATGAATATATGGAGAAGCCTGTACATACCGGTGAGTTCAAATGCAGAATATTGAATTTACTTAAGCTGACAGGCCGCCGCAGAGATACGGCCTCGTTGCTTAAGGTGGACGGATTACTCCTCGATCCCGGGCGCCGGCAGGTCAGCCGGGATGGAGCCGAGCTGAAGATGACCCCCAAGGAATTCGATCTGCTGTATTATCTGGCAGAGCATCTGGGTGAAGTCTGTCCCCGTGCTGAGATATTACAGCAGGTATGGGGGTATCATTTTCATGCGGACACCAATGTGGTGGATGTCTACATCCGGCATCTGCGACTGAAGGTGGATAAAGGCCGCCGGAATAAACTGATTCATACGGTGCGTGGAACCGGATATGTACTGCGGGCACCGGAGAGCGGGGCCACAAGCTGACGGCCGCTGCGAAGCAGCTCTCCGGCTATTAGAACTTGTACTCTCTTGGTACAAGCTACAATTAAGCTTTCCGCTGTTATAGTACGCGGCGTGATTTCAGGTAGGTTTTTTTCCAGTTGCCCGAATTCAGATCGGAAATGGTCACGCCGGGTGAGCCGTAAGTGTGCAGGATCTTGCCATTGCCGGCATATACCGCTACATGGGTTACGTTCTTGCCGTTGGCCCGGCTTCCGCTGGAGAAGAACACCAGATCGCCGACACGCAGATTGGCTTTGCTGACCGATTTACCCATTTTAGATTGGGCTACGGACGTACGGGGCAGATCCACACCATATTTTTTGAAGATAAATTGAGTAAAGGAGGAGCAGTCAAAATAACGTGTAGTTGAAGTGGAGGCACCGAACTGGTAACGCGTCCCCAGATACTTTTTACCGAAGCTGACCACTTTGGAGCCGGTGGAAGATGCGGATACGGAATCGGCACTTACAGAATCGGCGGATACAGCTGAAGCGGCAGCAGGGGCTGTTCCTGCTCCGGTTGCGAGTAAGGCGCTGAACCCGATTGTTGTGCACAGACCGATTGTCATTGCTTGCTTGAACCATTGTTGCTTATTCATGTTGTATACCTCCAAGGTTGTAATGAATTCTAGTAGTTTCGTTCGTCTGATTCGTAGTATAGCAGGTTATGACAGGCCTAAATTATGGAAGAGATGGGCTAAATGCAGGCGGGATATACAATGTAAGCGTTTTATTAAAATCGCATTAAAAGTTACAAAATATTAATATTTAGCTATCTTGCTCAACAAAAAAAGCCGGGAATCCCTTGAGCATCAAGGAGAATCCCGGCTTTTCGATTTTGAAACAAAGGTTACAGCGATGTCTCCAGAAATCTATGTATTCAGTCCTTGCTCTGAATAATCAGCAGAAGTCCGCTCTCAATCTGAACGGTCCCGCTCTGCTCCAGCAGCACATTGCTCACGGCCAGGGATTGCCCTAACTTGAGGGTGGCGTTCTCCAGAGGATATTGGAAGCCCTGAAGGGTGATGCCCGTTACCTCGGGAGTCAGAGGCAGCAAGGAGACATAGGAATACCCCCGTTCCTCTACAACCGCCTGAGAGCCGGTAAGCGTAATGTAGTTGTTCGCATCCATAATAGAGCAGGCTACCTGCCGTTGCAGTGCTCTTGTCATCATTTGAATGCTGGCCAGCGTATGGTCCATGCGCGTACCCGTTACCCCGATCATCAGAATAGACTGCGGCTGGAGGTTCAGGGCAAGATCCAGGGCCATTTCACTGTCGGTGAGGTCTTTGTTGACCGGATCACAGCTTATAGTCTCCTTGCTTCCCGCCTGAATCCGCTCCAGTGCCTCAGGAGAGACAGAATCGAAATCACCAACGGCAAGCTGGGGGGTGAAGCCATGATCAATCAGGAACAGCGCTCCCCGGTCAGCACCGATAATATAATCCTCTTCATCTAATAAGTGCAGGCATTCCGCGGTCAGTTCACCGCCTGCAACAATTACAATACGCCCGGATGGCAATAGCTCCCCCTCCTTGTTGTTCATTTAAGTTCATCATCCTGAACAGTATATAGCAGTTTCAAAAGTTGTACAATTGCCCCGCTGACGCTAAAATAGGGTTAGTGCGGTTCGCCGCACCATCCCTTACGGATGATTAGGAGTGCTTGAGCGCAGGAGGTGAGAGGGATCGTTAATGTGTTGTTTGTATGTCTGGGGAATATTTGCCGTTCGCCGATGGCGGAAGCTGTGCTGCGCAGCAAGATTGAACAGCGTCAGCTTGCGGATCAGATTACAGTGGATTCTGCAGGAACGGGAGACTGGCATATCGGGAAAGCGCCGCATGAAGGGACAAGGCGTATCCTTGATCTGCACGGCATCAGCTATGAGCATATGAGAGCAAGGCTGGTAGCCAGTGAGGATTTCGGGAGATTCGAATATATCATCTGCATGGACAAGTCCAACGGGGAGAATGTGCGCAAAATTCCCGGCGGCGAGCAGTCCAAGCTGTTGTTCTTCATGGATCTGTTGCCGGATGAGGAGCTGCGTGAAGTGCCTGACCCGTATTTCACCGGTAATTTCGAGCAGGTCTATGATTTAATCAATGCCGGTTGTGATGTGCTGCTGGAACGGATTATTCAGGAGAAGATACAGCAGGCATAGTGTACAGCCGGACCGGTTGCCGTCCTTATAATTTAAGGAACGGCACCGTATGTCCGATTCGTGATGAAAGCGCAGTCAATCGTGCTGTATACATAAGTTCGTAAGATGTTCACTTTTGGGGTTCTATTTGCTGTTTCAGGAGCTGAAGAAATAGAGTAATGATTCCGGGAGCTCTTTTTGCCAAAAACCCCAAAGATGCTGGCCGTCCTTCTCGCGGTAGGACACCGTGGCCCCCTTGGCTTCAAGCATAGCCTTGGTCTCCCGGTTCATCTCCACGAAATCATAGACGCCGGTATCGGTCTTGTAGTCGCGCTCTTGAAGCCCTACAACCATGTTGATCTGAAGCCAGGAGAGATCCTCCTCTTGGGATAGCAGCTCGCGGGTCTCGGGATAGTAAGCGCCGGAGAGGCTGAGCACACGGCTGAATAATCCCGGATACGCCAGCGCCAGGTGGAGGGAGACACTTCCGCCCAGGGAATCACCGGCTACGATCCGCTCCTCCGGTGTGCGCCGGACAGGATAATTATGTTCAATGAAGGGAATAATCTCTTCGGCGAAGCATGCAAGGTACTGCTTGAAGCGGCTGCCGAACGGTGCGTATTCAGCAGTGCGGACTGCCACGTTCACTTCGACGCCCACTATAATGAAGGGTTCCACATCCTGCTCCAGAATCAGCTGACCAGCCAAGGTGGCAATCCGGCCGAAGTTGAAGAATTCTTCACCGTCCTGGCAGTAGACGACGGGATAGCTGAGTACTTCATTATATCCGGGGGGAAGATAGATACGCAGCTTGCGCTCTTCCTGCAGGTGTTCGCTCCACAGTGTTTGTTTTACAATTGTACGTTTCAGAAAAACAGGTTCGCTCATTGTCAAATCGTCACCCTTCATGTCGAATTTTGCTTAAGACTTAGTGTTGCGTTAAAATTAGCCAAGCGGCAAATGTGGGATATATCATTTACTTGATAAATATCCTTTAATCTGTTATAGGATATTTGAACGCCTGTTATACATACAAAATTTATGGAAACATAAATTTTATGCGTATTTCTTTGACGAAACAGATACAACAGGTGTATAATAATTCTATAACAGAGACCACTGATATTCAAATTTTTTTATTGAGGTGAAGATAATGACTAGAGTTCCTTATGAAGTGTATACAGAGGACGTTGAAGCCCTTACGGTTCTTTCCCCGGATGGAGAAATTATCAACAAGGAAATGATGCCTGACCTTACTGATGACCAACTGAAAGAAATTATGTACCGTATGGTATTTACCCGTACCTGGGATGACCGTGCTGTTAACTTGGGCCGTCAAGGCCGTCTAGGCTTCTACGCTCCGGTATCCGGACAGGAAGCTACAATGATCGGCAGCGAGTACGCTTTGCAGAAGGAAGATTTCGTCTGCCCGGGCTACCGTGATATTCCACAGCTCGTATGGCATGGCCTTCCGTTATATCAGGCGTTCCTGTATTCCCGCGGACATCAGCATGGCGGACAGATTCCTGATGGCGTGAATGTACTGATGCCTCAGATCATTATCGGAGCACAGATCCTTCATGCTACCGGTATTGCTATGGGCTTCAAATTGAAGAAACAGCAGAACGTTGCAATCACATATACCGGTGACGGCGGTTCGTCTGAAGGCGACTTCTACGAAGGCCTTAACTATGCAGGAGTATATAAGCTGCCGGTGATCTTCTTCGTTCAGAACAACGGCTATGCCATCACTACTCCGTTCTCGAAGCAGACAGCAGCGAAATCCATTGCCCACAAGGCGGTTGCCGCAGGGATTCCCGGAATCAAGATCGACGGTATGGACGTCTTTGCAGTAATCTCTGCTGTACAGCAGGCTGCTGAACGTGCCCGCAAAGGCGAAGGCGCCACACTGATCGAAGCGGTAACCTACCGTTTCCGTCCGCATTCCCTGTCCGATGATGCCAGTAAGTACCGTACGAAGGAAGAAGAAGGTCAATGGAATGAGAAAGATCCGATTGCCCGTCTCGCCAAGTACCTGGAGAAGAAAGGCCTCTGGACAGAAGAGGACACTCTGCGCGTAAGAGAAGAAGCGAAAGCAACGGTTAACGAGCAGATTAAGAAAGCAGAACAGACCGAAAAAATGACCATTCCCGGCTTGATCGACAGCATGTTCGAGGTAACTCCGAAACATCTTGAAGAACAAAAAGCCGATTTTGAATAAGGGGGATATCAGGCAATGGCACAGATGAATATGAAAGAAGCAATTCGTGACGCAATGCGCGTTGAACTGACTCGTGACCCCAATGTTCTTATCTTCGGAGAAGACGTTGGTAATGTTGGCGGCGTATTCCGTGTAACGGAAGGGCTGCAGAAGGAATTTGGCGAGGAGCGCGTATTCGATACACCGCTGGCAGAGTCCGCCATTGGCGGTTTGGCTTTCGGTCTTGGCGTGCAGGGCTTCCGCCCGATCGCTGAGATCCAGTTCGTAGGGTTCATCTTCGAAGCGCTTGATCAGATCGTTATTCAGGCAGCGCGTCTGCGCTGGCGTTCCGGGGGCAAGTACAATGCTCCTGTAGTCTTCCGCACTCCATTCGGCGGCGGCGTTAAGGCAGCCGAGCTGCATACCGATTCCCTGGAAGGCCTGATTGCCCAGAGTCCTGGTATCAAGGTAGTTATTCCTTCTAACCCATACGATGCGAAGGGACTGCTGATTGCTTCGATCCGCGACAATGACCCTGTATTCTTCATGGAGCACTTGAACCTGTACCATGCTTTCCGTGCAGAGGTGCCTGAAGGTGAATATACCGTTGAACTCGGCAAAGCGAATGTAGTTCGCGAAGGTACGGATGTATCTATCATTACCTACGGTCTAATGGTACATACAGCGACCAAAGCGGCCGACCAGCTCGAAAAAGAAGGCATCAAAGTCGAAATTATCGACCTTCGTACCGTTAGCCCGATTGATATCGACACCATTGTGGCTTCCATCAAGAAGACTAACCGTGCGATTGTTGTGCAAGAAGCTCAGAAGAGCTCCGGCGTAGCCGCTGAGGTTATTGCCCAGATTAATGAAAAAGCTTTGCTGCACCTGGAAGCCCCTGTGCTTCGTGTAGCAGGTCCAGATACAATTTTCCCGTTTGCTCAAATCGAAGATACTTGGATTCCTACCCCTGCACGTGTCATCACGGCAGTTAAGAAAGTCATGGAATTCTAGGAAGTAACGACCTTGCCGTCCTTGTATAAAGGGCGGCAGCCGTTTCTGTCTTCTACCAAACAGAGCTGTTGGAATAACTCAACATAATTTATAGGAGGTTATCAAGGTGGCAAAATTTGAGTACCGGTTCCCTGAGCTGGGCGAAGGTCTGCATGAAGGCGAAATTATCAAAATGCATATCAAAGCCGGCGACAAAGTAACCGATGACGATATCGTAATGGAAGTTCAGAACGACAAGGCGGTAGTAGAGGTTCCTTGTCCGGTCAACGGCACAGTGCTTGAAGTCTTCACCAAGGACGGCCAAGTATGCCGTGTAGGGGAAGTTGTAGCCATTATTGATGCAGAAGGCGACATCCCTGAGCAAGAGGGTGGCCATCCGGCAGAGCAGGCTTCCCAGGAAGCTGATGCAGCCAAGGGCGGAGCGGATACTACTTCTTCTCCGGCAACCAGCAGCCCGGCTACTGGCGGAGCAACGAACTTCGAATACAAGTTCCCTGAACTGGGCGAAGGCCTGCATGAAGGGGAAATCATCAAGATGCACATCAAGGTTGGAGACAAAATCACCGACGACGATATCATTATGGAAGTTCAGAATGATAAAGCGGTGGTGGAAGTTCCTTCCCCAGTCAACGGTACTGTAGTCGAAGTGTTCACCAAAGACGGCCAGATCTGCCGTGTAGGTGAAGTTGTGGCTATCATTGCTGCAGAAGGCGATGTTCCTCAGCAGGAGGGCGGCCACGCTGAAGCATCCGGTGCCCAGGCAGCAGCTCCTTCCCAAGGTACTGCACCGGCAGCAGCGGCAGCTCCAGCTCCTGACCGTGAAGTGCTGGCAACACCAAGCGTGCGTAAATATGCCCGTGACAAGAGCGTAGATATCTCCAAGGTGAACGGCTCCGGCAAGAACGGTAAGATCACACTTGAAGATGTGGAAGCCTTCCTGAAGGGCGGCTCTGCAGCACCAGCAGCAGCGGCTCCTGCAGCATCTGCACCGGCAGCAGCAGAAGCGCCAAAAGCTAAGGCAGCAGCTGCACCAGCAGCTTCCGCTTCCGGCAATGCTAACCTGGAAGAAGAACGCGTGCCATTCAAGGGTATCCGTAAAGCGATTGCCAATGCTATGGTTAAATCGGCTTACACTGCACCGCATGTTACCATTATGGACGAAGTGGATGTTACGGAGCTTGTAGCCTTCCGTGCCCGCATGAAGCCGGTAGCAGAGAAGAAGGGCGTGAAGGTTACTTATCTTCCGTTCATCGTGAAGGCACTCGTGGCCGCTTCCCGTCAGTTCCCTGCGCTTAACGCGATGATTGACGAAGCTACGAACGAAATTGTCTACAAGAAGTACTACAACATCGGTATTGCTACAGATACAGACAACGGCCTGATCGTTCCTGTCATCAAGGACGCTGACCGTAAGAGTATCTGGATGATCGCAAGCGCGATTACAGATCTGGCTGTACGCGGACGCGACGGCAAGCTGGCTCCGAATGAAATGAAGGGCAGCACGATCTCGATCAGCAACATCGGCTCTGCCGGCGGTATGTTCTTCACTCCGATTATCAACTTCCCTGAAGTTGCTATTCTCGGAACCGGACGTATCACTGAGAAGCCTGTTGTGAAGAACGGCGAAATCGTAGCAGCACCTGTAATGGCTCTGTCCCTGAGCTTTGACCACCGGATTATTGACGGCGCAACAGCACAGAATTTCATGAATTACATTAAGACCCTGCTTGCAAATCCTGATATGTTAGTTATGGAGGTGTAATTAATGGTAGTCGGAGACGCTTCAATCGAAATCGACACATTGGTAATTGGTGCAGGTCCCGGCGGGTATGTGGCGGCAATCCGTGCCGCCCAGCTCGGCCAGAAGGTAATCATTGTAGATAAATCGGAACTCGGCGGCGTATGCTTGAACCGCGGCTGTATTCCTTCCAAGGCCCTGATCTCGGCCGCACATCAATTCGAGGCTGCCCAGCACGGTGAAGTATTCGGTGTTACTGCCGAGAACGTCAAGGTGGACTGGTCCAAGACTCAGGCCTTCAAGAACGGCGTAGTCAAGAAAATGACTTCCGGCGTTACGAGCCTGATGAAGGGCAACAAGATCGAGGTATTCAGCGGAGAAGCTATGTTCATCAGCACAAACGAAGCCCGTCTGTTCAATGATCATGAATCCCCGCGCTATAAGTTCAATAACTGCATTATCGCAACGGGCTCCCGTCCGATTGAACTGAAGCCATTCCCGTTCGGCGGACGCATCCTGTCCTCCACGGAAGCGCTGGATCTGCCTGAAATCCCTAAGAGCATGATCGTTATCGGCGGCGGCTACATTGGTGCGGAGCTGGGTCAGATGTACTCCAAATTCGGCACCAAGGTTACCATCATTGAAGGTCTGGATACTGTTCTGCCTGGCTTCGACAAAGACATGACCCGTCTGGTTGCCAAGAATATGGCTAAGACCGGCATTGAAATTGTGACTAACGCCAAAGCGGAATCTGCGGTTCAGAACGATAAGGAAGTTACTGTGAAGTACTCCGTAGGCGGAGAGTCCAAAGAAGTGACTGCTGAATACCTGCTGGTAACCGTAGGACGCCGTCCGAATACTGATGGCGAGCTGGGCCTGGATCTGATCGGCGTTGAGCTGGATGACCGCGGTCTGGTGAAGGTAGACCATCAGGGACGGACTAACATTCCTAACATTTTCGCAATCGGCGATATCGTTCCGGGTCTTGCCCTGGCGCACAAAGCTTCTTACGAAGGTAAGATTGCTGCGGAAGCCATTGCCGGACACAAATCGGTTGTGGATTACAAGGTAATGCCGGCTGTAGTCTTCACAGATCCTGAATGCTCCAGCGTAGGTCTGACCGAGAAGGAAGCTAAGGATAAGGGCTATGCGGTGAAAGCCGGCAAGTTCCCGTTCGCAGGCAACGGCCGTGCCGTGTCCCTGAATGCTCCTGAAGGCTTCATCAAGATTGTAGCGAAGAGCGACAACAATCAGGTGCTTGGCGCACAAATCGTCGGTATCGAAGCTTCCAACCTGATCGCTGAGCTGGGTCTGGCGATTGAAATGGGCGCAACGCTTGAAGATATCGCACTGACCATCCATGCGCATCCAACCCTTGGCGAGATCGTTATGGAAGCGGCTGAGCTGGTAGAAGGCCACCCGATCCACGTAATGAAATAATAACCGCTTAAGCTTATGCGGTAAGAATATAAGAGGATGTTTCCGAAGCCATGCAGATGGTCAGGGAACATCCTCTTTTAGATAATGCCTGAAGTCTCTGTCATGAACGTTCGGAAATAGCTGGCAGTCAGGCCAATTCGGGTAGATAAATGTTTGTTTTTTTGCGTTTTTTTATCGTTAGGGAAGTTACAACGACCGTCAGCTCATGGTAAACTGATAGAAGAAAAAAGAGAGTGGGGTGTGATACGGCTTGCGTAACTACTTGGATTTATTGCAGGATATTCTCGACAACGGTACAGCTAAGAGCGACCGGACAGGTACAGGTACAGTGTCCGTCTTCGGGCGTCAGCTCCGCTTCGATCTGTCGAAGGGCTTCCCGCTGGTGACCACCAAGCGCATTCATCTGAAGTCGGTGGTACATGAGCTTCTATGGTTCCTCAAAGGGGATACCAATACAACGTATCTGAAGGAGAATGGCGTCTCGATCTGGGATGAATGGGCCGATGAGAACGGGGAGCTGGGACCGGTATACGGTTCGCAGTGGCGGGCCTGGGAGAGCAAGGACGGGCAGCATATCGATCAGATTGCGAAAGTAATTGAGTCGATTAAGCATAATCCCGATTCGCGGCGTCATATCGTCAGTGCGTGGAATGTAGGCGAGATTGAGCAGATGAAGCTTCCGCCCTGCCATTTCGTGTTTCAGTTCTATGTAGCGGGCGGCAAGCTCTCCTGCATGCTTACGATGCGTTCGGTGGATACGTTCCTTGGGCTTCCGTTTAACATTGCCAGCTACGCGCTGCTTACCCATATGGTGGCCCAGCAGACGGGGCTTGAGGTCGGAGAATTCATCTGGTCCGGCGGAGATGTGCATATATATACAAATCATATGGAACAAGTGGCTACACAGCTTGCACGGGAGCCTTATGCGCTGCCGAAGCTTAACATCCGCAGAGTACCGGACAGTATTTTTGATTATACCTTTGAGGATTTTGAATTTACCGACTATGTCTATCATCCGGGAATCAAGGCACCGGTTGCTATATGAGTATTACCATGATATGGGCGATGGCCTCAAATGGCGTAATTGGCAAAAATAATGACATGCCCTGGCATTTGCCGCTGGATTTCGCTTATTTCAAAGCAGAGACACTCGGCAAGCGGATGCTGATGGGCCGAAAAACCTGGGAGTCGCTGGGCAGCAAGCCGCTGAAGGGCCGTACCAGCCTGATTCTGACCCGCGATAAGAGCTTCGCACCCGAAGGGGCTGAGGTCATCCATACGCTGGCTGAGGCGCTGGCTGAGGGGCGCAAGGAGGATGAGCTGATGGTGATCGGCGGAGCCGAGATCTATAGCTTGATGCTGCCGTATGCCGACAAGCTGCGTGTTACACGGATAGAGGCGGAGATTGAAGGCGATACGAGATTCCCTGAGGTAGACTGGAGCCAGTGGAAGGAAGTTTCCAATACACCGGGACTCAAGAATGAGCAGAATCCGTATGATTATCGTTTTATGGTGTACGACCGCAAGGAGTGACAATGAAGCGTTTTCTCTGACACAAGATGTGAAATAGTACAAATAATCAGCAGATTAGTCCATTACAGTGCGAAAGTATTGAATGCTAATATAATTAAAATTAGAAATGGTGTACTATACATCAACACGAAGAGAACGGATGGGGGAAACGTATATATGTCTACACCTACTGGATTTATGGAGTATAAGCGCCAGCTCCCAGGGGACCGCGATCCCGAGCAGCGCGTGAAGGATTGGGAAGAATTCCACGAGCATCTGACCGAGGACGAGCTTCGGACCCAGGGTGCCCGTTGTATGGATTGCGGCACACCGTATTGCCACACTGGCATGGATATGAGCGGCGGTACTTCAGGCTGTCCCGTGCATAACCTGATTCCGGAGTGGAATAACCTGGTCTACCGGGGCTTGTGGAAGGAAGCGCTGGAGCGCCTGCACAAGACGAATAACTTCCCTGAATTCACCGGCAGCATCTGTCCTGCACCTTGCGAGGGCTCCTGTACCGTCGGTCTGATTGGACAGCCTGTTACGATTAAGACGATCGAGCTGGCCATTGTGGACAAGGGCTTTGAAGAGGGCTGGGTAGTCCCGAGTCCGCCGGAGAAGCGTACAGGCAAACGGATCGCCATTGTCGGCTCCGGTCCGGCAGGACTGGCCGCAGCAGCGCAGCTGAATAAGGCGGGTCACACGGTAACGGTCTTCGAGCGCAGTGACCGGATCGGCGGCCTTCTGATGTACGGCATTCCGACGATGAAGCTGGACAAACGTGTCGTACAGCGCCGCGTCGATCTGCTGGCTGCAGAAGGTATCGAGTTCGTGGTTAACACTGAGATTGGCAAAGACATTCCGGCGCAGCAGCTGGTGGATGAATATGATGCCGTTGTTCTCTGCGGCGGCGCGACCAAGGCAAGACGCTTCAATGTGGAGGGTCATGACCTCAAAGGGGTTATGTATGCCATGGATTACCTGAACGGCACGATCAAAAGCTATCTGAATTCCAATCTGGAGGATGGCAATTACGTATCCGCCGCAGGCAAGGATGTCATCGTACTTGGCGGAGGCGACACCGGCTCTGACTGTGTCGCGACCTCCCTGCGCCATGGCTGCAACAGCATTACCCAATTCGGCACGCATGACAAAGCGCCGCTTACGCGTGATCCGATTGCCAACCCTTGGCCGCAATTCCCGAATGTCTATACGCTGGATTATGCCCAGCAGGAAGCCAAGGCGGTCTTCGGTGAAGATCCGCGCGAGTTCTCGATCATGACGACGAAATTTGTCGGTGATGATGAAGGCAACCTGAAGGAGCTGCACACCGTGCAGATCCGCCGTATGGTGGATGAGACCGGACGGAAGATCTACCAGCCGGTTCCGGGCACCGAGGCTGTCTATCCGGCCCAGCTGGCACTGATTGCGATTGGCTTCGACGGACCGGAGCAGGATATCATTGAGGAGCTTAAGCTGGATACGGACCGCCGTACCAATGTGAAGGCCCGTTATGGCAAATTCAACACGAATGTGGATAAAGTATTCGCAGCCGGAGATATGCGCCGCGGACAGAGTCTGGTGGTATGGGCTATCAACGAGGGACGCGAAGCAGCGCGTGAAGTGGATAAATACCTGATGGGTTCGACTGTACTTGCTTAATTCTATATGTACGAAAAAGCCGTCCTTCAGCAATGCTGAGAGACGGCTTTTTATTATGCTCTTATTATGCTGCTATACCATTGAATGGCCTTCAATGCCCAAAAGATCACGGGAGCTAGTCTTCCAGCTTGAACCGTTCAATCTTAAGCTGCAGATCGCCCGCCATCCTGGACAGCTCCGTAGAGGAGGCGGAGATCTCTTCCATGGAAGCGAGTTGTTCCTGTGTAGCTGCCGTTACACTCTGGAAGGCGTCAGAAGTAGAACGGGAGATACCGGAGATCTCGTGAACGGAAGCGGCGACCTCCTGCGCTCCCGCTGACATCTGCTCGGTAATAGCCGAGATGTCATGCAGCTGGCTGTTGATTTTGGCTGTAGACTGTTCAATGCTGTTGAAGGATTCCTTGGCTTCGGCGGTGACCTGAATACCCAGCTCAACATCAGCTGCGACGGTATGCCGGATCGCTTCATAGGTCTGGTCGATCAACCGGGTCATCTGCTGGAGGGTATCTTGAATATCTCCGGCGGTATTCTTGGATTGATCGGCCAGCTTCCGCACCTCAGCAGCCACGACGGCGAAGCCCCGGCCCTGTTCTCCGGCCCGGGCCGCTTCAATGCCGGCGTTCAGCGATAGGAGATTCGTCTGTACGGCGATCGCCGTAATCGCACTGCTCATCACGGACACCTCATCGTTCAGGCCGTTTAATTGCCCGATCAGCTGCGAAGAGTGGTGGGTAGAGGTCCGGATGGCATCCATTTGCTGGCTGACCTGTTCCATCTTCCGGCTGCCGCTGCGCACATCTGCTTCAGTGCTTGCGGAAGAATCGACGATGGAGGCGGCGGCTTCGGCGATCCTTTGAATACCGGAGGACATTTCCTCCATCGCGCGCGAGGTCTCTGCCATGGCCGAGGTCTGTGTCTGCGCACCCTCGGAGGAGTCCTGCACCAGTTCAGCCACGTAAGCGGTGGCTCTGGAGTTCTCTTCGGTTGTGGCATTTAATTGCTGGCTGGAGGCAGCGAGTTGTCCCGAGGTTTCCGAAATATCCGAGACGATGCCGCGCAGAGAGCCTACCATCAGGTTGTAATTCTGTGCCAGCTGACCGATCTCATCTACCCGGTTCATCTGAATCTGCTCATTCAGATAGCCTTCGCTTACCCGCTGTGCCGAACGGTTCAGGCTGCGGATCGGCTTCGTGATGGAGCGGACAATCAGATACATCAGGGTTAGGGCGACAAGCAGGGCAACAGCCAGAACCATCAGTCCTGTATAGATAATGGGCTGTGAGGCATCCGAGAATTCTTGGGTAGGCAGGATGCCGACAATTTTGAACCCTGTACTCGGATCCGTTGTATAATAACCCTGCATCTCCATCTCCGTGTCCGGATTGGTATAGTGCAGGTCCCCGCTGTCGTTTGCCAGCATTTTCACTATATAATCTGCTACATCTTCACCTGCTGCTTTGCCCGGATAAGAGACGAATTTATCATTACGGTCCACAATGTAGAAGTAGCCGGTCTCACCTGGATGGGTGGTATGGATTCTTTCACTCATTGCCTTGAGATTGAGGCTTGTGGTCACAGCTCCTTTGCCATCCTCCAGTGAATGGGAGATGAACAGCGTATAATTGCCGGTTGTTGCGGAGACAAAGGGATCAATGATTGTAGTGGTACCGGCATTCTGCATGGACGCCTTATACCAGTCCCGTGTACGCGGATCATAATCCTGTTTGCCGGGGTCCGGGGCCTTCATCCAGGCACCTTGTTCGTTACCCGCCGTAAGAATCTCCAGCTCGGGATGTGCCTTCATGAACTCATCGATGAGTTCACGTGTTGCGGGAGCCTTCACATCGAGCCCGGAAGACTCAATCTGGCGGCTGAGCAAATCTACATTCCGCATAGCAGCGGATACATATTCTTGGATGGTCCCGGCGACCAGATCGACACTGGAATGCGTGGCTTTCTGCATCTTAAGCTCCAATTCCCGTTTCGCACTGGAATAGGAGAAATAACTGACCAAGAGGATCGGGATCACCAGCATAATGGTGAACAGCATCATCATTTGTCTTTGCAGTGATCGTGATCTGAGCTTGCCGGTGAAGCGGTTGACTGACTTGAACATTGGAACGGTTCCCCCTCTGGTACATGGAAATCGGCTGGTAGCTAGCCGTTTCTCTCTAAATACCTCAACTCCTATTCGGTTTATCGACACATTCTGTTCATATCTGAAGATATTTGTTGCAAAATAATTAATTGCATTCACAATCTATTTATCGTCCGCTTGACGCGGCCTGAAATATCATATAGATTAAGAACCAACATTTATAACGTAACAGCGTTGACCAAGGACCTGGTATCCGTAAGCGCCGGAAGCAGAGAGGGGATTCACCGGCTGAAAGATCCCCCGAGTGCGTAAGACACCAATCCTGCCTTGGAAGCTGCAGCTTATGCTGAAGAGGGGTATAAGTCTGCCGGAACCGGCCGTTATCCGGATTAGAGGACCGCAGGCTTGGATAGTCTTGGGGTTAAAACAGGGTGGTAACACGGCGCATTCGTCCCTGACGGATGCGTCTTTTTTGCGTTCTCATTATGGCAGCGAAATGTTCCGGAGCTGTACACACTTTTCGACGAAAGAGGCTGATCTGTATGCGTCAAACCAATCTATTAGTTACCACTCTGCGCGAAGCTCCTGCCGAAGCTGAGACAAGGAGCCACCAGCTGCTGCTGCGTGCCGGATATATCCGGCAGGTGGCCGCCGGGGTATACACCTATTTGCCGCTCGGACGGCGGGTGCTGCGCAGGATGGAGCAGATCGTGCGCCAGGAGATGGAGTCCACCGGTGCGCAGGAGGTTCTCATGCCTTCGATGCAGCCGGCAGAGCTCTGGAGAGAATCGGAACGTTATGAGGTGTACGGCAAAGAGCTGATGAAGCTCCGGGACCGTCACGACCGTGAGTTCGTGCTGGGTCCGACCCATGAGGAAGTGGTTACAGCGCTAATGCGCGCAGAGATCAGCTCTTACCGGCGGCTGCCGGTGACTGTCTATCAGATTCAGACGAAGTTCCGGGATGAACGTCGTCCGCGCTCAGGGCTTCTGCGGGGCAGGGAGTTCCTGATGAAGGATGCCTATTCGTTTGATACCGACTGGGAGGGCCTGGATCTGGCCTATCAGGTGATGTACAGCGCTTATGAGCGGATCTTTGACCGCTGCGGCCTGAAGTACCGGGCGGTGCAGGCGAATGCCGGAGCGATTGGCGGCAAAGGCCAGAATCATGAATTCATGGCCCTGTCAGAGATAGGTGAGGATAAGATAGCTGTGTGCTCCCTGTGCGGATATGCCGCAAATCTGGAGCAGGCGGAAGTGCAGAGCGGGGCCGTAACGCATATACAAGATTGTGCCGGACGGCCTGCCCCTGAGCGATTCCATACGCCTGCCCAGAAGACTATTCAGCAGCTGGAGCAGGAGAGTCAGCTCAGACCGCAGGAGATCATCAAGACATTAATCTACACGGGCGGAGGCAAGACCGTTGCTGTGCTGGTCCGTGGAGATCATGAGGTGAATGAGCTGAAGGTGCAAAAGTACCTCGGCTGCGGTGACATTACGCTGGCTGATGCTGAGCATGTGCAGGAGGCTGCCGGAACCGGAAGCGGTTATGTCGGTCCTGCCGGATTGTCCGTGCCTATCCTGGTGGATGCTGCTGTTGCAGCCATGACAGAAGCAGTCACAGGCGCGGGGGAAGAGGATTACCATCTGCGTGGAGTGGTGCCCGGCCGGGACTTTCCGCTGACGCAGGTGGGGGATTTCCGTAATGCGGTTACCGGCGACAGATGTCCGCAGTGTGGCGAAGGCGAGCTGGATTTCCAGCAGGGCATCGAGGTTGGGCATGTCTTCAAGCTGGGCACGGTCTACAGTGAGAAGCTGGGGGCAGATTATTTGGATGCAGACGGCCGCACCCGGTCTATGGTAATGGGCTGCTACGGCATCGGAATCTCCCGCTTGCTGGCTGCAGTGGCTGAGCAGAACAACGATGACCAGGGGCTGATCTGGCCGCCGGGTCTGGCTCCATATACAGTTCATATTCTTCTGATGTCGGTCAAAGATACAGCGCAGCGTGAGCTGGCCGAAGCCCTGTATGCACGGCTGACCGCCCTGGGCATCGATACCCTGCTGGACGACCGCGATGAGCGGGCCGGGGTCAAATTCAAGGATGCCGGACTGATCGGTATACCGGTTGCGCTGGTGGTCGGCAAGCTGGCCGCTGAGCAGAGGGTTGAATACATGGACCGCAGAACGGGTAACAAGGAAGTAATTGATATTGGAGAGGCCGTGCTGCGCGTAAGCAGTCTGAGGTCCGTACCGGATACTGCTTTTGCTTGAATTGAAGCTCTGGTAAAATAGGGGAATACCGCATGAATTGCCGCCTTGGAGAGGAGGAAAATGCATGTTTGGACGCCTGAGGCGCAGGCTTGACAATGCCAGACAGATGCAGAAAATGCGTAAGGAGCATCCTGAGGAGATCCGCCGTCTACTGGATGAGCGGGCCAGGGAACAGCAAGTCCCGGTTGCATCTGCACCCGCAAAGTCCGGGCCGTGGATTATCTTCTTCCGGTGTATTCTGTATTTTCTGACCGTGCTTATTGTGTTGATTACCTTCCTGGGGGGACCGCAGAGTAATGCGCCCGTCTTCACCATACTTTCCTTTGGTCTGCTGCTGGCTGTTCTGTATGTGATCGCGGGGCTTGCCCAGCCTGCAATCGTATTTTTCCGCAAGCACTGGTCCAGGGGAGATGTGCTTGAGCTGTTCAGCCTGATCATCGGGGCGCTGCTCATTCTGATGGCGGTATTTCGCCCTTAAGCGGCAGGCCTCAATAATGAGCAGCGGATTTTGGGGTCCAGGAATGGTATAATAGACTACTGGACAACTTTTGTAATGAACCGAGGGTAAGGAGCGATTATTGTTGAAGACACTCATTATTGCGGAGAAACCGGACATGGGGCGGAATATCGCCGCCGCAATAGAACCGAAGGCCAAAAACTACCGTTCCTATCTGGAAGGGGAGCAGTACATCATCACCTGGGCGATCGGCCATCTGATTGGCCTGGCAGAGCCCGAAGCCTACGACAATAAATATAAAAAATGGAACATTAATGATCTGCCGATCATCCCCGAGGAGTTCAAGCTGCTGCCCAATGCACGCACCATGGATCAGCTGAAGGTGATCGGGGAACTGGCGAAGCGCAGCGATCTGCTGGTGAACTCCTGTGATGCCGGGCGTGAGGGCCAGCATATTTTCTCGCTGATCCAGCGCTACCTGGAGCTGAACCAGCCGGTGAAGCGGCTGTGGATCTCCGATCTGACGCCGGAGACGATCCGCAAGGGCTTCCAGGAGCTGAAGGACGGATCGGAATACGAGAATCTGACCAAAGCGGCCCGGGCGCGCAGCGAGGCGGACTGGCTGATCGGAATGAACGGCTCGCGCGCTTTTACCACCAAGCATAATGTACTGCTCTCTGTAGGCCGGGTGCAGACCCCGGTGCTGGCGCTGATCTATGACCGTCAGAAGACCATTGAAGCATTCTCCTCGCTGAAGTTCTTTGAGGTGGAAGGACATTTCACCCAGAATGAGCTGACGTATAAGGGAATGTGGCAGGGCGACCGGTTAACGGAGGGTGCGAAGGCAGAGGCGCTTGCGGCCAAGGTCAAAGGCAAGCCCGCCCGGATTATTCTCTATGAGGTCAAAGAGACCAAGGAATATCCGAACAAGCTGTACGATCTGACGCTGCTGCAGCGTGAGGCGAACGGGAAATATGCCTTCTCCGCCAAGAAGACACTGGACATCGCCCAGGCGCTGTATGAGAAGCATAAGGTAATCTCGTACCCGCGTACTAACTCTAACTATGTCACGGAGCAGAATATTCCTGAAATGCACAAGACGCTGTCGGCCCTTCAGGGCACGCAGTACGACGATTGGGTGAAGGGTGCGAACCGTAACCTGGTTCATAAAGGCAATAAGTTTATCTGTAATCCGTCCAAGGTGGAGGATCACCATGCGATTCTGCCTACGAACCGTAAGGCGAACGGACTGAGTGCAGACGAGGCCAAGCTCTACGATCTGATTGTCCGCCGCTTCCTCTCCCAGTTCTATCCGGCAGCGGAATATAAGGTGCATACGGTGATGACCGAAGTGGAAAGCGAGAAGTTCAAGACTACGGTCAAGGAGCTGCTCAGCCTCGGCTGGAAGGTGATCTACGCAGACCAGAAGAAGGACAAGTCCAAACCGGCCAAGGGCAAAGGCAAGGAGGATGAGGAGGAAGAAGAGCTTGAGGTGAACGAGCCGTTCTCGGTTCAGGCAGACGGGGAAGTGCTCTGCAGCGATGCCATTGTGAAGGAGAAGGATACCCAGCCACCAAAGCATTACACGGAAGGGACCTTGCTGAAGGCGATGGAGAGCGCAGGCAAGCAGATTGAGGACGAAGAGCTGCGCGATGCCATGAAGGATTCAGGGCTGGGCACTCCGGCCACCCGGGCGGCCACGATTGAACGGCTGAAGAATGTCGGCTATGTGGAGATGCAGGGGAAAAAGATCGCCATCACCCAAAAGGGGCGGACGGCGGTTGAACTGATCCGCGGGGCAGGCGTGGAGCTGCTGACCTCTCCGGAAATGACCGGGCAGTGGGAGCGCCGCCTCAATGAAATTGCCCGCGGCACCGCAGCGGACGGACAATTCATGGAGAACGTCAAGCGGTTCGCTTCGATGATTGTGGACAAGGTCCGCGTGCAGTCGCGCGCCGCCAAGACCTCCTTCGAAGGGGATACACCTTCGCTGAACAGCGGCGGCAAGGGCCGCAGCCCGGCTGCTGGGTCGCGCAAGCCCGCCGAATCCAAAGCGGCTGAACGCAAGCCGGCAACGGCCAAACCGCGCAGCGCGGTGTCTGCCGCGGCCGGGAAGAGCGGGGATACCGGGCCGAAGGTTATCGGCAGCTGCCCGCGTCCCGGCTGCGGCGGTATGATCTTCATGGGCCGCAAGGGCTACGGCTGTTCCCATTATAAGGAGGGCTGCGCCTTCGTGATCTGGAAGGAGAATCACGGACGCACGCTCACCGACACCCAGGTGAAGGCCCTGATTGAGAAGGGACGAACCGGGAAGCTGAAGCTGACAGATGAAGACGGCGCGCCGCTTGAAGGCAAGCTGGTGCTGCAGAATAGGGATACCGGCCAGCTGGCCGTGGAATCATAATTCCTAAATACCAAAAGCGCCCCGGCCAAATTTTCATGGCGGGGCGCTTTGTTATAGGATGATGAGCTTCACCTGCAAGCAAGATTACGGGGATTCATTCAAAGCTGCTTCAATGGCGGCACTTAAGCCTTCATAGGAGGAATCCGGCAGCAGGACGCCGTTCACCATGAATTTCGGTGTGCCGTTGACGCCGTAGGCTCCGGCGATTTTGAAGTCCTCTTTTACATCGTACATATACGTATGGTTCTTCAGATCCTGCTCGAAACGCTCTTGGTCAATCCCTGCAATATTGTCCTTCACGAACTTAAGGATGAACTTCTGGGTTGCCCAGATCTTGCTCTCATCACCCTGGCTCTCGTAGAGCTTGTGGAGATACTCCCAGAACTTCTCATTATTCTGCTGATAGATAGCTTCCCCGGCACTTGCGGCCAGATAAGAGTCCCGGTCAATGAAGGCGAAGTTCATGAAGTAGAACTGGACTTTCCCGCTGTCTACGTAGTCTTTGATGAACGTATCCAGGTAGGAGGCGGTCCAATTTTTGCAGGCAGGGCATTTGAAATCGGCGAATTCAATCACCTTCACCTTGGCGGATTCGCTGCCCAGATGCGGCTGCTTCTCGTATTTCAGCCCGTCCACCACGATCTTGCCCTTCACATCGGTGTAGTTGGGGAGATTATCGAGCGCCTCAGTGCCGGACGATTTGCCCTGCGTAAGGAAGAAGGCAAGAAGGGCGATCAGCAGCACGGCAATCACTGCAAGCAGCATAGGGAGCAGACGCCCGTGATTCGGGGTATTCCTGGAACGGTTAGCTTTGTTATTCATGGCCGGCCTCCTGCACGATGTGAAAATCTACTCAAATAGTATAATCATACCGGCGGCAGGCTGCCTATGCCATTTGTAACAATTGCCCGATTCTGATGATGCATGTCAATCAGCCGTGATGCTCCCGCAGCGCAGCGGTGCGGATCACCGGAGGCACCTCGTGAATGGCAGAGATGGTCATGACGGACTGCTGCATCTCCCGTTCCAGCTCAATCAGATTGTAGAGCCACTCATTCGGCTGCTTCAGGTAGATACTATTGATCCCGGCAGTCAGCGCGGGCAGTACATCTGTACGCAGGGAGTTGCCGATCATCCAGGTGATTTTGCGGTCGAACGGATAGGTGGTCAGGATATTCTCAAGCGCCTCCACATTTTTGTGCTGGCGGATATAGATGCGGTCATCGAAATAAGCGTCAAGCTTCATTTGGGCGATTTTGCGCTGCTGGATGGTGTCGTCGCCGCCGGTATAGAGATAGAGGGAATGGCCGTCCTGCTTGAGGGTATCCAGCGTCTCTACCATGCCGGGATAAGCTTCCACCTCCTGGTCGTACACACTCATTCCCAGCTTCATCAGCTGCCGCTCCTCGAAGGCATCCGGCTTGCGGTTATATTTGCTGCAGAAGTAACGGTAGGTGGCAATCAGTGATTTCGGGAAATTGTCGCTGGCCAGGCCGCTTGTGCTAACAGTCTCGACATCGATCTCCACCTGCTTGCTGCGCAGTTCGCCGATGGTAGGCTGGTAATCGCTGAACCAGTCAGACATCAGCTCGAAATACTGTCCAAGGATAAGGTCAAAATACTTATTGCAATGCACCAGGGTATCGTCGAGATCAAAGATCACTTGTTGGGTCAAATACTTCATGAGGTTCACTCCTAAGTTGGTCTGTTAGATACGGATGTAGGACTCCAGAAACATCTGGAGCTCCGAGGCCCCGTCAGGACGTATACTGTAGCGTTCGGTGCCTTCACCGCGCAAATGGACCCGCAGAAGTCCGGCGACTCTTAGACTAAGCAGGTGATGCATCAGCATCTCCCGGGACAGGCTCAGCTCGGACTGCATCTCCCACAGTGTCTTCGGTTCGTTCGCTACGAAGCGCAGCAGTCTCAGCCGGGTAGGATCAGAGAGAGCCTGTGTTAAACGAAGCAGCACCGTTGGAGGCTCCTCCTCATTGTCTGAAGGGACATCTACCGGATATTGCACCAGCATCAGGTTCTTGTAGAAGCAATACGTGTTGATCGGCCGGTTATGCACGGTAGGCAGCAGCACAATCGTCTTCAGCCCGGGAATGTCCTCAATGACAATTCCGCCGGAAGCATATTCGATCAGCGGGACCATGTCCATTTTGCTCTCCAGCATTTTTTTCTCAGAGGCGTCTTCAATCAGCAGCGGCAGCAGGGTATGCTCCACATGGCGGAAATAATGCTCATACCATATCCGCAAAAGAGGCGTGTATCCGTTCTTGATCCGTGCGCATTCCTCGGCCGTAAAGCTGTGGAAGAACGGCTCGGTCCGCCGGAGGCAATCCTCCAGAGACGAGCTCTCCAGCTCAGCCAGGAACTGCAGCACCTTGGAAGCCTCGCCCCGGCTGTAGGCCCAGGCGTAGAGTACATCATAATCTTCGAACGGCCATTCGGCGGCCTGCTTCAGTGCAGCCAGCTGTGCGGGGGTGAAGCGGCCATCCACATCCCGGATCCAGTCGGTGCCGATGTCCAGATTGGAGGTCCATTTCTTGGTTACATATAACATGAAACTGTCCAGCAGTTCATATACGGGGGAAACATCAATGCTCAGTTCATACTTCATTTAAGCCGGGTCACCTCCAGAAAATCAGTCACTTCTATATATTATCTCTTGTTTTGAAGAGGGTTGTCTACTATAATGTTCGGTGTTTGCCTGCATGGACATCAGGTTCGCACATCAATGAATTACATAGGAGGATTTATTTGTGTCAGATTCTACACCGATGCCGCATGGACAGAGCGGTAGAATGAATTATTCGATTTTGATTGCCGTGATTATTCTGGCAGGGCTGAGCCAGGGGATGCTGCTGCCGGTCTTATCTATTCTGCTGGAGCAGGAAGGCGTATCGTCCTCGCTGAACGGACTTAACGCGGCCGCCTTGTATGTAGGCTCATTTGCCATGACCCTGATTGCAGAAAGGGTACTTGGCGCCATCGGCTTCAAGAAGCTAATCGCCGCCGGTCTCGCGCTGGTGCTGGTATCACTCCTGCTGTTCCCGCTGCTTACCGGCGTGAAGGTCTGGTTCGTGCTCCGCGTGCTGGTCGGGATCGGCGATTCGGCGGTGAATTATGCCGCGCAGCTCTGGGTGCTGCTCATGACACCGGCGGAGCACCGTGGACGGAACCTGTCTCTCTACGGGATGTCCTACGGACTGGGCTTCAGCCTCGGACCGCTGGGCATCAGCCTGCTGCGGTTCGGGCAGCCCGCACCGTTCCTGATTACAGCCCTGCTGTTCGTAATCGTGCTGCTGATTGTGGGCTTCAAGCTGCCTGACTCGCGGCCGGAAGCTATGGATCACAGCGAAGGCCAGGCGAGCAGATTCGGCCGGAGCTACCGGCTTGCTTGGTATGCGCTGATTCCGGCGCTGCTATACGGCTATATGGAAGCCAGCCTGAACAGCAGCTTCCCGGTATACGGGCTGCGCACCGGATTCAGTGCAGACCAGATTGCCGCTTTGCTGCCCTTTGCAGGCATTGGAGGCTTGCTGCTCCAGCTGCCGCTCGGCATATGGAGCGACCGTTATGGCCGCAAGGCCATCCTGATTGCTGCGGGGACAGGAGGAGGCCTGGCCTTCACACTGCTGCCGCTTACCGGCGACCATTTCCTGCTCACCCTGCTGGTGCTGATGGCGGCCGGGGGACTTGTCGGCTCCTTTTTCTCACTAGGATTAAGCTATGCCGCCGATATCCTGCCGCGCAAGCTGCTTCCCGCTGCCAATGTAGTCGCTTCCTTCCATTATAGTCTGGGAAGTATTGCGGGTCCGGGCATCGGCGGGCTGCTGCTGCAATTCGGCTGGGGCGGCAGTGTGTTTGCCGTGATGGGCGGCCTGTATATTGTATTTGGGCTGGCAGGGTTATTGTTCTCGCCACGGAAGGCGATATGAGGTAGAATAAGAACGAATGCTCGCATGGAATTTGATCCCGCTTTCAGAGTACACTATAGAGTAGAGTCGAAGACAGGAGAGGCTGACCTATGATTACAGTTGAACATTTGGCCAAAGCGGTCGGGGAAGATAAAACACCGGTGCTTCAGGATATTGGATTTCAATTAGAACCGGGAGAGTTTGTAGCGCTGCTGGGAGCCAGCGGCAGCGGGAAATCCACACTGCTGCGCTGCCTTGCCCTGCGTGAGAAGTGGGACAGAGGGAATTTCAGGGTAGATGGGCAGGATATTATGAAGAGCCCCTTCGCCGGCAAACGTAAGATCCGCCGGGAATGGGCTTATCTGGAGCAGAATGCGGAGCTGAATCCGAACCGCACTGCACTGAAGAATGTGCTGATCGGACAGGCCTCCCAGACGCCGCTGTGGCGAATGGCTACAGGCATGGTCCGTTCAGATGATTATATGGGGGCGATGGACCAGCTTGATCTGCTTGGCCTGCTGGACAAGGCCAAGCTGAAATCCGGCCAGCTCAGCGGCGGTGAACGTCAGCGTGTAGCCATTGCCCGGGCATTGGTCCACGGCGCCAAGGTCATCCTGGCGGATGAGCCGGTGACAGGCCTTGACCCCAAGACTGCGGAGAATGTGCTGGAGACCCTCCGCAATCTGTGCAAGGAGACAGGCCTTACCGTGCTTACGGTGCTGCCGATCGAGCTGGCCGAGCGTTATGCCAGCCGTCTGTGGGTGCTGGAGGACGGAAGAATTAAGCATGATGTCAAAGGACGCCGGCTGACCTCACAGGAGCGGCTGCATCTGTGAAGTAAGGCAAGGCGTTCAGTAAGGAGAGCGTAAATGAAGTTGAATATGCGTATGCGTGTGCTGGGAGGACTTGCCGCAGCCGCCCTGTCGCTGTTTACCCTGCCCGGCTGCACCTTCATCAGCGATCCGGTATCCCAGATGAGGGTGCCCCAGCTGCCTGCGGACAAGGCTTCGCTGATGGCAGCGATTAATTCTTCATTGAAGGCACTGGATGGCACCTTGACCCGTCCGGCCAATGATGATAACAGATCTATTTTTACAGAGGACCTGGACCAGGATGGTGTGATGGAGACGCTTGTGTTCTACCAGACTAAGAATGAAGCCGTGGTTAATCACGGGATGATTCTGGAAAAGCAGGGGGATACCTGGGTCAAGAAGCTTACATTCGATGGCGACGGCACCAAGCTGGATTCTGTGGAGCTTAAGGATGTAACAGGTGACGGTAAGCTCAACATTATTGCCGGGTATTCCCGCACGGAAGATAAGGGTGTGAAGGGCATGGTTGTTTACAGTTATTCAGGGGGAGTGCTGGAAGAGATTCTAACCAAGCCTTACACCAAATACATCATCGATGATCTGAACGAGGATGGAATAGCGGATATTACCGTCGTGTATTTCAAGCGTAATGAATTCGCTACAATAACTACCTACCAGTACAATGACAGCTTCAAGGTGCTGGATCAACTGGACGACCTGGACCCTTATTTCAATAATTATTACAATATTGTCTCAGGAAAAGTTGCTGCGAATAAAGAAGGTATTGTACTGGATTCTGCCGTGGATTCTCACTCAGCGTATACAACAGTGGTTGTAATGGAGAATAACAAGCTTCGTGTCGCTATTCCAGGGGATGCCAGCACCTTCAAGGACCGCAAAATTGTCAGCGAGGATATTGATTCGGACGGAATTATTGAGATAGGGATGCTGGTTCCCCCTAAGGGCTGGGAGTATTTCGATCCGGAGACCATTCCGTATTTCAATTCCTATTACAATTGGGACGGGAAAGACGGCCTGACCTTCAGTACCCAGCTCTATAATGATCCGCTGGACCGGTTCACGATTAACTTCGCCCCCGAATGGCAGGAGCGAGTGACGGTGGACACGAAGTCGGTTCAGAACAAATCGCTCAAATTCATTATGACGGATACCGGAGAGACCGTCGCTGAAGTAACGTTCTTCTCTCCAGCAGAATGGGACAATGCGAAGAACAACGGCTGGAAGCTGCTCGGCCGCGATCTGGATAAAATGATCGGGTACCGGGGAGGACTGGAACAAAATACAATCGGAGGAGGAGACGGGCGAATTCAATCCTCTATTGAAAGGAAGGGAATCAATGAGTAAAGTACTGATACTGGAGGACGAAGAGTCTATCCGCAGTTTTATTGTTATTAATCTGAAGCGCAACGGCTTTGAGGTGCTGGAGGCGGCGGATGGCCATGAGGCGCTGCATAAGCTTACTACTATACATGATATTGATATCGCCCTGCTGGATGTGATGGTACCGGGCATCGACGGCTTTGAGGTATGCAGACGCATCCGGGAGACCAATGAACGGCTGGGGATTATTTTCTTGACGGCCAAGGTACAGGAGCAGGACAAGGTCTATGCGCTGTCCGTAGGGGCTGATGACCATGTCAGCAAGCCGTTCAGTCCAACCGAGCTGATCGCCCGTATCCAGTCGCTGCTGCGCCGGGTCAATGTTCACCGCGAGCAGTCAGCCAAGGTATCGTTCCAGTCGGGTCCGTTCACCCTGGATCTGATCTCCAAGCAGTTCAAGCGGAGCGGGGAAGCCATTGAGCTTACGCCAACAGAGTTCTCGCTGGTGCAGTTCTTCCTGGAGAAGGAGAATACGCCGCTCAGCCGTGATTCCCTGCTCGATCATGTCTGGGGCAAGGAATATATGGGGGACCCTAAGATCGTTGACGTCAATATCCGCCGCTTGCGCCAAAAAATCGAGAACAATCCGTCAGAGCCTGAATACCTGCAGACGGTGTGGGGACACGGCTATAAATGGAAAGGCCAGGTACAATGATCAAGAAGGGGATGCGCAGACAGATCGTACTGCACTATATTCTTGTAGTCTTTGTAGCGCTTCTCCTGGTTGAGACAACCTTTCTGCTGGCGATCCGTACGTATTATTACGACAGCATCTACACCAAGATCACTACACAGATTAGTGCAGCCGAAAGTATGGTTAAATATGGAAATTTAAACGGCGCATCAGCGAATCAGTTGCAAGGGTTACTCGAATTGTTCAATCTGGAAAATACAGAGCTGGAGGTCCTGACGCTTAAAGGAGATATTATTACGAGCTCCACCGGGTTTCAGCCGGACCGGACGATCACCACCAGTGATGTCCCAGAGGCGGTGGGAGGCAGTACAGGACGCTGGGTGGGGCGGCAGGCCGGCACCAATGAAAGTGTCATGGCCGTATCCAAGATGGTGCGTATTAATGCTCACGATACTTATATTCTGCGGTATCTGACCTCCATGGAAGGCGTAAATAAAGATCTGCTTAATTTGACCCTGCTCTCCCTTGGCATCGGTGCAGCAGTCCTCACCATCGTGCTGCTGCTCAGCTTCGGTCTGGCCAATTCGATTGTGCGTCCGCTGAATAATATTACGGCAGTGTCAGCACAGATGGCGAAGGGCAAGTTCACGACCCGGATCAAAGGCGATTACCGTTATGAGATCGGGGCACTTGCTTCAACGCTGAACTATATGGCGGACGAGATTGTCCGCAGCAATCAGATTAAGGATGATTTTATCTCCTCGATCTCCCATGAGCTGCGCACTCCACTGACCAGCATCAAGGGCTGGAGCGAGACGCTGGTCTCTGGGGGCTACGACCCTGAAGAGACTAAGCTTGGGGTCGGAATTATCTCCAGGGAGAGTGACCGGCTGATCGGGCTGGTGGAAGAAATCCTCGACTTCTCGAAGCTGCAGCAGAACGAAATGAAGCTGTCGATGGGGCAGGTGGATATTAAGGTTCTGCTGCAGGAGACGCTGCTCAATATCTGGGCTAAGGCCGAGAAGAAACGGATTCACCTGCTGCTGGAATGTGAGGAGACGATCTTCATCAAGGGGGATGCCAACCGCCTGAAGCAGGTCTTCCTCAATCTGGTGGATAATGCGGTGAAGTTCTCGCCCGAGGATTCTAGCATCGTGCTGTCGGCGGAACGCCTGTCCGGTACGGAGATGGCGGTTACTGTTCGTGACAGCGGTATTGGCATTAGTGAAGCGCATCTGTCCAGAGTACGGGACCGCTTCTTCCAGGTCGATGCCCTGAACGGAGGCACGGGCCTGGGGCTGGCGATCTCCCAGCAGATCGTAGAGCTTCATAACGGCAAGCTGGAAATGGACAGTGAGCTGGGCAAGGGCACTCAGGTTACCGTCATTCTGCCGCTGGATGACGGCCAGCAGGGGAATACCCGTCCCGGCAACTCACCGGTAACTTCATAGAAGGCATACAAAAGGGATACAGCATTCATCCGGACAGACCGGAGCTGTATCCCTTTGTATGTAGCAGCCCTAAGGGCTGAACGATTGTGCTGAACGATTGTTATGAAGGCATTCCTTCCGCACGCAGACGGCCGGCATTCTCATAGACCTCCTGAAGCAGGCGGGCAGGCTGGGTACGGACCAGCGGCTTGGCTGCGACAATCTCATGCGGGCCGACAACTACGATGTTGTCTGCACTGCCTTTGATCACAGCGCCATCCTTGATTACAGCTCCTTCGCCGATAATGGCGTGTTCAATCAGAACACCGCGTCCAATACGGGCACCGGGCATTACCACACTCTGCTTGATTCTGCTCTGCTTGCCGATCTCTACACCGCTGAAGATGACCGAGCGCTGAGGGCTGCCTTCGAGCTGGCAGGTTTCGTGAATCAGGCAATCTGCTGAAGCAGCTTGTTGAGTGCGGGGTCTGATCGCAGCCAGCTTGGTGCGTTGTGCACGGCTGTACATCGGCCAGCGTGAATTATCAAGCTGGAAGCCGTCTTCTTGCAAGAGATCCATATGAGCTTCCCAGAGGCTGCCAACAGTACCCACATCTCTCCAGTAGCCCTCGAAGCGGTAAGCGAACAGTTCATCATTCGCATCCAGCATGGATGGAATGACATCCTTACCGAAGTCATGACCGGACTCCGCATTTGCAGCATCCCGCAGCAAATGAGCCTTCAAATACGCCCACTCGAACAGATAAATACCCATGGAAGCCAGGTTGCTCTTCGGCGCCTTCGGTTTCTCGGCAAATTCAGAGATCTTGAAATCTTCATCCACGTTCATCACGCCGAAGCGGCTCGCTTCATCCCAAGGAACCTCCATAACCGATATCGTTGCCTTCGCAGACTTGGCGATGTGATAATCCAGCATTTTGCGGTAGTCCATGTGGTAGATATGGTCTCCCGACAGAATAAGTACGTGCTCCGGGTTCTGACTGTCAATATATTCAATATTCTTATAAATAGCATCGGCGGTGCCTGTATAGCTGTCTCTGCCTTCAATCCCTGAAGGGAGCAGCCTTACACCCCGGTCACTGCGGCTGTGCAGCCCCCAGGGCTCACCTTCACCGATATGCTGATGCAAGGACTCTGCTTCGTACTGAGTCAGTACTCCGATAGTATTAATCTTGGAATTCACACAGTTGCTGAGGGGAAAATCAATAATTCTGTACTGTCCGCCGAAAGGGACTGCAGGCTTAGCCATGCTGGAAGTCAACGGGGCCAATCTGCGGCCTTCCCCGCCTGCAAGAAGCATAGCAATACATTCTTTCTTACTCATGTGTTATCCCTCCCATTTTTTTGTCAATGCTTGTAATATACACGCAAGCTGGGCGCTTGAAACGGCATAGGTGAATTATATTGCTGCATATCTGCAAAAATTACATTTTTATTTTCAATATTCAGAAATTGCCCCGCCTTCGCTCAAAATCATTTTCAAAATCTATATATTCGGGTAATGTAATAGGTGCATCATATATCCTAAGGTGGTGATGATTTGGCCGATTTACCAAAAACAGAAAACCTCCCGTCCGCTGAAGATATTTATCTGTTCCATGAGGGCACGAATTATCGCAGCTATACGATGCTTGGCGCGCACATTGCCGTCCAAGAAGGGCAGGCCGGCGTTCGCTTTACCGTGTGGGCTCCTCATGCGGCATATGTAGGACTGGCGGGAGATCATAACAGCTGGGATGGAACATCCGATCTTGATACGTTATATAAGATACCCGATTCAGGATTTTGGAGTCGTTTTTTCCCGGGAATGGAGCCGGGAACTTTTTACAAATACAGGATTACAGGAGCAGATGGGACAAGCTTCCTCAAAGCAGACCCATATGCCTTCCACGCGGAAGTGCGTCCGGCCACTGCATCCGTTGTAGCGAATCTGGACGGCTACAAATGGGGGGATGCTGCTTGGCGGCGGAAGAGTAAAGGTCCGTATCAGGCACCCATGAATATTTATGAAATGCATCTAGGCACCTGGCGTCAGAAGGAGGACGGTGAGCTCTACACTTATCGGGAGATCAGCAGTCTGCTGATTCCTTACCTGAGCGAGATGAGCTATACCCACGTGGAGTTCATGCCGCTCGCTGAACATCCTTATGATCTGTCTTGGGGCTACCAGGGAACCGGTTATTTTGCGGCTACCAGCCGCTTCGGAGAGCCGCAGGATCTGATGTATCTGATCGATCAGCTGCATCAGGCAGGCATCGGAGTCATTCTGGACTGGGTTCCGGCCCATTTTGCCAAGGATGCTCATGGTCTGCGCCTGTTCGACGGTTCGCCGCTGTATGAGTATGCCGATCCGATGCTGGCGGAGAAACCGGGCTGGGGCACCTTGTCCTTCGATTTCAGCAAGCCGGAAATCTCATCCTTCCTGATCTCCAATGCCTTGTTCTGGTTCGAGAAGTATCATATTGACGGCATGCGGGTGGACGCGGTTACGAGTATGCTGCGGCTTGATTTCGAGAAGGAACCCCATCAGTTCCGGACGAATGAGCATGGCGGGCTGGAGAATCTGGAGGCCATCCGGTTCATTCAGCAGCTCAACCAGACGATCTTCCGGTATTATCCGAAGGCGCTCATGATGGCGGAAGAATCCAGTGCCTGGCCGGGCGTCACCTCGCCGGTGCATGAAGGGGGCCTGGGCTTCAACTACAAATGGAATATGGGCTGGATGAATGACACCTTAGGCTACATAGAACGGGATTTCGATTCGCGCCCTTATCATCATAATTTGTTGACCTTCCCGATATGCTATGCGTATGCCGAGAACTATACACTGCCGCTGTCGCATGACGAAGTGGTGCACGGCAAGAAGTCGCTGCTGGACAAAATGCCGGGGTCCTATGAGCAGAAATTCGCCGGTCTGCGCCAGCTTCTCGGATATCAGATCAGCCATCCGGGCAAGAAGCTGCTGTTCATGGGCGGAGAGTTCGGGCAATTCATTGAATGGAAGGATCAGGATCAGCTCGACTGGCTGCTGCTGGATTATGAGAGCCACCGCCGGATGCTGGCCTATACGGCTGCACTGAATAAGCTGTACCTTGCCGAAAAAGCCTTGTGGGAGCTGGACCATGACATGGCGGGCTACCAGTGGATCGATGCCGACGACAGCGGGCAGAGTGTCGTATCCTATATCCGCAGAGGCAAACGTCCGGTGGATACGCTGCTCATTATCATCAACTTCCAGCCGGTGGAGCGCCGCCATTACCGCATTGGCGTACCGCGCCCTGGCATATATGAGGAATTATTCAGCTCAGAGAACAGCGAATACGGCGGATCAGGCTTCCACAACGAGCCGCTGAAGAGCACCAAGACCGAGTGGCATAATCAGGTGAACAGTGTAGAGCTGACCCTGCCGCCGCTTAGCTTCGTGGTGCTTAAGAAGTCAGGCCGCAAGACCGTTTAAACGCAGGAAGTGTCCGAGTAAGCGACTATATAAGGGGGAGAATGGAATGAAAGTATTATTTGCCGCAGCGGAAGCCCATCCATTTATCAAAACAGGCGGACTGGCCGATGTCATCGGCGCTTTGCCGAAGGCCCTCAAGGCGGCCGGGGTCGATGTCCGGGTGATTCTGCCCAAATACAAAGGCATTCCTGAGAAGTATTCCGCACAGATGGAGCATGTCGCCACGCTGGAGGTCCCGATTGGCTGGCGTAATCAGTATTGCGGGATCGAGAAGGTGGTTTTTGAAGGGATTCCCGTCTATTTCATCGACAATGAGTATTACTTCGGCCGTGACGGGATTTATGGCTATATGGATGACGGCGAGCGGTTCGCGTACTTCAACCGGGCGGTGCTGGAATGCCTGCCGGCCATTAGCTTCCAGCCGGATGTAATCCATTGCCATGACTGGCATGCTGCGGTAGTTCCGCTGCTGCTGCAGGCGCATTACCGGCATAATCCGTTCTACAGTGAGATGCGTACGGTATTCACCATACATAATCTCCTGTATCAGGGAGTCTTCCCGTATACGGTGCTGGGAGAGCTGCTGGGTCTGGACGACAGTTATTTCCTGGGCGTGGAGTATTACGGGAATGTGAATTATATGAAGGGCGGGATTGTTTACAGTGACCATGTCACCACCGTCAGCCCGACCTATGCTGATGAGATCCGGACCCCGTACTACGGGTATGGTCTCGATGGTCTCCTGACTGCGCGTTCTGACGCGCTGAGCGGCATTGTTAACGGAATTGATACCAAGAGCTATAATCCGTCCAGTGACAGTGCAATCTTCACCAAGTACCGTTCCAACCTGGCTAAGAAAGCCGAGAACAAGCTGGGACTCCAGCAGGAGCTTGGATTGCCGGTAGCCCCTTACATTCCTATGGTAGCGATGGTTACACGTCTGGTGGATTCCAAAGGACTGGATCTGCTGACCCGTGTGCTGGATGAGCTGCTGTACTATGATGACATTCAGTTCGTGCTGCTGGGGACGGGGGATGAAGTCTACGAACGCTGGTTCCGCGAGGCCCAGTGGCGTTATCCGACCAAGCTGTCCTCACAGATTACCTTCAGTGATGCCTTGTCCCGCAAAATCTACGCCGCCAGCGACATCTTCCTGATGCCGTCCAAATTCGAGCCTTGCGGCATCAGCCAGCTGCTGGCATTGCGTTACGGCAGCATTCCGGTGGTCCGTGAGACAGGCGGACTGAACGATACCGTGCAGGCGTACAACGAATATACCGGAGAGGGCAATGGCTTCACCTTCAAGGATTACAACGCCCATGATATGATGCATACGCTCCGCCGCGCCGTATCGTTCTACCACAAGCCCGAGCACTGGAAAAAAGTAGCCAAAAACGCATTCTCCGGCGACTACAGCTGGAACGTATCCGCTCAGCAGTATATTGATATTTATAACAAGATTACTGTTGCTGTTGAGGAATAGGTACTGTACGGTTTAGAAAGGAAAGGGGGGCCATAAGCCATGAAATGGCTTGGGACGGCCCCTCTTTTTTGAGTTGGATTAACGTGTGAACGTGGTGAGAACGCTCCACGAACGAAACGTTGTTACAATCGCTGTGCTCTCCAGATTTTTTTCATCCCCCTAAACGGTGAAAATCCGGAGACCAAGGCGACCGCTATCGCTTTTCCACAATCATTTCGTTCTCTCCGCTGTTTAAGCGGGGGACCATTTCTAAAAAGTCTTTCAAAAATCACAAAAAGAAATCGCCCTTTAGTAAAATGAAAGTACGACCAACCATCCCTAAAGAAGACCGGCATCGCAGATCTACGGCCGCTACTCAAGGAAGAGAACAAAGCCTGGAAAGCGTATTTGGTCAACTGAAGAACAATTGGGCTTTCCGGCGTTTGCACCTTTGCGGCATTGAAAAGTGACGCTCAAGGTTAGTTGGCTTTCACTTGCCCTTAATGTATTAAAAACAAGCTGTAAATGACAAAAATACAGAGCAGCGATTTTCCAATAATAGGAGAATCGCTGCTGTTTTGAACCTTAAGCTTTTGAAGATAGAGGTCTGTCTCCGCTAGTATACTTTTGGAACAGCTGTTTTTCTGTTGCACGTGGCTACCTAAGATACAAGGACAAAGAACCGTAATTATTTAACGCCAACGCTTGAAAGTTGGCGAAATTAAGATGCGTTCTTCCACAAAAATAAGAAATATTAAAAAAATCAACAAAAGCAAAAGGAGCGGAGGGGAAATTTGGAACTGGAGGAGCGGTAGCGACCGCCTTTGTCTGCGGATTTCCACCCGCTAACAGCGGTATGAAAATCAAGAAATCTGCAGACAACAGCGGCCGGAAGTCCAAATGTTCACCGCAGCGACGACCATGCGACGTGTTCAAAACCTAAATATGTCTTAAAATCAAGTCAGGTATACGGATAATAATGCGGTATTTTCGATTGAAATTCTTTTAGACTCACGATCTGGTTCCCGGGATTCAATTCGATTAAGGAGACTCCGTCAAACGCATCGTTCACTGCATCATACTCATACTTAAAGTACCATTCAACCACAGTCATATGGCCTTGATGGATGAATTGCTTGATCGTCCAGTTCAATACGGTTCCGCGTGTATTCCAGTCCTCGAACCATAATAACAGGGTGCCTAATCCCCGATACTGAGGACCGTAGCTTTCGGTATACACGATGTTCGGATCGAAGATGGTGCTTAACATAGAGCTGTCCTTGTTGATCCAGGAATCAAAATATTGTCTGATCCGCTGCTCACGTTCAATCATTAGATCCCACCTCCAAAATATGCCGGAACAGAATCCGGTACTCGTACGGCTCCAGCGCCACATTCATCATCCCGCGTTCCGGGGCTACTGCTTCGCCGGTCAGCGCATCCAGCCAGTCACTGGTCTCCATCGGGTGGCTGAGCGTGCGGGGCTGCGGCGAATTGTTCATCCAGACCGTGAAATGGATCAGCTCATCTGCACGCTCATAGACGATGCACGGGTCATGCTCGCAAGCCTGAAGAATCCGGAAGCGGCCTTCACGAAGCGCCTTATTCTCCTTGCGCAGATTAATCATCATCCGGTAAAAGCCATACAGCTCACGGTCCTGCTTGTCCAGGTCCCATTCCATACATTTGCGGCAATCCGGGTCCTCGTGGCCGGTCAGGCCAATCTCATCGCCGTAATAGATGCAGGGGGTGCCCATGAAGGTGAACAGGAAGACGACCGTCAGCTTCAGCTTCCGTTTGTCTTCACCAAGCACGGTGAGCAGGCGGGGAGTGTCATGGCTGCCGAGCAGATTGAAGACCACCTCGTTCGTCTGCTGCGGATAACGCATGAGCAGGCCGCCGATCCGGTGACCGAAGGTGATGCCGTCCATCCCGCCGTTGAAGAATTCCAGCACCGTCCCCGAGAAGGGATAGTTCATCACCGAATCGAACTGGTCGCCGAGCAGCCAGGTTAAGGAGTCGCTCCATACCTCGCCGACGATGTAGGCATCCGGGTTCGCGGCTTTGACCACCTTGCGGAAATCGCGCCAGAAGTGATGGTCCACCTCGTTGGCCACATCCAGCCGCCAGCCGTCTACCTTGATCTCCTTGATCCAGTATTCGGCCACCTCCAGCAGATAAGATTTTACTTCATGATTGGCGGTGTTGAACTTCGGCATATTGCCGTAGAAGCCGAACGTGTCATAGGTAGGGATACCGTCCGCAATCTCAGCCGGAAAAGAGTTCACATGGAACCAGTCCCGGTAGACTGAATACTCCCCTTTGGCCAGAACATCCTGGAAGGGCGGGAACTGGTCGCTGCAATGGTTAAACACCGCGTCAAGCATGACGCGCAAGCCCCGCCTGTGGCATTCCTCGACGACCTGCTTCAGCAGCTCATTATCGCCGAAATGCGGGTCGACTCTCCGGTAATCCACAATGTCATATTTATGGTTGGAAGGGGAGACGAACAGCGGCGTGAAGTAGAGGGCATTGATGCCCAGCTCCTGCAGATCATCCAGATGATCCAGCACGCCCTGAAGGTCTCCGCCGAAGAAATTATTCAGCTCGGGCTTGCCGCCCCAAGGCTGAGTGCCTTCCGGGTTAATCAGGGGATTGCCATTCGCGAAACGTTCGGTCATGATCTGGTAGAACACGGCATCCTTTGCCCAGGGAGGAACCCGGAACAAGTCGATCCCGTGGATATAAGGAAATTCGTAGAAGTGATTCGGCGGCGGGGGACACTCAGAGCGAATACCGTTATCAAGCAGATAGACCGTCTCCATCCCCTTACTCACGCGAAAAGTATAGCTAAGCCGCTTATACTTGGGCCGGACCGCCGCTTCCCAGTAGTCGAATTTGTCATCGGAGGCGGCCTTCTCCATGATAATATCATAAGAGGTATGCTGCCAATCGTACTTGTCGCCGGTCAGGGCAACTACGTAGTCCACATCATCTCGTTTGGTGCGCACACGCAGATGAATCGTTTCAGTATCATAGGCATAGGCCCATTTGTCACGGGGAACATGGTACATCGCTTCAAGCAGCATAGTAGCACCTCCTGTAAGTTGGGTGGAAGCTTGAGAAACATACGATACTTCCTATATACGCCAGTGTAATGATTCGTGCGGCAATTGGAGATAATCTATAGTAGATAGTATTATATACCACCTTCATAGGATGTGCATTTTTTTGTCTTCGTAACAGGTTTTTGTCACAAATTCGTCTTTGCATATTCATGCGAAGTGTTTTATAATAAATCGGTCAATCGGTCAGTTAGTCATTGGGACAGATTAGAGATAGAATATAAATAGAGTAAGGGAGACGGAACAAATGAACAAATGGGGTAAACTTTCTATGGGGCTGCTGCTGGCAGCAGGACTCTTGGCCGGATGCGGCTCCAATAATGATAAGAACAACACCGCAGCAAGCGGAAATGGCGGAGCAGCAAGCACAGAGGCTCCTGCCAAGAAGCTGATTATGGGTACAAGCGCAGACTTTCCTCCATATGAATTCCACAAGATGGTTGAAGGTACGGATACGATTGTTGGTTTCGATATCGAGATTGCCAAGGAGATCGCTGCTGATTTGGGCCAGGAGCTGGAGGTTAAGGATCTTCCGTTCGACTCTTTGCTGAATGAGCTGGCGAGCGGCCGGATCGATATGGTGATCTCGGGACTTAGCCCGACACCGGAACGCGCTGAAGCTGTAGGTCTCTCGGACATCTACTATAAGGCAGAGCAGGCTGTCGTAGTGCGTGAAGCCGACAAGGACAAATTCGCCAGCATGGACGCACTGAAGGGCGCCAAGATCGGAATTCAGACCGGTTCCATCCAGGAGGGGATTGCCAAGGGCATCGAAGGCGCACAGCTGACCTCCCTCAGCAAAATCTCCGAAATCGTCCTGCAGCTGCAGTCGAACCGGGTGGATGCTTCCATCATGGAAGGACCTGTTGCCAAGTCCTTTGTGAAGAACGTCAAGGGCCTCGTGATCACGGATGCCAAGCCGGAGGTTGAAGATGACGGCTATGTCATCGGTGTGAAGAAGGGCAACACCGAGCTGCTCGATCAAGTGAATAAGACACTCGGACGCCTGAACTCCGAAGGCAAGATTGATGAATTCGTAGCGGCAGCAAGCGAGCTTGCTGAGAGCAAATAACACGCGAAGCCGCATATACGGTTAGCGGAGATCAAGATAAGCCCGCAGCCGGCTGCGGGATCATGCTCTACCATGCAGAAAATGGCGGTGATCCGCCGTTTTCTATTTTTTTGAGAAGAGGAGGGTTTGAGGGCAATGAATATATTCGATATGGCTTATGAGTACCGCAATTTATTCTTATCCGGTCTGCAGTACACACTGCTGCTTGCGGTGCTGGGGGTATTCTTCGGTTTCGTACTAGGCATCCTGGTTTCGCTCCTGCGGATGTCCAAATGGAGAATTCTGCGCTTTATTGCCACCGCATGGGTGGAGTTCTTACGCGGGACGCCGATGCTGGTGCAATTGTTTCTGATTCACTACGGCCTGCCGGAGTTTGGTATTTCGCTGTCCCCGATTCAGTCGGGTGCGATCACACTTACGATTAACAGCTCCGCATATCTGGCTGAGATTTTCCGTGCCGGAATTCAAGGGGTGGACCGCGGCCAGATGGAGGCGGCTCGTTCACTCGGAATGAAGCAGGGTATGACCATGCGTTACATCATTTTGCCGCAGGCATTGAAGAATGTATTGCCTGCCATCGGCAACGAATTCATTACAATTATTAAGGAGTCCTCTATCGTATCGATGATTGGTGTAGCGGATCTGCTGTTCCAAGCCAGAACAATAACCACCATTACTTATGAAGGACTTAGTCCGCTGCTTGTGATTGCGGTCATGTATTTCGTACTAACATTCACACTATCCAAGCTGCTGGGTATATTGGAACGGAGGCTGAACACGGATGATCGAGGTTAAGAACCTGCGGAAGAGCTTTGGGAAGCTGGAGATCCTGAAGGGCATTGATCTGAATATTCACAAGGGAGAGGTCGTTGTTGTCATCGGTCCCAGCGGATCGGGTAAAAGCACCTTTCTGCGCTGCCTGAACCTGCTGGAGCAGCCCACAGGCGGGGAGATCAGCTTCGAGGGTGAATCCATTACCGCGAAGCGCCATGACATCAACATGACCCGTGAGAAAATGGGGATGGTGTTCCAGCAATTCAACCTGTTCCCGCACAAATCCGTGCTGCAGAACATTATGCTCGCCCCGCTCAAGGTGAAGAAGCAGCAGGCTGCCGAGGCGGAGAAGTACGCGATGGAGCTGCTGCGAACGGTAGGCCTTGAAGACAAGCGCGATGCTTATCCGGCCCAGCTCTCCGGCGGACAGAAGCAGCGGATCGCAATCGCCCGGGCGCTGGCCATGCAGCCGCATGTCATGCTGTTCGACGAGCCGACCTCGGCGCTGGACCCGGAGATGGTCGGTGAAGTGCTGGAGGTTATGAAGCAGCTGGCCGTGGGCGGTATGACGATGGTGATTGTAACGCACGAGATGGGCTTTGCCCGTGAAGTGGGGGACCGGATCCTGTTCATGGACGGCGGAGTGATTGTGGAGCAGGGGACACCGGCAGAGGTGTTCGGTCATCCCAAGCATGCCCGCACACGCGATTTTCTCAGCAAGGTATTATAGAAGGCTGGTTAAATAACCCCACCATATGGGGTTATTTTATTTTGGCGGAGTGCACAATGGGTGATATAGTATACAAATGATCAATCTACTTGAAAAGGAGTACATACAGATGAGAGATGATCTTTGCCGGATCGGCATTATTGATATTGGTTCCAACTCTATACGGCTTGTAATTTATGACACGACGCAGGCAGGCGGCTACAAAATCATCAAGGAATGTAAGTACTCTGCCCGTTTGAGCGAGAAGATTACGAAGGAGGGCAGGCTGGAGAAGAAGGATATGGATACGATCATACCTGTTCTTCAGCAGTTCAAGGAGATTTGTGATGATTTTGAAGTAGAGAGAATCCGCGCAGGCGCCACCGCCGCCATCCGGAATGCAGCGAACTCAGCGGAGATCATCAGCTATCTGTCAGAGGCCTCGTCGATTCGGATTGAGGTGGTCAGCGGATATCAGGAGGCGTATTTCGGCTTCCTTGGGGTGATTAATGCTTTTGACGTCCAGGATGGCTTCGTGATTGATATCGGCGGGGGCAGTACCGAGGTTACCTTATTCCGCGGACGGCGTTATCAGCAGAGTATTTCTTTCCCTTTCGGTGCGGTCAACACCAATCAGATGTTCAGCCAGGGCGGCAACTGGAATGCGGATCAGATCCGCAAGCTGCAATTATACGTAACCGGCAGGCTGGTGGAGCATGACTGGCTATCGACGGGCACAGGACTTCCGCTATACGGGCTGGGAGGAACGCTTCGCTCACTGGCTAAGCTCGATCAGAGGAACCGCGATTATTCGCTGCCTAATTCCCATGGTTACGCGCTGGAGCACGAGACGATCGAACGGTTCATGGAGGTTCTGCCTGCTACTTCGTTTGAGAAGCGCAAGGACCTGGACGGGCTGTCCAAAAGCCGGGCGGATATCATCGTGTCCGGGCTGATTATTTTCCATACCGTCTATCATTACATTGGTGCCAGCCGGGCGCTGATCAGCGGCGAAGGCCTGCGTGAGGGCATGCTGCATGATCTGCTGGAGCCGGAGCAGCCGGTGCGTGACAGCGCGCTGGAGTACAGTCTGGATACCATTATCCGCTTCGATATCCGTACCTCCAAGCGGCATCTCGACCATATCAACAAGCTGGCGCTGAGTCTGCTGGGGGCCTTTGAGCGGGAAGGGAACCGGGAGGAGCAGGAGATGCTGGTCTATGTGGCGATTATGCTGCACCGGACAGGCTCTAACATTAACTATTATCAATCCAAGCGGCACACCCACTACTGGCTGATGAATTCACCCATCCGGGGACTGACGCACCGCCAGCTGATTCTTAGCGCGTATATCGCTTCCTACAGCACAAAAAGCCGGAAGCAGAAGCTGTCCCTGATGCATAAGGACATTTTGCTGCCTTCCGACGAGGAATGGATTCATAAGCTGGGTACATTAGTGCAGTTAAGCATTGCGCTGGACAGCACCGAGATCGGCATTGTCAGCGGGCTGAAGTCCCGTCTGCATAATCATACGCTGGATCTGGAGCTTCAGGGCGGACAAGTGCTGATCGGCCTGGAGGACATTGAGAATGCACTCAAAGCCTTCAGGAATGCTTGGTCGGTGAAGGTAAAGCTCGGCTTCCCTTCCAGCGGGTAACATCCATAGCGGCGAACTGGCTCCGGAGCGGGGCCTTTTTGTCGTCGATCCGTTCATAATATCCGTTGGGCTGAAGGAAGCTGGATTTGACATTGTCCATCAGCGACAGCTCCAGAATCTTGACAATCTGATCGCGGATACTGCTATCCTTCACCGGACACATCAGCTCGATCCGCCGGGTCAGGTTACGTGTCATCCAGTCGGCACTGGACAGGTAGACCTCGGGATCGCCGCCGTTCTCGAAGTAATAGATGCGTGAATGCTCCAGGAAGCGGTCCACAATGCTGCGGACCGTAATGCGCTCACTGAGGCCTTCAATTCCCGGACGCAGACAGCAGACTCCCCGGACGATCAGGTCGATAGACACTCCCGCCTGGGCCGCGCTGTACAGATAATCAATAACCTCCTGGTTCGACAGAGAGTTCATCTTGGCGATAATCCGGGCAGGACGGCCTGCGGCGGCATGCTCCGCCTCACGCAGAATCAGCTTCTGGAGCGACAGACTCATATTGGTCGGTGCTACGATGAAGGAGTTCCAGTTGTAATTGGCAGAGTAGCCTGTCATCTGATTGAACAGCTCTGACGCATCCAGGCCAATCTCATGATTGGCGGTGAACAGGCTAAGGTCGGTATAGGCCTTGGCCGTGCTGTCATTATAGTTGCCTGTTCCCACATGAACATAACGGCGCAGCTCTGAGCCTTCCTGGCGGACGATCAGCGTCACCTTGGCATGGGTCTTGAGGCCGACGAGACCGTAGACCACGTGGCAGCCGGACTGCTCCAGCTTACGCGCCCAGGCGATGTTGCGTTCCTCATCGAAGCGGGCCTTCAGCTCCACGACTACCGTAACCTGCTTGCCGGACTCGGCCGCGTTGGCGAGGGCAGTGATCAGCGGAGAATTGCCGCTGACCCGGTACAGCGTCATTTTGATCGCCATCACTTGCTCATCCTCGGAGGCCTGGATAATGAAATCCGTCATCGCATCGAAGGATTCGTACGGATGATAGACCAGCACATCACGGCTGCTCAGCACCTCGAAGAAATCCTCATTCTCATCGAATTCTGCCGGATACATCGGCTCGACAGGCGGATTGAGCAGATAGCTGAAGCCCTTCAGACTGCTGGTGAAGCTGCGCAGGAACCCGAGATCAAGCGGACCTTCAATTTCGAAGAGGAAGTCCTCCAGCTCGAATTCAGCCTGAAGCTGCTCCAGTGCATAGGGATGGATGCCTTTCTGGACCTCCAGACGGGCAGGCACACCACGGCGGCGTTTGCGGAGCTCCTTCTCAATCTCCTCCAGCAGATCCTCCGCGCCTTCTTCATCTATCGTCAGGTCGGAGTTGCGGGTCAGGCGGAATTCGCTGACAGCTACCGGATCATAACCGCTGAATAAGGTCTGAATATGATGGCGGATCACATCTTCAATGAATACGAATTGCCGTTTTTTGCTGTTCGAGCGGTGCGGCAAGGGAATGCAGCGCGGCAGATTGGACGGAATCTGCAGAATGGCGAAGTAAGGCTCATCCTCCTGGCTGTCCTTGCGTGTCAGCACGACAGCCAGATAGATGAATTGGCTGTGAACCAGCGGGAACGGACGGCTCTGGTCCACAGCCATCGGAGTCAGCACAGGGAAAATAATATCACGGTAGTATTCCTCAACCGACAGCTCCTGTGCCGGTGTCAAGTCTTCATAATCAACGAACACGATGCCCTCTTTGTGCAGGCTGCGTGAAATATCCTTAAAGGTGCGGTACTGGTCGGCGACGATTTTGGTCACCCGTTTGCTGAGGCGTTTATAGAGGCCGGAGGGCGTGTAGCCGGTAAAATCTTTTTTGGTATATCCCGCCCGGATCTGATCCTGGATGCCCGCTACCCGGACACTGATGAACTCATCCAGGTTACTGGACACAATGGCCAGGAATTTGGCCCGCTCAATCAG
Source organism: Paenibacillus sp. FSL M7-0420 (assembly GCF_038002345.1). NCBI lineage: Bacteria > Bacillati > Bacillota > Bacilli > Caryophanales > Paenibacillaceae > Paenibacillus > Paenibacillus sp. FSL M7-0420. Next base: position 3,871,826 of record NZ_JBBOCJ010000001.1, on the reverse strand, counting down.
CGGGTTCTCCGGGTCCTGTGCCTCGCCGAGCACCCGGCGGTTGAACTCGATCCAGCTGAGGTCACGGTTAAGATAGGCTGTTGCAGGACTGATATTGTTGATTTTTTTCTCATCTGTATTCACGTTCATGGACCCTCCAAGTTGCTTCAATGTCTAGTTAAGATATCGTATTCTTTCATTCTACTATTTGCTTAAGCGAGAAATGTTAAAACTGTGTAAAATTTTTGCGAATATTCAGGAAACATGGCATAATTCTGCAGAGTCTCTTCATAATGATTAAGAATATGTAATATTTGCATCCTTGATAACGCTTTATTAGGGCTAATTATTTCCAATATCCACAAAAACATAGCCAATGGTTACAAAGTTGTGATATATTCATTACTGTTAGTTTACAAACCGCTCGTCACCATTGAAGGAGGCAATTCATGAAACTCAAGATCAGAGCCATCACCGCCCTGGCGGCCGTACTGGGACTCGGCACCTTGCTTCACGCAGCTCCCGTTCAAGCCGACAGCGTACATATCGCTGGAGAGACTACAACCTATTATACTCTATCCAATCATTATGGCATAAGTGTAGAAGAGCTTATGAATGCGAACCCGCAGATTTCAGCGCTAAATATCTATCCCGGGCTGAAATTCACCATTCCGGGTGATGTTCAAGCCAAGACTGTGGCAGCAGCTAATACGGCAGCAGCTTCAGTAGAAGCTGTGGACGCTGCAGAAGTTCAAGCCTTGAGTGTGCAGCCGGCAACCAACACTGTTCAAGCCTGGGGCAAAGAATTCAATTATGCCAAAGTGCTGCAGGTCAAGGCTTCCGCCTATTCCTCGGCAGCCAGCGAGAACGGCAAGTGGGGCGCAGTCGATTATTTCGGCAATACGCTGAAGCTCGGAACCATCGCCGTTGACCCGAGCGTGATTCCGCTGGGAACGAAGGTGCTCGTAACCGGGTATACCCATCCGGGCCTTCCGAAGCAAGCCTTCGTAGCTACAGCCACGGATATGGGAAGTGCGATCAAGGGCAACCGGATCGATATCTTTATTCCGGGCAGCCAGAGCTTTGTAGCCAATTTCGGTTATCAGTATGTACATTTATATATTATTGATTAAACCGATAATGATAAGTTGCACCATTGCAAGCATAACAAGTATTAATGAAAAGGAAACAAAACCAGGCAGCTTCCGCCGGTTTTGTTTCCTTTTTTGTTACCCTGCTTATCAAGCGGCTATTTGCTCTTGCTGACCTGGAGCATCTGGGGAACGGTTACGAAGCTGTATCCGCGCTGGCGTAGATTGCTGATAATCTCGGGCAAGGCCTGCAATGTTCCCTGAAGATTGCTGCCCCTCCCGCCGCCCCCGTGCTGAAGGATGATGGCCCCTCTGCCGGCCCGGGAGAGGATGTTATGCTTGACCTGATTTTTGGACAGTCCTCTCCAGTCGAGCGAGTCGACGTTCCAGTTCACCAGCTTATAGCCATGCGCCTTCGCCCATTTAAGCTGCGGCTCGTTGATGTCGCCATACGGCGGGCGGATCAGCTTCGGCTTGTATCCGGCCAGCAGCTGCAGAATATTCTCCGTCCGGATAATCTGGATGCGGAAGGCATTCATACTCAGCTTGCTGAACTGGGGGTGATTATAGGAGTGATTGCCGATAGCATGGCCTTCGCGGATCATCCGGGCTACCAGGGCGGGATGCTTCTCCGCACGGCTGCCGACCACGAAGAATGTAGCTTTGACTTTATATTTGCGCAGCACATCCAGGAGCTGCGGGGTGAAGCGCGGATCAGGCACATCATCGAAGGTGAGAGCGATCATTTTGCGGCGGGGACCCTGGGTCTTGAGGGTCTCCGGGTATTTGCGCAGCAGCTGGCTGAGGGAGAGGCCTTTGCTTTTTTTATGGCGCTTTACTGAAGATTGGGAGGCCGCTGATCCCGCCGGTATCGCCGTTTCCTCTTCAATAGAAGCTTGTGGCCGGGAAGATGGCAGGATCTCTTGTGCCGGCACTGGCGCAGGACTATCTGCCGCTGCAGCAGAGACAGACACAAGCTCCGCAGCCGGTGCAGACAGGGCCAGGGCAATGACGGATATGAGCAGCACAATGCGGCGGAATTTTACCAGTTTCATCGGAACGATGCCTCCTCCAACCACGGGTCCGGTTAGTTTAGAATATAAGGTTGTTATTTCCATGCAGCCGTGAATTTATGCCCTACGGGCCGCGGAGCATTCAAAGATTTATCACATCCGCAAATCGTTGTATACTGAAATGGATCATAGATACGGGAAGGATGGAGACAAGAATGACCGATTTGTTTGCACCTTATGAACTGAAGGCTCTGACCCTGAAGAACCGCGTGGTTATGCCGCCAATGTGTCAGTATGCGGTTGAGAAGCAGGACGGTATTCCAACGGATTGGCATCATGTGCATTATGTCAGCCGTGCGGTCGGCGGAACAGGCTTCATTATTGTAGAGATGAGCGGGGTTCATCCGGACGGACGGATCTCGAATCAGGACACGGGGATCTGGGACGATGGACAGATTCCGGCGTACAAGCAGTTGACGGAGGCCGTTCATGCCTATGGAGCGAAGATAGCGATTCAGCTCGGTCATGCCGGTCGCAAAGCTGTCGATGCCGCCCCGCCGGTTGCTCCTTCAGCGATTCCGTTCGACGGCAACTATGCAATGCCCAAGGCGCTTAGCCGTGAAGAGATCGCCGGGCTGATCACCGCCTACCGGGAAGCAGCGCGCCGTGCGGTTGAAGCGGGATTCGATACCGTCGAGCTGCACGGAGCCCATGGATACCTCATTCACCAGTTCCATTCCCCGCTCTCCAATGTCAGGGATGATGAGTACGGCCAAGATCCTATCCTGTTCGGGGAACAAGTGGTGGAGGCGGTGCGTGAGGTGCTGCCGGCTGAAATGCCGCTAATCATGCGGGTCTCCGCCAAGGAATACGTCGAGGGCGGTTATGATGAAGCTTATGCGCTGGAATTCTGCCGCCGCTACAAGGAGGCAGGGGTAGACCTGTTCCATGTATCCTCGGGCGGGGAAGGGCCGATAGGCTCGAATGGAGGCCCTAATGCGGGGCCGGCTTATCAGGTGGGGCTTGCCGAATACATACGCAGCGGATTACAGGTTCCTGTTATCGCAGTCGGGCGTCTGGAGTCGTATGAGGAAGCGCAGGCGGTGATTACGGAAGCGAAGGCAGAGCTGGTAGCTGTAGGCAGAGGTATGCTCAGTGACCCGTACTGGGCACTTCATGCTGCGGAGGCGCTGGGCGGAATTAATACGTCCGATCTGCCCGTACCTTATTTGCGCGGAATCTGGAATAAGAAATAGAGGGCATCATTTGTGAATAATGTCACAGATTTTAAGTTCCTTCTAAGGCATGGTTAATAAGATTAAATTTGAAGGAGCTTGATAACGTGGCGACGGTGATTAGTAATGAGCGGCTGGCTGAAGGAGTGTACCACCTGGCAGTTGAAGGGGGGAACAGCGGGGAGATGGGTCAGTTCTACATGCTGCGGGCATGGGGAGCCTATCCGCTGCTGTCCAGACCGCTTAGCATACATCAGGTGAATGATAACGGTGTTGAATTCTTGTATCACGTAGTAGGTGAAGGAACAGAGATCCTTGCCGGACTGAATCCGGGCGATCCGCTGGAGCTGGAGGGACCGTTCGGCACAGGCTTCCCGCAGGTCGAAGGTAAGGTAGCGTTAGTGGGCGGGGGGATCGGAATTGCTCCGCTGTATTATTGTGCGCAGAAGCTTCCAGGGAGTGATATCTATCTCGGCTTCAGCCGCGAGCCGTTCCGTACAGAAGCCTTCCGTCCTCTGGCTGCTGAGCTGACCGTTGATGTAGGCGGACTGATTCTGGACAGCGTGGATTTCTCGGCGTATGACCATATCTTCGTCTGCGGCCCGCATCCGATGCTGAAGGCTGCACAGCTCAAGGGCAGCGCTCCAGATCCTGCGGGTAAGCACCCTGACGTCTATCTGTCACTGGAGAACCGGATGGCCTGCGGAATCGGCGCTTGTCTGGTCTGCAGCGTCTCCTGCAAGGACGGGCAACGCAAAGCCTGCGCAGACGGTCCTGTCTTCCTGGCTGAGGAGGTACTGTTCCATGATTAATACAACTGCAACGATTGCCGGTGTGTCCTTCAAGAACCCGATTGTGATGGCTTCCGGCACCTTCGGCTTCGGCCGTGAGTATGGCCGGTTATACGATGTGTCCCTGCTGGGCGGAATCTCCGGCAAAGGGCTTACGCTTCATGCCAAAGCCGGGAATCCCGGAATCCGCGTCTATGAGACGCCTTCCGGTATGCTGAACAGCGTAGGGCTTGAGAATCCGGGAGTAGAGGCCTTTCTGGCCAAGGAGCTGCCGTATTGGGAGACGCTGGATACCGCACGTATCGTGAATCTGGGCGGCAATACGCTGGCGGATTACGTACTGGGCGCGGAGCTGATCCAGCGGGACGCGGATGCCCGTCTTCTGGCCGGGAAGCCGGCAGTGGATATGATTGAGCTGAATATCTCCTGCCCGAACGTGAAGGAGGGCGGGATTGCTTTTGGCGTGAAGACTCCGGCAGCCCAGGAAGTGGTCCGTGCGGTACGGGCGGCTACAAGTCTGCCGCTGGCCGTGAAGCTGTCGCCGAATGCTGAGGATATCGCAGAGATGGCTGTGATGTGCGAAGCAGAAGGCGCGGACGCCGTCTCTCTGATCAACACGATCTCCGGGATGAAGATTGATGTCCGCCGCCGCCGCAGTGTGTTCAATAACCTCTATGCGGGACTGTCCGGACCAGCGGTTAAGCCGGTAGCTCTGCGTATGGTGCATCAGGTATCCCGCAGGGTAACTATTCCGGTGATCGGCATGGGCGGCATCACTTCGGCCGCGGATATTATTGAATTTATTATGGCGGGAGCGACTGTTATACAGGTTGGAACCTACAATTTCATGAATTTGCGGGCCGGCAGCACGCTTGTAGAAGAATTGCAGCAGTTTATGAAGGAAGAGAATATTTCCTCACTGGATGAGATCCGTGGTATTGTATAGGCAGCAAGCCGGATTGCAATGATCTTTTTGACGCAGAATGAGAGATCTCTACAGCCTATGGTTAATATAAAGGGAGGGGTGTTCTGCTTGACAACGAATCTGGTGCATCCTGACGATATTGTGCTGTCCGAGACCGAGGTGGGCCGTGATCTGCTGCTGCTGATTACCGGGGGCGTGCGCCATATCGGTGCCGCAAGCACGGCGTACATGGACGGAGAATTCGCGCGGGTGATGACCTCTGCCGTTCCCCATCATAAGGAGCATACGATCAGTGAAGCCATTGCGCTGAAGGCTGCTGCAACATTGAACCGGACAGTCACAGTTGTGATGGGCATTCACTATGACGATCTGAGCAAAGAGGGCATCCTTGCGGTCGTAAATATTGTGAATGATAAGGTGGAGCAATATTTAGTACAGAAGGCTGACACAAATTTTTGAAACGATCCCCGTCTCCCTGCGTAAAAGATACCATTGAACAACTAACTTTTATTTTGGAGGAATGAACGATGTCTATATTTAAAAGATTGCGTGATCTGACCATGTCCAATGTGAATGCGATTATCGATAAAGCGGAAGATCCGGTTAAAATGACCGACCAGTACATTCGTGACATGACGGAGGATCTGGAGGATGCTGAGAAAGCGGTAGCTGCCCAGATCGCTATTGAGAAGAAATTCAAACAGCTGTACGAAGAGCAGGAAGCGCTCGTGAACAAGCGTAATCAACAGGCTCATGCAGCCGCTCAAGCCGGTAACGCCGATCTGGCCCGCCGTGCTCTTGAAGAGAAGAAATCGGCAGAAGCCAAGCTTGTAGAGTACAAGACCAGCTTCGACCAGAACAAGGCTTCCGCAGACAACCTGCGCGGCAAGCTTGACGAAATGCGCAAACAGCTTACCCAGATGAAGAACAAGCGGGAGACACTCGTTGCCCGTTACAACGCTGCGAAGGCACAGACCGAAATTAACAAAGCGATGAGCGGCTTCAGCTCCGACTCTGCTTCTGCCGGACTCAAACGGATGGAAGACAAGATGCTGCAGGCCGAAGCACAGGCGGAAGCCAGCAACGAGATGAGCTCAGGCAACAAATCGCTGGATGATGAGTTCGAGAAGCTGGGCAAAGACCAGGCGGTTGAAGATGAGCTGGCTGCGCTGATGAAGCAATACGAGAAACAATAACATATTGGCATAAGCCGGACTTTAGGCAATTGTCCACAGGCGAAGGGGAGACAGAACCAGCGGTTTCTCCTTCGCTTTATGTTTGTCTTACCAGTTGTGAAATATGAACAAGCGGGGGCTGGAGTAATGGATTTCGATACCCTGGTGTCCATGGTAGTATGGACGGTCAGCGGCGCAGTACTGCTGTGTGTGCTGATGCTCGTGGATTCGCTGTTTACCCGTTATAATGATATGGAAGAGCTGAAGGCAGGAAATATGGCCGTGACTACCCGGCTGGTGTTGAAGCTGCTGTCACAAGGCTATATTCTATCGGCATCCATTGCTGCGGCGAATCGGCTCGGAACCGCCCTGATCGTCTCGATTGTCTCTTTTATCCTGTTATTCGTGCTGGAGAAGACGGTAGAGCAGCTGCTGAGCCGGTGGGGGAACCTTGAGCTGGATCATGGGACTCAGCTTGGCAAGGTCGGCTACGGCCTGATGGCAGGCTCGCTGCATGTGACGGGAGCCTTGATTATTGCGGCCTTTATACGCGGATAAGAAGAAGGATTAGCGTACCAATCTGTAGGAGGATGATGGCTTTGGGTCTTTGGAAAAGAATCGGCAATCTGTTCTCGAAGCCGGAGGCGCCTAAAGCGCCTGCAAGCATGCTGACCCTGTCTCCCGGAGATATCTGTGAGGTCTCCCTGGTCACTTATGAAGTGACGGGCCGGACGAAGACAAGCGGCCGTAATGCAGTTGTACTGACGCTGCGCGACGGGAGCCGGATCGCCTATCTGTATATAGAAGAGCGGGAAGAGCTGCAATACAGATTGTATCACCCGATAGACGGGCGTCTGGACAGTCCATCCGAGGTTCCGGCTACCCTTGAGCTGGATGACCGGACCTTTTATCTGGAGGAAGAATATGAAGGATATGCCGCCGTCACCGGGCAGACGCCTTATATGAACGGCGGGGAGCAGCATGTCTGGCAATACCAGTCAGATGATTCGCGGCTGCTGCGCGTGGAATGGCAGAATGGACGGTTTATGCTCTATGAGGGTGAAAGTGTCCTTTCGGCTGATGTCAGAGTGATCCGCGCATCTTAAGCTGAACTGAAGCAGGGGCGGCTGCGCTGCTGACTGCGGAATAGAATCACAATGGAATAAGGGATGCATGCGCTTGTTACAGGCCTGTGCATCCCTTTTGCTATGTCTTCATGTTAGAATAGGGCATAATTGGCTTTATGAGCAGCAAACCACCGGATGAAACAGAAGGAGTGAATTGAAGAGTGACAAACGAATATAGTAATGATAAATTTCAGCGGGCAGCGCTTCAAGTTGCAGAGGCGCAAGGCAGGCTGAAGCCTTATGCTGCGCTGCTTGCACAGGAAGCTGTACCCCTGCATCTCAGCAGCGGGCGTTATCTGGCTGAGTCTGCGCATGCACCGCATCCTTTTCCGGCGTTTGACCGCTCCAGCATGGACGGCTTTGCCGTGATTGCGGCAGACACTTTAGCGGCAGGAGAACCTGACACGGTATGGCTTGAAGTCGTAGATCTCATTCCCTGCGGCGCAGTAGCCTCCAGAGAGATTACAGCAGGTACTGCTGCGCGCATTATGACGGGAGCGCAGATTCCAGGCGGCGCAGATACAGTGATTATGATGGAAGCTACGGAGAGCCGGATGGAAGGCGGAGTTACCTATGTCGGTATTCGCAAGCCGCAAGAGCGGGGGCTGCATATTACCCCTTGCGGGTTAGAGCTTAGAACAGGTGATCCAGTGCTTCTTGAAGGGACTCTAATCGGCGCTGGTGAAATTGCTGTTCTGGCAGCACTCGGGGTGCCGGAGGTTCCGGTCCGCCGCAGACCCAAGGTAGCGGTCTTCGCTACCGGAACTGAACTGCTGGAGGTGGACGAGCCGTTAGTCCCGGGCAAAATCCGCAACAGCAACTCCCCCATGCTGGAGGCGCTAATCCGGGAGGCGGGCGGTGAGCCCGTGATGCTGGGAGCGATCATCGATGATCTGGAGCTGGCCCGCAGTAAGGTGCAGATGGCCCTGGAGAGCTATGATCTGGTGATTACTACCGGCGGCGTATCTGTCGGTGATTATGATATTATGGGGGATTTGGTCCGTGAGCAGAGCGGAGAGATGCTGTTCAATAAAATAGCCATGCGCCCCGGCAGCGTCACTACAGCAGCCGTTCGCGGCGGGAGCATCCTGCTCGCCTTATCCGGCAATCCGGGCGCCTGTTTCGTAGGATTCCAGCTGTTTGCCCGTCCGGTCATCGGGCTGATGCAGGGTGCAGCCCAGCCGTATCTGCCCGAGTGGACCGCGGTGCTGGGTGAAGATTATAAGCGGGCCAACAGCTTCACCCGCTATGTCCGCGCCCGTCTGGAGATCCGCGAAGCAGTGCTCTATGCTTATCCAGCCGCTGTAGACGAGTCATCCGTCACGGTTACGATCAAAGACAGCGATTGCCTGATCGTCATCCCGCCGGACAGCGGACAATTATCTGCCGGTGACAAGGTAACTGTGCTGAAGCTGCCGGGTGAGATTCGAGGGGAGCAGCACGGCAAGGATTAGTATTTCTAGTAGCGACCGGCCGGCAAACCGACAAGTCAAAGGACTAACCACCTAAATATTGATTATTAAATTTCAACATATGAAAAATTCATAATAGAACCGCAAAACCCGGTCATTTATCTGGATACCGGTAGCTGATTGTATTTCCTGCAATAGAAAACACATACCTGACCGTGAAATGAGATTCTATTGTATTTCATACAGTGGAATGTTGTGTTTTGGATGAAAAAGGGCCTTGGTACAACATTCAATTGTACCGAATACAATAGATTCTTTTTCGAAGCCGTTTTTACCGCGTTCTATTGTACAAAATACATTTGCTGTCGTTCCAGCGTCTAAAGCACCTAAATAACTGCTGCTTTGAACTCAAAATTAGTTAAAAATTCAATACATGAAAAATTCACAATAGTAAGTTCAAAACCTAACCCCAAGACACTACCCAGCAACCGACAAGCAGGACCACCCAATCGCACGACAGCATCCAACGCCGTAACTGCAAAACCCGGTCATAAAGGTAAAAAACAAAACCCTCCCGATCTCTAATTGGGGTCAGTTCCTAGACAGAAACGGGAGGGTTTGTAGGGTTCGTAAGTGGTCAACTTAATCTAGCCTATATGTGTTAACGTTCTACTTCAATGATTACTGGGCCGTTAAAATCAGCGGTCCATCTGCAGTGATGGCAATGGTGTGCTCATACTGCGCGGACAGCTTGCCGTCAGCCGTTCTCGCTGTCCATTCATCATCGTCTATGGTGATGTGGTACGTGCCTTCGTTAATCATCGGCTCAATCGTAAATACCATGCCTTCTTTGAGTCGGAGGCCTTTGCCTGCGGTGCCGATGTGCACGTAGCTCGGCTCTTCATGCAGGCTTCGTCCGATGCCATGCGCCAGCAGATCGCGCACGACCGAATAACCGTGTGCTTCGGCATGCTGTTGTATGGCCGATATGATGTCGCCCAGCCGTCCTCCCGGAACAGCCCGGGCGATCCCCAGATCCAGGCACTCCTTCGTTACCTGCATTAATCTCTGTGCCTCCGGCCCGATCTCACCGACAGCGTAGCTCACGCACGAATCTCCGAACCAACCCCCGTATTGCGCCACAATGTCCAGCTTCAGCAAGTCGCCTTCCTTCACGACCCGTCTGCTGGATGGAATCCCATGGGCAACCACATCATTAATGGATATGCAGGTCTCGGCAGGGAATCCGTTGTAGCCTTTGGTGAACTGCTTGCCGCCTAGCTTGGTGATATGTTTTGCCACAAAGTCATTAATTTCAAGCGTAGTGATTCCGGGTACAATCCGCTTGGACACCTCACGGTAGCAGTCGGCCACAATTTGGCTGGCTTGCTTCATCTCTTCAATTTCTCTGGGGGATTTAAGAATAATCATGCTGTGTGTATCCGCTCCTTCATCCTTTAATAGTTTCAATCTTTTATAGTTTAAGAACCCTGACGATCTCCGGTGCCTCTTCATTCAGCTGTCCCCGCCGGAGGGACAAAGCAGCACAGCCAACCAGAGCGGCTAACAGCATCTCTGTATATTGTAATCCAGACGGCGCATCGACTACTGTCCCTCCAGGAGAAAGTGATTCCTCCGTAAGTCCAGTGCCAAGCATCATGGACAGCGGGGTCAGCACCTCCCGCCGGAACTCGGCAGTGAGCGGGGAAGAGCGGGCTTCAGGCAGGGAAGGGAATCCCTCACCAGCCTGCTTACACAGCAGATAGATAGCGTGATCCTCCGCCCATAGCTGCAATAGCCGCACCCCGGCGGCAGAACCCTCCAGCGGGATCTTTAGCGGTAGCCCGGGCTCTGCCATAGGCGGGAACTTCAGCCATTCCCCGGCCCGGTCGAGCGCATCCCATAACAAGTCGTGAAGCAAATCACCCTTATTGCTGTAATAATGATAGACCGTACCATAACCGAGACCGGCCTCCGCAGCCACATCCCGGATTTCTAATAAAGGCCCTTTATTCAAAAATACGTCCGCTGCTGCTTTGCGGATCTGCACCAGCCGCCGCAGCCGGATATCTTCGTTCTGTTCCTTCGTGCGGGGAGTCATCTTATCCGTTCACCTCATTTATTATAGACCTGCTGTCATGTCAATATAAAACATCGGCAGGCAAATGGCAAGGGAAAATCGTTGAACCAACCCTCTGGACGTCACAAAAAAACCGGATAGAACATCATCCGGTTTATTCTCCTCAAGCCCAGTGCTCCGGATGCCTTAAGGATTCCGGCAACTTGGTGGACGGGCTGCCTTGCGCAGCTTGCAGCTGCGCCTGAGTCAGGAAGAGGCTGCCCCGCAGATCGGCTCCGCGCAGATTCGTGTCACGGAAGTCCGCGCCAATCAGATCGGCGAACCGCAGGTCAGCGCCGCTGAGATCTGCAGCGATCAGATACGCGCCGCGTAAGCTGAGGCAGCGGAGGTCGGCCCCGCGCAGCTTGGCCCCAATCAGATCGGCTCCGCGGCCATAGTTCTTCTGGCGCTTCGGAGCCGGGGAGAGCTGCTTACGGGCAGCGGTGCGCGCCAGCTCGCTGGCACGCAGCAGCAGCTCGTTGACTTCAGCGCGGTGCAGGGGCACTTCGAGCTGAAGCAGCTTGTCGGGGCTGAGCAGGGTGAGGGCCTGCGTCTGCTCCAGCATTTTGATAAGCGAATCATGCAGGGTCTCGGCCCCGCGCAGCGTGAGTGCCTCGTGCAGATACCATAGCAGCTCATGCAGCTGGCGCATTACGGGAAGAACCTCGAACATCTGTCCTGCAGTCTCGGGAGCCTGACGCCAGTCGCGTCCGCCATAGGTCAGATTAGAGATTTTCTGCCCGGCCCCGAAGCAGTCGTACACGGTGCAGCCCCGGAAGCCGCGTTCCCGTAGCTCAGTATGAATGCCGCAGAGGAAGTCTTCCCGCAGATTGGGACAGGGCTGTCCGGCAGGCTTGTCTATGGCGAAGTCTGAGGATGCAGAGAAATGAAGCGCTGCGCAGCATAACCCGAAGCAGTTCAGGCAATCCGCTTGCAGCTCCGGCAGTCCGGGATTCGTAGTATGGGATTCAGGAAATGAATGATTGTCTAACAAACGTATTCCTCCAAAAAATAAATGAGATTAACATAGCAGTTCATGCAGATTACTGCGGCGGTTCATTGTCCATACGGCGTTCAATCGCCTCCGACATCGTTTTATCCGTGAGGTGGGCATAGATCTCGGTAGTCTCCGTAGAGGCATGGCCCAATTGTTCCTTCGTCCGGTAGATGTCATTCTGCAGGTAATAATCGGTGGCAAAAGAGTGCCGCAGCTTATGCACCGTCAGATAAGGCTTGCCGAACCGTTTGGCGTATTTGATGATCATCTCCTGGATCGCCCGTTTGGTCATCCGTTTGCCTTCTTTGCTGCCGTTGGGCAGGGCGATGAAGAGCGCTTTTTCCCGTTTCGGCGTCTTGTACCTGCTCTGGCGGAGGTTTAGATACAAGCTGAGATCATCCTTCGACTGTTCCCGGAAATAGACCGGGGTCTTGAAGGTCTCGTCGTTATGACCCTTGCGGAAGACATAGAGCAGCTTATTGTTGACATCCAGATCATCCACGTTCAGGTTGACCACCTCGGAGACGCGCAGGCCGGAATTCAGAATCAGACTGGCAATACAGGCATCCCGTTCACGGTTAAGCTGCCAAGAATAATAAGCCTGCTTATTGGCTTCCACAGCTGTGCCATATCCTTCATAAATGTAGCCAACGAACTCCAGCAGCTCCTCGTCCTCCAGAATTTTACCTTTAAGCTTGGCGGCGGTGTCCTTCGGCTTGTGAATGCGTTTGATCTCAACCTTCGCCATAATGTTACGCTTCAGCAGCGGGTAGAAGTTCTCATCCTCGGCAATCTGGCTCAGATAATGGAACAGCGAGCGCAGCGCAGACAGCTTACGGGATACGGTCACCCGCGAATTGGCATTCTCAGCCCGGGTGGTCAAGTGCAGACGGTAGCCGACAATGCTGTCCATATGCAGCGTCTCCAGCTCAAGCAGTGTGATGTCAGCATTGCTGGCCGCAACAGAGAGACATTCACCCCGCAGCCAGCCGAAAAAGGATTCATAGTCCCGGATATACTCCAGCAGCGTGGAGGGGGACAAATCCGGCCGTTTATAGTCGATAAACTGCTGGACAAACCAGGGCATCTGCGGCAGCCGCTGATCTAGGTTTGCCCGGTCGGTCGCTTTTTGAATACTGATGAGCTTCACCTTCTTTAAAGTTTCCCCAAGGGGGAGGGCTGTCCTTCTATCTTACCATGTTTCTGGCAAACCTTGCTCCTGATGAGACAAAGTTATATGATGGGTAGTAAACGAAAACGGCAGAGGTGAACCTTAATGGAACTTGGAATCGAGCTGGTTCCTAAAGAGCAGAAGCAGATTATCAGCAGATTGATGCAATTCTATTTGTATGACTTTACCCGCTATCTGGAGCTGCAGGTCGACCGTGAGGGGGTGTTCCCGTCATATCCCGGTCTGGAAGCTTACTGGAGCAGTGGTAAAAATAAATTCGCCTACCTGCTCACCGTAGACGGCAATGTTGCAGGCTTTGCCCTGATCGACCGTCTGCTGCGCGACCCGGAGGGCGAGTTCTATATGACGGAGTTTTTTGTGATGCAGCGCTACCGGCGCAGCGGCGTAGGGACCTGGGCGGCACACCGGCTGTTCGACATGTTCCCCGGCAACTGGAAGGTGTCGCAGATTCGTGCCAACACTCCTGCGCGGGATTTCTGGCACCGGGTCATCGGAGCTTACACCGGCGGTGATTTCCAGGAGCGGTTCAATTCCCGCCAAGGCAATCCGAGTCAATACTTCAGTACATTAAACACTAACAGAGTTAAGAAATAAATTTACCTGTTCCTGGCAGACTTCAGCGCAACTTTGGATCGTATCCGGCGTCTGGTAACTGAGGTGATTAGATTGTCCAAGCGAATGGGCTTATGGGGAGCGGGCTGTATAGCGGTTACAATAGCAATCAGCACAGGCTGCAGCAATGGAGCGGATCAGGGTTCTTCGGGTGCAGAGCGCACGGCTCAGCCGTCAGCAACGCCCGCGGCCGCTACGGCTACAATAGCAGCTCTTGCGACCGCAGTTCCTACTCCGGCTGCAACAGCTGCGCCTGCTGTTAAATCCGTGTCGCTGATTCCCGAAGTACGGGACTATTCAGGAAGCGGCAGGGGCTACGAACTGGATGGCGTCAATGTCCAAGCGGATTACTCCGCAGACCCGACTTTACCGCTCGGGGTGTTTTTGCCGGAGACGATGATCCGTTTTGAACAGGATGGCAGAACGGCGTGGGGGACTGCGGACAAGCATAATTATATTACGTTAATTAAGTTAGGCACTGAGAAGGCTGCAACTGGCGGGAAGTTCGAACCCGGTACAGACCCGGGACTGCTGAAGTTCAAGGAATATGAAGGGAGCAGGGTGGAGGGGGACCGGAGGGTTGAGGCATTTATTTTCTCAGCCTATAAGGATACTTACCGGGCCGAGATCCATATTCAGGACGAACAACGGGATGCGCTGCTTCCACTCTTCACATCCATGCTGAGTGGTGTGGAGTACATGGAGAAGCAACCGCCGATTAAGCCGGGAGTCTTCTTCAAGGTCCCTGATGTAGGCTCCAGTCCGGGCAACAAGCAAGCGCTCCAGGAGACACTGGACTGTATTGCAGCCTGGGCCGCCGGAGACAAAGAGAAGTTCGCTGCCACGATGTATTCACCGCTGCTTAATGACAACTTACAGTACTTGCTGGATCATAAGAATGTTTACCGCTTCCATAAACTGACCGTAGTCGGAATTCCTGTCGAGGGAGCCAAACGGGCGGCCTTCTATGTGGAGTTTACGCAGATGACCTCTGAGGGCTATATTACTGACGGTAATTACGAGATTTCATTGCTGCCTAATAAGCAGGGGGAGTGGAAGATTGCCAATATTGATTAGGCGGAGCATCTGCCGAAGCTCGAAAGCTTGAGACACCTGCGGGGTTTCAGGCTTTTTTGCCGTAATGTATAAATGATCACAACCTTTCCAAGTACCGGCGGCTATAATCTAAGTTGAACGATGTTCAAAAACATTACAGTGTTCAATCCAGCGGAACAGCAACACTCTGACAGAAGGAGTCTAACGATCATGGGCAAAGCAGAGAGACAAGAGCAGGAGCGCGAAGCGATGCGTAATCTGATTCTCACTACGGCGGGCGAGCTGCTGGCGGAGGAGGGGATCAGGCAGCTGTCGATCCGCAAAATCGCGGAACGGATGGAGTATTCGGCCGGCATTATTTATCACTATTTTCAAGGAAAAGAGGAGATTGTGGAACAGCTTCTTCAGCGGGGCTACCGGGAGCTAATGGGCGGACTGATTGCCGGATCGGAGGCCTCACCGGATGAAGAATCTCCAGAAGAGCGCTTAAGACGCACGCTTAGACAGTTCATTAAGGTTACAACGGCGGAAGGCTCACAGTACCGGAGTATGATGCTGAATGATTCGCCGTCCGTGCTTAGCCACACCGGGGTGTTGCATCAGGGAGCAGCCCTGGAACGCAGCGGGATCGCGGGTCTCTGTGAGACGCTCCGTCAATTCAGCGGGATGACCTCCTGCGAGCAGAGGGAGCTTGAACTCACCGCCCAAATCATCTGGAGCGCAGCCTTCGGGCTGATTATGAGGCTGATGGTGGAGGGGAATCTGCCTGAGGGGCAGAAGGAGGCTCTGATTACCCGGCACATAGAAGCCATGGTGCATATTGCACAAGGATAGGAGGATTAGAATGAACCATAGACGAGCCATTACCTTTTTAACGTGGATGGTGATCGTGCTCGGTGTTGTTGCGTCAGGCATCGGGCTATTTTCAGGTGAAGGATCTGAGAATGAGGGGAGCCATCCCATCTTCACCTCCATCCGGGGAGAACAGATTGAATTGTACGGAAGCGGAATCTACAAGAATGATTCTTTGTCCGCAGCAGCCCAGGCTATCGCTCAGGATGGCGTTACTTTAGTGGTGGGCATTCCTTTGCTGCTCGTATCCCTGCTGCTGAGTCTCAGAGGAACGATACGGAGTCGGCTGCTGCTTGCTGGAGCGCTCGGATACTTCACCTATACCTATGCTTCATATTGTTTTCTGGCTATGTATAATGATCTGTTTTTGGTCTACGTCTTGCTGTTCTCGGGCAGCTTATTTGCATTTATTTTGGTCTTTCGCTCGGTGGAGCGGGAGGGGGTGTTGATGAAGACGCAGCTTCCGGGTAAAAGCATTGGCTTCATCCTGCTGCTGATCGCCTTCCTGATTATCATGCTATGGCTGGGCCGGATTGCCGGCGGCTGGCGGAATGGAACTGCGCCTGCTCTGCTTGAGCATTACACCACGCTGGTGATTCAGGCACTTGATTTAGCTGTATTGCTTCCGCTCATGGTGCTGACAGGGGCATTGCTCGTCCGCAGACAGTCTTACGGTTACCTTCTGGCTCCTGTTGTCCTGGTAAAAGCTGCAACCCTGCTGACCTCCATCTCCTCCATGATGATTGGAATGTTAAGGGCAGGAGTTCATGTCTCCATGGCAGAGTTGATCCTGTTTCCAATGTTCAATCTGGCAGTCATCTGGTGTCTCATTTTTGTACTGCGCAACGCGCAGGAACCCGCATCCCCTGCAAGTCCATTACCTATAGAATAGAGGCGGACCTAATGAGCAATCGGATTTTGATCGTGTATGCAAGCAAATACGGATGCACCGAAAAAGCCGCATTACTGCTGCAAGCCAGGCTGAACGCGGCCGAAGTGGTGAATCTGAGAACTGGCAAGTTGCCGGTTCTAACTGGCTATGACACAGTAATCCTAGGCGGCTCCATCTACTATGGCAGAATCCGTAAGGAGATGGGTGCATTCACAGCCCAGCACAAGCAGGAGCTTTTAACCAAACGGCTGGGACTGTTCATCTGTGCAGGAATGACAGGGGAGAAGGGGGAGCAGGAGCTTAAGCAGGCTTATCCTGAGATCATCTATAACAAGGCGATTGCCAAGGAAATCATGGGCGATGAGATCTACCCGGACCGGATATCTGCGCTGGATAAGTGGGTTATACGTATGGTCAAAGGCAAGGAGCACAAGACAGGAGGCGGGCTGTCCATGGATAAGCTGGAGCGCTTTGCGCAGACGATGTTGGCAGGGGAGTAGAGGGGCGGGAACCAAGGGTATCGACAACGAAAATAAACGGTACTATATTGTAACGGCAACGCGTTATAACGTCGGGGTATAGAAGTGACATAAAAATAATTATGTTAACCATTGATTAATGAGGAGTATGAAAAAGCATGAAACACACACCTTTCCCGACCCCTTAATTATATAATTTCAACATATGAAAAATTCACAATAGAAAAACCTGAAATATCCGCTCCCCTTACCACATCACTCAAACCCATACGCTTGAAGGACTTAGCCATTAACAAAGGAAAAAGTGAGGCCCAAACCTGCCAAAGCAGGGCTTCGCTGTCAACCGTCCGGGCGAGGTTTCGTTATTGACATGGACTTATGGGGGTCAGTAGGCTTTGGAAAAACAGCACCTGCTGGAGGCGCTTTTGCAGATTTACTGAGAATACGCCTAAGTAAGTGCCATTTTTCCAACTGTTACCCCAGCAGGGGCCGTTCGTTCATCAGCAAGTGTAGCAAATCCAACTCTTTCCGTACTCCATCCAAAAGCCCGTTACACCGGGGCTACTGTAAGCTGATCCGTCAACTGGAAGGCTAGGTTCACGGATTTCAGTGCATGTTCCAGCGCCAGGCAGGAGTCCGTCTCGTCCCGGAGAGACAATAAGGCATGCCGCAGGCTTTTCTCATAAGGATTGTTCGGGGTCACCGGGATAGCCGTCTTGCCCGCAGAAGTATAACGGGTTAGGCTGGCTTCAACCTCTCCATTCGCAGCATTGGTCTCGTGGAATACCAGCTTGCCGTGCTCAAAATACGCTTCGTAACCAACCGTGAACGGGTACGCCTCCGGCATTTGTGAAGAGACGGTTATGTGCGCGCTAACATCAGCGTTAGTGAAAGTAGCATGAACCAGCGCCTGACCGTCCACACCTCCAGATGTCCCACAGACGGAAGAGGGTACAGGGGTGTCCAGCAGCCACGCGCTAGCATCCAGATCATGAATCATCAGATTGACAGCGATCGCGGACAGGCCCAGATCCCCCCACACCGGGGCGGTCTCCCTGCGGAAGCTGACATGCAGCAGTTGGCCGTAGGTGGATTCACGGGCGGACTGCTCCAGGTATTCATAGGCATAATCGAATTTGATGAATTGATTGACGAGGATTCTGCGGCCATACCGCTGTTCGGCGTCCAGCAGCTCCCGCCCTTCTTCCGGCTCCAGAACAACCGGCGTCTCGCAAAAAACATGTTTGCCTCGTCTCAGCGCCTCTACCGCATAGGTCTTATGCAGCGCAGACGGCAGGCAGATATCCACTACGTCAATCGAGGGATCAGACAGAATGTCCTCAGCATTCATCGTAATCTCTACCCCCAGCTCTTCCTTCAGCTTCAGCAGCTTGTCCTCATTTCTCCCGAAGACGACGATCCTGTTCACGAACTCCATTTGCTTCAGAAGAGAGGCGTGATACGCCCCGAACCCAGTTCCTAATATGCCAATATTCATTTGCAGCAGCTCCTTGATTTTGATACATTCATCTTAACGCAGTATTGTTGACAACAGAGTGGCAAGAATAGTTGACGAATAAGAAGGTTTGGGGGAGAAGCATGCGGCTGCACCGATTGATTGCTATACTTTTACTGCTTGAATCCCGGGGCCGGATGAAGGCGAACGAGCTGTCCATCGCCCTCGAAACGTCCGTCCGCTCCATTTACAGAGATATCGATGTTTTGGCGGAATCGGGAATTCCGCTGGTCACCACCACTGGGCCGAACGGCGGGATTTCGCTCATGGAAGGCTATACGGTGAGTCTGCGGAGATTGCATGGGGAAGAGGTAGTCCAGCTCTTTTTGACCGGGATGGGAATGCCGGCGGGCGGTTCAGGAGAGACCAGTCTGCTGCTCAAAAATGCGCTCCTGAAGCTGGAAGCAAGCTTGCCTGCTCCCTATCAGGAGGATATCCGTACCGCGCAGCGCCGGTTTCTGTTCGATGATACGCCGTGGTGGAGCGGTCATGTTGCGGTGCCGTATCTTGAGATTCTGCGCACTGCGGTATGGCGGGAACGGAAGATTGCGGCAGAGTACCTTAAGGTGAATGGGGAGAGCTCGCAGCGGAAGCTGCAGCCTTATGGACTCATCGTGAAGCAGGGGGAATGGTATCTTGCCGCCTATTGCGAGAGCGCCGGGAATCTGCGGACATTCAAGTGCGAACGGTTCACAGCTGTTACTTTATTGGAGGAGACCTATGCCATCCCTGAGCAGTTCTCCCTGCAGCATTACTGGCAACATGCAGAGCAAGCCTTCGTTCAGACCAGCAGAGCGCGGGAGTTCTATCCGGTGGTCATCCGTACCCGTGTTAAGCATGAGCAGATGTTGCAGGGGCTGGAGGTCATGAATACCGGATCTGATGGAGATGCCTGGATTTTTACTGTAAATATGTACGATTATAGCTCGGCCTGTGCAAGGGTGCTGCCGCTACTGGTTCATGCTGAAATTGTGGGGCCGCCAGAGCTGAGAGAGTATGTCAGCAATCAAGTGCGAGTGTGGGATAAAATGTATAATCGCAGCAAGGAGACATAAACAATATTATGTTAACTGATTCTGTAATCGAAGAGTGAAAATAATAAGCCCCAGACCTTGCTTTTCAGCAGGTTTGGGGTTTATTGACTTTGTTGAACCGTACCTTTTCCAAATATAAGAGGATAGAATTCAATTACGGAACATTATACGATAAACTGTATAGAGGTTTAGATGTCAGCTTACTTAACAAAAGGAGGGCTTGAGATGCTGCGGGGGCTGATCCTACGGTTGAGAAGAAGTAAAATGCGCACCAGACTGCTGCTCCTGTTCACCATGCTGACGCTGCTGCCGTTAAGTGTGCAGGGAATGGTGACGTACCGTCATTTCTCCTCCACCCTGAACGAGAAAACAAAGCAATATACGGTGGATGTCGCCGGACAGGCCAACGCCAATCTGGACAGGCTGCTGAAGGATCTGGAGCGGTTGTCGCTGATGCCTCTGTATGACGAGCAGGTGTTATCTATTCTGGCTAAATACGATGGTCCTATGGGCTCAGGCACATGGGCGCTGTCTGATGATTATCAGAAAATGAAACTATATACCTCCGCACAGGCGTACGATCGTCCGGAAATCCGGGGCATCCATCTGCTGAGCAACAGCGGAACCCTGTTCTCCAACGTGGAGCCGCTGGCGGTCAACACCTCATGGGATGGCAGGCATGACGAATGGTTCAGCGCCTTGGAGCAGTCGGACGGCGAGTGGATCATTCTTCCCCCGCATCATCCCTCTTATTATGCCGGAACCGACCCCTCAGCCTATATTTCGGTAGCCAGGGTGATCAAGGAACCCAGAACACTGAGGCGTCTGGGCTACATACTCATCGACGCTAAGCAGTCAGCCTTCGGCTCCGTCTTCTCTAAGCTGAAGATTGAACAATCCACGAACCTGATGATCATTGACGGAGACCAGCGCTTGCTGTATGAGCAAAAGCCGGATAACGGGCAGTCGGCCTACGGCGAGCTGATGGGCTCCGGGCGAATCAAGGACCTGCATGGCGGGGAGCGGGAGAGGCTGGGAGGCACAGATTATTTGTTTGTCAGCCATAAGTCCCCGTATTCGGGCTTGTCCGTCATCGGCCTGACCCCCATTGGAGTCATGCTGAAGGAATCGCGTGCGATGATGATTTTCACGTTATGGCTTGCCCTCTTTTGCCTGGTGACGGTGCTGCTGCTCGCTTATGCGGTATCGTACCGGATCACCCTCCCTCTGGTGGAGCTCAAGAGCAATATGTCCAGGGTGGAGCGGGGCGATTTCAACATGCGGGTCAGTCCGCTGGGGGGAGATGAATTCGGGCAGCTCGGGCGCGGATTTAATAAGATGATGGAGGAAATCAACCGCCTGTTTCATGAGGTACTCGTGATTGGACTCCGGGAAAAGGAGGCTGAGCTGTCCGCCCTGCAGAGTCAGATCAACCCGCATTTTATCTATAATACGCTGGAATCGATCAATATGATGGCCGTCCAGCGCAGGCATGATGAGGTATCGGATATGGTATCCGCACTGGGCAAGCTGCTTCGCTATACGATTGACAAGGCCGGCCGGCTCGTATCGCTGGGAGAGGAAATCGCGTTCGTGGACTCCTATGTCCGTATCCAGCAGATCCGCTTTGGCGGTAAGCTGACGGTGCATAACGAGATTGAAGAGGATGTGCAGCATTTGCGCATTCCGAAGCTCACCATTCAGCCGCTTGTGGAGAATGCCATCGATCACGGGATCGCCGGGCGAGAAGAAGGGAGGATCTGGGTGTCAGCGCTGCGTTTTGACAACGAGCTATTGATTACGGTGCGTGACGACGGGAACGGCTTAGAGGAGGAGGAACTCACGGCGCTGAACCGGGAGATCGAACAAGATCCTTCCATGGATTCGCTCCGGCGCAGCGAGGAGGAGAGTCTGGGGCTGCGCAATATCGGCCAGCGGATCAAGCTGCTGTACGGGGAAGGCGGGAGCCTCACGGTTGACGGAAGTCCGGGACAAGGGCTGGCTGTGACTATTACGATAACGATACCGGAATCAGGGGGAGAAGAGAATGTATAAAGTGCTGCTCGTAGAGGACGAGATCGTGATTAGACAAGGGATGCGCGAGCTAATTAGCAGGTCGGCGCCCTTTTTCGAGGTGACCGCTGAAATGCCGGGCGGACGGGAGGCGCTCCTGTACTTAAAGTCCGAGCTGCCGGACGTAATGATTACCGATATCCGCATGAAGGAAATGGACGGACTGGCGCTGGCCGGGAAGGTGAAGTCGATGTATCCCGGGCTGCTGGTCATCATTGTGAGCGGATACGGCGAATTTGAATATGCCCAAAAAGCCATAGAATACGGAGTTCTTCATTACCTGCTAAAGCCCGTAGAACGCCATGAGCTGGTTAGCGTGATGGAAAAAGCACGGCTGCTGCTCGATAAGCGTCATGGCATAACTTCCCTGGAACAGACGCCAGGCCCCCTGCGGGTGGAGAGCGGAGGAGATACACGCAAGATTATACGGGATGTTAAGGAATATGTCAGACTGCATATTGACGGTGATCTGCGGCTGCAGACGGTAGCTTCCCATGTCAATCTGAACGCTACGTATCTGAGCCAGCTGTTCAAGGGAGAGGCGGGCTGCAATTATTCAGACTATGTAACCGATTCCCGGATGGAACGTGCGAAATGGCTGCTCAGCCATACCCAGCTCAAAATATATGATGTGGCCCGGTTATCCGGCCATCAAAGCCCGAAGCATTTCATGCTGGTGTTCAAGCAGCAGACGGGGATGACGGGGGGAGAATACCGTAATCAATTTAATAATCAAGAGTGAAGTGTTAGTTAATCTAACGTAAAACATAAATATAACGAACCATTCCTGTATTTTGGATGATTTCTACACCGAATACGTCTCCTTTATACTAAAAGAGTCATTAAAACTAACATATCAAAGGGGGATGTTCATGAAAAAAGCAGGAGCAGTGCTTCTTTCAGCCATGCTGCTGGGCTTGACGGCAGGTTGTGCCAAGCCCGCAGCAAGCGGAAATGCCGAGAGTCCCGGGAAACAGGAAGATGTGGAGTTAAAGTTTCTTATGTGGGGCAATCAAGGGCATATGGATGTGTACAACAAGCTGATCAGCCAATTTGAAGCAGACAATCCGGGGATTAAGGTGACTATGGATTCGGTGCCATTCACGGATTATCAGCAGAAAATATCGGTGCTGGCCGCAGGGAAATCCCTTCCGGATATCGCCTGGGTCTCGGAGCGGATGATCCCGCAGTTCAAGGCCAACGGCATTCTGGCGGATGTCTCCTCCTTCAAGGACGATGCTTCCTTTAACCTGGACGATTATATTCCGAGCACGCTAGATTTGTTCCGGGACGGGGATCAATTGCTGGGCCTGCCGTTCTCGACACCGCCGGTGGTCATGTTCTACAACAAGACGCTGTTCGACAAGGCGAATCTGACGGACCCGAATACGCTGGCTTCCGAAGGGAAATGGACCTGGAAGACCTTTGAGGAATCGGCCAAAGCGATTGCTGTCAAAGATGCTGGGGGGCGGGTGTATGGCGCGAACTTCTTCCGTGACTGGAAGACCTGGGCCATTCTGTCCTCGTACTCGTGGTCTTATGGAAGCGGCCCGTTCAATGAGGATCTGACCGCGTTCACCTGGAATGACCAGTATGGCGTGGAGACCATGGAGCTGCTGGAGAGGATGATGTATGAGGACGAATCCCACCCGAAAGCAGGCGAACAGATTAGCTTCGACGCAGGCAATCTGGGAATGTTCTTCGACAACTACAGCTATGTCTCGAAAGCGCGTGAGATTACAGGATTTGAATGGAGCATTGCGCCGATGCCGTCCGGCTCCGCAGGCAGTGTTCCGATGCTGGGTCAAGCAGGCTATACGCTGTTCAAGGACAGCAAGCATCCGGAGGAAGCCAAAAAGCTGCTCAAACTGTTCGCCAGCCAGTCGGGGATCGAAGCGACATCCACTTATTTCGTGCCGCCGCGTACATCGGTGCTGAGTTCCGATGCGTTCCTGAATCAGCCGAACAACCCGCCAGCCGAGCACATCGTGCAAGCTGTTATCGATGAAATGCCGAAGGCGCGCATCATTCCGGGCCACATCCGCTGGCAGGATATCGACAATGCTGTGCTGCAAGGCTTTGACCGCCTGTTCGGCCAATCGGCGTCCGCCAAGGACAATATGGCGAAGATGCAGACTGATGTCGAGGCTATTTTGAAATAAGACTCCGGGCAAGGGACCGTCAACCGGCGTTCAGCAGAGAGCAGCGTCCGGCTTGACGGACTGCCCGAAACAGGGAGCGAAATACAATGGGTAAATTGAAGCAAAGATTGGAGCAAAACGCCCTATCCTTGATCATCAGCCTTCCTGCTAACGATGTGAGATTGGCGAAGGCAGCGCTTGAGGAAGGCGCGGATGCTTTGAAGGTTCATTTTAATGTCGGCCACCGGGCCAGTGGTACTCATTTCGGTCCGCTTGACAGCTATGAGGATATTTTTAGCGACATCCGGTCTGCCTTTGACGGTCCCTTTGGGGTAGTGCCCTCCGGCAGTCTGGAAGGTGTGGCGGAAGAAGAGATCAGGCGGCTTGCTCCGCTCGGGTTCGATTTCTATTCGATCTATGCCCATCATCTGCCATCCTTTATGCTGGAGGACCATGGATTGGACCGGACCTTTGCCATTAATGACACCTATGATCTCAGTCAGGTTCAGGCGGGGGCGCAATTCGGGATCACGGCGCTTGAAGCTTCCATTGTGCCTGGCAGCGAATACGGTACGGCCCTCAGCTTCGCAGACCTGCTGAAATACCGGTATCTGGCCGACCATTCCGGTCTTCCCGTGCTGGTGCCTTCCCAGCGCAAGCTGGTAGAGGGAGATGTTCCTGCCTTGCAGCGTGCCGGAGTGAAGGCAATCATGTTAGGTGCGGTGGTGACGGGCAAGACAGAAGATGAGCTGCGGCGTGCGGTTAGCTCGTTCCGTGGTGCCATAGACAAATTGAGCTAGGGGGGCGGTGAATTCCGGCATGAACAGAAAGGTCAAGAGACGAAACAAGGGTCCGCTTGCCCGCGAGGCACAGGTGACCGGATGGCTTTTTATATCGCCAATGCTGCTTGGTTTCACGTTATTATTGTTATTTCCGATGGGGAAAGCGCTCTATATGAGCCTAAATGACTGGCCGCTGCTTGGTGAGCACCGGTTCGTCGGTCTGGATAATTACAAGGATATTGCGGTGGACCCGCTGTTCTGGAAGGTCTTCGGCAACACGGCTTATTTCACGCTGGGTCTGGTGCCGTTTAACATTGTGCTGGCTCTGATGCTGGCGCTGCTGTTATCCCGAAGCTTGAAGGGCATCGGCTTCTTCCGCACCGCGATCTTCGTTCCCGTGATGACTTCGCTGATCGTATGGTCCATCGTCTGGAAGTATATGTTCGCCACCGATTCCGGGCTGATCAATCAGCTGCTGATGCTGTTCAACATTAAAGGGGCCGCCTGGCTGTATGATGAGAGACTGGCGATGCCAGCCGTTATTGTGACAAGTGTGCTAAAGAACGTGGGGCTGAACATGGTGCTCTTCATCGCTGCGATCCAGCAGGTATCGCGTTCATTATATGAGGCGGCTGAGCTGGACGGGGCAGGCAAGACCAAAACCTTTTTCAACGTGACCCTGCCTATGATTACGCCCACCGTATTTCTGACCGTGGTGATGACCGTAATCGGCTCGCTGAAGGTGTTCGGCCAGATCTACGTCATGACCCAGGGCGGACCGAGTAACAGCACCAAGGTGCTGGTCTATTACATCTGGGAAAAAGCGTTCAAGCTGTTCCAGATGGGCTACGCTTCGGCGCTGGCATTTGTGTTGTTCTTTGTCGTGTTGATCTTGACTCTGCTGCAGTGGCAGCTGCGAAAGAGGTGGGTATTCAATGAAGGCGACGCCTAACAACAGCAAAAGGTGGTCTGTAGCAGGAGTGTATGCTGCATTAACGGCGGTATCGCTGATTATGCTTGTTCCGTTCCTGTGGATGCTGTCCACCTCCTTCAAACGGCCGCAGGATATTTTCACCTACCCGCCGCAGCTGATTCCGCCGGTATTCCAGTTTCAGAATTATGTGGATGTCTTTACACTGATCCCGTTTCACCGCTTCTATTTTAACAGTGTCTATATCTCGTTTGTCGTCGTGGCGGGAACCGTGTTTTTCGCTTCGCTGGCTGGTTATGCATTTGCCAAAATTCCCTTTACCGGAAGAAATGCCGTGTTCCTGGTGCTGCTCAGCGCCATGATGATTCCGCATGAAGTGACGGCGATCCCGATGTTCCTGTTCATGCGTGACCTGGGCTGGATTGATACGCATCTGCCGCTGATTCTGCTGCCGATCTTCGGCGCAAGCGGCGTGTTCGGCATCTTCGTGATGCGGCAATTCTTCATTACTGTACCCACGGAGCTTGAGGAAGCGGCGATGATCGACGGCTGCAGCCGATTCCGCATTTACTGGACCATTATGCTGCCGATTGCCCGTCCCGGGATGGCGACATTGACGATCTTCACGTTCGTGTCCATCTGGAATGAGTTCTTCGACCCGCTTATTTTCATTAATACGCGTGAGCTGATGACTTTGCCGCTGGGATTATCGTTGTTTACAGATGAAGTGGGCACTTCCTGGCATTATCTGATGAGTGCCACCGTCATGGCAACCGTGCCGCTGCTGATCGTCTTCTTCATGGCGCAGAAGCGGTTCATCGAGGGCGTAGCCATGACAGGGCTGAAGGAATAGCACACATAAAGGAGTGGATGATATGAATCCTGCAATAGAGGCAGATGTCGTTGTAGTGGGGGGAGGCCCTGCAGGAATCACGGCGGCCATCGCCGCCGGACGGCTGGGAGCACAGACCGTGCTCATTGAACGTTACGGGTTCGTGGGCGGGATGTCCACCGCTGCTATGGTCTATCCTTGGATGACCTTTCACACCGATAGCGGCGAGCAGGTGATCAAGGGCATCGCCCAGGAAATCGTAGACCGGCTGCAGGCCAGCGGTGGTTCGCCGGGCCATCTCCGGGATACGGTAGGCTTCGTGCATACGTTGACGCCGTACCATCCTGAGATTTATCAAGTGGTAGCTACAGATATGCTGCATGAAGCTGGGGTGAAGCTGCTTCTGCACAGCTTTGTGGATGAGGTGCTGGTCAGTGACGGCGCAATTGAACATGTCGTGGTGACTAATAAATCCGGGCGTACGCCTGTAACGGGGCGCATCTTCGTGGATTGCAGCGGAGATGCCGATGTAGCGAAGCTGTCCGGGGCTGAAACGCTGCAGGGCCGGGAGGGGGATAACCGTTCCCAGCCGATGACGATGAAGTTCAGAATGCGCGGCGTTGATTTGCACAAGGTCAAAGCATATATGATCAGCCATCCCGAAGAGTTCTACAGCAAAACGCCGATCGCTGAACTGCCGGACTTGCCGCTCACCGGGGTAAGCGGATTCTACTCGCAATGGAAGCGGGCCGAGGTGCCGATTAACCGCGATCAGGTCTTGTTCTTTGCCGGTCCGGCAGATGATGAGGTGCTGATCAACTGCACCCGCGTCCAGGGGCTGGACGCAACGAATGCGGAGGATCTGACCTTGGCGGAGCAGGAGGGCCGCAAGCAGGTGCTGCTGATGGCCGAGTTTCTGAAGCGCGACGTTCCGGGCTTCGAACGGGCCTCGATCTCAGCGGTTGCACCGCAGATCGGCATCCGCGAATCGCGGCGGATTAAAGGCTATTACCAGCTGACCCAAGAAGATGTCATAGAAGGCCGGAAGTTCAGTGATGTCATTGCCCGCAGCGGCTACCCGATCGACATTCACGATCCGTCCGGCAAGGGGGTAACGGCTTCCTTCATCGCCGGAGACGGCGCTTACGACATTCCGTACGGCTGTCTGCTATCCGCCAATGTGTCCAATCTGCTGGCTGCAGGCAGATGCATCTCGACCTCGCACGAAGCGCTGGCCACGACCCGCCTGACGCCAAGCTGCATGGCCACGGGCCAGGCCGCCGGAACAGCAGCGGCGCTCGCGGCGGCCGCAGGGGTGAAGCCGCAGGCGCTCGATATCACGCAGCTGCAGGAGCAGCTGAAGCGGGATGGGGTAGTATTATAGAGCTGCGGAGCAGAATGTAGTCGGAAAACCGATTACATCGGGCACTGGGAGGGCTCGTGGCCGGAATGTAGTCGGAAAACCGATTACATTAGGCACTGGGAGGGCTCGTGGCCGGAATGTAGTCGGAAAACCGACCACATTGGGCACTGGGAGGGTTCGTAGGCGGAATGTAGTCGGAAAACCGATTACATTAGGCACTGGGATGGTCCGTGGGCGGAATGTAATCGGAAAACCGATTACATGGGGCACTGGGATAGTTCGTGGGCGGAATGTAATCGGAAAACCGACCACATTGGGCACTGGGATGGTTCGTGGGCGGAATGTAGTCGGAAAACCGATTACATCGGGCTAGTGTAGCGGCGTTTAGTTGCAGTATAATCATTACTTTGCAACATAACAATTATTATGTTAACTTATTAACGATCACAAGAGTTAAAAACAATGATAAGTATATATTAATAACCCCAAACCCGCTTTACAGCAGGTCTGGGGTTTATTAATGTGTTCAACGTCTCAAGCGCCAACCCGCCTTGCTTCAGTGGCTTCGGCGGCCTCGCGGATGCGGAGTCTTTTATGCGCGGTAATCAGGAAAGGAAGGCCGAGCGCCGTGGTCAGCGCAAGCGGTACGAACACCGCAGGGCCATTCAGAGCGCCGAACTGATCCAGCAGCAGTCCTCCAAGGATAGGAGCCATTACACTGCCCAGATTATTGAAGCCAATCGTACCGAAGTAGGTGCCTTTCCATTCCGGCTTGGCGATTCGGTCAATCAGCATATCCATCATCGTGAAGAGCAGGACTTCCCCGACAGTGAACAGAACCACGCTGAACATCAGCAGGGGCACCCCTCCAGGCATTCCGAACAGCAGCAGACTAAGGGCTACGCAGACATTGCCCAGAATGAGCGGGATAATCGGCGCGAACTTGCTGGCTGCACGAACGATAGGATACTGTACGACCAGCACCGTCACTGCATTAAGCGACAGCATATAAGAGAAGACTTGGCTGCCATTGCTGAAATGGGTGTTCATCGCCAGAAATTGCGCCAGTGTAGAGCTGAAGTGGCCATACCCGAGGACGCAGAAGATGGTTCCCAGCAGAACGGGCAGAAATACCTTATCCCTTCCGGTGACCGCGAGCGCATCGAGCAGCTTCGGCGTCCGGGCTTCTCCATGCACAGGCAGACTGGCACGGTGCACCGAGAATTGCAGGAACAGAACAAGTCCATAGGCGATATAGACGATCCCTGCGATTACGAACGGGAAGGTGGACTTGGCGGAGCCGAGCTGGAGGCCGATAATCGGACCGAAGACCACACCCAGATTCACCGCCGCATACCGCAGATTGAAGACCAGCAGCTTTTGCTCCGGCGGGGTGATATCTGACAATAATGCCCGTGAAGTTGGTTCAAATACGGCGCGGCACAGTCCGTTGAGCGTGTTCACCAGGAAGAAGACCCATAAATGCTGCGCTGCAGCGAAGCCGAAGAATACGCAGGCCCAGCCGAACACGGAGACCAGCATGACGATCCGGCGCCCGATCACATCCGAGATATAACCGCCGTAGAAGCTGATCATTACCCCTGCCAGCGAGCTGACGGCCACGGTGAACCCGGTCTGGGTAGCGGATGCGCCAAGCACCTGCGTGAGATAAATAGAGAGAAAAGGAATGCTCATTGAAGTAACCAGCCGGCCGAACATCGTTCCAATGATGATGGTCCAGGCCAGCGGGTGAATGTGGCGCAGATGTTGTTTCATTTGAATCCCCGTCTCCTAGTCCATGTTTTTGAATATGAAGCATACTTCTTATCGAATGATTATGTATAATTGTATAGAACAAAGGGGGAAATAAAAGTGTAAGAATTATATGTCACTTTTCACCTTTTAAAAGGGGGTTGATCAAATGGACACCAGCAGCACGCATTATCTCTGTTTGGCCGCAGCCTTGGCTCCGGCATATAACCTTCAGCAGCCGATTCCGGTGACAATTGAGCAGTTGACCGGTATCCTGTGCTGCACACCGCGCAATGTGAAGTTTATTCTGCGGAAGCTGGAGGAGCAGCAGCTGATTGCCTGGATACCCGGAAGAGGGAGAGGAAATCGCTCGCAGATGACTTTTTTGCGTCACATAGATGAGGTGCTGGAGGAGAGATTTCAGGAGTTAGTCTCCAAAGGCCGGATTAAGCCTGCCGTCGAATTGATTGGTCAATACCCGGTTAACGAGCCGCTCAAAGAACGCCTGCTGGCAGTTCTCGATAAGCAAATGGGCTTCTGGAGCGAACCCGGCTCCACATCCGGGCAGGAGGTGCTGCGAATCTCCCGTAACCGTGCGATGGAGAAGCTGGACCCGGCCACCGTATACACCGCTTTTGAGACCTATTTGCTGGGGCATATTTGCAGTACCCTGATTACCTATGATGCACAGAACGGGGTTTTCCTGCCGGGGCTGGCCCACACATGGGAGGCTAACGAGAGCAGTACAAGCTATCTGTTCTATCTGCGCAAGGGGGTGCGGTTCCACCACGGCCGCATGATGACTTCCCGGGATGTAAAAGAAACCCTCCTACGTCTGATCGGACTTAGAAGTCCGGCGATCTGTCATTTTGAGGATATCATTCATGTGGAGCTGGAGGGGGACTACCGTATCCGGTTCGATCTGGTGCAGCCTAATTTCTTCTTCCTGCATCTGTTCAGCTCAATCTATATGTCGATTGTTCCGTATGATGTGGATTTCGCTGTGCATCCGGTCGGCACGGGGCCCTATCAGGTAGCGGATCTGAGCCAGGATGTGCTTGTACTCAGCGCTTACGATCTTTACTACGGAATCCGTCCTCTGCTGGACCGGGTCGAGATCTGGTACCTGCCGCATTTGGCCTCGGGGGTACGTCAATATCAGCTGACGGGTGCCAGTACCAGTCTGAGCAGTGTGGCCGCAGCAGAGGAGGGGAGGAGCCACAGTATCGATTATCCGGCTGTCGGGTGCAGGTACGTTCTGTTTAATTTTCTAAAAGAAGGCGTACACCATCATCCCGCGCTCCGGCAGGCCATGCGTATCCTCTATAATCAGCTTGCTCTGATTCGTGAGCTGGGAGGCAACCGGATTATGCCGGCAGGCAGCTTCCTTCCCTGGCAGAGCAGCAAGTATGAGTTCGCTGAGCCACAATTGGAGGAAGCGCGGGCGCTGCTTGAGGAAGGCGGATACAGAGGAGAGGCAGTGAAGTTGGCCTACCGGACCTGCAAAGAGGATCAGGATGAGGCGATTTGGCTGCAGGAGCGCAGCAGGAAAATTGGATTACAGCTTGAGCTGTATCCTTTAGGGGATTATGATCTGCCGGACTTGGTGAACCAAGCGGATCTTGTGATCTGCGAAGAAGTACTGGAGGATGACTGGCAGTGGGGGATGATTAATTATTTTCGCAATGAGTCGAATTATCTGCATCACCTCTTGCTGGACAGCCAGAAATCTGAGTTGACAGAGCTACTGAAGCCTTTCGCCCGGCTGGCCGCCGGGGAGAGGGCAGAGGTACTGGAACTGGCCGAAGGCAAACTGCGTGATAACGGTTGGGTACTGTATGGCTGTCACATGAATAAAAAAGCGCAATTAAGTCAGAATCTGTTCGGACTGGAGCCCGGCTCCTTCGGATTTTTGGATATCTCCAAGCTGTGGGTGAAATCGGGGTTTGAGTAGGCACAAAGAAACGGCTGCTCTCCTGAAGGGGAAGGCAGGCCGTTTTTTTATGGTACATTTAAAGTTACACCGGAATTCAACCCGTCTTCTGCTGCTTGCCGTCACATTTTTTGCAGACCGTCAGCTTCTCGCCCTCCGGGCCTTTGCCGAAATACAGAAGCTTAATCCGTGTGCTCCCGCAGATCGGACAGGTGCCCCTGGCCCGGGAGGGGGTAGTGTAAAGTGCTTTGCCGCGCTTATTCTTGGACATGTATATTCCCACTTTCATCTGTAATACTCTATCCTATGCCCGGATGGCAGCGGCGATTCGACGGAGGCATATATTCCTTAATAACAAACAAAATCGCCTCCAAAAAACAGCGTATAACATAAATTATACGCTGTTTCGCTTCATATCGATTTCTATATCACTTCCCGCACTAGTTGTCACCTTAAATAGAGTGATTTTAGTAGAATAATATATTAATAATGGAATTAATGCCCATTTCGAGCATTCGTCTGTTCTTTCTCTGCTTCGAGGCTCCTGACCCATGCTATACTATTGAAAAACATACGCTGGAGGGAGTCCATTGATTCATAGCAGCAAGCAGCATAAATGGAGATCAGACAAGCTGTCTCATCTGGGATCATCCATCTTCGCCGAGGTGGCGGCATGGAAGTCAGAAGCCCGGCAAGCGGGACTTAACATTATCGATCTTGGAATCGGCAGTCCGGACCGGGCGCCTCTGCCCGAGATCCGTCAGGTATTAAGTGAAGCAGTACTGCGGGAGGATAGCTATGCGTATCCGTCGTCCAAAGGAAGTGCGGCATTCCGTAATCAGACAGCGAGATGGATGCAGTGGCGTTTTGGCGCGGAGGTAGATCCGGAGGAGGAAATCGTGTCCCTGATGGGTTCACAGGACGGACTCTCGCATCTGGCCCTGGCCATCTGCAATCCCGGTGATCTGGCGATTGTGCCGGACCCCGGTTATCCCATTTATTCAGGGGCGCTCGCAATAGCGGGGGTTAGGTCTTGGCCGCTGCCACTCCTGGAGGAGAATGCGTTCCGGCCGGATCTGGAGCGAATTCCTGATGAGGTCTGGCGTGAAGCAGCTTTTATTCTGCTCAGCTTTCCCGGCAATCCGATTTCGGTTACTGTGGATCTGGCTTATATGGAACGGCTCGTGGAGCTTGCCCGTAAGTGGGAGGTGCTGGTCGTGCATGATCTGGCTTATTCAGAGATGGGCTTCGATGGATACCGGCCGATCAGCATCCTCCAGGTACCTGGGGCGCGGGACACCGCCGTTGAATTTCATTCCTTCTCCAAAAGCTTCAACATGGCCGGCTGCCGCATCGGCTTCATGACGGGCAATGCTCAGGCCGTCGGGGCGCTGCGGGAGCTGAAAAGCAATGTCGATTACGGCGTCTTCGAGCCGATTCAAGAAGCGGCGGTTGTGGCGCTGGAGCAAGCGATGAACTCCGGGCCGGACCAAGGGGTGGCTGAGCTGTATGAGCGGCGGCGGAATCTTCTGGTAGAGGCGCTGCATCTTGAAGGGTGGGCGGTGCCCTCGCCGGAAGCTACTATGTTTATTTGGGCGAGGCTGCCGGATACCTATGGGAGTAGGGGTGAAGCCGGAAGTTCGCGCCGCTTCGCGCATGACCTGCTGCTGAGAACCGGAGTAGCGGTCATTCCGGGAGATGCTTTTGGCAGCCAGGGGGAAGGGTATGTGCGAATTGCACTGGTAGAGGAGGAAGAACGTCTGCTGGAAGCTGCCCGGAGGATCGGGAAGTTTCTGCGTTCGGGGAGATGAGGATGTGAGATGTGCCATTGAGTAACATAATCAACATTATGTCAACCAATGTAATTCGCTGATCTGAATTCGGGGTAATAAGGATCAACTACAGATTTTCAGGAGGTTGACCTTATGGGATTTAACATTGGAGGATTAGGCGATAAAATACAAGGAGTAGTCGGTTCCCTCAAAGAAGGCCGTGCCTACGAGCTGCTGCAGAAATTACCGCTAGACAAGCTGCCTGTCGAGCAATTGCTGCAGAAGCTGCCGCTGGAGCAACTGCTATCTAGTTCTTTTCTGCAAAAGTTCACTCCGTTCGAGTCCTTGAAGGATCTGCTGCAAAAAGGGGGTTTCTCTGCCGGATCAGCAGAGGAGATAAAATCGCTCCCGTCGGATCAGCTTGATGAGCATGTAGCAAAGACTACTTCCTTCGGTTCACTGAAGGATATGCTGATCAAAGCAGCGGAGTTCTATTCCCAGCGGAAATAGATGGACCGTAGGTTGGTTTGAGGCAGGTAGTCTAAACCGCACTGCTGCCGGTTCTGGCAACCTCATATATGTAAGCAAGCCCGCACTGGAATTCACCGGTACGGGCTTGCTTTATTTTTACATAGTTATATTCCAGGGACTTAGTGCTTCAACCAAGCCGTTGCCAGCAGCAATGCTCCTTGGTTAGCCTTAGTGTCTGCCAGCGCGTTCAGCATCACGAAATCGTGGATAATGCCCTGGAAGCGCACAGCCGTAACGGGAACGCCTGCTTCGCGAAGCTTATTCGCATAGTCCTCTCCTTCATCACGAAGCACATCGGCTTCACCGGTGATAATCAAGGCTTCCGGCAGACCGCTAAGCTGGTCCAGACTGGCCCGCAGCGGAGAGGCCGTAATTCGTGCCCGCTCCTCAGGATCGGTGGTATATTGATCCCAGAACCATTTCATGCCTTCGCGCTGGAGGAAATATCCTTCTGCGAACTGATGATACGATTCCGTATCGAAGGAGGCATCTGTAACCGGATAGAAAAGTAATTGCTTAGAGATAGCAGGACCGCTGCGTTCTTTGGCCATTAGGGTGATGGCAGCAGTCATGTTACCGCCGACGCTGTCCCCAGCGACACTCAGCCTGGAGGCGTCGAGTCCATACGTGGAGCCCTCACTGGCGATCCATTCCAGTACCGCATAGATTTCTTCAATGGCCGTAGGATATTTGGCTTCCGGGGACAGGCTGTATTCCGGGAATACCACGGCAGCGCCCGTACCCACAGTCAGCTCGCGGATGAGCCGGTCATGGGTGTGACTGTTGCCGAATACCCAGCCTGCTCCATGAATGTAGAGAATGACCGGCAAGGAAGTGCCGGAGGTGCCTACCGGACGGACAATGCGGACCTTCACTTCACCGCCGGGGCCGCCGGCTACGGTCAGATCCTGAAGATCTGCCTCGGGTTTTTCGATATCGCCAGCCTGGACGGTGTTGACCGTTTCGCGGCCTTTTTCCGGACCCAGATCAGGCAGGAAGGGAGGCTTGGCATTATCATCGGCGAATTTCTGAGCTGCAGGTTCAAGAATAACTTTTTTATGATCAGACATAGGTTACAGTCTCCTTCTTCTAGCAGATTAGGTCAAGCTCTCCTCATCCATAACCGCCTGACAAGTTTCTGAAACGTAAAGCGAACGGATCGCCCGGGTCAAAGCGTATATCCAGTAAGAAAGGGGGGGAAGCGAGCGTGAAGGATTATCCCATCACAGAGCAGCAGGCCAAGGACATGTTTGAAGCACACTCCGCTTATATTTATGGGATTGCACTTATGATGACCAAGCAGCGGATGCTGGCCGATGATATTACCCAGGAGACTTTTCTGCGTGCCTTTGCAAAATATCATTTGTACGATTCCTCCAGGCCGCTTCGGCCTTGGCTGTACCGGATTGCCGTCAATACGTCCCGTAATCTGTTACGCAGGAAGACCTGGATACAATTGCTGGCAGGCGTTCCTATAGAGGGAAAAGAGCACTCCGCCGAGAGCTTCGCCCTGCATAGTGAGAATCAGCTGGAATTATGGCAGGCGGTCAGCCGTCTGTCCGCGAAGCTGCGCGAAGTGATCACCCTGCACTATTATGCCGGATTATCGCTGCCTGAGACCGCAGAGGTATTAAGCATTCCGCTGGGAACCTGCAAATCCAGGCTTCATGCGGCACTGCGCAAGCTGAGAGAATGCGGCGAGCTTGACCCCGGTGTACTGATGATGAAGGAGGGGCTGAAATGACGACAGCTAGGGACAGGCTGGATGTTGAATCCGGAGCAGTAACCGCACAATTACAAAAGGAAGCTGAACACATGATACACAGTATGCCTTCTTCTGTTGATTTTGATGAATTGTGGCAGCTACATACTGGAGGAGTAGGGAAAGCCCCAAGATACAGACACCGGTTATCATCGTACAGGAAGTGGGTCATCGGAGCCACAGCTGCGCTGGTTATTACAGCCGGATCCATTATTGGGATCGGATTCGTCTCGCCTCCGGTTGCTGAAGCGCTGCGCGTCATTCCGTTCTTCGATTATTTGTATGCGAAAGGTGGGGATCGAGAGGGATTGAAGTCCATTGAAGAGAAGCATCTAAGCAGTCCGACAGGTGCGGTCATTGCAGATCAAGGAATAACCTTCCATCTGGTAGAGGAATATTACGATGGTATATCATTGGTGCTAAATTATGAGGTAACCTATCCGTCATCGTCAGAGCCTATTACCGGCAAAGAAGCGGCAGTCTTCTATAAGCTTAATTTTGTAGGGCATCATCCACAAACAATATCAACCCATGACTTCACAATTACAGGAGACCATACCTTCGTAGGTACAACCCGTCTAAGCTTCGGGGATAAGGATCTGCCTGATCAGCTAAGATTAAATATGAGTATCGACTGCATAGGGACGACGAGGGGGAACTGGGATTTATCTGTCCTGCTAGATAGGGCTAAGAGTAACGCGCTGAGCACTACCGTCTATCCCAAGAATCTGGATTTCATATACGATAAATCTCTTTACACTGTAGACAAGCTGACCCTGGGTCCTGTAACTTCGCAAGTTATTGTGATGAACAGGTATCCTGATACATGGCTTAATGTAATGCTCGAAGATGATATTGGAACCTTATATATGAATCAAGGTGGAGATGGGGCCACCAATGACTATTATTATTTCAACTTCTCACCGCTGACAGCGCTCAATCCTAAGCCGGCCTATGTGACCTTGATCGTTACTGAACCCCCGAAAAATGGAGAAGCCAAGCAAGCGGAGGACCGTCAGCGCCTGAATGGATCATTTCCTATAACGTTGAAGGGCAATGAAGGAGGAACAGTGAAGATAACTTCCGTTGACTATGAGGAGAAGCAGACGGTTGTATACTATGAGGCCAGTCAGGTGATGAGCCAGATTACTCCACTTAGCTTAGAGGAGGAGCAAGGGCATCCAATCTTCCCCAAAGGACAGCCGGTGCGCATCAGCCGGGATAAATTAGCCTTTAAGCTGATTTTCCCGCCGGTGCAGCCATCCGATAAGCTCGAAATTGTGGCTAATTCCTTCACTTATACCAAGGATATACAACAGTTCCGTCTTCGCATTCCAATTGAGTGGACCAAATAGCTGCTGAAATTCAACGCTTATAAAAGAAAGGCCGCGCCGTCCTGTTATGGATGGCGTGGCCTGTTTGTGGTTGTAGAAGAATTTTACGAACACGTTGGGCAGTGCGGAGGCGTGCAGGCCAGATGTAAGACAATGTGCAGGCATGCAGGTACACGGGCTGGATGCGCAGCCGCAGGTGACTTTCTTTAATGCACTTAAGAAATAACGAAAAGCAAAAAGAAGCGGAGGGGAAATTTGGAACTGGAGGAGCGATAGCGTCCGCCTGAAAGCTTTCCGCAGGAAAGCTCGCATCGTAAGCATAAGCTTGGTTTGGATTTCTACCGCGAAGAGCGGTTATAATCAGGAAATCCAAATTGGGCAGCGGCCGGAGGGCCAAATGTTCATCGCAGCGACGACCAAGCTTCGAGTCCAGCCCTTAAGTATGTAGCATTAAAATCCCCTCACCGCTTCCCCACACGCTTTGCCCCGTATCTCCAATAGTCCACCCCGGCAAACAACACTGTAATCAGCAGCGGGTACAGAATCGCCCAGCCTGTGAACGGGAACACGGCCAGGGTAGCGGCAAAAGAAATCCAACTAATCGTTACGCCTGCACGGCTACCGCGCAAGAGGCGGATTCCGGCGGCGCAGCCCCCAATATAGGTAAGAATGAAGGTAGCGTTGGGGAAGGTGATTAGTGTCGTTATCGAGAGCGACCCGCTGCCGTAGAGCGATAATATCAAGGTGAAGCAGAGCGCCAGGAAGCCGATGGCCCCTACAGGCGTCTGATACCGATTGGATACAAGGCCCATCCAGCCGGGAGCATAGCCTTGCCGGGACAACGCATACGCCACGCGTGAAGCCGCGCCAGCATAGGCAATGATCGTCGCCGTGCAGATGAAGAGACCGGTGAGTCCGGCGATGAACCCGCCCCACACCCCCAGCGGCTGGCTGATGATCCAGAGCAGGGAGCTATCTGCCCCGCCGTGCAGATAGCTCTGCGTACCTACGGTAGCAAGTGCCGAGAGGAAATACAGGACGCCGACAATTACAGCAGCGATAGTCACACCCTTGACTGCAGCCCGCTCAGGTTCCTTGAATTCTTCGGACAGATGCGAGACGGCTTCCCAGCCGATGAAGCACCAGAAGAGGATAGCGGCCGCCTGCCCGACACTCATCCAGCCATGCGGCGCAAACGGAGTGAAGTGGGCACGCTCCATCCTCGGAAGCGCAGCGGCAAAAGAGAAGACCAGTACGGCAATAATAGCGATCACCACAGCAATTTGCACTTTACCGGCGACCTGCATACCCATCCAGTTCGTTAGGAGTCCGATTACCAGCATCCCGGCGGCAAGGGCGATTCTGGCCGGATCGCCCCAGCCCATCGCTGCCGTCATGTATCCTGCACCGGTCAATGCAGCGACCGGTGCGCCGATCGGAACGGACATCAGGAAGAACCATCCGACAAGGGCCCCGGCCTTCGGCCCGAAGGCTAGTGTAACGAAGTGGGAGACACCTCCGGCGTTCGGGAACTTGGCAGAGAGCAGGCCCATGGATAAGGCAAGCGGAAGAATGAGCAGGGTCATGAAGCCCCAGGCCAGCAGCGAAGCTGGGCCAGCCATCTCGGCTGCCAGTCCGGGGACAATTAATACCCCCGAACCGAGGACAGCCCCGATGTATAAGGCAATGGCCTGAGGCATGCCGATGGTACGTTGTAACGAGGTGTGTTTCTTCATATGTATAATCCCGCTTTCCTTGTATTTAGTTCTAGAGTATCAGATAATAGATCCATTGGAAAAACGGAATTATCAAATAACATCCATTCAAAAAACCGATGGATCAAAGGAAGGTCCGCTATGGAATCGAAGCATCTGTTCACCTTTCTCGTTGTGGTAGAGACCGGAAGCTTTACCCGCGCTGCGCAGAAGCTGGATTATGCCCAGTCCAGCATTACCGCACAGATTCAGGCTCTGGAAGCAGAGCTGGGGCAACCCCTGTTCGACCGGATCAGCAAAAAGATTATGCTCACGGATGCAGGCCGCCGCCTGCTGCCGTATGCCCAGGAAATCTCCAAGATGCACACGATGGCTGAGAATGCCCTCCGGTCTGAGACCGAAATCGCCGGTTCGCTGCGGATTGGTGCACCGGAATCCCTGGCGGCCTTCCGGCTTCCGGGAATTATCAAAGATTTCCGCAGCCGGTATCCGCAGGTGCAGATTACCCTTAAGCCGGGGGCCTGCTGGGAGCTGACCGAATTCATCCGCTCCGGGGAGCTGGATCTGGCCTTCCTGCTGCAGCCGGAAACAGAGTATAAGGATATGCACTGTGAGACGCTGATCCATGAAGCCATGGCTCTGGTGGCTCCGCTGGATCATCCGCTGCTGGAGCTTGCTGAAGTGGAGCCGTATCAGCTGAAGAACGTAACGATTCTGCATACCGAAGCGGGCTGCACCTACCGCACCTTGTTTGAACGTCATCTGAACAGCCACGGTGTGTTTCCTGATCCGAATCTGGAGTTCTGGAGCATTGAAGCAATCAAGCAGTGCGTGATGGCCGGACTCGGTCTCTCTTTTCTGCCGCAGATTACGGTGAAGCGCGAGCTGGCGGAAG
The DNA here is from genome assembly GCF_038002345.1 of Paenibacillus sp. FSL M7-0420. NCBI lineage: Bacteria > Bacillati > Bacillota > Bacilli > Caryophanales > Paenibacillaceae > Paenibacillus > Paenibacillus sp. FSL M7-0420. Next base: position 3,832,513 of record NZ_JBBOCJ010000001.1, on the reverse strand, counting down.
GCAAGCTGGGCCGGCTGAACTGGAATGACCAGTCGCAGCGGGTGGCCACCCAGATCGCTTACCATAACAAGAAATGGAAGTCTCCTGCGCTCAGTGAATTCCTCAGAATGGTAGGG